>DASQCF010000029.1:0-49128 GCA_035634815.1 Solirubrobacterales bacterium | reverse complement strand
CAGGAGTGCGCCGCCCCCGCCGTGCGCGTCCTCCACTCACCGGCGATCCACTTCAAGGGCTCGGGCTTCCACAACACCGACTACGGCAAGACGAAGAGCGGCGCCAACGGCGGCTCCTCCTCGGAGGGCTCCTCCGACTCGAAGTCCTCGGACTCCTCCTCGGACTCGAAGCCCAGCGACTCGAAGCCGGCTAGCCCAGCAGCTTCTTGACGGCGCGCCGCCGCTCCGATTCAGGCACGACGATGCTGGTGCCCGGACCCGTGGTGCAGCCCGAGTTGGCGCCCGCGCAGAGCACGTCGGCCGCGCTTTCGCCGCCGATCGCCGCTGCGAGGATCAGTTGCGGCATGGTGAAGAAGCCCATGTCGCTGACGAACGCCTTCGGCGCGTCCCAGCCGATGATCGGCCCCTTGACGAAGTTGTAGGGGAGCCGCAGGGGGTCGGTGAGGCGGTCCTTGATGCCCGAGATCACGGCCTGCTGGGCCTTCTCGCGGTCGAGATCGCTGTAGCCGAGCGTGTAGGCGCTCTTGCCCGGACCGGGGCATTCGCTGGGCTCGCGGATGCGCGAGTAGATCAGCGCCTGTTCGCCGTCGAGGGTGTTCTCGCCCTTGCCGAGCCGCAGGGTGTAGCCGCCCTGGCCACCGCCGGCGCCGCCGGCGATGTCGGCGCAGAGCTTGTGCGGGACGTTCACCTTCACCCCGCCGACCGCGTCGATCAGGTCTTCGAAGCCGGTGAAGTCGACGATCGCGACGTGGTCGATCTCGATCCCGAGGAACTGTTCGATCGTCTTGATCTGCAGCGCCGCGCCGCCGTAGGCGAAGGCGGCGTTGATCTTGGTCGGCGCGTTGCCGGGAATCTCGGCGTAGGCGTCGCGGGGGATCGAGAGTTTGCGGAAGGTGCCGCCGCCGGCGCGGACCAGCATCAGGGTGTCGGCGCGGAATTCGCCTTCGTAGCAGGGGGAGTGCGGCTTCTCTCCCTTCGACTGCTGTTCGAAGCACTCCTCGGAGGTGTCGTCGTCGCTGCTGCCGGGGGGCCGCGCGTCGGTGCCGAGGACGAGGATCGTCTGCGGCTTGAAGAGCAGGAACGGGTTGCCGTGCAGGGCGTCCCGCGCTTCGCCGGAGAGCTTGAAGGACTGCAGCTGGGCCGAGATCCCGAAGGCGACGAGGCTGATCAGGATCCAGGCGAGGGCGGCGATGCCGACCCATTTGAGGACGCGGCGGACGTTGAACGGCGCCCGCGGCGACCCCGGCCGGCGCGGCTCCTTCTCGCTGCGGCGCTTGCGTGAAGGCAACCTTGCACGGTCGCGCAGGGACGACAGATCGGCCCCTTTCAAGCGCGAAAACAGCCCCCGCCGCGAACGGTAGACGTTGTATTCGGGCGGCTCGGGGGGCCGCTGGTCGCCGTCGGGGCTCATGAAAGGCTAGAAATCATGGCGATGTACTCGGTCATTCGCCCCCCAGCCTCCTGCCGCCCGTGAGCGGTGGCGAGACGATCGGGGTCGATCTCGGGGGCACGAAGATGCTCATCGGGGTTCTTTCCGAGGCCGGCACCAAACCCCTCTACGAGCAGCGCGAGGCCTCGACCGGCCAGACCGAGGACGAGCTGGTCGAGCTGCTGATCCGCGAGGTGACCGAGGCGCGGGACGCGCGGCCCGACGTGGTCGCGGTCGGGCTCGGCATCCCGGCGACGATCGACCACGACAAGGGGATCGCCGTCTCCGCCGTCAACCTGCCGCTCTCCGACCTGCCGATCCGCGACATCGTCAGCGAGCGGGTCGGGCTCCCGGTCTTCGTCGACAACGACGGCAACGTCGCCGCCTACGCCGAGTACCTCTACGGCGCCGCGCAGGGGAAGCCGCACATGGTGATGCTGACCGTGGGAACCGGGATCGGCGGCGGCCTCGTCCTCAATGGCGAGATCTACCGCGGCTCGACCGGCGCCGGCGCCGAGCTCGGCCACGTCGTGATCCAGGCCGACGGCCCGCCCTGCCAGGGCAACTGCCCCAACCACGGCTGCGTCGAGTCCCTCGCCTCCGGCACGGCGCTGGGGCGGGAGGGCCGGGCGGTGGCCGAAAGCACGCCCGGCTCGGCGCTAGGCAAGATGCTGGCCGAAGGCAAGGAGGTCGACGGCCACGCCGTGACCGAGGCCGCCCTGGCCGGCGACGAAGTCGCGATCGGCGTCTTCGACCTGATCGGCGGCCGGCTCGGGGTCGCCTGCGCCAGCCTCGCCAACATCTTCCAGCCGAACGCGATCGTCGTCGGCGGCGGGGTGATCGCCGCCGGCGACCTGCTGCTGGAGCCGGCCCGGCGCGAGGTGCGCGAACGGGCGTTGAACCCGATGAACAAGACGCCGATCCTGGAGGCGACCCTCGGCAACGACGCGGGGATGATCGGCGCCGCCGCGATGGCCCGCAGCGAGCTCGCCGCGGTGAGCGCCTGATGCCGGGCTGCCTCTACGTCTGCCCAACGCCGATCGGCAACCTCGACGACCTCACCCCGCGGGTGCGCGAGGCGCTGGTCAGCGCCGACTTCATCGCCTGCGAGGACACCCGCCGCACCGGCGGCCTGCTGGACAAGCTGCGGATCCGGCCGGCGCCGCGGCTGGTCTCCTTCCACGAGGGCAACGAAAGCGCCCGCGCGGTGGAGCTCTCGCAGCGGATCGAACGCGGCGAGATCGTCGCCCTCGTCTCCGATGCGGGGATGCCGGCGATCTCCGACCCCGGCTTCAAGCTGATCCGCCGCTGCATCGACCGGGCGCTGGAGGTGGTCGTGCTGCCGGGGCCGTCGGTGGTGCCGGTCGCGCTGGTCGCCTCCGGCCTGCCGACCGACAAATGGCGCTTCGAGGGCTTCATGCCGCGGCGTGCGGGGGAGATGGAGCGTGTCCTGCGCTCGGCCGAGACGGTGATCGCCTTCGAGTCCCCCCGCCGCGTGGGCGAGTCCCTCGCCGCCCTCGCCTCGCTCGCCCCCGACCGGGAGGCGGCCGTCTGCCGCGAGCTGACCAAGGTCCACGAGGAGGTCGCCCGCGGCACCCTCGCCGAGCTTGCCCGCCGCTTCCGCAGCGACGTCAAAGGCGAGATCGTCCTCGTCATCGCCCCCGCCGCCTCCTCCGAGCACGACAAAGACGTCGGCTTCGCCGTCGACGCCCTCCGCCACCTGGTCCAGTCCGGGGCGCGGCCGCGGGCGGCGGCAAGCGTCGTCGCCGCCCTCACCGGGACCCGGGCGAATGACCTCTACAAAGCGCTGACCGGCCGCGAGGCGCGACGGTAGCAGCCCCAGCTGTGGGTGTTTCTCGATAGCTATCAGAATGTATCTATAGGGCTCGCTCGCTACTACCGGGAAGTTCTTCGTGGCAAGGGGAGAGAGTCGTCTCCCCAAAGGCTTGTCTTCAGACACCGCATGACCAGCGCACTCAAACAGCCGGCTCTCCAGGAGCCGACCAAAGAGACTGAGCCTGTCGGCGAGGGGGGCTTCTGGGTCTGGGTGAAACGATGGGGGTTCTCCATTCTCGTCCTGCTTGTGGCCAGCGGCGCCGTCTATGTGGCGTGGAAGGTGGAGGTGCCGGCCCATCCGCCCAACTTTGCTCTTAAGTCCCCCTCCGTCTACCGAATCGAGGTAGGCGCCGCCTGTTTCCTCGGGCTGTATCTCGTGGTTATGACGTTTGTTCTAGCCCTCCATAACCGTGGGTTCAGCGAGATCGGGGTCAACGGCCTCAGGGCTCAAGAGATAGCCAACATTGCCCAGCAAAATGCGATCCGGGGTCAGGACGAGCAGGTCGAGGCACTTCGAGCCGGGTTAGAGCAGGTCAGCGGCGCGGTTGAGAAAACCTTCGAGCAGCTCAAATCCGAAATGGACGAGCTGAAAAGAGAGATGGGAAGGAATTGACGTTCGGCCTTATAATTCGTGATTCGAAGGCTTTGAGAACCCACGATCGCGCTTCTATGCGACATCGGTTCAGAAGGACAAGGAATTATGTTGGCGCATTCGACTGCCGCCGACCTCAACCGTAAGCTCGAAAATGACTATGAAAACTGCTCATTCCCATTCTTCTTCTCAGATGACTTCCAGCGCCGACAACCCGATCGCCCAGCTTCACGAGGCCATGGATCAGCTTCGGAACCAATACGACGAGGCACGTCGGAGAACCGAGCGCGCGTTGGCTGAAGCCGATGCTGCTTTGAAGATCGGCTCGAAGTAGCCGACACTGACCGGCGACGGACCGGCCTTCGGTCCTAAGAAGCGGTTCAGTTAGCGTGGGCCTCCAATGAGTTCTGCCCACTTCTACGTCACCACGCCGATCTACTACGTCAACGCGGAGCCTCACCTGGGGCACGCTTATTCGACTATGGCTGCGGACATCCTCGCCCGCCACCACCGGCAGCGAGGTGATGACGTCTTCTTCCTCACCGGCACCGACGAGCATGGGGAGCCGGTCGAGAACGCGGCGAAGAAGGCGGGGGTGACTCCGCAGGAGCTGGCCGACGCCAACTCGGCCAAGTTCGAAGGGCTGATGCCGACGATCGAGGCGACCAACGACTTCTTCATCCGCACGTCGGACCCGCGGCACACCGAGCGGGTCGCCGAGATCATGCAGCGGGTCTACGACAACGGCTGGGTGACCAAGGGGGTCTACGAAGGCTGGTACTGCCCCCGCTGCGCCGACTTCAAAACCGAGCGGGAGCTGGGGCCGGGGAATACCTGTCCCATTCATGAGATCCCGCTGCAGAAGGAACGGGAGGAGAACTGGTTCTTCAAGCTCTCCGCCTTCCAGGGGCAGTTGGAAGGCCTATATGAGGAGCGGCCGGACTTCGTCGTCCCGGACTTCCGCCGCAACGAGGCGCTCTCCTTCGTCAAGGGCGGCCTCGATGACGTCTCACTCTCGCGCCCCGACCTGAAATGGGGCCTGCCGCTGCCGTGGGACCCCGAGCAGCGGATGTACGTCTGGTTCGACGCTCTCCTCAACTACGTCACCGCCCTGCGGTTCGCCCGCGAGGGCGAGGACCTGACCGACCGTTACTGGCCCGCCGACCTGCACGTGATGGCCAAGGACATCCTCAAGTTCCACGCGGTGATCTGGCCGGCGCTCTGCCTCGCCGCCGAGATCGAGCCGCCGCGGCGGATGGTGATCCACGGCTACCTGCTGATGGGCGAGAAAAAGATGTCGAAGAGCCTCGGCAACGTCCTCGACCCCTTCGCGGTGATCGAGCGCTTCGGCGCCGACGCGCTGCGCTTCTACCTCTTCCGCGAGGTCAGCTTCGGCCAGGACGGCGCGATCTCGACCGCCGGCTTCGAGCAGCGCTACGAGACCGAGCTCGCCAACGATTACGGCAACCTCGCGAGCCGGGTGCTGGCGATGGTCGAGCGCTACCGCGACGGCACCGTGCCGGCGGCCAAGGTCGACGCGCCGCTCGCCGAGGATTTCGAGGGCGCGGTCGCGCGCTTCAGCGAGCTGCTCGACCGGGCCGAGCTGACCCAGGCGCTCGACCTCGTCTGGGCCCTGGTCCGGCGCCTCAACCGCTACGTCGAGGAATCGCAGCCGTGGGTCCTGGCCAAGGATGAGGCCGACCCCGAGCGCCTCGACGAAGTCCTCTACAACCTGGTCGAGGGCCTGCGGGTGACGACGCTGCTGCTGGTCCCCTACCTGCCGGCGACGAGCGAGACGCTGCTCGCCGCGCTCCGCGAAGACGGCCGCGCCCTGGCCGAGCTCGGCTCGCGCCCCGGCGGCCAGCAGGTCGAACGGGTGCCGCCGCTCTTCCCGAAGATCGAGCCGCCCGCCTGATGGCGGCGCCGGTCCTCGCGGTCCATCAGCTGAGCAAACGCTACGGAAGCCAGGAGGCGCTCGCCGGCATCGACCTCGAGGTGCAGGCGGGGCAGCTGGTCGGCCTGCTCGGCCCCAACGGCGCCGGCAAGTCGACGCTGACCAAGATCGCCTGCGGGCTGGTCCGCCCCAGCGGCGGCCGGGTCGAGGTCCTGGGACAGCCGGCAGGATCGCCGCCGGCGCGCGCCGCCCTCGGCTACCTGGCCGAGCTCTTCCGCTTTCCGGGCTGGTGCACCGCCGAGGAGCTGCTGCGCTTCCACCAGCGCCTGGTCGGCTCCGAGGGCGGCGGGGCGGAGCGGCGCGAGCTGCTGGAGCTGGTCGACCTCGGCGCCGCCGCCGGCAAGCGGATCGAGGCGATGTCGAAGGGGATGCAGCAGCGGCTCGGCGTCGCCCAGGCGCTGATCGGCTCGCCGCGCCTGCTCCTGCTCGACGAGCCGACCAGCGCCCTGGACCCGGTCGGGCGGCGGATCGTCCGTGAGCTGCTGGAGGAGCTGCGCGGGCGCGAGGTCGCGGTGCTGCTCAACTCCCACCTGCTGAGCGAGGTCGAGCTGATCTGCGACCACGTCGCGATCATCGCCCGCGGGCGGCTGGTCAAGGCCGGCACCCCGGCGGAGCTGGCCGGGCCGGGGGCGGTCGAGATCGAGACCGGCTCGGGGGTGCGGACCTTCGAGGGCGCCGGCCGCGACGACGCGCCGGGCCTCGTCGCCGACCTGGTCGCCGCCGGCGAGCGGGTCTACCGGGTCGAGGTCCGCCACAGCTCGCTCGAAGACGTCTACCTCGCCGCGGTCGGCGGGCAGACCGGGTGAGCGGCGGGCAGCTGCGCTCGGCCGCGGCGGTGGTCGGCCTCTCGATCCGCGAGGGCGTCCGCAGGCGCGTCTTCCTCGCGGTGCTGGTGCTGACCGCCGGCTTCCTTGTGCTCTACGGGCTCGGCGCCCATTTCGCCTTCAGGGACGTCGACGAATTCGCCGCCGGCGAACCGAAGATCCTCGACGCCCACGCTTTCACCGGGGCGACGATCTTCGGCATGGCGATGTTCGCGACGCTCTTCCTCGGCGCGGTCCTGGCGGTCTTCCTCACCCTCGGCGTGGTCCGTGGCGACGCCGAGTCGGGCCTGCTGCAGCCGATCGTCGTCCGCCCGATCGGCCGCACGACGATGCTGCTCGCCCGCTTCGGCGGCGCCGCGGCGATCTCGGCCGCCTACGTCGTGGTCGTCTACTTCGCCGCCTACGCGATCACCGAGGCGACCGGGAGCTGGTCCCCCGACCACCTGCTCGGACCGGCGCTGGCGCTGGCCCTGGGGGTGGCGATCATCGCCGCGCTCTCGCTCCTGGCCTCGACGCTGCTCTCGGTGACGGCGCAGGGGATCGTCGTCTTCATGGTCTTCGGCGCCGGCCTGATCGCCGGGCTGCTGGCCCAGATCGGCAACGCGATCGACTCCGACTCGCTGCACCAGATCGGCCGCGTCGCCAGCTGGGCGCTGCCGTTCGAGGGGCTCTACTCGGCCGGCCTGCACGCGCTGATCTCCGGCACCTCCGGGCTGACCGGCGTCGTCCTGCAGCTCGGACCGTTCGGCGGCTCGGAGGCGGCTGGGCCGGAGATGATCGCCTGGTCGTTCGCCTACCTCGGCGGCGTCCTCGCGCTCGCGGCCTTCGTCTTCTCGCGCCGCGACCTCTGAGGATCGCGGCGGGCAGAGGCAGCGTCACGGCGAGTTGTCACGATGTTCTCCGGTGAGCGACGGGGAGGTGGCGATTCGGCAGTTCGAGGTGCTCTGGGCCGAGATTGCCCGTCGTTCGAATGCGCAGCAGGCTCTGGTTGCGGCCACCGTCACCACCACCGGCACGATCGGGGGCCTCGTCGTCACCGGCAAGGCGGACTCCGTCCTGCTTGTGGTGCTGGCGGCCGTCGCGCCGATCTTCGGGCTGCTTTGGCTCGACCACGCACGCAACATCGGCGAGATCGGGGAGTTCATTCGCTGTCACTGGCGGGGAGAGCCCAACTGGGAGCAGCACTACGCCGAACAGAAGGACACCGCCGGCGGGAAGTTCCGATTTTTGATTTTCATCACCGCCGTCACGCTGGTGTTCGTCGGACCCGCGATCGGCGGCTTGATCTTCTCGGCCGATCAACTCGACGGCAACTGCCGCCTCATCGCCAGCTGGCTCGCAGCGGTCGTTCTGACCGTCCTGTTCACGGTCAGCTGGGTGATTCAGGTGGGTCAGACGTGGCCGCGGCCGCCCGGCGAGTGCCCGGAGTCGGACAGCGACTCCGGTCCAAGCTGATCTGGGCGCGTCAAGCCGCAGAGCGCCATCGTCAGGTCGAGCTCGGCGAGGACCATCTTCAGCACGGTTTCGACGCCGGCCTGGCCGTCGAGCGCCAGGCCCCAGATGTAGGGGCGGCCGAGGCAGACGGCGTCGGCGCCGAGCGCGAGCGCCTTCAGCGCGTCGGCTCCGCCCCGGATGCCGCTGTCGAAGAGGATCGCGAGGTCGCTGCCGGCCGCGGCGGCGATCGCCGGCAGGGCGTCGAGGGAGGCGATCGCGCCGTCGACCTGGCGGCCACCGTGATTGGAGACGACGATCCCGTCGATGCCGCGGCGCACCGCCTCGCGGGCGTCGTCGGGGTGCTGGATCCCCTTGACGACGATCGGTAGCGAAGTCATCTCCCGCAGCTGGGCAAGGTCCTCCCAGTTCAGCGCGGGGTTGGCCTGGACGCCGAGGAAGTGGCCGGTCGCGGCGCCGGCGTCCTCCTCCGGCGTCTGCTCCAGCGCGGCGCGGAAGACCGGGTCCTGGAAGTAGTTGGCGACGCCCATTCAGTTGAGGAACGGCAGCCAGGCCTGCTGCAGGTCGCGCGGCTTCCAGCCGGGGATGAAGGTGTCGACGGTGAGGACGATCGCCTCGTACCCGGCCCGCTCGGCGCGCTCGACCATGCTCCGGGCCAGCTTCGGGTCGTTCGGCCAGTAGAGCTGGAACCAGCGCGGCGCCTCGCCGCCGGCCGCGGCGATCTCCTCCAGCGAGAAGTGGCTGGCGGTGGAGGCGATCATCGGCACCCCGACCGCGGCGGCGGCGCGGGCGGTCGCCAGCTCGCCCTCGTCGTGGACGACCTTCTGGACCCCGATCGGCGCGAGCATCAACGGCGCCGGCATCGCCGTCCCCAGCACCGTGGTGGAGAGGTCGCGCTCGGCGACGTCGCGCAGCATCCGCGGCACGATCCGGCGCCGCCGGAAGGCCTCGGCGTTGGCGTCGATCGTGTCCTCGGTCCCCGCTCCGGCCCAGACGTAGTTGGCGGCTTTGGGGTCCATCGCCGCCCGCGCCTGCTGCTCCAGCTCGGCGACGGCGACCGGGATCGCCGGCGTCTCCCCGCCCAGGCCGCGGAGGTAGATCTCGCGGTAGTAGTCGGCGGGATCCGGCATCGAGTCCCGAGCCTATTCCGTGGGCTTGAACAGGGCCGGCGCCAACGGCTTCGCGAGCGCCGCGCGACGCAGCCGGCCAAGGCCGAAGCGGTCCTCGAGGCTGGCCAGCAGCGAGTAATGGTTCGCCGGTGCGGCGAGCGTCGTCCCCGCGGGCACGTGCGGCCCGACGAGGATCGTCGCCACCCGGCCGCCGCCGGGCGCGCCGCAGCAGCCGACGTTGCTGGTCCCCTCGTCGAAGGTCAGGATCAGCAGGCCGTGCGCTCCGAGCTGGCGGCGGATCTGCGGGACCACGGTCCGCAGGTGTTCGTCGGCGGCGGCAAGCGAGCAGTCGTGGGCGTCGTCGCAGAGGTCGGGCGTGAGCCAGCCGAGATCGGGCAGGCGGTGGTGCCGGAGATCGCTGCGCAGGAGCGCTTCCGGGACGATTTGCTTGCAGCGGGCCGGTACCGCGGTGATCAAGGGGAAGTAGACGAAGGGGTCGTGTCGTTTCGCGTAGTCGCCGTATGCGGCGCCGGTGAAGCAGGGGTGGGGCAGGCCACCCATGTAGGCGCGCCAGGCGATGCCGGCGCGTGAGAGCTGGGTCGCCAGGTTCGGCCCGGAGACGACGCACTCGGTGCAGTTCTCGGCGATCCCGAAGGTGTCGCCGCCGAGGAGGGCGAGGTAGTTCGGCAGCGAGGGATGGGTGACGCCGAAATAGCTGGTGGCCAGGGCGCCGCGCTGGGCCAGGTGGTTGAGGTACGGCGCTTCGGGGTTGCCGATCACCGCGTCGAACTCCCGGTTCTCCAGCACGATCAGGAAAGTGCGGGACGGCTGCGGAGGCGCCGCGGCGGCCGGCCCGGCCGTGACGGAGAGGAGCGCCGCGACCAGCGAGAGGCAAAGGCGGGCCATGGCACGAGGATAGGCTGACGGTCCCGATGATCGACTCCCACACGCACCTCTTTCTCTGCGACGGCGGCGAGGACGAGCTGGTCGCCGCCGCGCTTGAGGCGGGGGTCAACCGGATGCTGACGATCGGGATGGGGGCCGAGTCGAACCCGGTGGCGGTGGCGAGCGCAGAGCGGCACGAGGCGGTCTTCGCCTCGGTCGGGCGCCATCCCAACGACGCGACCGGCTTCGACGAGTCCGCCGCGGAGGAAATCCGCCGGTTCGGCGCCCACGAGAAGGTGCGGGCGATCGGCGAGACCGGGCTCGACTTCTACCGCGACACCGCCGCCCCCGAGGACCAGCGGCGCGCCTTCGCGGCGCAGATCGAGATCGCGCGGGAGCTGAGCCTGCCGATCGTGATCCACGCCCGCGACCGGGAGGGCGAGACCGCCGCCACCGATGAGATCTTCGCCACCCTCGACGCCCGGGCCGGCGAGGCGCCGGTGATCCTCCATTGCTTCTCCGCCCCGCACCGGGTCGGCGACGCGGCCGAGCGCGGCTGGTACTGCTCGTTCGCCGGCAACGCCACCTACCCGAGCGCCAAGGAGCTGCTGTTCGCCGCCGCCAAGGTGCCCGAGGACAGGATCCTGGTCGAGACCGACGCCCCCTACCTGGCGCCGCAGCCGAAGCGCGGCAAGCGCAACCAGCCCGCCTACGTGGTCGAGACCGCGGGCGCGATCGCCGCCGAGCGCGGCGTCTCCTACGAGGAGCTGGAGCGCACCGTCGAGGCAAACGCCGCGGCGCTGTTCGGCTGGTAGTGAGATGACCTGATGGTCCGGCTCGGGCAGAACTTCCTCGCCGACCCCAACCTGCTCGACGCGATCGTCCGCGACGCCGAGCTCGGCCCCGGCGACGTCGTGATCGAGGTCGGGGCGGGGGAAGGGGTGCTGAGCGAGCGCCTGGCGGCCGCCGCGGCGCACCTGCACACGGTCGAGATCGACCGCGGGCTGGCGCCGGCGCTGGAGCGGGTCGCGGCGCTGCCAAACGTCTCGCTGCACTGGGGCGACGCGATGAAGCTCGACCTCGCGGCGCTCCGACCGGCGCCGGGCA
This sequence comes from Solirubrobacterales bacterium, assembly GCA_035634815.1. Taxonomy (GTDB): domain Bacteria; phylum Actinomycetota; class Thermoleophilia; order Solirubrobacterales; family 70-9; genus VAYN01. The sequence goes on along the minus strand of DASQCF010000029.1, from coordinate 37,940 downwards.
CGATGGTCGCCAACCTCCCCTACTCGGTGGCGACGCCGCTGATCCTGCGGACGATCGAGGAGCTCCCCTCGCTGCAGCGCTGGACGGTGATGGTGCAGCGGGAGATCGCCGACCGGCTGCGCGCCGGGCCGGGCAGCCGCACCTACGGGTCGCCGAGCGCGGTCGCCCAGCTCGCCTGCGAGGTGGAGCTGGTGCGGGCGGTCGATCCCGCCGTCTTCAAGCCGCGGCCGCGGGTCGACTCGGCGATCCTGCGCCTGCGCCGCACCGGCCCGGGCGCCGACGCCGAGACGCGGAAGCTGATCCGCGCCGCCTTTGCCCACCGCCGCAAGTCCTTGGCCCGCTCGCTGGAGCACGCCGCGCCCGGCAGCCTGGCGCCGGCGCGGGCGGCGCTGGCCGAGCTCGGGCTGCCGGAGGACGCCCGCGCCGAGGCGCTGGCGCCGGAGCAATTCGCCGCCCTCTCCGCCAAGCTGCGCCGCTGATGCTGCTGCGCGCGCCGGCCAAGCTCAACCTCTGCCTATATCTGGGGCGGACCCGCGAAGACGGCCTGCACGAGCTCTGCTCGCTGTTCGAGCCGCTGGCGCTCGCCGACCTGATCACGGTCGCCCCGGGTGAGCACGACGAGGTCGTCTGCCCCGGCGTCGAGGGCGAGAACCTCGCCGCACGGGCGCTGGCCGGCCTGCGCGAGCGCGGCTGGGATCGCGAGCCGCTGCGGATCGAGATCGAGAAGCGGGTCCCGGTCGCCGCCGGGCTCGGCGGCGGCAGCGGCGACGCGGCCGCGGTCCTGCGGCTGGCGGCGGGCGAGGTCGCCGACCTGCCGGCGCTGGCGGCCGAGCTCGGCGCCGACGTCCCCTCGCAGCTGCGCCCGGCTCTGGCCCTGGTCCGCGGAGCCGGTGAGCGCATCGAGCTTTTGCCGGAGCCGGCCGAGCACGCCGCGGTCCTGCTCCCGGGGGGCGGCGGCCTCAGCACCGCCGCGGTCTTCGCCGAGGCCGACCGGCTCGGGCTCGGCCGCGGCGCCGAGGAGCTCGACGAGCTGGCGGCGCGCCTGCGCGAGGCCGCCGGCGCCGGCGCCTCGCCGCTCGATTACCCCGACCTGCTCGTCAACGACCTCCAGCCGGCGGCGCTCTCGCTGCGGCCGGACATCGGCGAGGCGCTGGCGGCGCTGCGCGCGGCCGGGGCCCCGCTGGCGATCCTCAGCGGCTCCGGCCCGACCGCCGTCGGCCTCTTCGGAGACCTCGCCGCCGCCGAGGCCGCCGCCGCGCGCCTCGACGCCGCCGAAGCGATCGTCTGCGCCGCCGGAATCGCGAGACTGGCGCCATGAAGCTGCCGGGGGAGTCCGAGGGCGGGAGCAACCGCAAACGGCTGAAAATCGCCGCCGCGGCGCTGGCGATCGGCGCCGTCTACTTCTTCATCAGCCGCCAGCTCGGCCACCTCGACCTGCAGAGCCTGCTGGAAGACGTCTCCGAAACCCTCGGCGCCTGGACCTACCTGCTGGTCGCGGTCTTCGCCTTCGCCGAGACCGGCGCCTTCGTCGGCCTCGTCGTCCCCGGCGAGACGGTGATGCTGCTCGGCGGCGCCGTCGCCGGCCAGGGCGCGATCGACATCTACCTGCTGATCGCGATCGCCTGGTTCTCGGCCTGGCTCGGCGACACCACCAGCTTCTTCCTCGGCCGCCGGCTCGGCCGCGAGTTCGTGATGAAGCACGGGCCGCGGGTCGGGATCAGCCACGAGCGCTTCGAGAAAGTCGAGGACTACTTCGGCCGCCACGGCGGCAAGACGATCTTCATCGGCCGCTGGATCAGCCTGGTGCGCGCCTTCGCCCCGTTCATCGCCGGCAGCTCCGGGATGGGTTACCGCGCCTTCGTCCCGTACAGCGTCCTCGGCACCGGTCTCTGGGCCTCGCTGCACATCCTCGTCGGCTACTTCTTCTCGCGCAGCATCGAGACCGCCGGGCACTACGCGGCGCGCGGCGCCGCGGCCCTGGCGACGCTGATCGTGATCGTCGCCACCGCCGTCTTCGTCGTCCGCAAGCTGCGGGTGGAGGAGAACCGCGAGGCGGCGGTGCGCTGGATGGAGGGGCACCGGGCGACGGCCTGGATGGTCGACCTCGCGCGCCGCCGCGAGCTCCGCTTCCTCTGGGACCGGGTCACCCCCGGCGGCACCTTCGGACTTGAATTCACCTCGCTGATGGCGACCCTGGCGGTCTCGCTCTTCGTCCTCGTCGCCTACACGGTGATCATCGGCGGCGACCCCGGGCCGACGCCGGGCGACGAAACCGCGCTCGAACTCGTCGGCCACATCCAGGCCAGCGCCCTGACCAGCGTCGCCAAGGTCGTCAGCTGGTTCGGGTCCGCGCTCGCCGTCGGCCTGGCGGCGGCGATCTGCGCCACCCTGCTCGCCTGGCGGCGGCGCTGGGTCGAGTTCTGGGTCCTGGTCGGCGGGATGGCGATCACCCAGACCGGGATCGACGTGCTCGCGGGCGTCGTCGACCGCTCCGGTCCGCCCGACCCGCTCGCCTCCGCCTCGGGTTCGTCCTTCCCCAGCGGCCACGCCGCCCACTCGGTCTTCTACCTCTGGCTGGCGATCACGATCATCCTGCGGCTGCGGCCGGGAATGGCGCGGGCGACCGCGGTCGTCGTCGCCGGCTTCGCGCTCACGGCCCTGATCGGCCTCTCGCGCGTCTACCTCGAGATCCACTACCTGAGCGACGTCAGCGCCGGCTGGGCGCTGGGGGCGGCGGCGTTCTCGCTCAGCGCCGCGGTGGGGCTGGTCGTCTCGCAACTTCGGCACAATCCAGAGCAGTGACCCTCTACGCCCTGACCGACCTCGGTCACCAGTACCTCCTCTACGCGATCGCGGCCGTCCTCTGCCTCGTCGTCTTCGTGACCCTGATCCTCAGCCCGGCGCTGAGCGCCTACGGCCGGCTCTGGGAGAAGGCGGCGGCCGGCTTCCTCTCCGTCTTCGTCCTCGCCGCCCTGGTGATCGGCGGCGTCGTCATCGGCTTGGCCGTCGTCTACTACTACACGGACATCGTCAACTTTCTGAACGGCAACTGAATCCAGCGCCGCGTCGGGATAATGACCCGATGCCTGGCTCTGCATCCACCGAGCGAGCGTCCCTGCTCGAGGCGCTCTCCGACGCCGTCGAGTCCGGCGCCGGCCTGCCCGCGGTCGCCCGCGCGGCGGCGCGGCTGCTCGAGGCCAGCGTCGCCCTGATCGACCGCTCCAGCGCGGTCCTCGCCGTCGCCGGCGCCTCCTCCGACCAGGAGCAGAAGCTGCTTAGCGGCGGGGAGGGGGTGACGACGGTCGAGCTGCGGGTCGCCGACACCGCGGTCGGCGAGCTGCGCTACCGGGCCAAGCAGCCGCCCGACCCGGTGATCGCGCGGATGGTGACGACGCTGCTGGCGCTGGAGCTGGAGCGCTCGCGCTCGCCCGAGTGGGAGAGCGAGGAGGCGGCGGGCGCCTTCGTCAAAGCGGTGCTGCGGCGCGAGGTGACCGATCGCCGCGACATCGTCGCCCAGGCCTCCGAGCTCGGCGCCGACCTCGACCGCGGCGCCGGCGTCGTCGTCCTGCGGGCCGCGCCGCGGGCGGCGCAGACGGGCGAGTGGCGCGAGCGGGTCCTGGTCCTGGCCCAGCGGGCGCTGCGGGCCCTGGCGCCCGGGGCGCTGGCGGCCAGCGACGGCGGCGAGGCGGCGGCGGAGATCGTCGCCATCGTCCCCGCCGAGGACGACGAGCGGCTGGCGCGGGCCGCGGCCGGGCTCTCGCGCGAGCTCGACGACAGCCTCTCCGGCTTCCACCTGACCACCGGCCGCAGCCGCCGCTGCGCCGACCCGGTCGACCTCTACCGCGCCGGCAGCGAGGCGCACCTCGCGGTCAACGTCGGCGAGGCCGAGGGTCGGGCGACGATCGCCTTCGAGGACACCGGCGCCTACCGCCTGCTGCTGCCGGCGATGAGCGAGGACCCGGCCGAGCTGGAACGCTTCTACGCCGAGACGGTCCAGCCGCTGAACGAGTACGACGACCAGTACGAGACCGAGCTCGTCGCCACCGTCGAGGCCTACCTCGACAACGACGGCAACGTCGCCGCCACCGCCAAACAGCTCTTCACCCACCGCCACACGATCCGCTACCGCCTGGAGCGCGTCCGCGAGCTCTGCGGCCACGACGTCAGCGCCACCGAAGGCCGCGAGAAGTTGGGACTGGGCCTGAAGGCGATGCGGGTGCTGGGGATCGCCTCACCGCGGGGCCCGGCGATGGAGCCCGGCGCCAAAGGCGGCAAGGTCGCGCGGGCGACCGAGGAGTAGGGCGAGCGCTTTAAGCTTGGTGGCAGCTCCGTTGGGGAGTGGTGTAAGCGGCAACACGCGACACTTTGAATGTCGAATTTCCGGTTCAAGCCCGGGCTCCCCAGTCGCAACTTTCCGTCTGCATCACCTGTCAAGCTCCAGGCATGCCAGGTCCGAATCTCAGTTACACGGAGGAGCAGGCCCGATCGGCGATCGCCGACTCCATTTCTTGGGCCGAGAGCTTGCGAAAGCTCGGTCTCTGCCCATCAGGTGGGGCATGGCGCATCCTCAAAAAGTACGCAGCTCTATGGGAGATCCCAACCGACCACTTCGACTCGAGCCGCGCCACTGCGGGCAATCTGCGTTCGGCCGCCCGGCAACTGGATAAAGTACTGGTCGAAAACTCGACTTATTCACGCCAACATGTGAAGCGACGCCTTTATCAAGAGGGGCTGAAGGAGCCCAAGTGCGAGATGTGCGGCCAAGCTGAGGTCTGGAAGGGCCGCCCGATGGGGATGATCCTCGATCACATAAACGGCGTGAGGAACGATCATCGCCTGGAGAACTTGAGGATCGTCTGTCCGAACTGTGCTGCGACTCTCGATACCCACTGCGGACGAAAGAATCGGGTCGAGAAAGCTAAGAGAGCCTGCCGCCGATGTGGAAGCAGCTTCGTTCCGGGGAGGCCCGAGCAGCGCCACTGCTCGCGGCCGTGTGGGACTCGCTGGGATCGCTCAAAACTACGGGGGCGGTCGAACCCGGCGGACAGGCGAGTCGAGCGCCCGCCCTACGAGCAACTCCTCGCTGAGATCGAGGCGACGAACTATTGCGCGGTCGGTCGCAAGTACGGCGTCTCCGACAACGCGGTCCGCAAGTGGGTGAAGTTCTACGAGCGGGAACGGGAAGCGGCTGTGGCTGCGGAGTCGTCGGGCGCAGCTTCCGCCTCGCCGCGGCCCGCTGCCTGAGCGGAGGCGCCGAAGCTGAGGAGGCGGCCGCCGAAGGCGATCGCGCAGGCGGCGAACCAGGCCCAGCCGAGGGCGAGCCCGCCGAGGACGTCGCTCAGCCAGTGGACGTCGAGCAGGACGCGGCTGAGGGCGACGGCGACGGCGATGCCGACGGCGGCGCCGGCGAGCGCCGGCCAGGCGCGCCGGCCCCACCAGCGGCCGGCGACGAGGGCGAAGGCGGCCCACGAGGCGGCGGCGGTCGAGGTGTGGCCGCTGGGGAAGGAGGGGCCGAGGGTCGCGGCGACGGCCTCGATCTGCGGCCGGGCGCGGTCGATCAGCTGCTTCAGGCCCTCGGTCAGGAGCTTGTCGCCGAGGATGACCGCGATCAGGAACGGCGCCACCCAGCGGCTGCGGGTGCGGGCCAGCTCGACCGCGGCGACGACGATCGCGACGAGGACCACCAGCCAGGTCTCGCCGAGCTGGGTGACGAGGGTGAGGGCGTCGTGGGACCAGGCGCTGGAGTGGCGGTCGCCCCATTCGGCGACGGCGCTGTCGATGCCGGCGAGGACGTCGGTGCTGCGGACGGCGACCGCCAGCAGGGCGAGCAGCGCGCCGCCGACGAAGACCACCAGCAGGGCCAGGGTCAGCGCCAGCTCGGTCGCCCGCTCGGGGTCGCTCCGCGCCGCCCGCGCCGCCCGCCGCCCGAGCGGCCCGGTGGCGTGCTCACCCGCCTCGCGCGCCAGCTCGACCGCGGCCGGCGCGGTGCCGCCGCCGGGGTAGCGACGGGCGATGAAGGCGGCTCCCAGGCCGGCCAGGAGGGAGATCAGCAGGAGGAGGAAAAACGGCATCAGAAGGAGGGATTACCCCGCAAAGGCCATCGAACACCGCCTTTGGTTAAACGACTCGATGCATATTATGCGGGCGCCTCGGGGATAGATCGGGGCGTGACCGTCGAGGAGAGATCACGCGCCGCATCGACCCCTGAGCGGGAGGGGTCCGCCGAGCGCCGCACCGTCCCGATCTTCGAGGCGAGCCCCGGCGGGCCGGCCGAGCGCTTCGCCGGCGCCCTCGACTCGCGCCATCCCGCCCTCGTCTTCTTCCTCGCGCTGCTCGCCGGCTTCCTCGTCCTCGCCGCGGTCTCGATCCTGCTGGCGCTGCTCGTCGTGCACGTGCTGCTCCCCAGCAGCGGCCTCGGCCTCGAAAGCACCGACGAGAGCTTCAACGACACCCTCGCCGAACACCGGACCGGCACCCTCACCACCTTCGCCGAAATCGGCTCGACCGTCGGCGGCGCCCCGGTCCTGCCGGTCATCGTCGGCATCGTCGCCCTCGTCGCCGCTTTCAAGCGCCGCTGGCTGATCGCCGCCTTCGCCGCCTTCGTCCTCGCGGTCGAGTCGGCCACCTACCGCGTCACCTCGATCGTCGTCCCCCGCCAGCGCCCGTCCGTCCACCGGCTGGAACAGCTGGAAGTGGACGCCAGCTACCCCTCCGGCCACACCGCCGCCTCGATCGCCGTCTACTCCGGCCTGGTGCTGCTCCTCACCACTCGCTTCACCAGCAGCCTAAAGAAGGCGCTGGCCTGGACCGCCGCGATCCTGATCGCCACCTTCGTCGCCCTCTCGCGCATGTACGAGGGGATGCACCACCCGCTCGACGTCGCCGGCGGCGTCCTGATCGGCATCGGCGCGATCCTCGTCCTCCTGTTCGCCTGCCGCGCCGCCGGCACGGCCGCGGAGAGGCGCGCACAGCGATGAAGCTCGCGGTCGTCGCCCACGCCGGCAAAACGTTTGCCGGCGGTCTTCCCGAGCTGCGCCGCACGCTCGCCGAGGCCGGCGTCTCCGAGCCGCTGTGGACCGAGGTGCCGAAGAGCAAGCGGGCGCCGGCCGCGGTCGAGAAGGCGCTGGAGGAAGGCGCCGAGCTGATCCTCGCCTGGGGCGGGGACGGGATGGTGCGGCGCTGCGTCAACGCGCTGAAGGACACTCAGGTGCCGCTGGCGATCGCCCCCGCCGGGACCTCGAACCTGTTCGCCACCAACCTCGGCATCGAGCCCGACATCGCCGCCGCCGTCCAGGTCGCGCTGCACGGAGACCGCCGCCGCCTCGACGTCGGCCGTTTCAACGGCGAGCGCTTCGGGGTGATGGCCGGGGCCGGCTTCGACGCGGCGATGATCAAGGGCGCCGACGACCTCAAGGACCGCCTCGGCCGCGCCGCCTACGTGCTTGGCGGCGCCGCCAAGCTGAACGCGCCGGGCTTCGAAGCGAAGATCAAGATCGACGGCACCCGCTGGTACAAGGGCCCGGCCAGCTGCATCCTCGTCGGCAACCTCGGCGAACTGTTCGGCGGCATCGAAGTCTTCGCCGACGCGCAACCCGACGACGGCCTGCTCGACGTCGGCGTGCTCACCTCCGAGGGGCCGGTGAAGCTGGTCCGCGCTGCCGCCCGCACCGCCCTCGGCGACGCGCAGAAGTCCCCCTTCGTCCGCGTCACCCAGGGGCGCAAGGTGCGCGTCAAGCTCGACCGCAAGGTCCGCTATGAGCTCGACGGGGGAGACCGCAAGAAGGTCAAGTCATTCAAGGTCGACGTCGAACCCGGGGCGATCACGGTGTGCGTCCCGGGCGCGGCACAGAAAGGGAGTGCAGCGAGATGAAGACCGACGTGGGGATGGGTTCCGGGGATCTGGGGAACAAGGCGAAGCAGGGGGGGCACGAACTCGCGCACGCGAAGACGCTCGGCTGGCTGGCGCGGGCGGGCCTCGTCGCCCGCGGCGTGGTCTACGGAATCATCGGTGTGCTGGCGCTGAAGCTGGCCCTCGGCGACGGCGGCAAGGCGACCAACCAGGAAGGCGCGCTGCAGACGATCGCCCACCAGTCCTTCGGCGAACTGCTGCTCGTCCTGGTCGCGATCGGGCTCGGGGGCTACGCGCTCTGGAGGCTGATCCGCGCGGCCGTCGGCCACGGCGCCGAACAGGAGGACAGCACCTTCGAGCGCCTCTCAGCGCTGGACAGCGGCATCGCCTACGGGATCCTCTGCATCACCGCGATCCAGATCCTCACCTCCTCCGCCGGCGGCTCGAGCTCGCCGAAGCAGACGACCGGCGGCGTCCTCGACTGGACCGGCGGCACCGTCCTCGTCGGCATCGCCGGGGCGATCCTGATCGGTGTCGCCGTCTACCAGGGCTACAAGGGCCTTGCGCGGAAGTTCCTCGAGGACGCCAAGACCGGCGAAATGAGTGAGGGGGTCGAGAAGGCTTATACCGCCCTCGGGGTCTTCGGGATCGTCGCCCGGGCGGTCATCTTCGCGCTGATCGGCTACGGGCTGATCAAAGCCGCGGTCGACTACAACCCCAAGCAGGCGATCGGCCTCGACGGCGCCCTGCGCGAACTCGCGCATGCCTCCTACGGCCCCCTCCTGCTGGGGCTCGTCGCCGCCGGGCTGATCGGGTTCGGGCTCTACTCGATCGTCGACGCCCGCTATCGCAAGGTGTAACGGCGCCGCCAGGGCGGCAGGAGGCGTCCGCCGGGCGACTTACTGTCCTCGGCATGGAGATCGGAGGAGCGTCGCTCGACCCCGAGGTCCGCGAGGGCCTGAGCCGCAGCTGGAAGGCGCTGATGTTCCTCGGCGTCGCCGCGATCGTCCTTGGCTGCATCGCGATCCTGGTGCCCGCGGTCGCCTCGGTCGGGACCGCGATCTTCATCGGCTGGCTGCTGCTGTTCGTCGGCATCGTCCTCGTCGCGGCGGCCTTCTCGGCGCACTCGATCGGGACCGTGGTGCTGCGGCTTGCCTGGGCAATTCTGACCGTGATCGTTGGCCTCTGGCTGATCGTCGAACCCCACAACGGCACCCTGACCCTGACCCTGGTGCTGGGCATCTACTTCCTCTTCATGGGCCTGACCCGGACCGCGATCGCCTTCGTCGCCCGCGGCGAGCCGAACGCCGGCCTGCTCGGCCTCAGCGGCATCGCCGGCATCCTCATCGGGGTCCTGATCCTCGTCAAGTTCCCCAGCAGCGCCGACTGGGCAATCGGCCTCCTCGTAGGAATAGACCTGATCTTCGCCGGCTGGACCCTCACCTCCGTAGCACTGCTGGGCAAAGACCTAGCCAAGCGCGCCTAGTCAATACAGCTTTTGACCAAGGCCCCTGGCGGGCGGGACCCGTCTCCGGCTGATGGGGGTTGCCTGCGCTGGATGCTCGGCAACCCCCACACCGGAGCCACCCGCCCGAGAAACGTCCCCTGCCGACGGAAAACAGCCCTTTGACTTGGCTCTCGGGCGGGTGGCACGGTAGGGGGGACCATGTCTGAGGAAGCTTTAGCTACCGGAAGACATGGGGGGTCCCCTGCCGTGACAGGACCCGCCCGCCGACAGCCTTGGTCCCACAGCTGTTTCCGTCCAGCAATACGATTCGCGGGTGAGTTCGCCTCTGGTGCTTGTGATGGCGGCCGGCGAGGGCACTCGGATGCGCTCGACGACCCCGAAGATGCTGCACCCCGTCTGCGGCCGGCCGCTGGTCGCCTGGCCGATCCTCGCTGCGCGCGAGGCCGGCGCCGGTCGGGTCGCCGCGATCGTCTCGCCCGGGCGCGACCTCTCCGCCGGCCTGCCCGAGGGGGTCGAGACCGTCGAGCAGCCGGTCTCCGACGGGACCGGCGGCGCGATCCGCGCCGCGCTGGGGCTGATCGAGGAGAGCGGCGCCGATACGGTGCTGGTCCTCTCCGGCGACGTGCCGCTGATTTCCACCGAGACGATCGCCGCGCTGCTTGACGCCCACGAGTCTTCGGTCGCGGCGGCGACGATGCTGACGATCGAGCTCGACGACCCCGGCTCCTACGGCCGCGTCGTCCGCGACGAGGAGGGCTGGGTCGAGCGGGTGGTCGAGGCGAAAGCCGCCGGTGACGCCGAGGCCTGGCAGCTGGAGATCGGCGAGATCAACGCCGGCACCTACGCCTTCGACGCCGCCCTGCTGGCGACGGCGCTGCGCGGCCTCTCCAACGACAACGCCCAGGGCGAGTACTACCTGCCCGACGTCTTCCCTGCGCTGCGCGAGGCGGGACACCAGGTCGCCGCCCACCGCGCCGACGACCTCGCGGTGACGATGGGGGTCAACAACCGCGTCGACCTCGCCGCCGTGGAGGCCGAGGCCCGCCGCCGCCTGCTGGAGGCGCACATGCTCGCCGGCGTGACCGTCGTCGACCCGGCCTCGACCTGGGTCGACGCCGGGGTCGAGATCGCCGCCGACGCCCGCATCGAGCCCGGCACCACCCTGCGCGGCGAGACCCGGATCGGCGAGGCCGCCGCCGTCGGCCCGCTCAGCACCCTGATCGACTGCTCGGTCGGCGCCGGCTCCCAGGTCCTGCACTCCTACCTGGTCGAGTGCGACGTCCAGGCCGGCTGCTCGGTCGGCCCCTTCGCCTACCTGCGCCCCGGCGCGGTGCTGGAGGACGGCGCCAAGGCCGGCACCTTCGTCGAGATCAAGAATTCCAAGGTCGGCGAGGGGACCAAGGTCCCGCACCTCGCCTACGTCGGCGACGCCGACATCGGCCCCGGCACCAACCTCGGCGCCGGCACGATCACCGCCAACTACGACGGTTTCCGCAAGAACCGGACGACGATCGGCCGCGACGTGCGCATCGGCGTTGACACGATGCTGATCGCACCGGTAGAAGTCGGCGACTCCGCCTACACTGGCGCTGGCGCAGTGATCAAGGACGACGTGCCCGAGGGGGCTCTCGCCGTCAGCGAGAACGCGCAACGGAACATCGACGGATACGCCGCTCGCAAGGCGGCCGAGATGCGAGAGGACAAAGACGCGTGAGCATGATCGAGGAGCGCCCGCAGGTGGCGACTGGCATCGACCACGACTACACGAAGAAGATGATGGTCTTCGGCGGCCGCTGCTCGATGGACCTGTCCGCCAAAGTCGCCGGCAAGCTCGGCCTCGACCTCGGCCAGGTGACGTTAAAGACCTTCGCCGACGGCGAGGTCTACTGCCGCTACGAGGAGTCGATCCGCGGCGCCGACGTCTTCCTCGTCCAGTCGACCTGCGCCAACGAGGCGGAAGGGATGACGCCGAACGACGCGCTGATGGAGCTCTTGACGATGATCGACGCTGCCCAGGGCGCCTCCGCGCACCGGATCATCGCCGTCCTGCCCTGGTACGGGTACGCGCGCCAGGACAAGAAGTCGGCCCCGCGCGAGCCGATCTCGGCCCGCATCGTCGCCAAGTGCCTGGAGGGGGTCGGCGTCGACCGCGTCCTCACCATGGACCTCCACGCCGGCCAGGTCCAGGGCTTCTTCCACGTCCCGGTCGACCACATGACCGCGATGCCGATGCTGACCCAGTGGTTCATCGACCAGGAACTGAAGGACGAGCTGGTGATCGTTTCGCCCGACGCGGGCCGGGTTAAGACCGCGCGCAACTTCGCCCGCCGGATCGGCACCCAATGGGCGGTGATGGAGAAGGAGCGCCCGGCCCAGGCGGTCGCCGAGATCGGCTACGTGGTCGGCGACGTCAAGGGCAAGACCGCGGTCCTCGTCGACGACATGATCGCCACCGCCGGCACCCTCTGCGCCGCCGCCCAGACCGTGATCGACGAGGGCGCCGCCCGGGTCATCGCCTGCGCCACCCACGGCGTCTTCTCCGGCGCCGCCTACGAACGGCTCGCCGACTCGGCGATCGAGCAGATCGTCGTCACCGACACGCTGCCGCTGCGCCCCGGCGCCCCGGACAACATCACCGTGCTCTCGACCGCCAGTACCTTCGCCGACTCGATCCGCCGCATCTTCACCGACGACTCGGTCTCGGAGATCTTCGCCGGCGAGAACCAGCTGTTCTAGGCGGGCGGCTGCGGAGAGTCGCGGCGCCTGGTCGGCCAGGACCGGCGTGGATGCGCCATCTCCCCGACGTCCCGGGTAGCGCTGCTACCCGGGAGTCGTGTCGACGTCGCCCCACTTGGTCCTGACCACCCAGGCATCCACGCCTCGCCTTGCCGACCGCCTGGCGGAAATTGAAAGGGTGTCGGGATGACTGCGAGCGACGAACCCCGCAAGCTGCGGCTGGTCGGCCACAAGGGGGCCGACCTGATCGCGCCCGGGAACACGGTCGAGAGCTTCCACGCGGCCGCCGCCGCGGGCGTCGACATGATCGAGATGGACGTGCTCTGGCTGCCGGACTCGCACCTGCCGCTGGAGCAGCGCCACCCGCTGGTGATCGCCCACGACTGGGAGGACGCCGAGCGGCGGACGCCGCTGAAGCTGACCGAGGCGCTCGACGCCTTCCTCGAACCGCCACTGGCCGAGGTCGAGATCGACCTCGACATCAAGCTGCCGGGCCGGGAGGAGGAGCTGGTTGAGGCGCTGCGCGAGCGGGCCCTGGTCGAGCGCTCGATGATCTCGACGATGGAGATGCACTCGCTGCGTCGAATCCTCGAACTGGAACCGGCGCTGCGGCGCGGCTGGACCTATCCCAAGGTGACCAAGGACTGGACCAGCAAGCGCTGGGCGAAGGGGCCGATGCTGGCGGCGCTGGTCGCGATGCGCCACCGCCTGCCGGGCCTCGCCGCCGAGAAGCTGCCGAAGTTCGGGGTCGAGGCGATGTGGGTCTACCACCCGCTGGTCACGCCGCGCCTGGCGCGGATCTGCGACCTAGCTGGGGTCGAGCTGATCGCCTGGACCGTCGACGACTACGCCCGGATGGAGAAGCTCCGCGCCGCGGGCGTCCACGGCCTCGTCTCCAACGACCCGCGCCTGTTCGAGCGCCTCTCCTGAGTTCGTCTGTTCCTTATCCGTCCCTGGGAACGAAAAGGAACAGACGAATGGCTAGACGACGCCGGGGGTGGCGCCCGGGGGCGTCGCCTTGCCGCGGCCGCGGCCTTTGACCTTGACCGCCGACTCGAGGTCCTCCTGGCTGAAGCCGCCGACCACCTGACCTTCGAGCGCGTAGCGGTACAGAGCGACGCCGAAGATCCCGTTCAGCGCCCGCGAGACGAGCAGCGCGACCGCCAGTACCAGGGCGCCGATCACGACCAGCACCGCACCGGCGAAGGCAGCCGAGGACCAGATCACGATCCCGGCGGCGATCAGCAGCCCGGCCGGCAGCACGCCGAGCAGGAAGACCGCGGCGCCGATCGCGATGTTGCCGGTGATCTGCTGGCCCCAGCGCTCGCGGAAGAGCGAGGCCGAGCGCTTGATCGTCTCGAACGGCCCCGTGCCCTCGATCGCGATCACCGGCACCGCGAGGAAGGTGACCAGGGTCCAGGCCATCCCGACCAGGCGGGCGGCGATCGTGCCCAGCGTCCCGCCCTGGTTTTCGAGCAGGCCCATGACCAGGCTGATCGCCGCCGAGACCGCCGCCCAGCCGCTGATCTGGGCGATGCGGCTGCGGGAGACGGCGAGGCCGTCGGAGACGGTTGCCTCCTGGCCGCGGAAGATCATGTCGGCGCAGGCAGCGAGGCCGACGCTGAAGTAGAAGCCGACGAAGCTGAGGACGTAGACGCCGATGACGATGATCGGGATCGCGCCGGCGAGTTGGTCTTCCTCCCACAGGTACAGCCCCGGGCCGAGGGTGACGATCGCCAGCAGCGTCGTCGCGACGCCGCCGTAGAGCGGGAAGCGGACCAGCGACGGGTGTTCCCGCAGCAGCCCCCAGCTTTTCTTGGTCAGGCCCCAACCGCGTTTGATCCTGCTCATCGTCTCCTCCTGTTGGTCGGACCGCTGCTCAGGTCGCTTCGGCAAGTCCGGGCACGCGCTTGACCCCGCGCTCTTCGAAGTATTCCCACTCCAGCTCGCCCAGCTCGGTCGCCGGCGGGTCCGCATAGACCCACTCGCGGGCGATCCGGTGCCAGTTGCGCTTCGCCCGCAGCTGGCCGAGGACGGCGACGACGCCGATTTCCATCCGCCGCCCCATCAGCTCCTCCGCCGGCAGCGACTCGCGCCGCATCAGGTCGAAGTACTCCGAGCGCGGGTCGTTGGTCGCCTCGATGATCTTCATCACCCGCCGCGGAGTGATCTCCAGGTCCCGGTCCTCCATCACGAACCAGCCGCCGACGACGCGCATGTGTTCGAGCAGCCGCTCCGCGTCGAGCTTCGAGGGCTTCTTGACGAAGCCGAGGTCGTGCAGCGCCTGGCGGAACGCCTCGGGGTCGTTGCGGGAGGCGGCGTCGAAGGCGCGCTGCTCGAGCAGGATCTGCTCGCGGTCGAGCTTCTTCGTCATCCCAAAGTCGAGGAAGGCGACGCGGCCGTCGTCCATGAGGATGTAGTTGCCCGGATGGGGGTCGGCGTTGAAGTGCTGCAGGTGGTAGATCGAGCCGAAGCTGCCGCGGAAGACGATCTCGCCGAAGCGGCTGCGCTCCTCGTGCGGCAGCTCCTTGATCTCCTCGAAGCCGCGGCCGCTGACCAGCTCGGTGACCAGCACCCGCCGGCGCGAGAGCCGGGTCACGACTTCGGGCACGTAGATGAAGGGGTGGCCGCGGTAGGCGCGGGCGAAGGAGCGCTGGTTCTGGGCCTCGTACTCGTAGTCGAGCTCCTCCATCACCCGCTCGCGGATCTCCTCGGCGATCGCCTTGGCGTCGAGCCCCGGCGCCAGGGCGCGCGCCAGCCGGACCAGGGTGCCGGCGTTGCGTAGGTCGGCGTCGAGCGCCTCGGCGATCCCCGGGTACTGGATCTTGACCGCGACCTCGCGGCCGTCGAGCAGCTCGGCACGGTGGACCTGGCCGATCGAGGCGGCGGCGAAGGCCTCGGTCTCGAACTCGGCGAAGAGCTCGGAGAGCGGTTCGCCGTCGTACTCCTCCTCGAGCACCTTCTCGACCTTCTCCCACGGCATCGCCGGCGCGTCGGTGCGCAGTTTGGCCAGCTGCTCCTGGTAGATCTCGCGGTACTCCTCGGGGATGAACTCGGTGTCGATGAAGGAGGCGAACTGGCCGAGCTTCATCGCCGCGCCCTTCATCTGGCCCAGGGCGCCGACCATTTTCATCGCCGTCTCCAGGTGGCGCTGCTCCAGCCGCTCTTTGCTCTGCTCCTCGGAGCGGCCGACGTTCGTCGCTTTGGTCCCGGCGTAGCGGGCACCCTGCACGCCGACGATCGAGCCCAGCTTGGCGGAGCGGCGAACCCGCCCCTTCGGGATCTTCGAATCGTCGGCCATGCAGGTCGAAGGGTGTCACAGGCCCGACCGGGGCGAGTTCTCTATCCTCTCCCGTCCGATGGCGAGCAAACGTTCCACTCTCAAAGCCGCACCCCGTGCCGACTTCGGCTCGCGCTCCTCGCGCCGCATGCGCCGCGAGGGCGTCGTCCCCGGCGTCGTCTACTCGGGTGGCTCCGAGGCCAAGCCCTTCCAGGTCGCCGAACGCGACGTGCGCAGCGTCCTCAGCGAAGGCGCCGCCCTCTTCGACCTCGAGATCGACGGCAGCAAAGCCGTCCCAGTGGTGATCAAGGAAGAACAGCACCACCCGGTCCGCGGCAGCATCCAGCACCTCGACCTGATGCAGGTGAAACTCGACGAGGCGATCCAGGCCGAGGTCGTGATCGAGCTCGAGGGCGTCGACAGCGCCCCCGGCGTCAAGGGCGGCGGCGTGCTGGAGCACGTCACCCGCGAGATCACGATCGAAGCGCTGCCGACCGAGATCCCGGACAACATCGTCGTCGACGTCTCCACGATGGAGATCAACGACACCCTGCAGCTCTCCACCATCAGCCCTCCCGAAGGCGTCAAGTTCGTCGCCGACGACCCCGAGGAGGTCACCCTGGTCACCCTCTCGCCGCCGCGCGTCGAAGAGGTCGAGCCCGAGGTCGAGGAGGAGGCCGAGCTGGTCGGCGAGGGCGAGGGTGCCGAGGGCGAGGCCGCCGAGGGCGACGGCGGCGACTCGGGCGAGTCCGAGGGCGAGTAACCGCTGTCGCTGTTCCGCCGCCGCGAAGGCGGCGAGCAGGGGGGAGGTCGCATCCTCGTGGTCGGCCTCGGCAACCCCGGGCCCGAGTACGAACGCACCCGCCACAACGTCGGCTTCGCGGTGGCGAGCGAGCTGGCCGAGCGCTGGCAGCTGCCGAAACCGAAGCAGAAGTACAACGGGGTGATCTCCGAAGGGCGGACCGGTCCGGGGGGCCCGCGGGTGGCGCTGCTGCAGCCGCGCACCTACATGAACGAATCCGGCACCTCCGCCGGGCCGGCGCGTGGGTCGCTGAAGGTGCCGCTCGACCGGGTCGTCGTCGTCCACGACGAGATCGACCTGCCGTTCGGCGAGATCCAGCCGCGGCTCGGCGGCGGCCTCGCCGGCCACAACGGCCTCAAGAGCCTCAAACGCGGCTTCGGCGACGCCGAGTTCTGGCGGGTGCGGGTGGGGGTGGGGCGCCCCGACTCGACCGACCCGGAGATCGTCTCCGCCTACGTGCTCGGGCGCTTCAGCGAGCCGAAACCCGAGGTCGAAGCCTTGGTCGCCGATGCCGCCGAGGAGACCGAGCGTTTGGTCGAGCGGATAGCGTCCGAGTCATGAGCGCGGAGAACGGCGGCACCGCCGGCCAAGAGGTGACCAGCTATGCCGTCGACGAGCGGGGCGTCGCGGTCGTCCGCCTCGAGCGGCCGCAGGCGCGGAACGCGATCAGCACCCAGATGCTGCTGGAGCTGCTCGAGCACCTCGCCGTCGCCCGCGGCGACGAGGCGGTGCGGGTGGTCGTCGTCAGCTCCGCCGACCACCTCGGGCTCTCCGCCGGCGCCGACGTCAGGGAGCAGCTCGACGACGAGGGCAAGGTCCGCCGCATGCAGCTCTTCGCCGACCTCTACGACCAGGTGGTCGACTTCCCGAAGCCGACGATCGCCGCCTGCCACGGCGACGTGGTCGGCGGCGGGGCCGAGATCGCCGTCGCCTGCGACATGCGGATCGGCGGCGCCAACCTGCGGATGCGCTTCCCCGGCGCCGCCCTCGGCGTCCCCGTCGGTCCCGCCCGCCTGGTCACCCTCTGCGGCCTCGCCGCCGCCAAGTACCTGCTGCTCAGCTCGCGCACGGTCGGCGCCGACGAGGCGCTGCGGCTGGGGCTCGTCAACCGCGTCGCCCCCGCCGCCGGCACCGAGCAGGCGGCGCTGGAGCTCGCCGCCGAGGTCGCCGCGCACCCGCCCGAGGCCGTCGCCCAACTGAAGCGGATGCTGCACGAGTGGGACGACGTCGTCGGCCGCTCCGCCGCCGAGGGCCGCGGCCAGGTCGAGTGGCAGCGCAGCGGCCCCGGCCTGCCGACGCACGACTGACGGACGTCCGGCCAGGGTCTCCTGCCTCGTCCGCCGCGGCGGGATAGGGTCGCGCAATGAGCAACCGCCTCCGCGTCGCCCTGACGCTCCTCGCTGCCCTGTTCGCCCTCGTCCTGCCGGCTTCCGCCGCGGCCGTCGAATACGAAGTCGACAGCCCTGCCGATGAACCGGCGCTGACCACGGCGGCATGCCTGACGGCGGGTGGCAAATGCACCCTGCGCGCAGCGATCGAAGTCGCCAACGCGACCACCGCGGTCGCCGACGAAATCACCTTTGACGACTCGGTCTTCGAAGGCAAGGCCGGAGACACGATCGCCCCGGCCACGGTCCTGCCGGCGCTCAGCTCGCCGGTTGAAGTCAAAGGCGGCACCTGCGAAACCGATGCCGGGGTCGATGGCCCTTGCGTCGAAATCAACGGCCCGAGCGGCGAAGTCGGGCTCGAAGTCACCGCCGACGGGAGCTCGATCTCGGGGCTGTCGCTGACCGGCCTCTCCTTCGCGATCCTGATCGGCAGCTCGTCCTCGAACGTCACCATCCAGGGCAACTGGATCGGGGTCAAACTCGACGGCAGCGCCGGCGCCAACTCCAACTTCGGAATCTTCGTCGACCCCAACTCCGACGGCGCGACGATCGGCGGCACCGAAGCTGGCCAGCGCAACGTGATCGCCAACACCACCAGCACCGGTCTCGACCTCGAGGGCGCCAGCGAAGCGACGATCCAGGGCAATTACTTCGGGGTGGGCGTCGACGGCGAAACCGTCATGGCCAACGGCAAGAACATCGAGATCACCGACCGCAAAGGTCTCACCCCAGCCGAAAACGTCGCCGCCGAAAACAACGAGGTCGGCGCCACGGTCGAAGGCGCAACGTTGACGAGCGCCGCCTGCGACGGCGGCTGCAATGTGATCTCGGGGGCGCTCGGGTCCGGCATCGACCTCAACGGCAGCGAACTCCAGGCCGAGCTCCCGGCCACCGGCCCGACCCTCGTCCACGGCAACTACGTCGGGCTCGACGCCACCGGAACCGAAGCGGTCGCGAACGCCGGGATCGGCATCTGGGCCGGCGGCGCCGACCACGTGACCGCGGGCGGCCCGGCTACGGGGGACGGGAACTTCGTCGTCGGCGGCAGCGAAGGAATCGTCAGCGAAAGCGGCGGCGAGGACTTCAAGGCGCTCGGCAACTGGATCGGGTTCGGCGCCGACGGGAGCAATCAAGCGGCGCCCGCGGAAAAGGGGATCATCGCCCTCGCTCTGAACGTGAACGAAGAGCAGGAAATCGAACGCAACGAAATCCGGATGGTCGGCGGGGTCGGCATCGAAACCCGATTCCTCACCGGGCGGGTAATCGGCAACGACGTCGAAGGCGGGAACGTCGGCATCCGGACGGTGGTCGGCTCCGGCGCCGGCCTGATCGCCAGCAACGTCGTCGAAGCGCCTGCCGAAGCGGGCATCGTGGTCGAAAACCCCGACAACGACATCCGCGGGAACTCCGTCTTCAGCTCCGGGGGGCCGGGGATCAAGGTCAGAAACCCCCCTGGCACCGCGATGACCGGCAACACCGTCGGCGGCAGCAACGAAGACGGGGAAAACGTGCTGGAGAGCAACAGCGGGCCGGCAATCGTGGTTCTCGAAGAAGCGCTCGAACCGGGAAGCGCGACCGCGATCACCCGCAACCGCGGCAGCCTTAACGGCGGGCCGTTCATCAGCCTCCTAAATGGCGCCAACGGCGGGATCGCGGCGCCTGTGGTGACCGCGGTGACGGCGACGAGCGCCACTGGCACCGCCGAGCCCGGGGCCCTGGTGCGCATCTTCCGCAAGACGGAATCGGACCCGGGTGAGCTCGCCGGCTACCTGACGGAAACGATCGCCGACGGCAGCGGCAACTGGAAAGAAACCTTCCCCGCGGTCTCCGCCGGGACGCTGATCACGGCCACCCAGACCGTCAACAGCGCAACCTCGCAGCTCGCCTCGCCGCTGACCGTGGCCGCTGAGCCGAGCGGCGGCGGTGGCGGCGGCGGGGGCAACAACGGCGGCGGCGGCAACCCGCCCGACACCACCGCTCCCACGGTGAAGATCACCAAGGCGCCGAAGGCGAAGTCGAAGAGCACCACCGCCAAGTTCAAGTTCAAGGCGAACGAGGCCGGCTCGACCTTCCAGTGCAAGCTCGACAAGGGCAAGTTCAAGAACTGCCGCTCGCCGAAGACCTACAAGAAGCTGAAGCCCGGCAAGCATGTCTTCAAGGTCCGCGCGACCGACAAGGCGGGCAACGTGGGCAAGCCGGCCACCAAAAAGTTCAAGGTCCTGAAGTCTAAATAGGATAGTTATCCGGTAAAAAGACCGTTAAAGGGATAATTTGAGCTGAAGTTACCCTATTTCTTGCTAAGTTACCCCAATGAGGAGCTTTCAGGACCCGACTCGCACCTTCGCCGAGATGCCCCCTCGGCTGGGAGTCCTGCTGAAGGCGGTCGACAGGGGAAGCGGACGGCAGCAGCTGTTCGAAGACCAGGTCCCCGAGCTGTTGCTCAAGCTGGCGCAACAGACCAAGGTCGAATCGATCACCGCTTCGAACGCGATCGAGGGGGTTGAGGTAGAGCCGGAGCGGGCAGAGAGCCTTGTCGGCCCACGTCCGCCCCGTTTTCGCAATCGCGACGAGCGCGAGTTCGCGGGCTATGCAGGCGCGCTCAATGTCCTGATGCGAGACCAGTACCTCGTCCCCCTCGGCGTGCCCCGGCTGCTCGAGCTGCACCGGAAGATGCTCGCCCACACCAACGAGCTTGGCGGGACCCTCAAGCGCGAGGACAATCGAATTGTCGATCGCTTGCCCGATGGGACTACCCGCACGGTCTTTCGACCCCCACCCTGGAGGGAGACCGAAGGCTTGCTTGCCGGCCTCTGTTCGGCCTATCGCTTCACCCTGGAAGGCGGATCGGTCCATCCGCTGATCGCACTCGCGGCGTTCGTCCTCGACCTGCTGGCAATCCATCCGGTTCCTGACGGGAACGGGCGGCTGGCGCGGCTGGCGACTACCCATGAGCTTCTGCGGCTCGACTACGGCGTAGCCCGCTACGTCAGCGTCGAGCAGCGGATTCTTGAGACCAAGAACGCGTATTACCTGGCGCTCGAAGAGTCTCAGCGCGATTGGCATGCGGGGGACCACACGATCTGGCCCTGGACTGAATACCTAGTGCGAATCCTCGCCGAGTCCTACGACACTTTCGAAAGCCGCGTCGCCGCGGGGAGGGGGTCGGAAAGCGGCAACAAGCAGGAGCGGATTCGGCGCTGGGCGCTTCAGGAGGCGCCTGCCGAATTCAAGATCGGCGACGTCCGTCGGGCGATCCCCGGTGTCAGCGATCCGACTATCCGACTGGCGCTGCGGGCGCTTCGAGATGAAGGGCTGCTCGCGGCGGAAAGCGTGGGTAGGGGCGCTCGCTGGCGGCGCCTGCAGCCCGAGCGCATCGAACCCTAGAATCGGCTCTTCCGCCCGGATCGCCCGATCCGGGCCTTTTCGCTGCCATGAGCCTCCGTCCATTGATCGACATCGCCCTCGAGAACGAGCGCGTCCACGCGCTCGCGGGGCGCGTGCGGGCGGCCGCCGAGGGTGGGGAGGGCGAGTCGGTGCGGGCCTCGGCGATGCTGCGGCCGCTGCTGCTGGCGGCGCTGCTGGAGGACGATCGCGGCCTCGCCGAGCGGCCGGCGCTGATGGTCGCCCCCGACGACCGCTCGGCCCGCGACCTCGCCGCCGACCTGCGCGCCTACCTGGCGCCGCGCCGGGTCCGGCTCTACCCCTCGCGCGGGACCGGCTACGCCTCGCACGTGACGCCGCCGCCGCACCTCGTCGGGCTGCGGATCGACGCCCTCGACGCGCTCGGCGCCGAGCCCGACGCGGTGGTCGTCGCCTCGGCGACGGCGCTGGCCGAGGCGGTCCCCGACGCCTCGCTGCGCCCGGCCGGGTTCGCGATCGCGCTGGGGGAGGAGATCGAGCTCGGCGCCGTCTCCTCCGACCTCGTCGCCGCCGGCTACGAACGGGTCGAGCAGGTCGAGGAGCGCGGCCAGTTCGCGGTCCGCGGCGGCATCCTCGACGTCTACCCGGCGACCGAGGAGCGGGCGGTGCGGATCGAGCTGTTCGGCGACGAGGTCGAGTCGATGCGCTGGTTCTCGACCTTCACCCAGCGCTCGCTCGGCGAGGCCGAGCGGGTCGAGCTGGCGCCGGCGGCCGAGCTCGACGCCGAGCACCGCGAGCTGGCCGAGCTGGCGGCGATGGCCGCCGAGGAGGAGGGCGACGAGCAGCCGAACCTGGCCGAAGCGCTGCCGCTGGAGCACTTCCGGGCGCCGCTGGAGTTCGTCCCCGAGGCCGCCGCGGTGGTGCTGGTCGGCTCCGAGGAGATCGAGCCGGCGCTGCGCGACCACTGGGAGGACGCGACCACGGCGATGCACGCCGAGGACGCCCAGCACCTCTACGTCGACGTCGCCGAGCCGCTCGCCGCCCGCGCCGCGCTCTCCCTGACCGCCGCCGGCGAGGACGACGAGGACGCCTTCCGCGCCGCCCGCGCCGAGTCCCCGGCCCGCAGCGTCAAGGAGGCCGAGGCCGAGCTGGAGAAACTGGTCCGCTCCGGTTACCGCACCGTCGTCGCTTTCGAGAGCCGCGGCGAGGCCGAGCGCACCCGCTACGGCCTCGACCGCCTCGACGCCCGCCTGCTCGAAGGCGGCCGCGTCTCCCCGGACCCCGGCCTCTCCTTCGCCGAGGCGCGCCTGCGCGAGGGCTTCGTCAGCCCGGAGCTGAAACTCGCCGTCTACCCCTTCCGCCGCCTCGTCCACCGCCGCCGCAGCGAGGAGCCGGCGCCCGGCGGCGGCCGCGGCCGGCTCGCCTTCAGCGACCTGCGGGTCGGCGACTACGTCGTCCACGAGGACCACGGCGTCGCCCGCTTCGCCGGCTTCGAGACCCGCGAGGTCGGCGGCGTCACCCGCGACTACCTCTACCTCGAATACAAAGGCGAGGACCGCGTCTTCGTCCCCACCGACCAGCTGGCGAAGCTCAGCCGCTACGTCGGCGCCGGCGGCGAACCGACGCTCTCGGCGCTGGGCGGCAAACGCTGGCAGAACCTGAAGGCGCGGGCGCGCAAAGCCGCCGGGGCGCTGGCCGGCGAGCTGCTCAACCTCTACGCCGAGCGCCGCGCCCGCCGCGGCCACGCCTTCCCGCCCGACGGCGAATGGCAGATCGCGATGGAGACCGCCTTCCCCTACCGCGAGACCGCCGACCAGATGGAAGCGATCGAGGCGGTCAAGGCCGACATGGAGTCCGAGCGGCCGATGGACCGGCTGGTCTGCGGCGACGTCGGTTTCGGCAAGACCGAGGTGGCGCTGCGGGCCGCGGTAAAGGCCGCTTCCGACGGCGCCCAGGTGATGGTCCTGGTGCCGACCACGATCCTCGCCCAGCAGCACTACGGCACCTTCCGCGAGCGCCTCGCCGACCTCCCCTTCCGGGTCGAGGGCGTCTCCCGCCTGCGCCCGCAGGCCGAGGTCAAAGCCGTGCTCAAAGACTTCGAGGCGGGCAAGGTCGACGTCCTGATCGGCACCCACCGGCTGCTCTCGCGCGACGTCCGCGCCAAGGACCTCGGCCTGGTCGTGGTTGACGAGGAGCAGCGCTTCGGGGTCAAGCAGAAGGAGCTGCTGCGGCAGCTGAAGCTGAAAGTCGACGTGCTGGCGCTCTCGGCGACTCCGATCCCCCGCACCCTGCAGATGAGCCTCGCCGGGCTGCGCGACATCTCGGTGATCGAGACCCCGCCCGCGGGCCGCCGCCCGGTCCGCACCTACGTCGGCCCCTACGACGAGGACCTGGTCGCCAAGGCGGTCCGGCGCGAGATCGAGCGCGAGGGCCAGGCGTTCGTCCTCCACAACCGGATCGACTCGCTGCCGGAAACGACCGAGCGGTTGCGGGCGCTGGTCCCGGGGGCGCGCTGCCTGGAAGCGCACGGGCAGATGGACGAGCACCAGCTGGAGGAGACGATGCTGACCTTCCTGCGCGGCGAGGCCGACGTGCTGGTGACGACGACGATCATCGAGTCCGGCCTCGACATCCCGACCGCGAACACGCTGATCGTCGAGCGCGCGGACCAGCTCGGGCTCAGCCAGGCCTACCAGATCCGCGGTCGCGTCGGCCGCTCTCGCGAGCGCGCCTTCGCCTACCTGCTCTACCCCTCCGCCGAGGCCTTGACCGAGGAGGCGGCGGCGCGGCTCTCGACCCTCGCCGACCACACCGAGCTCGGCTCCGGCTTCCGGATCGCGATGCGCGACCTCGACATCCGCGGCGCCGGCAACCTGCTCGGCGACGAGCAGTCCGGCCACGTCGCCGCGGTCGGCTTCGAGCTCTACTGCCAGATGATCGACGAGGCGGTCGCCGAGGCCGCGGAGGGGGAGGAGGATCGCGAGGAGGCGCCGGAGCCGGTCCGCCTCGACGTCCCCGTCGACGCTTACCTGCCGGCGACCTTCGTGCCCTTCGAGGCGGCGAAGATCGACATCCATCGCTGCATCGTCGCCGCCCGCGAGCCGGGTCAGCTGCGCGCGATCCGCGACGAGCTCAGCGACCGCTTCGGGCCGCTGCCGGCGCCGGCCGAGAACCTGCTGAAGCTGCAGAAGGCGCGGATCGAACTCGGCCTGGCCGGGGCCCGCAGCGTCGAGTTCCGCGGCGGCCGCCTCAGCGTCACCGGCGTCGAGCTCGACTCCGAGGGAGCCGGAATCCTCGCCGAGCAGGTCGAGGGCGCGGTCTACGAATGGCGCGAGCAGACCGCCGCGCTGCGGGCCGCCGGCGACCCCCAGGAGCGCCTCGCAGCGGTGCTCTCCCTGGCCGAGGGACTGCGGGAGGCGCGGCGCTCGGCCGAGCCGGCGGCCGCCTAAAGCCTGCTTAAGGCGGCCGTTTTGACTATGCTGCCGCCTTCGTGGGAGCGAAAGCGGGCCAGAGAGGGAGGTCGGGCCGAGGGCCGGACCGCAATGACAGGTCTGCCGGGCGGCAGCGCCTGGCGCTGATCCTTTTCGGCGCCCTCCTCATTCTGCTCTTCGTCGGCTTCGCAATCGCCCAGGGGCTGACCCGCCCGAGCGTGCCTTCCGGGGACGTCGCCCACGTCTCGAACGTCCCCGACGAGTTCGCCGACATCAGTGAAGACAAACTGAAGCGGGCGACGATCCGCCAGGCCACCTCCGGCGAAGAAAAAGCGAAAAAGCCGCCGAAGCCCGGCTCGGACAAATACGAAGAACTTCAGGAAAAAGCGCTGACCGAATTGATCGAAGGCGTCTGGATTCGCGGCGAGGGCGAAGAACTCGGCATCGAAGTGACCGAAAAACAGGTCGAAGACGAACTCGCGACGATCAAAAAACAGAACTTCCCGACCCCTGGCGCCTACAGCAAATTCCTCAAGGAATCGAACTTCAGTCAGCAGGAAGTCAACGAACTGGTCGAACTGCAGATCGTCACCAAAGAAATCCAGGCAGAGATCGGCAAACAGGCGCCGAAACCGTCAAGCGACCAGGTCGATGCTTACTACGAAGCCGAAAAGGAAGCTCAGTTCACGACCAAAGAAAGCCGCGATGTCCGCCTGATCCTCAACGAAGACAAAGGTGAAGTCGAAGCGGCGAAAAAGGCGCTCGAAAAAGACAGCTCGCCCGCAGCCTGGAAGAAGGCGGCGAAAAAGTACTCCAGCGATCCCACCAGCGCGTCCAAAGGCGGGCTGCAGGAAGGGATCACCGAAGAATTCCTCAAAGGGCCGCTGAAAGCCGCGATCTTCGACAGCCCCACCGGCGAACTCGTCGGACCGACGAAATTCGAAAAAAACTGGGTCCTCTCGGAAGTCGTGAAGCTGACTCCGGAAAAAGTCCAGACCTTGGCCGAAGCCAAACCCCAGATCGAATCGACCCTGGGCCAGCAGAACCAGCAGGAATACCTCTCTGAATTCGTCGCCGACTTCGAAAGCAAGTGGCGGCAGCGAACGGTCTGCGCCGATGGCTTCACGATCGAAAAATGCGGCAACTTCAAGGGCGACGGGCACCCGAAAAACGCTTCGGCGGCCTGCTACGAAGCGAACCCCAAAACCCCGGCGAAAGAATGCCCCTCGCCGGTGACGCCGATCTCACCCACCCTGCCGGGCAAAGTCACCCCGACCAAACCCAAAGGCGAACCGTTCCCGCAGCGCCCGCGGCCGGAAGCCACGCCGGAAAGCGGCGAAGAAGTGCCGGCCGGCGCCGTGCCTCCCACCGCCGCCCCCGAAGGCGAATAGCCCCTCCGCCACACCGCGTACCGCCGCCGCCGGTGAATAGACTGGCGCGCCCGTGAGCACGATCTCCTCGATTCACGCGCGCCAGATCCTCGATTCCCGCGGCAACCCGACCGTCGAGGTTGAAGTGGTGCTGGAGTCCGGCGCGCGCGGTCTGGCGGCGGTGCCCTCGGGCGCCTCGACGGGAGAGTTCGAGGCGGTCGAGCTGCGCGACGGCGGAGAGGCCTGGGCCGGCAAGGGCGTCGGCCGCGCGGTCGCCAACGTCAACGGCGAGATCGCCGCGGCGCTGACCGGCGCCCGGGCGGCCGAGCAGGGCGCCCTCGACCGGACGATGATCGAGCTCGACGGCACCCCGAACAAGGGCCGGCTCGGCGCCAACGCGCTGCTGGGGGTCTCGCTGGCGGCCGCCAAGGCCGCGGCGGTGGACTCCGAGCAGCCGCTCTACCGGTATCTGGCCGAGCTCTACGGCGGCGGCGAGCCGAGCCTGCTGCCGGTGCCGATGATGAACGTCCTCAACGGCGGCGCCCACGCCGACAACTCCGTCGACTTCCAGGAGTTCATGGTCGTCCCCGCCGGCGCCGAGAGCTTCTCGGAGTGCCTGCGGATCGGGGCCGAGGTCTTCCACGCGCTGAAGAAGTCGCTCTCCTCGCAGGGGCTCTCGACCGCCGGCGGCGACGAGGGCGGCTTCGCGCCCAACCTCGAGTCCAACGAGGCCGCCTTGCAGGCGGTCCTGGCCGGGGTCGAGGCGGCGGGTTACGAGCCCGGCAAGGACGTCTTCATCGCGCTGGACCCGGCGACCAGCGAGGTCTTCGAGGCCGGCTCCTACAACCTCGAGCACGAGGGCCGCACGCTCTCCTCCGAGGAGATGGCCGCCTACTGGGCCGACGCTTGCGAGCGCTACCCGATCGTCTCGATCGAGGACGGGATGGACGAGGAGGACTGGGACGGTTGGAAGCTCCTCACCGAGCGCCTCGGCGAGCGGGTGCAGCTGGTCGGCGACGACCTCTTCGTCACCAACCCCGAGCGGCTGCGGCGCGGGATCGAGCTCGGCGTCGGCAACTCGATTCTCGTCAAGGTCAACCAGATCGGCACCCTGAGCGAGACCCTGGAGGCGATCCGCATGGCCCGCGAGGCCGGTTACACGGCGGTGATCTCGCACCGCTCCGGCGAGACCGAGGACACGACGATCGCCGACCTCGCGGTGGCCACCGGCGCCGGCCAGATCAAGACCGGCGCGCCCTCGCGCTCGGACCGCGTCGCCAAGTACAACCGGCTGCTGCGGATCGAGGAGGAGCTGGGCGACGCCGCGCGGTTCCCCGGCCTGAACGCTTTCGTCCAACGCCGGTCCTAGATGCAGGAATGCGGGGCCCGGCCGCGTAGCTCCGGGTATGGCAACGCGTGCGCAGGCCGGACGCCCCCGATCGGCACCCCGCCGCCGTCCCGCCGCCCGCAAAGCCCGTCCCGCCGCCCGCAGCGGCCCCAGCCGCATCAAGTGGGACCGGGTCGGCCGCGTCGCCCTCACCCTCGTCCTCGTCGCGGTGCTCTACTCCTATCTCGGCCCCTCGGTCGACTTCGTCAAGACCTACACGGGGACGACCGCGGCCAAAGCCAAGCTGCACGTCCTGCTGAAAGAAGACCGGCGCCTCCACAACCGGATCCACTCCGCCGACGATCCGCTCGTCGTCGACCGCGAGGCGCGCGCCCAGGGGATGGTCGCCGAAGGGGAGACCCCGGTCGTCATCCGCGGCAACCTCGGCGGATAGCGACCCCCAGGGGAGCTACGCATGGTTGACCTCGGCTCCTACCTCCTGGGGGCCCTGCAGCTGGCCCTGGTCGTAGTGCCGGTGGCCTTCGGCGCCTACAAGCTGCGGCAGAGGTTGCTGCCGGAGTGGGAGGGGGCTCCGGCGCGCCTTGTGGAGACGATCGGTGGAATAGCAATCGTTATTTGGATTTCGGAGGTGCTTGGGACGTTTGGGTTGTTCTATGCCGGGGCTTTGATCGGGGCCGCGGTATTGGTTGCAGGGACCGTGGTGCTCTGGCCGGCGGGTCCTGCCGCCGCAGGGGACCCACCCCCTCCTGCGCGGCAGGAGGGGGTCCCCCCTACGACGTCACCCACCGGAGGAGGGCTTTGGTCGCTGCTCGTAATGGTTGCGGTGATCTCGGCCACGGTGTTCAGCTATGCCGTTACTACGAAGCACGCCCTGGACCGGGGGGTCTTCAACTTCGATTCGCTCTGGTACCACCTCCCGTTCGCGGTGGACATGGTGCAGACGCATTCGGTGGTCGGGATGCACCACGTGGATACGGTTTTCACGAACTGGTTCTATCCGCAGAACTCGGAGCTTCTGCACGCGGTGGGGATCCTGCTTACGGGGCGGGACACGCTGTCTTTGTTCCTGAACCTTGGGTGGCTCGCTGTCGCGTTCCTGGCTGCGTATTGCGTGGGGCGGCCTTATGGGCGCGGGGCGGTTTCGGCGATTGCCGCGGCAATCCTGCTCGAGTGCCACACGCTTGTGGTCAGAGATCCAGGCGCCGCCAAGAACGACCTCATGGCCGCAGCGCTCCTCCTCGCCTCAATCGCAATATTGGTTCAGGCCTGGTCTTCATCTGTTCCTTCTTGGTCCCAGGTGACGATAAGGAACAGACGAATCGAGGGATGGGCTCTTGCCGCGGCGGGGCTCGCGGCTGGGCTGGCGGCTGGGACTCGGGTTACCGGGTTGGCGATGGCGGCGGCGCTGACGCTGGCGGTGGTGGTGCTGGCGGGGCCGGGGCGGCGTTGGGTGGCCGCTGGTTGGTGGTTCGTGCCGGCGTTCCTGGGTGGCGGGTTCTGGTACCTGCGGAACCTCGTCGTCGCCGGCAACCCGATCCCGGAGGTGCACTCGCTGGGGCCGATATCGCTGCCCCATCCCGAGCGGCTGCAGGAGGGTCGCCCGGACTTCAACATCGCCCACTACGCGACCGACACCGGCGTCTGGCGCGATTACTTCGGGCCGGGGCTGCACGAGGCCTTCGGGGCGCTCTGGCCGCTGGTGGTCGCCGGGGCCCTCGCCGCGGCCCTGCTCGCCCTCTTCCACGGCCGCGACCGGATCCTGCGCTGGGTCGGCGCCGTGGCGCTCTTCGGCGCCCTCGCCTACCTCTTCACCCCGCTCAGCGCCGCGGGGGCTGAGGGGGAACCGGTCGGCTTCGGGATCAACATCCGCTACGTGATCCCCGCCCTGCTCGCCGGGATCGTGCTGCTGCCGCTCGACCGCTGGCTCGACGGCTCCCGGCGCCAGTGGGGTCTGGTCGGCGCCCTGGTACTCGTCTTCCTCGCCACCAACCGGCCCGACGACGCCCTCCACGACCAGGCCCGCGTCTTCGCCTTCTTCCTCGTCCTCCTCGTCATCCTCCTACCGGCGCTGCTGCTCTACCTGCGCTCGCGGGGGACCGGCGCCGCGTTGGTGCTGGGCTCGGCGGCCGCCCTCGTCGTCTGCCTGGTCGCGATCGGCTACCCGCTCCAGCGCCACTACCTGGAGAACCGCTTCGCCAACTCTGGAAGCGCCGAAGAGCAGATCCCCGGCATGCACCTGAACAGCGCCTACCGCTGGGCCCGCGGGGTCGAGGGCGCCCGCATCGGCCTCGCCGGCACCACCGCCGGCTTCGCCGGCTACGGCTTCTACGGCACCGACCTCAGCAACCGCGTCCGCTACCTCGGCGAAGACGGCCCCCACGGCGCCTTCAACGCGATCCCCACCTGCGCCGCCTTCCGCGCCGCCGTCGACGACGCCGATCTCGACTACCTCGTCACCGCCCCCTACCTCAACTTCCTCCACCCGGGCGACCCGGTCGAATCCCCGGAGGCGCGCTGGCTGCGCGGCGAGGACGCCGTGCGCCCGGTCCTGCGCAGCGGCCCGGTGTCCGTCTGGAAGGTCGAGGGCGAGCTCTCCCCGGACGGCTGCGGCCGCGCCAACGCCCCGCTGCGCGAAGTGCCGCAGACGCCGGCCTCCTGATTGCCGGCGGGGCCGGCTGGGTAATCTCGGCCCGGTGAGCTATCCCCTCGAGAACGCTCTCTTCCAGTGGGAGGAGGGGCGCCGGGCACTGCAGGCGATCGACGAGCCGCGCCAGCGCCGTCTCGCCGACCGGGTGGTCGACGCCCTGCGCGAAGAGCTGCGGCGGCGGATCGGCCCGACCTTCAGCGCCGCCGAACTCGCCGAGCTCTACGGCCAGGGGACCGATTGGGCCCAGCAGGTCGCGCTCGACGTCGCCCCTTCGATCGAGGGCGACTCGCAGGCGCTCGCCGACGCCGCCTTCTGGCTGTACCTGCGCGGGGCGACCGACTTTGCCGGCGGCCGCCAGCTGCCGGTCTAGTTGCCCGTCTGACCGGCGCATTGCGGCGTCCTCGGTCGCTCGCGTGCAGAGCACGCCACGCTCCCTGCGTCCTTGCACTGCTTGGTCAGACGAACAACTACTCGTCTGAGTCGTCGTCGCCATCGCCGGAGCCCTGCGGCTCGCCGGCGCGGCGGATGACGATCTGATCGGCCTCGATGCGGACGGTGACGTCGCGCTTGCCGGCCCAATGCTCGCTGTAGACGGGGTTGTCTTTGACGGCGGCGTCGAGCCAGAGGCCGTAGCCGTCGGTCTCGCCGTGGTCGAAGGTCGCTTCGAGCTCTTTGCGGCGCCCGCGTCCACCGCGGCGCCCGCGGCGGCGACGGCGGCGGCGCCCGGCACCCGCGCCGCCCTCGGCCCGGTCCTCACGCTCCTCGTCCTCGTCGCCCTCGGTCTCAGTCTCGGACTCGTCCTCGGCCCGCTCGGCCTTTTCCGCCTCCTCGGCCTCGGTGGCGGCTTCGATCTCCGCTTCGATCTCGTCGCGCAGGTCGACTTCGCCGGCGCCGGCGCTCTCGGCGTCGGCCGAGAGGTCGTACTGCTTGCGGAACTCGCGCAGCTCGGTCGCGCTGATCTCCAGCTGGTGGGCGATCCAGGCGTCGGTCCGGCCCTGTTGCACCCAGGCGCGGATCTGGTTCAGCTGCGGCTTCAGTGAGCGTCGAGCCATCGGCGCGCGAGTCTATTGAAGGAGGGCATTCGTTCGCAGAGAGAGTGGCGGCGCTAGGCCATCAGGAAGGCAAGCGCCTCGAACATCGCCACCACCACGACGACGACGGTGACGGTGAGGCAGACGGCGAGAACGCTGAAGCGGACCTTCCCCTCCTGCTCGACGCGGTTGATTTTCCGCGCCCGTGAGCGATTCGCCGCCCGGCGGCGAAGCTGCTCGCGCCGGCGGCGCTCAAGGTAGGTCTCCTGCTCGAAGGCGGTCTCGAACTGGGAGATGCTCTGTCGCATTCTCATAGGTGATGGGCCCGGGGGCCAGCGGGCACCGTAGCAAAAGATCTTGCACGGCTTACAGAACGCTCACAGATCAGCAGCGGCTCCAAAGCCCGCGGCCGGCGCGCGCCGCCGCCACCTCAAGCCGTTTGAACCGCCCGGCGAAGCGGTCGTTGGGAGGGATCGTCAGCGTCCGCGCCAGGCCGCGCCGCAGCAGCTCCGCGTTGACCATGCGGCCGTCGAGATAGACGTAGGCGAGAAGGCGGCCGTAGAGGTCGCGGCGCTCGACCCCGAAGACCAGCCGCACCCGCCGGCGCTCGACCAGCGCGTGGTTGAAGCGGGAGGCCTGCGGGCCGAAGCACTGCACCGGCGTGTCGGGCTTGACCGTCTCCGGGGTATCGACGCCGATGTAGCGGACGTCCTCCTCCTGGCCGTCCAGCAGTACCTCGACCGTGTCGCCGTCGACCGCCCGCGTCACGTACGCCGTGGCGCTCGCCGGTGCCTCCTCGCCCCACAGGCCCTCCCACGGCCGCGCCAGCACCAGCGCGACGAGCACCAGCAGCAGCGCGCTGCCGACCGAGCTCCCGCTGGAACGAAAAAGGCCCACCCCGCGTCAAGCGTAGGTGGGCCCAGGTCTCGCCCCCGGTACGGGGACGGGGACTACGGAGTTCTGCGCACGTTGGCGAGTAGCGTCTCTTTAATCTGGCCGACGATCTCGATCGCCTCGTTCCACTCGCGCTGCCAGACGTTGCGGCCGAAGATGACGCCGGAGCCGCCCGCCTCCATCACCTCGCGGGTGTTGGTCAGCACCGTCTCGTCATCGGTCTTCGAGCCGCCGGAGAGGACGACGAGGGCGCGGCCGGCCGATTCGACGCACTGGCGGATCGCCTCGGTCTGATCGACCTCCATCTCGTTGTAGGGCGCCGGGGCGTCCTTGTCCTTGCCGGAGTCGATCTTCGGCATGTTGAGCTTGACCACGTCGGCGCCCATCTCCATCGCCATCCGGGCGGCGTAGTCGATCGCGTAGAAGGAATTCTGTCCGCCCTTGGCCTCGACCGCTTCGCCGCGCGGGTAGGACCAGACGACCAGCGGCATCCCGAAGCGGTCGCATTCCTCGCGGACGCGGCGCAGCTGGGCGAGGTCCTCGTCCTGGCGCGGGGAGCCGACGTAGAGCGTGTAGCCGATTGCGTCGGCGCCGAGGCGGACGCCGTCCTCGACGCTGGCGTTGCAGCTCGAGAAGGCCTTGGCGGAGGAGGGAAGGTCAGTCTTGCCGTTGACCTTGAGGATCAGCGGCACCCGGCCGGCGTAGTCGGGGTAGTACTTCTCGGCCATCCCGATCTGGCAGGCCAGCGCCGAGTAGCCCGCCTCGGCGGCGAGCCGGAACTGGTAATCGGGGTCCTTCGAGGCCGGGTTGGGGAAGAAGTCGCGCGGGCCGTGCTCGATGCCCTGGTCGATCGGCAGCAGCATCAGGGTGCCGTTGCCCGGGCCGAACTCGAACAGAAGGCGGTGCAGGCGAGCCCGTTTTCCGGGCGGCAGTACCTCCAGCAGCGATTTCTGCTCGGTCAGACTCTTCAGCTCCACGTCAGTTCCTCCAAAGAAGTTGGTTGCCCCCGCAGTATCGCATTCCAATTGGCTTCTGGCGGGCGGCGGGTATCCTCGAAAGATGAGCGAGACTGAGCTCAGCGTCATCTGCAAGAACTGCGGCTCGGAGGTCTCTCCCTACGTCACCGAGTGCCCCTACTGTGGGGCGCGGCTGCGCAAGCGGGCGCCGAAGCTGGAGCGGCGCGGCGACGCCTTCGAGGCTCAGCAGCCGCGCCGGCGCCGGCGCCGGATCCCGCGGCTCGGGGGCGGGCGGCTCTCGCTCTCCGCCGAGCGCCCCTACGCGACGCTGACGGTGATCCTCGGCTCGGCGATCCTGCTGGTCGTCCAGAAGGCGACCGGGTACGCCCTGGGCAGCTTCGGTGGCCTCGTCATCCCTTTCCAGGAAGAGTGGTGGCGCTACTTCACCGCCCCCTTCGCCTACATCGACACCGGTTTCCTCTTCGTCGTCTCCCTCGCCCTGGCGATCTTCTCGACCGGGGTCGAGCGCCGCCTGGGGACGGTGCGGACGGCGATCCTGCTGCTCGCCTGCGGGACGCTCGGGATGATCGCCGCCGACGCGGTCGCCGGCTCGGCCTTCACGGTCATCGCCGGCGGCAACGGGATGGCCCTGGGCGCGATCGCCGCCTGGTTCGTGATCCGCCGCGCCGAGGTCAACGGCGCGATCGGCGAGGACTTCGACGTCATCGGCGTTGCGGTCTGCGCGGTCGTCGTCATCCTCCTGCCGCTCTTCGCCCCCACCGCCGACTGGATGGCAGGCCTCGCCGGCGGCGCCGTCGGCGCCCTGGCCGGGTTCGCCGCCAGCTTCGGACGCGCCGGGTAGCCGCCCCGACTAGGGTGGAGGCCGTGCCCGACGAGACGGAGCTCGAAGCTGCGATCGAGCGGCTGCTCGCCCCGGAGCGTTTCTCCGAGGCCGAGCGGATCGTCGCCCAGGCCGCGCCGCAGCTGCAGAAGGTCCTGGCGGCGGCGCTGGCGGAGGGCGGCTGGTTCGGCGAGCCGCACGAGAACGAGACGCTGAAGGTCGCGACGACGCCCGACCCCGACGAGCGGGTCGCCGCCGTCAGGGCCCTGCTCGCCGAGGAGGCGCGGATGGGGATGATGGTTGGAGTCGCCGTCGGCTGGGCACTGAAGGAAGAGCTGAGCACCGACAGAACCGACACCGCGGATCCGGGAGGAGAGAGCTGATGGAGATCAAGTACCACGGGCATTCCTGCTTCGAGCTGAGCGAGGGGGAGACGACCGTCCTCGTCGACCCGTTCCTGAAGCCCAACAACCCGGCCGCCGTGGCCACCGCCGAGGAGGTCGAGCCGACCGTCATCGCGATCACCCACGGCCACGCCGACCACATGGCCGACGCGGTCCCCGTCGCCAAGCGCACCGGCGCCCACTGCGTCGCGATCGTCGAGCTGGCGGAATGGCTGAAAGCACGCGGCATCGAGGCCCTCAGCGACCCCAACCTCGGCGGCACGGTCGAGTTCGACTGGGGTTGGATCAAGCTCGTCCCCGCCTGGCACACCAGCACCCTGCCGGGGCACGAAGAGGCGCTGTTCAGCGCCGAGCACGGGACCGTGGTCGGGACCGCGGCCGGGCTGCTGATCAACATCGGCGGGGTGACCGTCTACCACGCCGGCGACACCTGCCTGTTCAGCGACATGAAGCTGATCGCCGAACGCAACCCGGTCGACATTGCCCTGCTGCCGATCGGCGGCCACTACACGATGGACCGCCACGACGGCGTCGTCGCCTGCGAGTTCGTCGGCGCCGGCACGGTGATCCCGATCCACTTCAACACCTTCCCGGCGATCGAGACCGACACCGACGCCTTCAAGTCCGAGGTCGAGGCCCAGACGTCAAGCAAAGTCGTCGTCCTCGCCCCGGGCCAGACCCACACCGTCTAAATCCCATGCCGAGACCGCATAAAAGCGTCGTATAGACGTATTCCTGCGGTCTCGGCAAAACTGGCCGGCTGGCCAGGCCGCTGTTAGGCTCGACCGATGGCGACGCAGTCGCGTACCGAGCGCTCCGATTTCCAGGCGACGGCCGATCCGGCGCTGAACGAGGCCGCCGACCGCACTTCGGAGATCAAACTGCTCAGCTACGCCGAGCTCTACGACCTCTGGGAGCGGCAGCAGTGGCAGACGCAGGAGCTCGACTTCAGCCGCGACCGCGAGGACTGGCACGAGCGGATCAGCGAGGAGGAGCGCTTCCAGCGGATGTACGGGCTCTCCTCGTTTTTCATCGGCGAGCAGAAAGTCGCCGAGGAGCTGGGGCCGATCATGCGGGCGGCGCCGACCGAGGACCAGAAAGTCTTCCTCTGCACCCAGATCGCCGACGAGGCCCGCCACGTCCGCTTCTTCGAGCGCTTCTACCGCGAGGTCGGGGTGCTGGAGTCAGACCAGCTGAGCGAGATGCTGGCCGAGACCTCCTCGCACCTGAACGACAACTTCGGCCGCCTCTTCGACGGGATGCTGAAGGAGCGCACCGACCGGCTCTCCAGCGAACCGGAGGACACCGAGGCGCTGGTCGAGGCGGTGACGCTCTACCACATGGTCATCGAGGGGATGCTGGCTCTCACCGGGCAGCACTTCATCATGGACTTCAACGAACGCGAAGGAACGCTGCCGGCCTTCGTCGAGGGCTTCTCCAACGTCGCCCGCGACGAGCACCGCCACGTCGCTTTCGGCTCGGTCTTCCTGCGCGAGAAGGCGGGCGAGGACGAGCGCTACAAGCAGGCGATCCAGCGGACGCTGGAGGAAGCGCTGCCGGTCGCCGACGGCGTCCTGCAGCCGCCCTGGGCGGAGGACGCGGGCGACGACTTCGAGCTGTTCGGCTACTCGCTCGACGAAACGCGGCAGTTCGCCGGCACCGCGCTGACGCGCCGGCTCAAGGTCATCGGCCTGAACTAGGCCGCCGGCGGCGGGCCTATTCGACGGCCGGGGGCGATTCGACCACAGGCGGGGAGACTTCGACCAGCGGCGGCGCCGATTCGCTCGGCGGCGGCGGCGGTTCGCTCGGCGGCGGCGTCGATTCCGCCGGGGGCGGCGGGGTGACGGTGACGACGACTGTGCCGGTGCCGCCGTGGGCGCCGGCGACTTCTTCGGACGGTTTCGCCTCGGTGATCGCTTCGGTGTCGGAGTCGCCGACGGTCGCCTCTTCGCCGGCGGCGGACTCGCCTGCGGCTTCGCCCTCTTCTTCGGCGACGGGCGGCGGCACGACTTCGGCCGGCGCTTCGGTCGGCGCCGGGACGGGGGGCGCTTCGACGGCTTCGACCGGCTCGACCGAGGCCGGCTTGGCGTGGGCGATGGGAGCGGTCTGGGCGCTGGAGAGGTAGGCGGTCGGGTGCTGCTCGCGGACGTTCGCCTGGGGGCTGGTCGCGGGGCCGACCGGATTCGGGTTGGCGTGCTGTTTGACCTCGACCGCGCCGGCGGTGAGGACGGCGGCGGTGACGACCCCGGCGACGGCCTTGGTCCCGAGCGCGCCGCCGATCGCGC
The DNA here is from genome assembly GCA_035634815.1 of Solirubrobacterales bacterium. Lineage (GTDB taxonomy): Bacteria > Actinomycetota > Thermoleophilia > Solirubrobacterales > 70-9 > VAYN01. The sequence goes on along the minus strand of DASQCF010000029.1, from coordinate 1,850 downwards.
CGAGGCCGCTGGCCGCGGAGCTGCCGCCGAGCGCGGCCGCGGCGCCGCCGACGCTCATCGCGCCCGCGCCCGCGCTCGCTGCGCCGGCACCGCTTGCGGAGGCACCGGCTCCGGCGCCACCGGCGCCGCCGAGCCCGAGCTTGCCGAGGACGAAGCCTTTGAAGGCGATCAACGGCCCGACCGGGAAGAGCGCCGCCAGCGCCTTCTCGTTGGAGCGGAGCTGGGAGCGGAAGTCGGCGCACTCGTCGCACTCGCGGACGTGGCGGCGGACCGGCGCCGAGGCCTTGCGCAGGCCCTCGGCGGCTTCGGAGAGCTCGATCCGGACCTCGCCGCAGGTCAGCAGGCGGGCCTGGCTCGCCTCGGTCAGCGAGATCCGCGCCCGCACCAGCAGCGACTTGACCGAGGGCACGGTGGTGTCCATCGCGGCGGCGATTTCCTCGTAGCTGAGGGCGTCCATCTCGCGCAGCAGCAAGGCGGCGCGCTGGGTCTCGGGAAGCTTGTTGACGTCGCAGAGGATCTGGCGGAACTCCTCGCGGTTGTGGACCTTCTCGGCGGTCGAGGCGGCGTCGACCTCGGGCACCATGTCCATCGATTCCTGCGCTTCGGCCTTCGGTTTGCGCAGGTAGTTGAGGCAGCGGTTGCGGGCGATCCGGTAGAGCCAGGGGCGGAGGTTGATCTCGCGCTCGTCGGCGAGCATCGCCCGGTAGGCGTTGACGAAGACCTCCTGCAGCACGTCCTCGGCGTCCTCGGTCGAGCCCAGCATCTGCCGGCAGAAGCCGAGCAGGCGGCCCTGGTAGCGGTCGACGATGGTCTCGAAGGCGCCGGGGTTGCCGTTGCGCGCCATCGCGATCAGCTTCTCGTCCCCCTGCAGCTTCAGCAGCGGGGAACGGCGGACCAGAAGCCCGCGACGACCGGCATGAGTAAGGGCTGATGCCTCCAAGAGCTCTCCCTGTGGAAGGACGGTTCCAGGGACTAAAGACACGGTAACAGGGGTGAAGTTGCGCCCCTGCAACATTTTTACTGCCCTTTTAAGAAGCCGGGAAACCCGGAAAATGCAGGGCAACAATCCGAACTGCATCAACTTCTACTTCTCCTGGGCGTAGAAGTTGATGCAGTTCGCGGGGAGGGAGAGTGCCCGGGGCGGGACTCGAACCCGCAAGCCCCCGAGGGGGCGGCGGCTTTTAAGGCCGCTGCTTTTGCCAGTTTCGCCACCCGGGCCAGGCGATGGTAACCCGATGCGAGCAGCCAGCCAATAGGCTGCGGCCATGGCGGAGCACGGCGGCAGGCTGGTCGCGAAGGCTTTGAAGTCGCGCGGGGTGGAGCACCTCTTCACCCTCTCGGGCGGCCACCTGTTCTCGATCTACGACGGCTGCAAAGAGGAGGGGATCGCCCTCGTCGACGTGCGCCACGAGCAGACCGCCGCCTTCGCCGCCGAGGGGATCGCCAAGGCGACCCGCGGCGTCGGCGTCGCGGCGCTTACCGCGGGGCCCGGGGTGACCAACGGGCTGAGCGCGATCGCCGGCGCCCAGGCCAACTTCTCGCCGGTCACCGTGCTCGGCGGCCGGGCGCCGGAGATGCGCTGGGGCTCGGGCTCGCTGCAGGAGATCGATCACCTTCCATTCGTCTCGCCGCTGGTCAAGTCGGCCGAGACGGTCAAGGACCCGGCCCGGATCGCCGCGGTGACTGCGGCGGCGCTCGACCGCGCCGCGGCGGCCCCCAGCGGGCCGACCTTCGTCGACTATCCGCTCGACGTCGTCTTCACCGAGGCCGAGGTCGACGTCCCGGCGCTGCCCGCGGCTCCGGCCGCGGAGCCGGCGGCCGGGGTCGAGGAGGCGGCGGCGCTGCTGGCC
>DASQCF010000028.1:0-29102 GCA_035634815.1 Solirubrobacterales bacterium | reverse complement strand
TCAAGGGCCCGAACGTCTTCCAGGGCTACTACAAGAACGAGGAGGCGACCCGCGAGACGATCGTCGACGGCTGGCTCCACACCGGCGACATCGGTGAGATCGACGAGGACGGCTTCATCACGATCACCGGCCGCAAAAAGGACATCATCATCACCGCGGGCGGCAAGAACATCACCCCCGCCAACCTCGAGAACGAAATCAAGCAGCACGCGCTGGTCTCCCAGTGCGTCGTGGTCGGCGACCGCCGTCCCTACCTGGTGGCGCTGGTCACCCTCGACCCCGAAGAGGCGGTCAAATACGCCCAGGAACACAACCTCTCCGAGGACCCCGCCCAGCTCGCCCAGAATGCCGACGTCAAAGCCGCGATCGAAGCCCACGTCGACAAGATCAACCAGAACTTCGCCCGGGTCGAGCAGGTCAAGAAGATCTCCATCCTCCCCAACGACCTCTCCCAGGAGTCAGGCGAGCTGACGCCGACCCTGAAGGTCAAGCGGGCGGTCGTCGCGCAGAAGCACGAGAGCGCGATCGAGCAGCTCTACGCGGCGTAGCTGCGAACTCACCTCAGGCGAGGAGCGGTGGGGGTACCTCTGCTGGGAGCACCTCCGCCGGCTGAAGCGGGGATGGGGCTGTCGCCCCGGGCCCCTATGGGCCGGCTCCATGCTGAGTACCCAGCAGAGGTACCCCCACCGCTTGATCCAAGGCTCAACCCCCTGAAGCTGACGTCAAACCGGAAGCGCGGCAGAGCTTTTACCCCCTATAGGGTGCATAAGCTCTGCCGCGGTCGGCTCCCATGGCTCGGAGCCCGAGTTGGCGAGGGCCGCCCAGTAGCTAGGACGCTTCGCCGCTTTGGCGCAGCAGCACCGACGTCGTCTGCTCGAGGACCCGGCGCCAGGCGGAGGTTTGCTCTGGCTCCTCTTCGGCGGCCTGCTCGACTACGCGGCGGACGCGGCGCTCGGAGATTTCTAGGCCGTGGCGTTCGGCGATCTCTTTGTAGCGGTCGTAGTCCTGGGCGAGGGTGGCGGTGACGGATTCGAAGCCGTGGCGGGCGATCTTGAGGCGGCGGGAGTAGTCCATGATCGGCGTCCCGAACATCAGCTCGTCGTTGGGCTGGGGCTCGAGCAGGATGATGTCGACCCCCGGATACTTCTCCTGCCACTGTTCGACGGCCTGGTGGAGCCGCTGGTGGGCGATCAGGCGGAAGGTCTGGTTGGCGATCGCCGGCAGGCCCATGTCGGAGACGCGGCGCACGCGGCGGCCGAAGACGGTCGGGATCGTCTTCTCGAAGTCGTTTACGTAGGGCACCAACGGGTTGACGACGACGATGAACTTGGCGCCCTTCTCGACCGCGATGTCGACGTTGGTGGTCGAGCGGATGCCGCCGTCGACGAACTGGCGCCCCTTGAGGTCGACCGGCTTGTAGACGATCGGCAGGCAGGTCGAGCACTCGACCGCCTTGGAGATCGGCACGTCGGACCAGCCCTCTTCGCCGAAGACGATCCGCTCGCAGGTGTCGAGGTCGGTGGCGGTCAGGTAGAGCTCGGGGTCGATCAAGCGGAAGTCGTTGACGCGGCCGCCATCGCTGAGCGCCCGCTCGACGTACTCGGAGAGCCCGGAACCCGAGTAGAGACCGGTCGGCAGCGCCTCGGCGAGGCCGACGCCGATGTCGATCGCCGAGAGCTCGCCGATCCGCGCCAGCGAGCGCAGCAGCTGAGCGGTGCGCAGCGGCAGCGCCGCCGCTTTGCTGAGGAAGCCGAGGTAGTTGGGCGAGAGCGCCTTGCCGAGGTCGAGGTCGTCGAGGTCTGAGGGCTCGCGCTCGTTGATCACCTGCATCATCTCGTCGGGGGTGATCCCGTTGGCCAGCATCGAGGCGACGAAGGAGCCGGCGCTGGTGCCGACGTATACGTCGAAGTTGTTGACCGTGCTGTTGACGGCCAGCAGGTCGAGCGCCCGCAGGGCGCCGATCTCGTAGACGCCGCCGGTGAACCCGCCCCCGCCGAGGACCAGGGCGGTCTTCGAGGGCTTTTTGCGCCGGGCCGGCCGCTTTCGCGGTTTGGACTCGATGTCTACGACTTCACCCATACGTGCAGTATTCCAGGGCGAGAGGTCATCCTTGGCCGCTACCTTCCCCCTCTCCCGTGTTGGATAACCCGATGAAGCGCAGCCTCAGCCTCGTTTTGGTCCTCTCAGCAGGCCTTTTTCTCCTGCTCGCGAGCGGCGCCCGGGCCGACGGCAGCTGCGACCGGATGCGCGCCTGGCTGCACCAGGGCGGCGGCTCGGCGAGCGGGCTGCTGGTCGTCGACGCCGAATCCGGGCAGGTGCTCTGCGCCAGCGCGCCCGGACGCCTGCGGCCGCTGGCCTCGAACATGAAGCTGTTCACGACCGCGACGGCTCTCTCCAAGCTCGGCCCCGACCACCGGATCTCGACCAAGGTCTTCCGCGACGGCCGCGTCGACTCGCAGGGGGTCCTCCACGGCAGCCTCTACCTGCGGGGCGGCGGCGACCCCGCCCTGGGAACGCCGAGCTTCTACGGCAGCTACCTGGCCGGCCTCGGCACCAACCTCTTCTCGCTCACCCCGCAGATCAAGGCCGCCGGGATCGAGTCGATCACCGGCCGCCTCTACGCCGACGACACGATCTTCGACCGCCGCCGCGGCGTCGCCGACTCGGGCTACGCGACCAGCTCCTACATCGGCCCCCTCTCCGGGCTCGCCTTCAACTCGGGGTTCAGCGGCAATAGCAGCGCCAGCGGCTTCTCCTCCGACCCGGCGAAGCTGGCGGCGAGCAAGCTGGCCGGCTCGCTGCGCAGGGCCGGCGTCGGCCTGCCGCCGCAGATCGCCCTGCGCCCGACCCCGCCCAACGCCGAACGGGTCGGGCTGATCCGCTCCCCCAGCCTCGACCGGATCGTCAACCTCACCGACGTCTACTCGGACAACTTCTTCGCCGAGACCCTGATCAAGCTGCTGGGGGCCGAATTCGGCGGCGCCGGCACCACCGCGGCGGGCGCTGGCGTGGTCGAGGCCTTCGCCCGCAGCCTCGGCTCCAGCGTGCAGGCCACCGACGGCTCGGGCCTTACCCGCTCCAACCGCTCCAGCCCGCGGGAGATCGTCGATCTGCTGCTGGGAATGCAGGAGGACCCGGCGGGCGAGGAGTTCATCCAGGACCTCGCTCTGGCCGGCCAGGAGGGCACGGTCGCCAGCCGCATGGAGGGGACCGCCGCCTACGGCCGCTGCCGCACCAAGACGGGGACGATCAGCGGGGTCAGCAACCTCTCCGGCTACTGCTTCAACCGCAGCGGCCGGGTGATGGCCTTCTCGGTCCTGATGGCCGGGGTGAGCAACCTCAGCCTCGCCCACCTCGACCAGGACCGGATCGCCGGCGCCGTCGCCGGCTACTAGAAGCGGCTACCGCCCGACCAGCTCGCGCAGCCCCGCCTCGTCGAGGATCTCGGTTTCGAATTTCTCCGCTTTGGCGAGCTTGGAGCCTGGATTGTCGCCGGCCACCACGTAGTCGGTTTTCTTCGAGACCGAGCTGGTCACCTTGCCGCCGGCGGACTTGACCAGCGTCGCCGCCTCCTCGCGGGTCAGCTCCGGCAGGGTGCCGGTGAGGACCACCGTCTTGCCCTCCAGCGGCCCCCCTTTCTGGCGCCGTTCCGAGGCGTCGGCCTCCAGCCGCAGGCCCTTCGTGCGGAGCTTCTCCACCAGCGCCCAGGTGACCTCGTCGGCGAGGGACTCGGCGATCTGCACCGCCATGATCGGCCCCACCCCCTCGACCTCCTCGATCGCCTCCGGGTCGGCCTCGTGCAGGGCGTCGATCGAGCCGAAGTGGTCGGCCAGCGCCTCGGCCGTGACCGCGCCGACGCCCGGCAGGCCGAGCGCGTAGAGGACGCGTTTGAAGGGCTGGCGCTTGGCGCCCTCGATCGAGGCGATCAGGTTGCGGGCCGAGGTCTCGCCGAAGCGCTCCATCTCCATCAGCCGGTCCTCGGTCAGGTCGAAGATGTCGGCGACGTCGGCGATCAGCCCCTCCTGGAGGAAGCGCAGAGCCTGCTTTTCCCCCAGGCCGTCGATGTCCATCGCCCCCTTGCTGACGAAGTGTTTGACGTGCTGGAAGGACTGCCCCGGGCAGCCGGAGCGGTTGGGGCAGATCGTGAAGACCGAGTCCTCGGGCTTGACCGTCGGCGTCCCGCACTGGGGGCATTTCCGCGGCGGCCGCGGTTTTCGGGTCCTCGGGTTCTTGCGCGGCAGCTTCGGCGAGACAACCTGGGGGATGACGTCGCCGGCCCGCATCACCACCACCTCGTCGCCCTCGCGCACGTCCTTGCGGGCCAGGTCCTCCTCGTTGTGGAGGGTCGCGGTGGTGACGGTGACGCCGCCGACGTGGACCGCCTCCAGCATCGCGAAGGGGACCAGGTGACCGGTGCGGCCGACGTTCCAGACGACCTTGTTCAGCGTCGTCATCGCGGTGGTCGGCGGGAACTTCCAGGCGATCGCCCAGCGCGGCTCGCGGCCGACGACCCCCAACTCACGCCAGAGCGACTTCTCGTCGACCTTGACGACGACGCCGTCGATCTCGTAGTCGAGCTCCTCGCGGCGCTCCTCCCACCAGTGGCAGCGCTTGACGACCCCCTCGACCCCCTCGTGGTGGGCGGTGTCGGGATTGACCTTGAACCCGGCGTCCTGCAGCCATTCGACCTCGTCCATGTGGGTCGCCAGATCGAGCCCGCGGACGGCGCCGATCCCGTACATCCAGGTCGAGAGCGGCCGTTCGGCCGCCAGCGCGGGGTCGAGCTGGCGGATCGAGCCGGCGGCCGAGTTGCGCGGGTTGGCGAAGGTCGGCTCGCCCGCCTCGGCGCGGCGCTCGTTCAGCGCTTTGAAGGCGGCGATCGGCAGGTAGACCTCGCCGCGGACTTCGACCAGCTCCGGCGCCTTGCCGGAGAGCCGCAGCGGCACCGAGCCGATCGTCCGCAGGTTCTGGGTCACGTCCTCACCAACCCGCCCGTCGCCGCGGGTGGCGCCGCGGACCAGTACCCCGTCCTCGTAGGTGAGGGTGATCGCCAGGCCGTCGATCTTCGGCTCGGTCGTGTAGCTGAACTGCGAGGCGGTTATATCGAGGCGCTTGAGGTGGTTGGCGATCCGGTTCTCCCAGCCGCGCAGCTCCTCCTCGTTGCGCGAGTTGCCGAGCGAGAGCATCTGCTCGCGGTGCTCGACCTGCTCGAAGCGGCCGAGCGGCGGCGCCCCGACCCGCTGCGTCGGTGAGTCCGGCGTGCGCACCTCCGGGTTCTCCTCCTCGATCGCCCGCAGCTCGTTCAGCAGTTCGTCGTAGGCGTCGTCGCCGATCTCGGGGTCGTCGAGGACGTAGTAGAGGTGGTTGTGGTGGGCGAGGAGCGCTCGCAGCTCCTCGGCGCGCTGCTCGGCCGAGGTGCTCACGCCGCCGCGGTGCTCGCCGCCAGCATCTCCTCGAAGCCCCAGCCACTGAGGCGCTCGAGGCCGCCGTGGTCGGTGAGGTCGAAGTGGATCGGGGTAACGGAGATCCGGCCCTGCGCCACCGCGTAGAGGTCGGTGCCCTCGATCTCCTCGAAGCCGGGCTGCCAGCCGTAGATCTCGTAGTGGCGACGGCCGTCGGCCTCCTTGACCAGCTTCAGCTCGTCGTTGTAGATCCGCTTGCCGAGCTTCGTCACCTCGATCCCGCTCGGCTCGCGGTTGGGGCAGTTGACGTTTATCAGCGTCGCCTCCGGCATCGACTCCTCGCGCAGCCGGGAGACGAGCTGGGCGGTAAAGGGGGCGGCGACGGCGAAGTCGAAGCTGCCGCTGACGTAGCCGAGGCCGCCGGCGGAGGACTGCTGGGAGACGGCGATCGCCGGGATCCCGAGGACGATGCCCTCCAGCGCCGCCGCGACGGTCCCCGAGTAGGTGATGTCGTCGCCGAGGTTGGCGCCGTGGTTGATCCCGGAGACGATCAGGTCGGGGCGGCCGCCGACCAGGCCCAGCTCGGCGAAGCGGACGCAGTCGACCGGGGTGCCGTCGGTCGCGTAGCCGACGCGGCCGTCTTCCAAGTTGACCTCCTCGACCGTCAGCGGGGAGCGGGTGGTGATGCCGCGGCCGATGGCGCTGCGGTTGGAGTCCGGGGCGACGACGTCGACCTCGACGCCCTCGAGCTCGACCAGCTCCCGCCGGAGCGCCTGCAGCCCGGGGGCGGAGATGCCGTCGTCGTTGGTGAGGAGGATGCGCACAGACTCGATATTACGAGGGCCGCGAGACCCACCGGGGTTGGGGATACTGGCGGCGATGACGACGGTCAGGCTGGAGATCGAATACGACGGCGCCGGCTTCCGCGGCTGGGCCCGCCAGCCGGGTCAGCGGACCGTGCAGGGGGAGCTGGAGACGGCCCTGGCGACGGTCCTGCGCGAGCCGGTCGAGCTGACCGTCGCCGGCCGCACCGACACCGGCGTCCACGCCCTCGGCCAGGTGGCGAGCTTCGAGACCGCCGCCCCGGTCCCTGAGGACCTGGCGCGTCGCCTCAACGGCATCGGCCCCGACGACGTCGCCGTGTCCGCCGCCTCCGTGGCCGCCGACGGCTTCGACGCCCGCCGCGACGCCAGGGCACGCAGCTACCGCTACCGGCTCCTGGCACGCTCCGCGCCCAGCCCCTTCGGGCTCGGTAAGGCGCTGTGGTGGCCGCACCAGGTCGACCGCGACGCGCTCGACGCCTGCGCCGCCGCGCTGGCGGGCACGCACAACTTCACCGCCTTCACCCCCACCCAGACCGATCATGTCCGCTTCGAGCGCGACGTCCACGCCGCCTCATGGGAGCAGGAGGGCGACGTGCTCAGCTTCCGCATCACCGCCGACGCCTTCATGCGCAACATGGTGAGAGTTCTGGTGGGCACTCAACTAGAAGTCGCCTCCGGAAGGAGGACGGTCGAGAACTTCGTCGCCCTCCTGGACGGGGCGCCGCGAACCGAGGCGGGCGAGACCGCTCCAGCTCACGGCCTCTACCTGGAGTCGGTCAGCTATGACGGAAAATTGGCGCCCGACAGACGGTAGGCGTCATGCCGCCAAGGTGGCAAATGCGCGCCGGATCGGTCGGAACTGGGATTGGTCGTAGTCGTCGTAGCGTCTACCACGCGGCAGTTTGGCGCCGAAGACGTGCACGCCCTCCCAACCGTCCAGCGGCCGAGCTGGAAGTGGGCTGTCGACCCCCTCGACTACCAGGGCGCTCATCTGGTCGACACCGTTTCTGAGGTGCATGAAGGCTCGATGGGTGCCATCGACGATAAAGAGCCCGCCATCTCGGCGCTCGACGACCGGTGGCGTTATCGGCCACGGCGAGCCGACGATGCGTACCGCCTCCCCGATCGCCGGATCTGCGAGTTTCAGGGCCTCCAGGCGGGCGGCTCGGAATATCTTGAACCGCTCGAGATTCCGGGTGAGCGGGCGCAAGCCTTCGATCTCTACTTCCTCGCGGCGAATTTCGGCTTCGGCGTATTGCGGCACATGGGATCTGAGGGCGCCCACGAGACGCTCCTCAGACAGAGGCTCCAGGCGCGGTTCGCGGTGAGGAGGCACGGCTATCTCGTCGGCGTCCAGCTCTGCGGCCATCTCCTTGTGGATGAGCGAGAGCAGCCCCTTGTCGTCGGGAGAGCGGAGCAGCGATCGACTGCCCGCGTCGATCACCACCATCGCAGCCCTGTCAGTCCCTGGGCTTACCATCGTGCCTCGGATCTGGTCTGCGGGCTCCGCAGACTGGAGGACGACTGCGCCAATCGCCTCGGCCGCCGCGCGCGCTTCGTCGAATGAATCGTCCGTAGCTCCGGCTGGATTGGCCGATATTCGAACCTCACGGCTCCGCAGACGCGCCTCCAGGAAGGTGATTTGTGCCTCTCGCCACCAGGAAAGATCGCCCGCCCTCACCCAGACGTCGCCGGGATCTCCAGAAACCAGATCGAGGGTCTGCTGAAGCAACTCGTTGCGGTCGTCGCTCAGGCGGGGCTTCGGGAAGGTGCGGTTGACATCGGGACCGCGTGAGGCGTAGAGAGAAACCGCCGGCAGGCTCCGATCGAGGTGCTGGGCGAAAAAAGCCTCGTTCATCTCCCTCAACTCCCTGGCGAGGTCGATGGGAAACCGCCCCACATCCATGTATTGGTCCAGGAAGAGTTCTCCGCGGCCGGTGATGTTCGGATTGGGGTCAAGGGTGCCGATGTAGATGGCGGCCAGTTCCGCCGCCGCGACCCTCTCCGCGCAGGGGATCTTTCCGCTGCCCCGCTGAGTGCACGGCTCAAGGGTGGCGAACAGCACGCATCCGCGAGTCTCGATCCCCTCTTCCCTCGCCCTCTCGAAGACGCGGTACTCGGCGTGGGTGCCCGGTACTTCCCCGCGATGGCACTGAGCCAACACCTCGCCATCAGGGCTTGCGAGCACCGCACCCACCCTCGGATGCGCTCTTTCGTCCTCGGCAACCGACTCCCCCGCGACATGCACAGCGAGACGCATCAGCGCCAGAAGGCGATCGGGCGAAATCCGTTCCGACACGATCCCGTTTACTTACCAGCCTTCCGCTCCACACCCGTCAGGTCAGAGCGTGGGCCTCGCTTTGGGTCCTAGACCAGCTCGAGGAAAACCATCTCGGTCGAGTCGGACTTCCTCGGACCGAGCTTGACGATGCGGGTGTAGCCGCCGGGGCGCTCCAGATAGCGGGGCGCGACCTCGTCGAACAGCTTGTGGACGATGAACTTGTCGTTGTGCAGCGTCGCCAGCGCCTGGCGCCGGGCGTGAAGGTCGCCGCGTTTGGCGAGGGTGATCAGTTTCTCGACCTCCGGCTTGACCGCCTTGGCCTTGGCCTGGCTGGTCTGGATCCGCTCGTGCTCGATCAGCTGCTTCGAGAGGTTCGAGAGCAGGGCCTCGCGGTGGGAGGAGTCGCGGCTGAGCTTGTTCCGCTTCTTTTTGTGCCGCACCTGATCCTCCGCTCCGCTCTCGTCAGACCCTTAGTCCGCCTGGAGGTCCAGGCCGCGGGAGTGCAGGGTCTCGATGACTTCCTCGATCGACTTCTGGCCGAAGTTCGGGATCGCGTTCAGTTCCGCGCGGGACTTGCGAACCAGGTCGCCGACGGTCTGGACGCCGGCCCGCTTCAGGCAGTTGTAGGAGCGGACGCCCAGTTCGAGCTCCTCGATCAGGATCTCGTCGAGGCCGTTGGCGGCAGCCACGCCGCCGTCGCCGGCGGAGGAAAAGCCGTCGCTCGCGACCGGGGGCGCCGGTTCACGCGCGGTCAGCTCCTCGACGCGGTCGGCGTCGGTGAAGATCGCCAGGCTCTTGATCAGGATCTCCGAGGCCTCGCGCAGCGCGGCTCCCGGCTCGATCGAGCCGTCGGTTTCGAGGTCGAGGCTGAGTTTGTCGAAGTCGGTCCGCTGGCCGACGCGGGCGGCGGCGACCGCGTAGGAGGCACGGCGGATCGGCGAGAAGATCGAATCGATCGGGATCACGCCGATCGGCTGCTCGTCGGACTTGTTCTCTTCGGCGGGCGAGTAGCCGCGGCCGCGACCGATCGTCAGGTAGACCTCGAGTTTGGTTTTTTTCTCGAGCGTCGCGATCGGCGCCTCGGGGTTGAGGATCTCGACGCCGGAAGGAAGGTCGATGTCCTTGGCCTTGACCTCGCCTGGGCCGGTCGCGACCAGCGGGGCCTCGACCTCGTCGGCGTCGGTGTGCATGCGGACGACGAGGTCCTTGAGGTTGAGGATGATGTCGGTGACGTCCTCTTTGACGCCGGGCACGGTCGAGAACTCGTGCGCGACTCCCTCGATGCGGACGCTGGTGATGGCGGCGCCGCCAAGCGAGGAGAGGAGCACGCGGCGAAGGCTGTTGCCAAACGTGTAGCCGAAGCCCTTGTCGAGCGGCTCGATCGTGAAGGTGCCGCGACGGTCGTCGACTTTCTCGGAGGTGATGCGGGGGACCTGGAAATCGGTGGTCATGAGTTCCTTGCTCTGGGGTGTGTCAGAAGTCGTATCCGGGCTTACTTGGAGTACAGCTCGACGATCAGCTGCTCCTGGACCGGCGCCGAGATCTCGGAGCGCTCGGGGTAGCGCAGGACCTTGGCGGTGAGGGCATCGTGGTCGGCCTGCAGCCAGGCCGGGACCGTGGAGACGAGTTCGGTGGCCCGCTGGATCGTGTCGGTGGCGTTCGACCCGGCCTTGATCGAGATGATGTCTTCGGGGCGCACCTGGTAGGAGGGGATGTTCACCCGGCGGCCGTTGATCTGCCAGTGGCCGTGGGTGATCAGCTGCCGCGCCTGGCGCCGCGAGGCGGCGAAGCCGAGGCGGACGAGGACGTTGTCGAAGCGGGACTCGAGCAGCCGCAGGAGGTTCTCGCCGGTGACGCCGTCCTGGCGCGAGGCCTTCTCGTAGTAGGCGCGGAACTGCTTCTCCAGCACCTGGTAGTAGCGGCGCGTCTTCTGCTTCTCGCGCAGCTGCACGCGGTACTCGCTCTGGCGCAGGCGGCCGCGGCCATGCTCGCCGGGCGGGTAGGAGCGACGCTCGACGCCGCACTTGTCGGTGAAGCAGCGCTCGCCCTTGAGGAAGAGCTTCTGGCCCTCGCGCCGGCACTGCTTGCACTGGGGGGCGGTGTCGCGAGCCACTAGACCCTCCTCCGCTTCTTCGGGCGGCAGCCGTTGTGGGCCTGCGGCGAGACGTCCTTGACGGTGGTCACGTCGAGCCCGGCGGCCTGCAGCGAGCGGATCGCCGTCTCACGGCCCGAACCGGCGCCCTTGGCGAAGACCTCGACCCGCTCCAGCCCGTGTTCCATGCCCTTTTTGGCGGCCGCGTCGGCGGTCACCTGGGCGGCAAACGGGGTCGACTTGCGCGAGCCTTTGAACCCGGCCGAGCCGGCCGACTCCCAGGCGATCACGTTGCCGTCGGTGTCGGTGAGGGTGACGATCGTGTTGTTGAAGGAAGTCTTGATGTGCGCCTGCCCGTAGGTGACGTTCTTTTTGACGCGGCGGCGCGTGCGCCCTTTGGCGGGTTTTTTCTCGGCCATCTCGCTGCCTATACCTTGCGCTTACCGGCGACGCTGAGACGGCGCGGGCCCTTGCGGCCCCGAGCGTTGGTCTTCGTCCGCTGGCCGCGGACGGGGAGGCCGCGACGGTGACGGAGGCCGCGGTAGGAGCCGATCTCCATCAGCCGTTTGACGTTCTGCGAGCGCTCGCGCCGGAGGTCTCCCTCGACCTCGCGGTTCTCGACCGCCTCGCGAAGTTTCATCACCTCGTCCTCGGTCAGGTCCTTGACGTGGGTGTTGGGGTCGACGCCGGCCTCGGCGACGATCTGCCGCGCGGTCGAGTGGCCGATGCCGAAGATGTAGGTGAGCCCGACCTCGACCCGTTTGTTGACCGGGATGTTGATGCCGGCGATACGAGCCATGCTCTAGCCCTGCCTCTGCTTATGGCGCGGGTTCTGGCAGATCACCAGGACCGCTCCATTTCGGCGGATTACCTTGCACTTCTCGCACATCGGCTTGACGGAAGCTCGAACCTTCATTGCTCCGGATCTCGTATCGACAACAGGACCCCCGCACGCCCCATGAATCGGACGGCAGGATCAACCAACCGGCCAACAAGGCCGACGGAGAAAGATAGCAGGGGAGGGTCTGCGGCGACGCCTGACGCCTGCGCGCTCTCAGGCAGGCTCGACGAGAGCGACGAGGAAGCCATCGTAGCCCTTGACGCCGACGGTCTGGATGGTCGTGGCGTCGACCCGTGGCTCCTCGGCGAGCATCTCGTGGAGGCGGCGCTGGGCCCGGGTCGCCTCGTCGGCGTCGGCCTCCTCGGCCAGGGAGCCGTCGCGAACGACGTTGTCGGCGACGATCAGGCCGCCGGGCCGGGTGCGGTCCAAGGACCAGGCGAAGTAGTTGGGGGTGTTGACCTTGTCGGCGTCGATGAAGACGAGGTCGAACGGCCCGGTGCCCTCCTCCTCCAGCAGCGGCAGCGTCTCCAGGGCCGGTCCGACGCGAACCTCCACCTTCTCCCCCACGCCCGCGGCCTCGATGCTGCGCCGGGCGACCTCGGCGTAGTCGGGGCTCGCCTCCAGGCTGATCAACCGCCCCTCCGCCGGCAGCGCCCGCGCCATCAGGATCGCGCTGTAGCCGCCGAGGGTCCCGAACTCGAGGATCCGCTTCGCCCCGACCAGGCGGACCAGCATCGCCAGCAGCTTTCCCTGCGGCGGTGAGACCTGGATCGAGGGCAGCCCGGCGGCCTCGGCGGCCTCCACCGCCCCCCGCAACCCCTTGTCCTCGGCGACGATCGTCTCGCCGATGAACCGGTCGACAGCCTCGAAGGTGCCCTGATCCATCAACTTCCCTCTTTTCCGGGCGGAGGCAGGCGGTCCAACAAGCGCAGCAGAGCCTCTCTATGGGCGCGGCCTTCCGACTGGATTTCAGCGAAACCCTTCTGGAGGTCTTCGCTGATTTCACGAGCGATGTTGACCTGGACGACGGTCATGGCGTCCATTTTTCGCAGCAGGCCGTCGTTGTAGTGGCGATGTTCCTCCATCGCCGTCATGGCGCGGCCCTCCAGCTCTTCCCACTCCCGCTTGCGGGCCCGCTCGTCCTCTTCCCAGTGACGTTCGGCCTCTTCCATCCGCCCCATGATCTCGGCGAAGCCTTGCTCCAAGCGCCGGTCCATCTCCCGCATCTGCTGCTCAATCTCCATATCCAGATCCTCCCAGGACACAGCGCACCAAACTACACCTCAGACAAAATGTTCTGAATCAACTTCCACACAGAAGGGTGCCGTTGACCCTCAGCGGGGTAGTTTCTGGTTCAGCGTCACCACCTGCTGGAAGGTCGGCCGGTTCTGGAACGGGAACGGGGGCAGCGAGATGCCGCCGGTCACCGCCGGCCGGTTCTGGTCAAAGCAGGACGGCTGGGGGTTGGTGGCGCAGTCGCCGTCCCCGCCGCCGTACAGCTGCTGCGGGGTCACCTTCAGCGCTGCGGCCAGCGTGCGCTGAAGCATCTTCCGGCACTTCTTTTTCGAGCCGCCGCCGCAGTAGACGCGGCTCCAGGCGCCCTTCGGCTTCGGCCCGTAGAGGTCGCGCAGGTCCTTGGAGACGTAGCTCCACCAGCCGTCCGAGAAGTCCGGTTCAGTGGGCGAGCCGCCGGTGTAGCTGCCGGTCCGCACCATCCCTTCCAGCGCCGCATAGGCCTTGGCGCCGAGGACGGGCTTGAACTCGCCTTCGACCAGCTTCGGCCACCAGGCATCCATCAGTTCGACGGCTTCGTTTTCCTCGTAGACGCCGTCGCGGTCGAGGTCGCGGCGGTGAGCGCCGTGTTCGTGCCAGGTGCGCAGGGTCACGAACGCCCGACGCAGCGACTTCGATTTCGGTTCGCCGATCGCCTTGAAGATCGTCGGCAGCAGGCGGTAGCCCCGCAGGTCCTGGGTCGCCGGTTCCTCCATCGCCTGCACGAGCTGGGTGATGGTCATCTTCTTCTTGCCCTTGGTCGCCGCCTTCACCTTGTCGGCGATCATCTGCGAGCGGAACAGCGGCCCGTAGCTGTACTTGTCGTCGGCCGCGGCCCAGCCGGGCGCCTGCTTGTTGTTCCAGGAGACGAGGAAGGGCGGGTCGACCGCCTGCGGGTGCTTGGCGAACGGCAGCCAGTCGGCGGTCCGCCCGTTCGGCTTGTAGCCCATCCAGTCGAACTTGCCGGTGCCGAGGATCGGGAAGTCCGGCGAAGTCCCCTTCGAGCGCTGCGGCATCCAGCCCGAGAGCGCGTAGGCGATGTGTTCGGAGTCGACGTAGGACCAGTTGAAGAGGAAGTTGATGTTGGAGACCGCCTGCTTGAAGCCCTGCGGCCCGGTCATGACCCCCGGTTCGTTCAGCTGCGCGAAGCCGACCACCGAGTCGGCCTCGTGGAAGTAGGTGCTGCGCTGGCGCACAAAAGCGACCTTCTTACCGCCCACCTTGCCCCGCGCGTAGACGATCCCGTGCACAGTGCGGTAGGCGGTCAGCGTCTGCGATCCGGGCGGGGTCGAGTCGGCGGCGTTCGGGGTCCAGCTCTCGCTCTTTTCCAGCTTTTCCATCGCCAGGCACTTGCCGCGGTAGCTGTAGTGGAAGTTGTCCTTGCAGAGGACCTCGGCGAAGGTGTCGACGTTGTCGGAGGTCGCCGTGGTCGCGCTCCAGGCGTAGTCGCGGCCGTGACCGAGCTGGACGTAGAGGCTGACGCCGGGGAAGGCGGCGCCGCGGGCGTCGATCCCCGGCCCGTGCAGGTCGACCTCCTGGAGGATCTGCGGCACGAAGTAGCCGACCTGCGGCCCCATCACCGCGATCGGGTGGCCGGTCGCCGACTCCTTGGCGGAGACGAGCTCCCAGTTGGAGGCGTGGCCGGCAGCTTCGATCGCCTCCTGCAGACGCCGGCCGACGGTGGCCGTCGTGGCCCCCGGGGCGGTCGAGGCGCTGGCGGTGCTGGTGAAGCGGACGCTGCCGGGGTCGGGGAGCGCCAGCCCGCGCTTGGCGAAGGCGCTGCGGGTCTCGTACGGGTAGCGCTTGGAGATCGTCGTCGGCGCCTCCGGGTCGTTCTTGGAGCGGAAGTTGGCCCACGCCTTCCGTCCCGCCTTCTTGCCCATCCGCTTGACGTAGGCCTGCATCGTCAGCGCCGAGTTCAGCTCGTTGCCGCCGCCCTGGCCGAAGATCCCGCCGACCAGCGAGGCGATCGCGATCACGTCGGTCGGCTTCCACGGTTCCATCGGCTTGTTCAGCAGCGTGTACTCGCCCGGCTTCAGTTTCGGGTCGAGGTTGGCGGCGGCGACGTAGGCGTTGATCCCTTCGACGTAGGCGCTGACGTCGTCGACCGCCTGCTGACCGAGGGCGCCGTAGAGCTGCGGCGCCTGCGCCAGCTGGTTTTCGAGGTCGGCTTCGGTGTAGGGGGCGAACTGCCACTGGCTGGCGTCGGCGCCGGCGTTGGCGCCGCCGAGGAAGGAGGCGAGGTCGGCGCGGCCGGTGTGGCGCAGGACGTCCATCAGGAAGAGGCGGTCGGCGGCGCCGGCGAACCCCGCCCCGAACATCGTGTCGGCGCGGGTCGCCCCGTAGACGTGGGGAACGCCGAAGGCTTTGTCGCGGACGATCGTCACCCCGGGCCGCGGTTCGATTTCCGATTCCACTTCGCCGGGCTGGACGCCGAAGGTCGCGTCCTTGAAGTAGTTGGGGATCTGGTCTTCGCTCAGCGTCGGGCTGGCGTAGAGGAGGTTTTCGTAGAGCGGCTGCTGGTCGGCGAAGTGCGGCGGCAGCAGGCCCGGCCCGCGGAAGGCGAGGACCTGGCCGAAGTCGGCGGTCCCGTCCTCGCCGGGAGGCAGGACGTTGCGGAAGCCGCCCGCGTCGTTGGTCCCGTAGGGCGCGGAGGCGGCCAGCGCGGCGGGCGCGGCGGCGGCGAGCGCGAACAGGACGACCGGCAGGGCAAGCACACGGCGTGAGCAGCTACGAAAACGCAAGAACTTCTCCTTCCCCGGTTGCGGCGCCCCACCGCAAGGGGAAGACTACCCGGCCGGCCTAATCGCTACTCGGACTCGTGCCAGGGGGTGAGGATCCGCGGCCCGTCGGCGGTCACCGCGACGGTGAACTCGAAGTGGGCGGCGAGCGAGCCGTCCTCGGAGTAGACCGACCAGCCGTCGTCGTCCATCCGCACCAGGGGCCCGCCGACGTTGACCATCGGCTCGATCGCCAGCACCATTCCCTCCTCCAGCTCCGGACCCTTCCCCGGCTCGCCGAAGTTGGGGACCTGCGGTTCCTCGTGCATGTCGCGGCCGATCCCGTGGCCGACCAGGGTGCGGATGATCGAGAGCCCTTCGATCTCGACCGCGCGCTGGATCGCGGCAGAGACGTCGCCGAGGTGGTTGCCGGGACGCATCTGCTCGACCCCGGCGAAGAGCGAGGCCTTGGTCACGTCGAGCAGCTTCTGCGCCTCGGGGCCGACCGGGCCGATCGGCAGCGTCATCGCCGCGTCGGAGACCCAACCGTCCTTGATGACGCCGACGTCGATCGAGATCACGTCGCCCCGCTTCAGCTCGTAGGGCCCGGGGATGCCGTGGACGACCATCGAGTTAGGTGAGGCACAGATCGAGCCGGGAAAGCCGCGGTAGCCCTTGAAGGCCGGCGTCGCGCCCTGCGAGCGGATGAACCTCTCCGCCACCTCGTCGAGCTCCCCGGTGGTGACGCCGGGGCGGGCCTTGGCGGCGAGCATCTTCAGGCAGCGGACGAGGATCTCGCCCGAGGCGGCCATCTTCTCGACCTGCTCGGGGGTCTTCTTGATGATCATGCGGTACACGCTAACGGTCGGCGGACGACCGGCTCAGACGGTCTCGTCCTGCTCCATCCGCAGGGTCGCCAGGGTGCGGCGGACCTGCTCGGCCACCTCGTCCGGCGCCGCCTCGCCCTCGATCCGCCGCAGGACGCTGCGGCTGTCGTAGTAGGAGACGAGCGGCTCGGTCTTCTCGTGGTAGGTGGCGAGCCGCCTGCGGATCACCTCGGGCTTGTCGTCCTCGCGGACGATCAGCGGCGAGCCGTCGATATCGCAGACCCCCTCCTGCTCGGGCGGTTCGAACTCGACGTGGAAGACGTGGCCGTTGGCCTCGCAGGTGCGGCGGCCGCCGAGGCGGCGGACGACCTCGTCGTCGGCGACGTCGATCAGCAGCACGCCGGTCACCGCCCGGCCCAGATCGGAGAGCTTGGCGTCGAGCGCCTCGGCCTGGGGCGTGGTGCGCGGGAAGCCGTCGAGGATGAACCCGTCGCGCGCCTCGCTGGAGTCGATCCGCTCGGCGATCACGCCGACGATCACCTCGTCGGGCACCAGGTCGCCGCGGTCCATGTACCCCTGCGCGGTCCGGCCCAGCTCGGTCCCCTCCCGCACCGCGGCCCGGAGGATGTCCCCGGTCGCGTAGTAGGGCAGCCGCAGGTCTTCGTTCAACCGCTCCCCTTGGGTGCCCTTGCCCGAGCCGGGCGGGCCCAGGAGGACGAGATTCAGCTCAGCCATCGAGGGAGACTATTTCAGGAAGCCCTCGTAGTTGCGCATCATCAGTTGTGCCTCCAGCTGCTTGACCGTGTCCAGCGCGACGCCGATGACGATCAGGATGGAGGTGCCGCCGAAGTAGAAGTTGGCCGCCGTCTGGCTGATCAGGATCGTCGGCAGCGCCGCTACCGCACCCAGGTAGAGGGCGCCGGGGAAGGTCAGGCGGGAGAGGATTTTGTCCAGATACTCGGCGGTCGGCCGGCCCGGGCGGACGCCGGGGATGAAGCCGCCGTATTTCTTCAGGTTGTCCGCCTGGTCGACCGGGTTGAAGGTGACCGCGGTGTAGAAGTAGGTGAAGACGATGATGAAGAAGACCTCGCCGACCACGTAGGCCCAGCTGTTGGGGCTGAAGAAGGCGGCGAAGTCGAGCGCCGTGGGCGTGTTCAGCATCTGCCCGATAGTCGCCGGGAAGGCCATGATCGAGGCGGCGAAGATGACCGGGATGACGCCGGCCATGTTGACCCGCAACGGCAGGTAGGTCGAGCCGCCCGAGGTCATTTTGCGGCCGACGACGCGTTTGGCGTACTGGACCGGGATCCGGCGCTGGCCCTCCTGGACGAAGACGATCGCGACGATCACCGCGAGGGCGATGAAGGGCATCATCACGACGAAGACCTGGTCGGGGTTGTTCCACCACTTGGAGAGGCCGGGGACGATGCTGGAGGCGATCGAGGCGAAGATCATCAGCGAGATCCCGTTGCCGATCCCCCGCTGGGTGATCAGCTCGCCCAGCCACATCAGCAAGGTGCAGCCGGCGGTCAGGCAGATCACGATCAGGAACAGCCGCGGAGCGGTGAGCTGACCGACGACGTCGGCCCCGGAGCTGTTGCCGAAGGAGCGGAAGAGGAAGACGTAGCCAATCGACTGGCCGAAGGCGAGGCCGACGGTCAGATAGCGCGTGTACTGGGTGATTTTCTGCTGCCCGACTTCGCCCTCTTTCTGCAGCCGCTCCAGCGACGGCACGACGACCGTCAGCAGCTGCAGGATGATCGAGGCGGTGATGTAGGGCATGATCCCCAGCGCAAAGAGGCTGAGGCGCGAGAGGCTGCCGCCGGAGAAGAGGTTGAGGAAACCGAGGACCCCGGAGCCGCCGAAATTTTCGGAGATTTCCTTGACCGCGTCGGTGTTGACTCCCGGCGCGGGAATGTAGGAGCCGAGCCGGTACAGCGCCAGCATCGCCGCGGTGAAGGCGAGCTTCTTGCGGATGTCGGCAACGCTGAACGCGTTGAGAATAGTTCTGAGCATTACGGCTCCAGAGTGTGACAGGAACCGCCGGCCGCCTCAATCTTCTCCTTGGCGGCCGCGCTGAAAGCGTGCGCGTGGACCTCGAGTTTCTTCTTGATCTCACCGCGGGCGAGAATCTTGACCGGGTCCTTGCGCTTCGCCAGGCCCTTCTCACGCAGGCTCTTCGGCGTCACTTCGGCGCCGCTGTCGAAGCGCTCCTCGAGGTCGGCGAGGTTGATCGCCTGTGCGCTGGTACGAAATCTCTCAAACGGCATCGACTGCTTTTTGTGCGGGCCGCGGAGCTTCCGCATCCGCATGTGGATCGGGTTCTGGCCACCCTCGTAGCCGGCCTTGCGCTTGCGACCGGAACGGGAGCCGGCGCCCTTGTGGCCGCGGCCGGAGGTCTTGCCCAGGCCGCTGCCCTCGCCGCGGCCGATCCGCTTGCGCGGCCGTTTCGAGCCCGGCTTCGGCTTCAGGTTGTGGAGGCCGATCTCCTCGGCGCGCGAGTCTTTCTCGTCTTTTTTGGCTTTCTCAGCCACCGTCGACCTCGACCAGGTGGGAGACGACCCGCAGCTGGCCCTGCAGCTGCTCGGAATCCTTCAGCTCGGCGGTCTTGCCGATCCGCCCCAGCTTCAGCGCCTTCAGAGTCGCTTTCTGGTTCGGGTTGGTGCCGTTGGCCGACCGGATCTGCGAAACCTTCACCGTGCTCACGAGCCCTCACCGGCTTTCTCCTCCACAGCCGGCTCCTCGGCGTCAATCGGAGCGGCCTCTGCCGCGGGTGGCGTCGTAGGGGGGACCTCCTGCTGCTCTGCAGCTGGAGGTGGGTCCCCTGCGTCGACAGGACCCGCGGCCTGAGGGGTCTGTCCCTCATCGGAGATCGTCTCGGCAGCCCCGTTCCCGTTGCCGTCCAGCCCAAGCACCTGGCTGATCGTCAAACCCCGCAGCTCGGCGACCTCCTCGGGCCGCCGCAGCCGGATCAAGCCGTCCATCGTCGCCTTGACGAGGTTGATCGGGTTCTGGGTGCCGATGCTCTTGGTGAGGACGTCGCGGACGCCGCCGAGCTCCAGCACGGCGCGGACGCCGCCACCGGCGATGACGCCGGTACCGGGGCTGGCCGGGCGCAGGACCACGTGGCCGGCGCCGAAGCGGCCGATGATGCGGTGGGTGAGGGTGTTCCCGTATTTGGGCACCCGGATCAAGTTCTTACGGGCGTCCTCGACGCCCTTCTGGATCGCCAGCGGGACCTCGCGCGCCTTGCCGTAGCCGATCCCGACCACGCCCTCTTCGTCGCCGACGGCGACCAGCGCGGTGAAGGAGAAGCGACGGCCGCCCTTGACCACCTTGGCGACGCGGTTGATCTCGATCACGCGCTCCTGCAGGTCCAGCCCGCGGGGACTCACGTTCTCAACGTTTTTGACGTCCATGCCCTTCATAAGCAGCGGCCCACCGTAGCGAAACTACGGCTTTAGAAAGCCAGACCCCCCTCTCGCGCTCCCTCGGCCAGCGCCTTGACACGGCCGTGGTACTGGTAGCCGCCGCGATCGAAGACGCAGGCCTCGACGCCGGCGCTCTTCGCCCGCTCGGCCAGCAGTTCGCCGGCCTTCTTGGCCTGCTCGGTGGCGTTGAGCTTGCGCAGCTCGGGCTCGATCCAGTTGACGGCGGCGACGGTGTGCCCCTTCGAGTCGTCGACGAGCTGGGCGAAAACGCCCCGGTTCGAGCGGTAGACGGAGAGGCGGGGCCGCTCGGTGGTGCCGACGACACGCGCGCGCACCCGGCGGCGCCGTTTGAGCCGGCGCTGGCGGTTCGTAAGAACGGTCATGCGCGCTTACCGACCTTCCGCAGGACTTGCTCGTCCTTGTAACGGATGCCCTTGCCCTTGTAGGGCTCCGGCGGGCGGCGCTTGCGGATGTCCGCCGCGACCTGGCCGACGAGCTGCTTGTCGATGCCTTTGACGATGACCTCGGTCGGCTGCGGGACTTCGAATTCGATCCCCTCCGGGGCGTCGATCGCCACCGGGTGCGAGTAGCCGAGCGCCAGCTCCAGGTTCTTGCCTTTGAGGGCGGCGCGGTAGCCGACGCCCTGGATCTCGAGGCGCTTCTCGAAGCCCTCGGTCACGCCCTCGACCATGTTCGCGATCAGGCTGCGGGTGAGCCCGTGCAGGGCCCGGTGCTCACCGCGGTCGGTGGGACGGGCGACGGTGACGGCGCCGTCGTCCTGCTCGACGGTCATGTCGCTGGAGAGGGTCTGGCGCAGCTCCCCCTTCGGCCCTTTGACGGCGATGTTGCCAGGGGCGATCTCCACCGTGACGGCGTCGGGAACTGGGACGGGCTTTCTTCCGATCCGGCTCATCTGCTCACCAGACGTAGGCGACGACCTCGCCACCGACGCCCTTCTGGCGGGCTTCGTGGCCGGTCATCACGCCAGCGGAGGTGCTGACGATCGCGGTTCCGGTCCCGCCGTCGACGCGGGGAACGCTCTTGTGGTCTACGTAGCGGCGGCGACCCGGGCGCGAGACCCGTTCGATGCCGAGGATCACCGGCTGGCGGTCCTCGGTGTACTTGAGCTCGACGTTGATCGCCTCGCCCACCGCGGCCGGCTTGCGGCTGAAGTCCTTGATGTAGCCCTGCTCCTTGAGGATCCGCGACATCTCCAGCTTGAGGCCGTTGAGGGGAATCTCCACCTCGTCGTGGCCAGCGCGGATCGCGTTGCGGATCCTGGTCAGGTAATCGGCGATCGGGTCGGTGTGCATGCTTCTCGCCCTACCAGCTCGACTTGGTCATGCCGGGGATGTACCCCTCGTGGGCGGCGTCGCGCAGGCAGATCCGGCAGAGGCCGAATTTGCGGTAGTAAGCACGCGGGCGACCGCAGCGGCGGCAGCGGTTGTAGCTGCGCGACTTGAACTTCGGGTCGCGCGCCTGCTTCACCTTCATCGAAGTCTTAGCCATCGTTCGTACTCTCCTCGGCCGGCTCTCCGGCCTCTTCGTCTCCGCCCTCGGCGGCGCCCTCGTCCTCGCCTTCCGGCTTGGCGTAGGCCTCGGGGTTCTCCTCTTTGAGCTGCTCGAGTGCCGCCTGCTCGACTTCGGCCTTCTGGCGGGCTTCCTCTTTCAGCTGCTCTTCTTCGGCTTCCTTTTCTTTCGCTTCGCGCTCGGCCTGACCGGGGCGGCCCTCCTGGGCGAATGGCATCCCCAAGCCGAGCAGAAGCTCGAAAGCCTCGAGGTCAGTTTTAGCGGAAGTCGTGATCGTGACGTCAAGACCCCGGACGACGTCGACCGAGTCGTAGTCGATTTCCGGGAAGATCAGCTGCTCTTTGACGCCCATCGAGTAGTTGCCGCGGCCGTCGAAGGAGCGCGGGTTGAGACCGCGGAAGTCGCGGATCCGCGGCACCGCGATCGAGACCAGCCGGTCGAGAAACTCCCACATGCGGGCACGGCGCAGCGTCACCGAGACGCCGACCGGCATCCCCTCGCGCAGCTTGAAGGAGGCGACCGACTTGCGGGCGCGGCGCACGTTCGGGTACTGGCCGGCGATGATCGCCAGCTGTTCCTGGGCGGCTTCGAAGGAGCGTTTGTCCTGTTTCTCGGTGCCGAGGCCCATGTTGAGGGTGATCTTCTCCAGGCGCGGAGCCTCCATCGGCGTCGAGTAGCCGAATTTCTGCGTCATCGCCGGCAGGACGTCGTTCTCGTAGCGCTCGCGCAGACGCGGCGGCGGCGCAGCCTGGGAGGTCGGTGCCACGGTGGCCTCCATCAGCCGACCTCGTTCCCGGTCCGCTTGGCGTAGCGCACGCGCTTGCCGCCTTTGTCGACGCGGACGCCGACGCGGGTCGGCTTGTTGTCTTTGGGATCGAGCAGCATCACGTTGGAGATGTCGATCGGACCCTCCTTCTCGACGATGCCGCCGGCCTGGGCGTTTTTCAGGTCGCCCTGGGAGCGCGGTCGTTCGTGGCGCTTGATCATGTTCAGGCCCTCGACGTAGACGCGGCGCTTTTTCGGGTCGGTGCGGACGACGCGGCCTTTCTTGCCGGCGTCCTTGCCCCCGATCAGCACCACGGTGTCGTCGGTGCGGATGCGCATGCGCTTCGCCATCAGAGGACCTCCGGCGCCAGCGAGATGATTTTCATGAAGTTGCGGTCGCGGAGTTCGCGGGCGACGGGGCCGAAGATGCGGGTCCCGCGCGGGTTGTTGCTGGCCGGGTCGATCAGGACCGCGGCGTTCTCGTCGAAGGAGATGTAGGTGCCGTCGGGGCGGCTGAGCGGCTTGCGGGTGCGGACGACGACCGCCTGCACGACCTCGCCCTTGCGGACGCCGCCCTGCGGGCTGGCCGATTTGACCGTCGCGGTGATCACGTCGCCGACGCTTGCGTAGCGGCGGTGAGAGCCGCCTTTGACCCGGATGCAGAGGATCTCCCGCGCGCCCGAGTTGTCGGCGACCTTGAGCCTGGACTCCTGCTGGATCATCGCCCTACCTCGCCTTCTCCACCACGTCGACCAGGCGCCAGCGCTTGGTCTTCGAGAGCGGACGGGTCTCGATCACGCGGACCACGTCGCCCTCGCCGGCCTCGTTGCGCTCGTCGTGCGCGTGCAGCTTGGTCGAGCTGCGGACGATCTTCTCGTAGGTGCGGTGACGGCGGGCGATGTCGATGCGGACGGTGATCGATTTGTCGCCCTTGCTGGAGACGACGATCCCCTGTCGCACCTTTGCCGCGTTGGCGTCCTTCTCGGCGGGCGGAGTGCCGATGCCGGGAGTCCGCTCGGCCTTGACGGCCTCGCGCTGCTTGCGGCGCAGGTTGGCCCGTACGCGCCGTTCCTCGGCCCGCTTGGCGACGCGATCCTCGGTGCTGAGCTGCGGGCCGGGGGCGCCGGAGCGCCGCGACTTCTGCAGCCGGCGCCGCTCCTTCCAGGGAAGGTCGTCCTCGGGATTCGGCTCGGCCAGCGCCTCTTCCGCTGCAGGGGCCTCCTCGGCCGCGGGAGCCTCTTCGGCCGCGGGAGCCTCCTCGGCAGGAGCCTCAGCCTCGGCGGCAGGGGCCTCCTCCGCCGGAGTCTCCTCGGTGGCGGGAGCCTCCTCCACGGGGCTCTCGTCCTGCGGCGCCTCGGCCTGAGGCTCCTCGGTGGTCTCTTCTTTTTTCTGCTCGTCGTCGCTCATATCCGTCGCGTCTCTTTCTCGACATCGATGCCGCGCTGGCGCGCCACGGTCAGCAACCGGGCGATGTCTTTCTTCGCCTGGCCCAGCCGGGCGGTGTTCTCAAGCTCGCCGGTCGCATGCCGGAAGCGGAGGTTGAAGGCCTCCTGCTTGGCGTCGATCAGCTTCGCCACCAGCTCGTCGTCTTTCAGATTGTGGGCCTCGGCCGCCTTCATCAGTCGCCCGCCCCCTCGCGCATGACGAATTTGGTTTTGACCGGAAGCTTGTGGCCGGCGAGGCGCAGCGCTTCGCGCGCCAGCTCCTCGGGGACGCCGGCGAGCTCGAACATGACCTTGCCCGGCTTGACCACGGCGACCCAGCCCTCGGGGTTGCCCTTGCCCGAACCCATCCGCGTCTCGGCGGGCTTCTTGGTGTAGGGCTTGTCCGGGAAGACGTTGATCCAGACCTTGCCGCCGCGTTTGATCTTGCGGGTCATCGCCACACGGGCGGCCTCGATCTGGCGGTTGGTGAGCCAGCCGCGCTCGAGCGCCTTGATCCCGTACTCGCCGAAGACGACGCTGCTGCCGCCCTTGGTGTTGCCGCGCATGCGGCCGCGGAACTGTTTGCGGTGCTTGACCCGTTTCGGCATCAGCATCAGCGACCACCTCCACGCTGTCCGCCGCGACCGCCGCCGCCGGGCCCACGCCCGCCGCCGCGCCCGCCGCGATCTCCACCCGGGCCGCGACCGCCACGGTCACCGCCGGGCCCACGGCCACGTCCGCCACCGCCGCGGTCGTCGCGGCGACCGCGATTCTGCGCCTGGCCGTCGCCGTCACCGGAGACGAGGTCGGAGCGGAAGCCCTCCGGCATCACTTCGCCTTTGTTGATCCAGCATTTGACGCCGATCCGGCCGGTCGTCGTGCGGGCCTCGAAGAATCCGTAGTCGATGTCGGCACGCAGGGTGTGCAGCGGCACGCGCCCATCGGAATAGCTTTCGGTCCGCGCCATCTCGGCGCCGCCGAGGCGGCCGGAGACCTGGACCTTGACCCCCTTGGCGCCGGAGCGCATCGCCGAGGTGAGGGCGCGTTTCATCGCCCGCCGGAAGGCGACCCGGTTCTGCAGCTGCTCGGCGATCGACTGGGCGACCAGCTTGGCGTCGAGCTCGGGGCGCTTGACCTCGCGGATGTTCACTTTCACCGGGCTACCGGTCAGCTTGTGCAGCTCCTTGCGCAGGGCGTCGACTTCGCTGCCGGACTTGCCGATCACGATGCCCGGACGGGCGGTGTGGATGTCGACAGCGACCTCGCCGCGGCGCTCGATCGTGATGTTCGAGAGCCCCGCGTGCGAGAGCTTGTTGACGATGTGATCGCGGATCTGCAGGTCTTCCTGGAGGACGTCGGCGAAATTTTTGTCCTCGTACCAGTTCGACTTCCAGTCGTGGATGTACCCGACGCGGAAACCCTCGGGGTGGATCTTCTGTCCCATGCCTAGTCCTCCACCGGGGTTAGAGCCACGGCGATGTGGCTGGTTCGCTTGTTGATCGGGGTGGCACGGCCCATCGCCCGTGGGCGGAAGCGGCGCAGCGTCGGCCCCTCGTCGACGGTGATCGACGCCACGCGCATCTCGTCGCCGATCAGGTCGTGGTTGTTTTCGGCGTTGGCGGCGGCCGAGTTGATCAGCTTGTGGATCGGGTGGGCGGCGCCTCGCGGCGAGAACTGCAGCAGCGCCCGGGCCTTCTCGATGTGCAGGCCGCGCACCTGGTCGGCGATCAGCCGCGCCTTGCGCGGGGCGATCCGCACGTAGCGGGCCTTCGCTTTGATGACGGGCGGCGCCGCCGGCGCCTTCCGAGCAGCTTTTTTCGCCGGCTCTTTTTTCGCTTTGGAAGCTTTTTTGGCAGCGGGTTTTTTCGGCTCTTTTTTCGCAGCCGGTTTTTTCGGAGCTTTTTTGGCTTTCGCCTCTTTTTTCGCAGCCGGTTTTTTCGCTTTCGCGTCTTTTTTCTCGGCTTTTTTCGCCGGGGCTTTTTTGGTGCGCTGTTTTTTGTCTTGGTTCTCGTCGGCCATGGCTATTCCTTACCGCCGTGCGAGCGGAAGGTCCGGGTCGGCGCGAACTCGCCGAGCTTGTGTCCGACCATCGACTCCGAGATGAAGACGGGAACGTGTTTTTTGCCGTCGTGGACGGCGATCGTGTGCCCGACCATCTCCGGAAAGATCGTCGAGGTCCGCGACCAGGTTTTCACCATCTGTTTTTTGCCGGCCTCGTTCATCGTCGTGATCCGCCCGATCAGGCGCTCCTCGACCCACGGGCCCTTTTTCGTCGATCTACCCATGGCTTAACGGCCCTTCTTCTTGCCGCGACGGCGGCCGCGGACGATGTAGCGGTCGGACTGCTTGCCCTTCTTGCGGGTGCGGTAGCCGAGGGTCGGCTTGCCCCACGGGGTGACCGGGTGGCCACCGGGCGTGTGGTGGGCCTCGCCGCCGCCGTGCGGGTGGTCGACGGGGTTCATGGCGACGCCGCGGCTCTGCGGGCGCTTGCCCTTGTGGCGGCTGCGGCCGGCCTTGCCCACGGTCAAGTTCTGGTGCTCGGCGTTGGAGAGGGTGCCGACGGTCGCGCGGCAGTTGGCGCGGACCATCCGCATCTCCGAGGAGGGCAGGCGCAGGGTGACCATCTCCCCCTCCTTGGCGACGAGCTGAATCGAGGTGCCGGCGGAGCGGCCGAGCTTGCCGCCCTGGCCGGGGATCAGCTCGACGTTGTGGACGATGGTGCCGGTCGGCATCTGGCCCAGCTCGGTCGCGTGGCCGGGTTTGATGTCGGCCTCGGGGCCCGACTTGACGATGTCGCCGACCGCCAGCTGCGACGGGGCGAGGATGTAGTCCTTGAAGCCGTCGGCGTAGTGAAGGAGGGCGATGTAACAGGTCCGGTTGGGGTCGTACTCGATCGAGGCGACCTTGGCGGGCACCCCGTCCTTGAGGCGCTTGAAGTCGATTTTGCGGTACCGACGCTTGGCGCCGCCGCCGCGGTGACGGGCGGTGACGCGGCCGTTGACGTTGCGACCGCCGGACTTTTTCAGGCCCTCGGTCAGCTTCCGCTCGGGCTCGGTCGCGGTCAGCTGCTCGCGCAGCGGGTAGGTCGCGAAGCGGCGCCCTGGGCTGGTCGGTTTGGTTTTGCGGTTAGGCATCTCTCAGGTCTCCTAGGCGGTCTCGGCGCCCTCGAACAGCTCGATCCGCTCGCCCGGCGCCAGCTGGACGATCGCCTTCTTCCAGGCGCGGGTGCGGCCTTTGGTCAGACCGCGGCGCTTCGGCTTCGAGCGCACCTGCGCGGTGCGGACCGCGGCGACGTTGACCCGGAAGACCTCTTCGACCGCTTGCGCGATCTGGGTCTTGTGGGCGCGGTCGTCGACCCGGAAGGTGTACTTGCCCTCGGCGATCAGCGCGTAGCTCTTCTCCGAGATCACCGGGCGGATGAGGATCGTGCGCGCGTCCATCAGCCGAGCCTCTCCTTCAGCGTCTCCAGCGCGGTCTCGGAAATGACCACTGCGGCGGCGCCGATCACGTCGGCGACGCCGGCGGCGCCGACCTCGACCACCTGGGTGCGGGGCAGGTTGCGGAAGCTCTTCATCGCCCCGATCTCCTCGCCGGTGACCAGCAGCAGGATCGGGTTCTTGGCGCCCCATTTGGCCAGCGCCTGCGCAGCGCTCTTGGTCGAGGGGGTCTCGAAGTCCTTGGCGTCAAGAACGGCGACCGAGCCGCGCTCGGCGTGGACCGAGAAGGCGGAGCGCATCGCCCGGCGACGGGCTTTGCGGTTGACCTTGACCGTGTACTTGCGCGGCTTGGGGCCGAAGGCGACGCCGCCGCCGAAGCGGTTGGGGACGCCGAGCGTGCCGACGCGGGCGCGGCCGGTGCCCTTCTGGCGCCAGGCCTTGGCGGTCGTGAAGGCGACCTCGCCGCGGGTCAGGGTCGAAGCGGTGCCGCGCCGGCGGGCGTTGAGATCGGCGCGCGCGGCCTCGTGCACCAGGGACTGGTGAAAGGGCTCGGCGAAGATCTCTTTCGGCAGGTCGGCTTTGGTGGTCTTGCCGAGAACGGTTGCTTTGGCGCTAGCCATCGGTCCTCACCTCGACGATCCCGTTGCGGGAGCCGGGCACCGAGCCCTTGATCAGCAGCAGGTTGCGCTCGGCGTCGACGTCGGCGATCTCGAGCCCCTTCTGGGTGATGCGCTTGTTGCCCATCTGCCCCGGCATCCGCATCCCTTTGAAGACGCGGGCGGGGAAGGCGCTGGCGCCGATCGAGCCGGGCGCGCGGACGTTGTGGGAGCCGTGGCTGACGGGGCCGCGGCTGAAGTTGTGGCGCTTGATCCCGCCCTGGAAGCCCTTGCCGATCGAGATCCCGGCGACCTTGACCTTCTGGCCGGCCTCGAAGCCCTCGACGGTGACGTCGTCGCCGACCTTGGGGCCCTCCTCGGCGCCGAGGTCCTCGTCGCGGAACTCGACCAGGTGGCGCATCGGCGCGGCGCCGGCCTTCTTCAGGTGACCTTCCTCGGCCTTCGAGAGCTTGCCCTGCTTGACCTCGCCGAAAGCGAGCTGCACGGCGGCGTAGCCGTCGCGATCGGAGTCGCGGACCGCAGTCACCTTGCAGGGACCGGCTTCGACCACGGTCACCGGAATCACGCTGCCGTCCTCGCGGAAGATCTGCGTCATACCGAGCTTCTTGCCGAGGATCGCAGCCACAACAGCACCTAGAGCTTGATCTCGATGTCGACGCCCGCCGGCAGCGAGTCCAGCCGCTGCAGCGAGTCGACGGTTTTCGGCGAAGGCTGGAGGATGTCGATCAGCCGCTTGTGGGTGCGGATCTCAAAGTGCTCGCGCGAGTCCTTGTCCTTGAACGGCGAGCGGATCACGCAGTAGACGTTTTTCTCGGTCGGCAGCGGCACCGGGCCCGAGACGGTGGCGCCGGTGCGCTCGGCCGTCTCGACGATCTCTTTGGCAGCCCGATCTATGGCGTCGTGGTCGTACGCCTTCAGTCGGATTCGAATTTTCTGTGCCGCGATGGTTGCCACTGCTCTGCCGTCTCTTCTTCTCTCTTGTCGTCTTTACCGCGCAAAGAGGGCGGGGCCCCTGTGCTTGGGGCGCCGCCCCGGTCGTATGTCCTTGCAGTT
Source organism: Solirubrobacterales bacterium (assembly GCA_035634815.1). GTDB lineage: Bacteria > Actinomycetota > Thermoleophilia > Solirubrobacterales > 70-9 > VAYN01. Next base: position 586 of record DASQCF010000028.1, on the reverse strand, counting down.
GTCTCTCCGCCCGTGGGCGGAGTTCGGGGCGGGTGGAGGCCCGCCCCTGGTGCTACTCGATGACCTCGGCGACGACCCCCGAGCCGACGGTGCGGCCACCCTCGCGGATGGCGAACCGCAGACCCGGATCCATCGCGATCGGCTGGATCAGCTCGATCGTCATCTCGACGTTGTCGCCCGGCATCACCATCTCGGTCCCCTCGGGGAGGTTGGCGATCCCGGTCACGTCGGTGGTCCGGAAGTAGAACTGAGGCCGGTAGCCGGAGAAGAACGGGGTGTGACGACCGCCCTCCTCCTTCTTCAGGCAGTAGACCTCGGCTTTGAACTTGGTGTGAGGGGTGATCGAGCCGGGCTTGCAGAGAACCTGGCCGCGCTCGATCTCCTCGCGCTTGGTGCCGCGCAGGAGGGCGCCGATGTTGTCGCCCGCCTGGCCCTCGTCGAGGAGCTTGCGGAACATCTCGACCCCGGTGACGGTGGTTTTGGTCGTGTCCTTGATGCCCACGATCTCGACCTCGTCGCCGGTGTTGACGATCCCCTGCTCGACGCGGCCGGTGGCGACGGTGCCGCGGCCGGTGATCGAGAAGAT
>DASQCF010000027.1:0-30020 GCA_035634815.1 Solirubrobacterales bacterium | reverse complement strand
CGGCGTAGGGGACGGTTCCGCAGCGGACGACCAGGATCTCACCGCTCATTCACGAATCGTTGCAGGACCGGCCCGTATCCTTTGGCTGCCGCCCATGGTCCAGTCCAAACCGCTTCGACCCGATTGGCTCCCGGCCGTGGCGCTCAGCTTCGCGCTGGCGCTGGCGATGCTGCTCTGGAGCCCCCCCGTAGGAGACCTCGCCGCGCAGGTCTTCCGCACCGAGCTGTTCGAGAGCGCCGGCCTGGCGATCTGGAACGGCAGTTGGTACGGCGGCCACTACACCCTCACCTACAGCGTTCTCTTCCCGCCGCTGGCGGCGCTGCTGGGCCCGCAGGTGGTCGGGATGCTCGCCGTCGTCGCCTCCTCCTACCTCTTCGACCGCCTGGTCCGCGACCACTGGGGAGAGGAGGCGCGCTGGGCGACGCTCTGGTTCGCCGCCGGCGTCGTCACCCTGCTCGCCGACGGCCAGCTGACCTTCGCCCTCGGCGTCGCCTTCGGGCTGGCGGCGCTGCGCTGCCTGCAGCTCGGGCGGGCGCCGCTGGCGATCGCCGCCGCCGCGGCCTGCCCTCTGGCCAGCCCCGTCGCCGGCGCCTTCCTCGCCGGGGTGCTGCTGGTCGGCGCGCTGGAGCCCGGCCGCCGCCCGAACCGGTTGGCGCTCGCCGCCAGCGGCCTCTCGCTGGCGCTGGTCCTGGCGCCGAACCTCGCCTTCCCCGAGTCCGGCCACTTCCCCTTCGTCTTCTCCTCCTACATCGCGATCCCGCTCTGGGTCGCCGGGGCCCTGGTCCTCACCCAGGGGGTGCGGGACGAGGAGCGGCAGCTGCGGCGGGTGCTGATCGCCTACGCCCTCGCTTCGACCCTGGTCTGGATCACACCGAACGCGATGGGCGGCAACGCGGTCCGGCTCGGCGCCCTCTTCGGCGGCCCGGTGCTGGCCGCGGTCCTGCTCTCGCGGCGCCCCCGCCCGACCGTCCCGACCTGGTTCTACGCGCCGCTGCTGGTGCTGGCGATCGCCGGCAGCCTCTACTGGCAGCTGACCGCGAGCGTCACCCAGATCGCCCGCGCGGTCGACGATCCCTCGACCGGGGCCGCCTACTTCCACCCGGTCGCAAGCTGGCTGCGCGACCACGACGCCGCCGGGGCGCGGATCGAGGTGCCGCCGACCGCCAACCACTGGGAGTCGGTCTACCTCGCCTCGAAGTTCGAACTGGCGCGCGGCTGGCTGCGGCAGCTGGACACCACCCGCGAGGACCTCTTCTACGACGACAAGCAGCTGACCAGCGCCCGCTACGGCGACTGGCTGCGCGCCAACGCGATCTCCTACGTGGCCCTGCCCGACGCCCCGCTCGACTACTCCTCGGCCAAGGAGCGGCGCCTGATCCTGCGCGACCCCTCGTACCTGAGCCTACGCTCCCAGTCCGAGCACTGGAGGATCTACGCGGTGCAGGACCCGCGGCCGATGGTCGCGCCGCTCGCCGGCGCCGAGGGGGAGACGCTCTGGTGGGGCCGCCAGGGCTTCGCCCTCGACGTCCAGCGCCCGGGCAAGTTCCTCGTCCGCGTCAACTTCACGCCCTACTGGTCGATCGCCCGCGGCTACGGCTGCATCCTCCGCCACGGCGACTGGACCGTCGTCCGCGCCTCCCGCCCCGGCGTCTTCCGCGTCGCCGCCGACTTCTCCGTCGGCCGCGCCTGGAACGCGGCGACGGGCGCGAACAAGACCTGTTAGCGGGCGCCCTCGAGGGTCGCCAGCGCCGCGCTGACCACGTGCTCCTCATGGGGGATCGCGGCCTGCTCCAAGCGCTTGGAGTACGGCATGTGGACGTCGGCGCCCGTCACCCTCTGGACCGGGGCGTCGAGGTAGTCGAAGGCCTGCTCGGTGATCAGGGTCGCGAGGTTGGCGCCGACGCCGCCGTGCGGCCAGCCCTCCTCGACGATCACCGCGCGGTTGGTTTTGCGTACCGAGGCGAGGATCGTGTCGAGGTCGAGCGGCCGCAGGGTGCGGGGGTCGATCACCTCGGCCTCGACCCCGTGCTCGTGGGCCAGTTGGCTCGCCGCACCCTCGGCGACGTGGGCCATCTTCAGCACCCCGACGATCGTCACGTCGCTGCCCTCGCGCCGCACCGCCGCTTCGCCGAAGCGCAGCGGCTCGGCCCCGTTCTCGCCCTCGGGCACCTCGCCGCGCGTCCCGTAAAGGCTCTCGTGCTCGATGAAGACGACCGGGTTGTCGTCGCGGATCGCCGCTTTCAGCAGCGCCTTGCCGTCGGCCGGGGTGGAGGGGCAGGCGACCAGGAGGCCGGGCACCTGCAGGTAGAGCGCCTCGAAGCTGTGGGAGTGGGTCGGGCCGAGCTGGTGGCCGCCCCCGCCCGGCATCCGGATCACCAGCGGCACCTTCGCCTGGCCGTTGAACATGTAGGGGATCGCGGCGGCGTGGTTGATGATCTGGTCCAGCGCCAGGAGGCCGAAGTTGACGGTCATCAGCTCGACGATCGGCCGCAGCCCGTTCATCGCCGCGCCGACGCCGGTGCCGACGATCGTGTTCTCGGAGATCGGCGTGTCGCGGACACGGCGCTCGCCGAACTCGTCGAGCAGGCCTTCGGTCACCTTGAAGGCCCCTTCGAAGACGCCGACGTCCTCGCCCATCACGAAGACCGCCTCGTCGGCGCGCATCTCCTCGGCCATCGCGTCGCGCAGCGCCTCCCGCATCCGCTGCTGCGCCATCAGTCGCCGTCCTCGTCGTTGATCGCCTGCTCGGCCGGGGCGTCCTCGGGCTCGTCGCCGACCTCGCGCTCGGCCGAGACCCGCGGCTCGACTCCCTCCTGCGCGTCGCCGTGCGTCGCCGGGTTCGGCCGCGGCCCGTCCGGCTGCCCGGCGTAGGCGGCTCCGGCCTCGGCCAGCTCCCGCGCCGCCTCGGGCATTTCCGCCTCGTCCTCGCCGCGGTGCGGGTGAGGGCTGCGCTCGTCGACCGCGTACCAGCCGCCCGGCTCGGTCTGGGCGTAGAGGTTTTCGTACATCGTGTCGAGCGGCGGCTCGGGCGAGGCTTCGGCGAACTCGACCGCGGCCGTGACCGTCTCCTCGGCGGCGTCGCGCGCCTGCTGCACCTCGCGCTCGCCCAGCACCCCGGCCTCGACGCAGCGCTTGGCGAAGCTCTCGATCGGGTCTTTCTCCTGCCACTCCTCGACCTCCTCGCGCTTGCGGTAGACCTCGGGGTCGGCGGCGGAATGGCCTTTGTAGCGGTAGGTGAAAGCCTCGAGCAGGGTCGGGCGCTGCTCCTCGCGCGCCTGCCGGATCCCCTCGGCGACGCCCTCGCGCACCGCGGCCACGTCCATCCCGTCGATCCGCTCGCCCGGGATCCCGTAGCCCTCGGCCTTCTTCGAGAGGTCGGTCTGGGCCGAGTGGCGCTCGACCGAGGTCCCCATCCCGTAGAGGTTGTTCTCGACCATGAACAGCACCGGCAGTTTCCACAGCGCCGCCAGGTTCATCGTCTCGCCGAAGTTGCCGGTGTTGGAGGCGCCGTCGCCGAACATGCAGACGGTGACCGCGTCTTCCCCCTTGTACTGGGAGGCGAGGGCGATGCCGGCGGCGATCGGCAGGTTGCCGCCGACGATCCCGTAGCCGCCCATGAACCGTTTCTCGGCGTCGAAGATGTGCATCGAGCCGCCGCGGCCGCCGCTGGTCCCGTCGACGCGGCCGAAGAGCTCGGCCATCACCCGCTTGGGCTCGGTGCCGCGGGCGATCGCGTGGCCGTGGGTGCGGTAGGTGCCGATCAGGAAGTCGTCGGGGCGCATCACCGAGGTGGTGCCGACGATCGTCGCCTCCTCGCCGATCGCCAGGTGCAGGAAGCCGCCGGCCCGCGCCCGCTGGTACTGGCGCCCCGCCTCCTCCTCGAAGCGGCGGATCAGCGCCATCCGCGCGAGCAGCTCGTAACACGTGGCGGCGTCAGGCAGATCTGCCATCGCCACTCACCTTAGCTGCGCGCTGCCGCCTCCACCGCGTCCTCGAGGCGGTCGTCGCCCCAGAAGACCTCGCCGTCGACGACGACCGCCGGGACGCCTTCGACGCCGAGGTCGCCGGCGCGGTCGGTCGCCTCGCGCAGGGCGTCCTTGACGACCCTGGTTTCGACCGCTTTCAGCAGTGCCCGCGGGTGCATCTCGCAGGCGGCGCCGGCGATCGCGACGTTGTCAACGTCGGTCAGGTCGCGGCCGGCGGCGAACGCCTGGCGGAAGGCCGCGAGGGAGAAGGCGACGGTGCGCCCGGTCTGCTTGGCGAAGGTCGCCGCCCGCATCGCCACCAGCGTGTTCGCCGGCCACGGCTTCGGCCAGGCGAGCGGCGGCAGCCCGTACTCGGCGGCGCGCCGCTCGATCTCCGCCATCCCCTCAGCCCGTGCCGGCGTTTCCGACCACGAGCCGCGGTCGAAGCGGGCGAACAGCCCCCCGAGCAGGATCGGTTGCCACTCCGGCTGCTCCAGCTCCGCCTCGGCGAAGAGGCCGCTGATCCGCTCGGCGGAGAGGTAGGCGTAGGGCGAACCGAGGTCGAAATAGAAGGTGGCGCGCACGGGAGAAATCTACGCGAAGCGCGGCGAGCCCCCTCCAGTTATGGCAGGCTGGCGCCATGCGATTCCGCCGCCCGGTGCAGTCGATCGTCCTCATCCTCCTGGCCCTGCTGATCTGCGCTGCGACGGCGTCCGCCGAGACCTACACCGTCACCCGCGCCGACGACCCGATCCCCGGCGCCTGCGAACCGGGCGATTGCTCGCTGCGCGAGGCGGTGACGGCGTCGAATAACTCCGAAGCCGTCGACGACGTGATCGTGATTCCCGCCAGCGCCTCCCCGTACGTCACCAACTACGAAGAACTGGCGCTGCCGGTCAACGACGAGGTGACGATCCGCGGCGCGGGCGCGAACGTCGTCGCGATCGAAGGCGACGCGAAAAACGGCCTGATCCTGATCGCCCCCGGCCGGGCGGTGACGATCGAAGGCGTGACGATCCGCAACAGCAATGGTGCGATACAGAACGGCGGCGACCTCACCCTGCGGGGCGTGAGCATCGAACACAACGAACGCGAAGCGGCGGGTGGCGGCATCCAAACCAATGGGCCGCTGAGGATCGAGTCGAGCTACCTCGGGTTCAACGGGACCAACGGCAACTCGGGCGGGGCGATCCAGGCCAACGGCGACGTGACGATCGTCAACAGCACCGTGGTCGGAAACTTCTCGCTGGGGAACTCGGCGGTTACCGGCAACGACGCGGTCACCGTCGCCAGCAGCGCCTTCGTCGACAACGTCTCGAACGGCGCCGAGGGGACTGCGCTGGGAGGGGCGCCGCTGAGCGTCCGCAACAGCGTCTTCGCCCGCAACCGCAACACGACCGGACCGCGGAACTGCTTCTCGTTCGACCCGATCCAGTCCGGCGGCAACGTCAGCGACGACGCCTCCTGCGGCGCCGGCCCCACCGACAAACCGAACGTCGACCCGCTGCTCGGCACGCTCGCGGTGCGGGGGACGACGCCCGTCTACGACCTGCTCGCCGGCAGCCCGGCGATCGACGCCGCCACGGGGGACTGCCCGCCCTTCGACCAGCGCGGCGTCGCCCGGCCGCAGGGGTCCGCCTGCGACAGCGGGCCTTATGAGGTGGAGCAGGCGCCGCGGCTCGATGCGCCGGCCGACAGCGAAGTGGCCATCCGCCTGGGCAAAGGGAGGCTCGTCCTCAGTAAACGCGGCTTCATCCGAGTGAAGCTGACCTGCCTGCCGACCGAGGTATCGCCGCCCTGTAGTGGCCGCCTCAAGTTGCTGCCGCCGAGGCCGAAGAAAAAGGGCGCCGCCACCGCGCTAGCGCCACTCGCCGGGAAGAGGTTCAGCCTCGGCGCCGGCAAGACGAAGACCCTGGCTCTGCGCATCCGTCGCGCCAGAGCCGACCTGCTTCGGTCCGATCCAAAGCTGCGGGTAACCGCGGTTGACCTGTGGGCCCAGGACGCAGCTGGCAACGTCAGGATGATCCTGAAGCCGCGGCGGATTTTCCTGCCTAAGCGTGGATAGCCCAGCCGTCGACCGCGCGGGCCGCGTCGAGCACGGCCTCCGAGGCCGTCGGGTGCGGATGCACGATCCGCGATAGCTCCTGGTAGCCGCCCTCGAGCGCCATCGTCGCGACCAGCTCGGCGATCATGTCGCAGGCGCGGTTGCCGACCACGTGGGCGCCGAGCAGCTCGCCGTACTTGGCGTCGATCACCAGCTTGACGAGGCCGTCTTTGTCCTCGTAGACGACGCCGGCGCCCTCGCCGGCGATTTTCTGCTTGCCGACCTTGACCTCGTGGCCGGCCTCCTTGGCCTGGGCCTCGGTGAGGCCGACGCTGGCGACCTGGGGGTGGCAGAAGGTGGCGCCGACCATCAGCTCCTGGTCGATCGAGTGGGTCTCGACGCCGGCCGCGGTCTCAACCGCGACGACGCCCTCCTCGGAAGCCTTGTGGGCGAGGGCCTTTTTGTTGACGAGGTCGCCGATCGCGAAGACCTTCTGGTTGCTCGTCCGCTGGAATCCGTCGACCTTGATTTTGCGGCCGCCCTCCTCCAGCTCGACCCCGGCCTCCTCCAGCCCCAGCCCCTCGACGTCGGGGGCGCGGCCGCCGGCGATGCAGAGGTAGTCGACCTCGGCCGAGTTGTCGCCGTAGGTGAACTTGACGCCGGAGTCGCTCGCCTCGACGTTCTCCACCGGCGCCCCGGTCGAGATCTCGATCCCCTGTTTCTTGAAGACGCGTTCGACGACTTTGGCCATGTCCTTGTCCTCGGCAGGGAGGATCTGGTCGAGCATCTCGATCAGCAGCACCTCGGTGCCGAAGCGCGAGTAGGCGGAGGCGAGCTCAGCGCCCGAGGCTCCGGCGCCGACGACGGCGATCCGGTTCGGGCGCTCGGGCAGCGACCAGGCGCCCCAGGTTTCGACCACGCGGCCGCCGAACTCGACGCCGGGGATCGGCAGCGCCACCGAGCCGGTGGCGAGCGTCACCGCCTTCGCCTCGTAGACCTCGTCGCCGACCTTGACGTTGCCCTCGGCGGTCAGCGTGCCGTCGCCGTGGATGAACTCGATCTTCCCTTTCTTCCACAGCCCTTCGACGCCCCCGGTCAGCTGAGCGGAGACGTCGGCGCGGCGCTGCTGCAGCGCCTCCCAGTCGAGCGTCACGTCCTTGGCGACGACGCCGAGCTCGGCGCTCGCCTGGGCCTCGTGGAAGATCTCCGCCGTGCGCAGCACCGTCTTCGCCGGGATGCAGGCGTAATTGAGGCAGCGGCCGCCGGCTTTGTCGCGCTCGACGACGGCCGTCTTCTGGCCCAGCTGGGCGGCGCGGATGGCGGCGACGTACCCGCCCGGGCCCCCGCCGATGACGATCTGGTCGAAGGATTCGGCCATCCGTGCTGAGCCTATAGAAGGACGCTTGCCGGCAGGGTGAGGCCTCTCACTCGCGCGGCGAGCGGGTCGGCATCTGGATCCGGGCCATCGCCTTGACCATGAAGAAGAAGAAGGCGCCGGCGACGGCGAGCAGGGCGAGGGTGCCGAGGATCTGGCCGACGCTGGAGGCGCCGACGACGAGGCCGAAGAAGGCGCTGAAGAGGACGACGACGAGGATCAGCTGGAAGCCGAGGACCGCCCAGTAGCGGGCGTGCCACATCCCCCAGGCCATCATCCCCATGATCACCGTGGGGGCGACGACCTGGGCCAGTTTCGGCTGTTCGCCGTTGACTTCCGCCCCGGCGGCGTAGCCGATCACGACCGAGACGGCGATCAGGCCGGCGACGATCGCGCCGACGGTGACGACGGTCGGCCGCTCGCCCTCGGCCAGCGGCTCCAGCGCCTCGCGCGCGGCTCGGTTGCGCTCCTCGGCTTTGGCGTAGCCGGCGGCCATCCGCTCGCTGCCGCGCTGCTTGCGCTTGACCTTCTCAGCCACCGGGCGCCACGCCCCTCTCGCCGGCGGCGAAAGCCTGGCGCAGCTCGGTCGCAGCGGCGGCGGGGTCGGCGGCGTCGCGGATCGCCCGCACCGCGCAGAGCCGCTCGGCGCCGGCGGCGACGACCTGCTCGGCGTTGCCGGCGTCGATGCCGCCGATTGCGAAGAAGGGGTGGGGGGCGTTGCCGGCGGTGTGCTCGACCAGCTCGATCCCGACGCCGGGCCGGCCCGCTTTCGTCGGCGTCTCCCAGATCGGGCCGACGCTGATGTAGTCGACGGGGCGCCCGGCGCTGGCGGCGATCTGCTCCTCGGAGTGGGTCGAGAGGCCGATGATCGCGTCCGGCCCCAGCAGCTCCCGCGCCTGCTCGGCGCCGATGTCGTCCTGGCCGACGTGGACCCCGTCGGCGTCGCAGCTGCGGGCGAGGTCCGGGTCGTCGTTGACGATGAACAGGGCGCTGAAGGTGTCGGCGACGCGGCGGAAGGTCTCGGCGGCGCGCTCGATCTCGGCCCGTCCCAGCTCCTTCTCGCGCAGCTGGACGATGTCGGCGCCGCCGGTGAGCGCCGCGCGCAGCAGCGCTTCAAGGTCGGCCGGCGGCCGCGCCTCGCAGACGAAGTAGAGGCGGGCCGTGCGCAGCCGCTCGCGGCGCAGCGGGCCGTCGCCCTCGGGGAGAGACAAGCTCATGGCTGGATTATGGACAGGCGGGGGCGGCGAGAGGGGTAGCATCGGTGAACACGGGAGCCCGCGAGGGCTGAGAGGGTGGCATCGAGGCCGCCGACCGTATGGACCTGATCCGGGTAATGCCGGCGGAGGCAAAGGCTTTGAACGAGAAGCGTTTCGATGTTGTTGTCGTGGGCGGCGGGGTGATCGGCCTCGGCTGCGCCTGGCGCCTGGCGCAGGGCGGGGCGCGGGTGGCGGTGCTCGAGCGGGGCGAGCCCGGCGGCGGCGCGACCCGGGTCGCGGCCGGGATGCTGGCGCCGGTCGGCGAGCTGACCTTCGGCGAGCCGGAGCTGCTGGAGCTGACCCTGGCGGCGGCGCGGCTGTATCCGGCGTTCGTCGCCGAGCTGGAGGCGGCGTCGGGTGAGAGCACCGGTTACGAACGGCTGGGCGCCCTACACCTCGCCCTCGACCGCGACGAGGCGGCGCAGCTGCGGCGCGTCCACGAGCTGCAGCGCTCGCTGGAGCTGGAGGCGGAGTGGCTGCCGCCGCGGCGCTGCCGCGACCTGGAGCCGGGCCTGACGCCCTCGTTCCACGGCGGCGTCCTCGCAGCGGGCGAGGCGGCGATCGACCCGCGGGCGCTGACCCGGGCGCTGGTCGCCGCCTGCATCGCGGAGGGGGTCGAGGTCAGGAGCGGGACCGAGGTCGTCGACGGCATCTTCGAAGGAGAGCGACTCGCCGGGGTGAGAACCGCGAGCCGACGATCCGCCACCTCAGAGGTGGCAAATCATCGGCTCGACGAGGAGATCGCCGCCGAGACCGTCGTCCTTGCCGGCGGCGCCTGGTCGGGCGCGATGGCCTGGCTGCCGGAGGAGGCGCGGCCACCGGTGCGGCCGGTGAAGGGGCAGGTGGTCGAGCTGCTGTCGCGGGACGGCGAGCCGCCGACGCGCCACATCCTCGCCTCCGAGCGGGTCTACCTGGTGCCGCGGGCCGACGGCCGCCTGATCGTCGGCGCCACGGTCGAAGAGATGGGCTTCGACACCGCCGTCACCGCCGGCGGCGTCCACGAGTTGCTCCGCGAGGCCTACCGCCTGCTCCCCGACGTCGCCGAGATGGAGGTCGTCGACGCCGTCGCCGGGCTGCGCCCCGGCACCCCGGACAACCTCCCGATCGTCGCCCCGGGGGCTGTCGACGGCCTCGTCCTCGCCACCGGCCACTACCGCAACGGCATCCTCTTGGCGCCGCCGGCGGCTGAAGCCGTCGCGGGGATGCTGAGCGGGGTGGCGCGATGAGGATCGAGCTGAACGGCGCGCCGCACGAGCTGCCGGAGGGCGCGACGCTCGCCACCGCGGTCCGCGCCGCGGGCGCGGGGGAGGGGGGCCGCGGGGTCGCGGTCGCGATCGACGGCGAGGTCGTGCCGCGCGGCGAGTGGGAGGCGACGCCGCTGCGGGAGGGGCAGGCGGTCGAGGTCCTAGCGGCGATCCAGGGCGGGGCGCCCCAAGCCGATGAGACCTGGGAGCTGGGCGGGCGGGAGTGGGGCTCGCGACTGATCGCCGGCACCGGCGGCTTCCGCTCGCTGGAGCAGATGGAAACGGCGCTTGCCGCCTCCGGGACCGAGATCGTCACCGTCGCCCTGCGCCGCATCGATCCGGCCGCCGAGGGCTCGGTCCTCGACGTGATCGACCGCCTCGGCCTCTTCGTCCTCCCCAACACCGCCGGCTGCTACACCTCCCGCGACGCGGTCCGCACCGCCCAGCTCGCCCGCGAGGCCTTCGGGACCGAGTGGATCAAGCTCGAGGTGATCGGCGACGACCGCACCCTCTACCCCGACGCGGTCGAGCTCGTCGACGCCGCCGAACAACTCGTCGCCGACGGCTTCACCGTCCTCCCGTACACCAACGACGACCCGATCCTCGCCCGCCGCCTGGAAGAGGCCGGCTGCGCCGCGGTGATGCCGCTCGGCTCCCCGATCGGCTCCGGCGCCGGCATCCGCAACCCGTACAACATCGCGATCATCACCGAGCGCGCCGAGGTCCCGGTGATCCTCGACGCCGGCATCGGCACCGCCTCCGACGCGGCGCAGGCGCTGGAGCTCGGCTGCGACGCGATCCTCGCCGCCAGCGCCATCTTCGGCGCGACCGACCCCGTCGCGATGGCCACCGCCCTGCGCCGCGGCGTCGAAGCCGGCCACCTCGCCAACCGCGCCGGCCGCATCCCCCGCCGCACCCACGCCGAGGCCTCGACCGCCTACGAGGGCCTCCAGGATCTTTCCTAGCTAAAACTCGTCGGTTCCCATAGCCGTATGATTCGCGCGTGGGGAGACCGAAGGTCCGATGAAAGCCAAGGATCTAGGTACCTGGGCAGCCTTGCTGCTGGTGCCTGCCGTGCCGGTGTTTGCTTTCTACCTAGTCTTCAAGGAGAGCAATTTCGTCGAAGTTCACGAGGTTCCAAGCGGCATCGTCGCCACCGGGCCGATCGCCGCTTACATCGTTCTCCTTTGGATCGGCTCCCGCCTCAGCAGGCAGTTCCGATCGGAGCCCTCTCCTCTGTCGCCCGCGGAAGAGGAGTTCGTCGATACCGCCTGGTCGTTCCAGGCCACATCGCAGCACGGGTCCCGCGATGGCAAATTCACGATCGGGATCGACGATCGCGGTCGACTCTTACTAACCGGAAACTTCGAGCTGGCCGGTCGAAATGTCGGTTCCTGGAGCTCAACGATGGCCCAATGCCAGAACAAGCGGCTGGAGGTCCTATACGACCTCAGCGAGTCCGGCAAAGGAAAGGTTCGAGAATCAACCGGGTTCCTAGCAATGGCAACGGAGCCGGACGACCCGGACACGATGGCCGGATCATGGGCCGTTCTCGGCGACGGGCAGGCCTTTGGTGAGCTGCGATGCAAGAGGATCAAGAACTGATGCTGCGTCAGGCCGAGTCACCCCCTACCCTGGCCTCAGTGCGTGCCGTGATCTTTGACATGGACGGCGTCCTCTTCGAGGGACGCAACTTCTGGCTGGATCTGCACCGCTGTTTCGGGGGCGACGCGGCCGAGGCGCAACAGCTCCTCGATCGGTACGTGGAGTCCGACTACGACACTCTGGCGGAGAAGATCGTCGGTGAGCTGTGGCGAGGCAAACCGGCCGACCCTTACTTCGAGCTTGTCGCCCGCCGCAAGTACCAACCGGGGGCGAAAGAGACCGTGGCCGCCCTCCGTAGCCAGGGCATCCGGACGGCAATCGTGACCGCCGGCCCGGATCTTTTGGCCGACCGCGCCCAGAAGGACCTGGGCATCGACCTGATTCGCGCCAACGGTGTTGAGATCCTCGACGGCCACCTGACCGGGGAATCTAAGATCGCGGTCCGCGACAGCGAGAAGGGCGAGGTGGGCCTGGAAGTCCTCGGCGAGCTTGGTGTCGGGCCCGCTGCCGCAGCTGCCGTCGGCGACGGAGATGCCGATGCTTACTTGGCCCGCCTCGTCGGTACGTCGATCGCCTATGACACTTCCTCTGAGCGTCTGCTCGAGGCTGCTCAACACTGCCTCCACTATGGCGAACTAGAGCGGGTGGTCGAGATCCTCGGAGAGGAGTCTCCTGCGTAGGTTTCACTGGCTCGTTCCCTCGGGCGACGGATTTGTGTACCGGCGTGTAGGGAAAAAGCGGAGAACCCTTAGTAATCTCATCGCCCAGAGTAAGTGAGCATGATCCGGGGAGGGGTTCGATTGGAGGCGACGGCGACGCTGCTGCAGCCTGAGCAGGAGCTGCAGCACAACTGGCAACCCGGTGTCCACACCAGGTTCGGCGAGAAGCTCTACTTCTATCTGCTGCGCTTGAAGTCGCCGCTGCGAGGCGACGAAGTCGAGGCCCGGATCCGCCGACTGCTCGATGCCGCGGATATCGCCCACGCGTGTGAGTACGCAATTTACGGAGATTGGGATGTGCTGATCCGGGTCTGGCTCAGCCCATCCTGGAAGAAACAGTTTCTCGCGGCGCTGAAACGGGCGGGTGACACCCTCGACGTCAGGGACTTCGAGGCCAACGAACTCCGGTACCTGTGGACCGGCGACTCAGCCGATCTCCTCGCGGGGTCTCGGGATGTGGAAGCGAAGATCGCAGAGCGCCTGGACGACGTCCGGGCCGTCGCCGAAGAGTCCGAAGAGGTTGATCCTGCGGCGAGGGAGCGCCTGTTCGAAGCAGGCCTACTGCTTCCCCGGCCATCCACCGAGGGACCTGACCCGGTGAAGTTCTACATCTGCCTGAAGATCTACACCGATCTGAAACGAGAGGTTGAGGTTGCCCGTGTGCTGGATGCGCTCGAGCAGGCAGGCCTCCGCGACAGGGCATCCCTCTACAGCGGCATCGGCAGCTTCGCGGATCACCTGATCCGCTGTGTGGCTAAGACGTACTCGGAGGTGATGACGCTGAACGCGGCGCTCTCGCGTGCGTTGCAGGACCTTGATGTGCGGCCAATGACCCTGTTGGTCGCAAACAGCGATGCCCGCGAGTCGGACAACATCAATGACACCGTTTTGCTGACCGCCAAGGACGACGTGGTGGTAGGCCTGCTGGAACTGAGCGATCGACACCTGGCGCTGTTGAGAGACCTCCCGCCTGGTCAACGGGACGCCCTGCACACTTTGGTCGAAGGTGTCTACCGGGCTTCCGAGGGAGATATGGAGTTGCGGGAAAGCCTTCGCGACCTGCTGCGGGCGTGCCTGAAAAACGATTACAGGGAGGTCCGCAATGCGCTGAACTTCACCTTGGACTTCGAGTGGTGCTTGATCGAGTATCTAAAACGCGCGTGGGGGGCGGTATATGGTCGCCATTGGGTTCCGCCCTTGGCGAAGGATCTCGAAGGCGCAGATGGAAACTCCAGGCGTGCGGCATTGTTGCGGAATATCGACAAATGGTCCCTGGCGGATTCAGTTGACCTGGCGATAAGGTCGGCGGAGATCAACGACAAGGTAAGGGCGGCTTTCAGCAAGGATCTTGGACAGGAATGGCCTCCGCAGATGCACACGCTGAAGCGAATCCGAAACATCGTCGCGCATCGCTTGCGGAAAACTCCCAACTTCGACGAATTCACCGGTGAGTGGGGCGAGCTGCTTTCTGAACTAATGAGCGTCGCCTCGCTGCATTTCTGCATTGAACGATTGATAGACACGGACCGAAAGGAGGCCGAGGAATGAGCAACACCGCGACCAGGTGTGGAGGCTCGGCGAGCGCATCAGACCTTGACGCTCGCGCAGCAGTTCCTGACCTATGTCGAGAGGCAAGGCAAACCGTGGTCGATCAGATTCGGGGAAATCCGCCGACCACTGTTCTCGGTGTCTTGGTCGACCGAGGCGGACCGGTTGCCATGAGTGCGATCGGGGAGGCTCTCGGTAAGGGCTTGGACGAGATCGAGTGGACGGTCGAGGTCCTCGAAGAGGGAGATCTCTGCGCCCGCCTGTTGGAGGGGGGCAAGGTTTTCGTCGCGCCCTTTGCGCCGTACCGGGTGGATGGCGCTTAGGCCCGATTCTTTTTCAGCTATGGCACACTGGGGCCATTGAGTCCAGAGCTAGATCTGGATCAAGCCCCTGTAGCTCAGTTGGTTAGAGCGGCGGCCTTTTAAGCCGCGCGGCGCGGGTTCGAATCCCGCCGGGGGCATGACCGACCAGCCGCGACCTGTCGGGGCCGGCCGGACTAGGGAACAATGGTCCCGTGACCAGCGAGAACGGCAACGGTGGCCGGCATGACCGCCACCTGCTGCGCGTGCCGGTCGACCAAGAGGCCGACGACCAGCGCCGCCTCGACCGCATCCACAAAGAGATCGAAGGCGCCTTCCGGGCGCTGCGCGACATCGACGAAGGCGTCTCCATCTTCGGCTCAGCCCGGATCCCGGAGGGCCATCGCTGGTACGAGCTCGCTCGCGAGACCGCGGCCTGCCTCACCAACCACGGCTACACGGTGATCACCGGCGGCGGGCCCGGCCTGATGGAGGCAGCCAACCGCGGCGCCGCCGAGGCCGGCGGCCTCTCGGTCGGCCTCAACATCGAGCTCCCGCACGAGCAGGCGATCAATCCCTACGTCAACCGCCAGTTCCAGTTCCACTACTTTTTCGCCCGCAAGCTGATGTTCGTCCGCTTCGCCCGCGCCTTCGTGATCATGCCCGGCGGTTTCGGCACCCTCGACGAGATGTTCGAGTCCCTGACCCTGATCCAGACCCACCGCATCGAAGCGTTCCCGACGATCCTCGTCGACTCCGAGTTCTGGGACCCGCTGCTGGAGTGGGTCGACCGCGGCCTCGAGGACAACGGCCTGATCTCCCCCGGCGACAAAGAGATGCTGGTCGTCTGCGACGACCCTCACGAGGTCTGCAAGCACGTGATGCGGGCGAGCGAGCGGCAGCGAGAAGCAGCGAAGGCCAGCGGCTAGTCGACCGGAGGCGGAGCCCAAGGAGGTGGCGGCGTGGGACGGCTGGTAACGCTGACCTCATTCATGGCCTGCGCCGGGGCGGGCGGCTCAGAGACGGTCGGGATCGTCCGACGGGGGTCCCCAACCTCATCCGACGGTTTCTCCGCGGGTAGGCGGGGCGCCTTCGGCCGCCACTCGCTGAGCCCTTCAACCAAGTCTCCGTAGAAGTTCACCACCTGACGTCGCGTCTCAAGCACGAATGACCGCTCTCCCCGTCCGCGCTTCGTGCCTAGCGGCCGAGCCAGAGACAAGACAAACCCCCGCGGCTCCCGCTTTGGATCCGACGGCGAGAGGAGCCCCGCTGGGTTCTCCCGGGCATCCCCCAGAAGCAGCGCGGTCGACTCCTTCGTCCGCGCGAACTGGACCTCCACCCGGAGGTCATCTGGAGCTTTCTTCAGCTGCTTCAGGATCCAATTGACCCGGGTCTGCGGGCGCCCCTCCTTCGGAGCGGTCACTTTGACGCTCACTCTCGTCAGCCGGGCCCGGAGGTCCGCTTCGACGTCGATCGGTCCAACCGCACCGGGCACACGGAATGAGCCCGAGAGGGTCCCGTCGGTCTCCAGGATCTTCAGCAGAGATTCGGTCCACGCTTGTCCGTCTCGCGCCCTCGACTGGGCTGAGACCACCTGGACGCCGAGATCCTGGCTGAGTCCCAGGCACAGATACTCCACGAACTGCTCCCAGCGCTCGACCACGTCTTGAACGCCGGCGTCCTTGGGCCTGATGGTTCCGTCGCGAGCGGCATTGCGGACCTGGACCCAGCTCTGGCCCATGTCTTCGAACCCAACCGCCCCCGACTTCTCGTGCTCGAGGTAGGCGATCAGCTCGCCGAGGATCCACGCCTGGTCGGGATCTCTGACCCCGCGGTGTTGATGCTGCATGATCGCCTCGGTCAGGATGCGCCACCAGGACAGGTGGCGCATCTGGACGGAGCGAAGCTTGCGCCTGTCGACCGTGACGGGGACATCGGTCGAGCTGTTGCTGATTTGATTCGAGATCGTTACCAACGCCTGGAATCCGTGTTCGCGGGCCAGATCGAGGTAGGTGGAGGCCTGATCCGCGCTGAGCGGGGCGTTTCCGGTTTTCACCTCGACCAGACATCTCCACGACGTCTTTCCGCGTTCCACCGTGATTGCGCCGTCGGGACGGAAGGTCTTGCCGTCGGCCCCCTTGAGAGGAACCTCGGTGTAAGTCGAGATCCGACCGGCAGGCGCACCGATCTCCTTGAGGAGGGAGCGGCCGAACTCGTCGACGGCGCCCATCACCGCAAGGAGAGAGGAGGCGGCCCGTATCTCTTGCTCCTCTTGCCCTCGAATCCCCGCGACCGGGATCAGTCGCGCCGGCATCCACCGAGTGGCTGCAGAACCCAGCTCATTCCCATTGGAAGTCATCGACATACCCTAAGCAGAGCCATCTGACCAATGCGCGTCGCCGAATTGGTCGGCGAGAAAGTTTCAGAGGGGCCGCTAGTGCCGGAAGTGCCGGTGCTTCGTAAACACCATCGCGACGCCGGCCTGCTCGCAGGCCTCGATCACCTCGGCGTCGCGTTTGGAGCCGCCCGGCTGGATGACCGCGGTGGTGCCGGCCTGGATCGCCAGCTCGGGGCCGTCGGCGAAGGGGAAGAAGGCGTCGGAGGCGAGGGCGGAGCCGGCTAGGAGGGCGTCGGCCTCGGCGCCGCGGGCCTCGCGGCACTTCTCGACCGCGAGGCGGACCGAGTCGACGCGGCTCATCTGGCCGGCGCCGATGCCGAGGGTGGCGCCGCCCTTGGCGATCACGATTGCGTTGGAGCGGACCCGGCGGCTGACGGTCCAGGCGAAGAGCATGTCCTGCCACTGCTCCTCGCTCGGCTCGTTGCCGGTCACCGCCTCCATGATCTCGCGCGGCTCCGGGTCGCCGTCGCGGTCCTGGATCAGGAGGCCGCCCATCACCCGCTTGACGTCGCGTTCTGAGGAATCGGGCTGGCGGCGCTCCTCCTCGCAGAGGATCCGGATCGCCTCCTTCTGCGTCAGCACGTCCAGCGCTCCGTCCTCGTAGCCGGGTGCGCTCAGCACCTCGACGAAGTTCTTGTGCAGCTCCTCGGCGAGCTCCTTGCCGACCGGGCGGTTGATCGCGATCACGCCGCCGTAGGCCGAGATCGGGTCGCAGGTGAGCGCCTTCAGGTAGGCCTCCAGCGCGTCGGCGCCGACCGCCACCCCGCAGGGGTTGTTGTGCTTGACGATCACGCAGGCCGGCTGCTCGAAGTCGCTGACCAGGCTGCGGGCCGAGTC
This sequence comes from Solirubrobacterales bacterium, assembly GCA_035634815.1. Lineage (GTDB taxonomy): Bacteria > Actinomycetota > Thermoleophilia > Solirubrobacterales > 70-9 > VAYN01. The sequence goes on along the minus strand of DASQCF010000027.1, from coordinate 12,730 downwards.
GAGGTCGAGGACGTTGTTGAAGGAGAGCGCCCGCCCGTGCAGCTTCGAGCAGCGCGAGAGGACGTGGCTGCGCAGGCCCGACTCGGCGTAGAGCGCCGCCCGCTGGTGCGGGTTCTCGCCGTAGGAGAGGTCGAGCACCTTCTCGTAAGCGACGGCGAGGTGTTCCGGGAAGTCCTCGTACTCCATCGAGAACCAGCGGCTGATCGCGGCGTCGTAGCGCGCGGTCTGGGCGAAGGCCTCGTTGGCGAGCCAGTGGCGGGTGGCGGCGGAGATCTCGCCGCCGCTCTCTTCTAGCTCGGCGCAGACCGCGTCGTAGGACTCGGGTTTGACGATCACGGCGACGCTCTCGTGGTTCTTCGCCGCAGCGCGGATCATCGTCGGCCCGCCGATGTCGATGTTCTCGATCGCGACGTCGTGCTCGACCTCGTGGCCGGAGATCGTCTCCTCGAAGGGGTAGAGGTTGACGCAGACGACGTCGATCGGCTCGATCCCCTCGCGCTCCAGCGTCGCCATGTGCGCGGGGTCGCCGCGCCGCGCCAGCAGCGCCGCGTGCAGCCGCGGGTGCAGCGTCTTCACCCGGCCGCCGAGGATCTCTTCCTGGCCGGTGAACTCGGAGACGTCGGTCACCTCGACCCCCGCCTCGCGCAGCGCCGTCGCGGTGCCGCCGGTGGAGAGGATCTCGACCCCGAGCGCCGCCAGCCCCTTGGCGAAGTCGGCGACGCCGGTCTTGTCGGAGACCGAGATCAGCGCCCGCCGCACGCGGACCTGGCCGTCTTCGAGGCTTTCGGGCTGGGTTTCGGTGGCGGGGTCAGGCATCGATCGCGACCTTGCGCGGGTCGCTGGGGTCGATCCTAACCCTGCCCTCCGCGATCATGCGGATCGCCTCCGGGTAGAGCTCGTGCTCGACGTTGTGGACCGCGGCCTCCAGCACCCCCCGTTCGCGTCCGACCGGCACCGGCACCCGCCGCTGCAGGATCACCGGGCCGGTGTCGATCCCCTCGTCGACGAAGTGGACGGTGACGCCGGTCTCCTGCACCCCCGCGTCGAGCGCCTGGCCGATCGCGTCGAGGCCGGGGAACTGCGGCAGCAGGGCGGGGTGGATGTTGACGATGCGCCCCGCGAAGCGGGCGACGAACGGTTCGGTCAGCAGCTGCATGTAGCCGGCGAGCACGACCAGGCCGGGGCGGTGGGATTCGACCCAGTCGCCCATCGCCGCGTCGCGACCCATGCGGTCGGCGTAGGCGTCGGCGGCGAACACCGCGGTGTCGATGCCCGCGCTCGCGGCCCGCGTCAGCGCGCCCGCGCCCGGCTTGTCGGAGCCGACGCCCACGACCTCGACCAAGCCCTGGCCGTGCAGCTTGTCGAGGATCGCCTGCAGGTTGGTGCCGCTGCCCGAGGCGAGGACGACGATCCGGAAGGCGCTCACGCGCGCATCTTCGCGCACCCCGGCCGGACTTGTCCCCACCAGGCTGGGGACAAACTCCGTAACGTCCTTCGGGATGAGCGGCTTCTGGCAAGGGGTTCTCTACCTGCACCTGCTGGCGATGGCCTTCTTCGTCGGCGGCCAGCTCGTCTTCGGGATCGCGGTGGTGCCGATCCTCCGCGGCGACGCCGACCGCGAGCGCATGCGGGCGATCGCCCGCCGCTTCGGCTACGGCTCGCTGGTCGCGCTCGGGGTGCTCCTGGTCACCGGCTGGGCGCTGGCCTCCCACTACGAGCTCTGGGACAGCTCGACCCTGCAGTGGAAGCTCGCCCTGGTCGCGGCGGTGGTCGGCTTGACGATCGTCCACCTTCAGCGCCCGAAACTTCACATGTTGCAAGCGGCGATCCTGCTCGCCTCGCTTGCGGTCGTCTGGCTCGGGGTGGAGCTGGCGACCTAAATGCAAAAGAAACCTTGATTAAAAGCTGGTCGGGTGGTATCTCGGTCTCTTCCAATACCTAAGCCCGGCTCCAGTCACCGGGCCCAAACGGGAGAGATGAAAATGAGGAAGTTAAGAATTGTGCTCCTCGCCGCGACGGCGGTGGCGGCGCTGATGGCGATCGTCGGCGCCGGCAGCGCCTCGGCGACAGTGACGTCGCTCTGCAAAGCGCCGACAACACCCAACGGCTTGCCGATCTGCGAAGGCAACCACCTCTATCCGGCGGGCACGACAATCCACGCCCACCTGGAGGCGGGGACGAAGCTGGTGATCCCCGGCCCCAACGGCGTCGTCGAATGCAAGGGCTCGACAATCGACGCGATCACCGAGCAGCAGACAGCGAAACCGCTCGGCGCGATCCTCAACATGCTCAGTTTCGGCGAATGTGAAGACGCCGGCGAACCGGTTGACGTCGAAACCGTCGTCAAAGGCACACTCGACATCGAACTGATCGATCTGCCGGTCTGGACGCACAACGGCACACTGACGCTGACAAACACCGAAATCCGGATCCTCTGGACATTCAGCGGCGACGAATGCTTCTACGACCCCGGTGACGTCGGCGTCCTCACAGGTGGCCCGATGGCGACAATCGACTGGTCCGGCCCCCTCACCTACACAAAAGGGAGCCTCGGCTGCCTGCCCGGCAACGCCAGTTGGAACGGCGCCTACACAGTCACAACACCGGAACCGCTCTGGGTCTCGATGTGATTCGAGCGCTCTGAAGCCTCAGCGGGATCTGACCTCGGTCAGATCCCGCTGGCCACCTCGAGGGCGAATTTGCCGTCCGCCTCGTCCGGATCGCCAAGCGGGTAGTGGCCGGTGAAGCAGGCGTCGCAGTGTTCGAGCGGATCGCCGCCGATCGCCTCGTAGACGCCTTCCATCGAGAGGTAGGCGAGGCTGTCGGCCTCCAGCTCGGCGGCGATCTCGTCGACCGAAAGCTTGTGGGCGATCATCTCCTCGCGGGTCGACATGTCGACCCCGTAGTGGCAGGGGTTGCGGATCGGCGGCGCCGAGATCCGCAGGTGGACCTCCGCGGCGCCGGCGTCGCGCAGCATGCCGACGATCTGGCGGGTGGTGTTGCCGCGGACGATCGAGTCGTCGACGACGACCAGGCGCTGGCCGGCGACGATCTCCGGCAGCGGGTTGAACTTCAGCCGCAGCCCGTGTTTGCGCAGCTCCTGGCCGGGCTGGATGAAGGTCCGAGCCACGTAGCGGTTCTTGATCAGACCGTCGTCACGCGGCAGCCCCGAGGCGCGCGCGAACCCGGCCGCCGCGGGGTTGCCCGAGTCCGGGACCGAGATCACCAGGTCGGCGTCGACCGGAGACTCGCGCCAGAGGATCTCGCCCATCCGCCCCCGCGCCTGCTGCAGAACCTTGCCCTCCAGGCGGCTGTCGGGGCGGGAGAAGTAGATGTGCTCGAAGACGCAGCTGGCGCGGCGGTCGGTCTTCACAACCTGGCGCGTCTCCAGCCCCCGCTCGGTCAGGGAGACCATCTCGCCGGGATGCACCTCGCGCATCAGCTCGGCGCCGATGATGTCGAAGGCGCAGCTCTCCGAGGCGACGACGAAGCGGTCGTCGAGGCGGCCGAGGCTGAGTGGGCGGATCCCGTGCGGGTCGCGGAAGGCGACGATCGCCCGCTTGGTCATCACCACGGTCGAGTAGGCGCCCTGCAGGCGCGGCATCGTGTCGGCGACGGCGTCCTCGATCATCTTGCCGTCGTGGCAGGAGAGCAGCGCGGCCATGATCTCCGAGTCCGAGGTGCCGCGGAACTTCAGCCCCCGCTCCTTCAGCTCGCTCCAGAGCTCCACCGCATTGGTCAGGTTGCCGTTGTGGGCGAGGGCGACCTCGCGGCCGTCGTCGCGCCAGATCGGCTGCGCGTTCTCCCAGGAGCCACCGCCGGTGGTCGAGTAGCGGACGTGGCCGATCGCCATGTCGCCCTCCAGCGCCCGCAGCTTCTCCTCGTCGAAGACCTGGGAGACGAGGCCCGCCTCGCGCATCGTCGTGATCATCCCGCCCTGGCAGGTGGCGATCCCGGCCGACTCCTGCCCGCGGTGCTGCAGCGCGTAGAGCCCGAAGTAGGCGAGGCGGGCAACGTCGTGCCCGGGTGCGTATACGCCGAAGACGCCGCATTCCTCGCGCGGCCCCTCGCGGTCGAAGCTGAACCCCTGGTCGGGAGACAAAGGCGCGTGTTCCTCGTTGGCTAGAAGACGGACGCGCAGGCAAGACAACCTGCCTACCGACGGAGGGTAGCAGCGCCCAGCGGCTGCGCGACCCGTCTCCGACTCCCGGTATTTGCAGGACTAGGCGAGCTGCAGCGGCCTCGCCACCGGCTCCCCGACGGTCAGGTTGAAGCGCTCCAGCAGCTCCGGGATCGACTCTGGTTTCATCAGATGCCCGTAGCGCGCTGCGAGCTCGGCCAGCTGCTCGGGTGCGGCATTGAGGGCGCCGCCCAGCGCGTCGAGCTCGCGGAAGAAGTGCTCGAACCCGGCGGGGGCGATGATCTCCAGGATCCTGCAGGGCTCGTCGCCCGCATTCCAGAAGGTGTGCCACTGGTTGCGCGGCTTGAAGACCAGGTCGCCGGGACCGGCTTCGACCACCTCGTCGCCGAGCAACGCTCCCATCCGCCCTTCGAGCACGAAGCTGTACTCGTCCTCGCGTTCGTGCAGGTGCAGCGGCGCCGCCAGCGCCCGCGGGGACATCGGGTGTTCGACCAGGGAGAAGTCGCCGCCGGCGTCCTCGCCGTCGATCATGAACCGCACCCCGATGCTGCCGAGGAAGCCGAGCTTGCCGCCCTCGGGACCGATAACCGTTGCCATCTCTTTCTCCTTCTCAATTCGCTGAACAGTTGTGTTGCGCGAAAAGCTAGCGCCCGCCGACAGATCTGTCAATATTGGGCGTACACCCATGTCCGGGCAAAAACGGAAATACGAGAAGAAGCGCCGCGCCGAAGCGGAGGCTGGGACCCGTCTGCGGATCACCGAAAGCGCGGTGGAGCTGCACGGCTCCCTCGGCCCGGCGCAGACCACGATGAGCGCCGTCGCCGAGCACGCCGGCGTCCGCCGCTCGACGCTTTACCGCCACTTCCCGGACGAGGCGGCGCTGTTCGGTGCCTGCTCGGCGCACTGGGCGATGGAGAACCCACCCCCGGACATCAGCCTCTGGGAGGGGATCGCCGACCCCGCCGAGCGCCTCGCCGTCGCCCTCTCGGAGATGTACGCCTACTACCGCCGCAGCGGGGGGATGATCGACAAGCTCCTGCGCGACGAAGGCTCGGTCGCCGTAGTCGCCGAGAAGTTCGCGCCTTACCACCAGTTCCTGGCGATCGCCGGCGAGATCCTCGCCCGCGGCCGCGGCCTACGCGGCAACGCCGCCAAACGCACCCGCGCGGCGATCGGCCACGCGCTCGCCTTCCGCACCTGGCAGGACCTCACCGAGGCCCAAGGCCTCGACGACGACCAGGCCGCCGACGTGATGTCGCGCCTGGTCGCCGCCGCAGCCTGAGCGGTCTAGCCCTGCCCCTTCAGCTTTACCTTGAGCTTGTCTTTCGAGACCTGGCCGGCGACGTTGGTCGCGCTGGCGGTCACCTTCAGCGTCAGCTTCTTCGACGGCTCGAGTTCCTTCAGCCGCTTGATCAGCTTGGCGCTGAAATTGAGCTTGAAGGAGGCGAGTTTGCCGGGGAAGACGGTCTTCGCTTTTGCCTTCAGCGTCGCTTTCTTGCCCTTGCCGAGCCTGGCGACGCCTTTGACGGCGACGGATCCTTCCGTGCTGGCGGCGATCGAGACGGTGACTGCTTTCTTTCCGGCTTTGGCCGAGGAGTCGAGTACGACCAGCGGGCAGGCGGTCTGGAAGGCCGCGCTCTGCGGGCAGCCGTCCTGGCTCTCGTCGCCGTAGCCGTCGTTGTCGGCGTCGGGCTCGATCACCGCCGCCAAGGGGGCGCGGAATTCGTCCGCGGTCCCGAACGTGGCGCTCCCGCCGAGCGGCGGCGGGTCCTCGGTATAAGCCACCAAGTCGCCGGAATCGAAGGTGCGACAGAAGAGGCCAACCGCTTCGCCGCTGGACTGGACCGAGAAGCCGAGATGGTCCCCGGCCTGAACCGGAACCCTCGTTGCAAATGCGTTCGCGCCCGGCGAGACGGGCGTTGACGGAGCCTGTCCGACCAGGGTGAACTGGTTGGCGCCGGCGGGCCTGTACACCTGCAAGGTCACCGAAATAGGCCGCGGGGGAACAACCTCTTCATACGTGGTCTTCCCCTGGGTGATCACGCCGCCGATGGGCGCAGTCACCGGCAGAGGCTCACCGGAGGAATGGGCTAGGTCAAGGACGGTAAAACCCGGCTCGCCTTCGATCCCCGTGCAGTTGCTGCCGAATTGGACCGCGGCGTCGGCGGTCGACGCAAGGCCGATGGCCGCGAGAACAAGGCTAATCGTGAGAACGCAGAAGGTCTTCGTCATGCGGTGAGGATATGCGCGACAGAGTGCATCCGATTTTGACCACACCCCACTGGGGCCGAAATCGGATGCGCTTGCTCAGCCCGAGCCCGCGGTGAGGCTCTCGCCGTTCTCCGGGTCGAAGAGGTGCAGCTTCGAGGTGTCGGCCCAGAGCTGGGCGGTCTCGCGGCGTTTGACCTTGCTGGTTGGGTCGAGGCGGGCGACGATCTGCTCGTGGCCCTCGCGGATTTCGCCGGCGCCGGTTTCGTCGAGGCTCTCTTCGACGATGTCGGCGAGCTGGTCCGACTGCACTCCCTCGGACTCGATGTGGAAGTAGGCGTAGAGGTCGGAGCCGAGCGACTCGACCAGGTCGATCTCCGCCTCGAAGGTGATCCCGCGCTCCTCCTTGAGGTCGCCGATCACCTCGACGTCCTCGATGTTCTCCGGCCGCAGGCCGGCGACCACCTGGCCGTCTTTGCCGTCGCCCTTGACGTCGAGATCGTCGAGGTCGACCTCGCCGATCGGCAGCTTCAGCTTCCCGGAAGCGATCTCGGCCGGCATGAAGTTCATCGCCGGCGAGCCGATGAAGCCGGCGACGAAGAGGTTGACCGGGTTGTCGTAGAGCTCGGCCGGGGTCCCGACCTGCTGCAGGACGCCCGCCCGCATCACCGCGACCCGGTCGCCGAGGGTCATCGCCTCGGTCTGGTCGTGGGTGACGTAGACGGTCGTCGTCTCCAGCTTCGACTGCAGCCGCGCCACCTCGGTCCGCATCTGCACCCGCAGCTTGGCGTCGAGGTTGGAGAGCGGCTCGTCCATCAGGAACGCTTTCGGGTCGCGGACGATCGCCCGCCCCATCGCCACCCGCTGGCGCTGACCGCCGGAGAGGTTGGCCGGCCGCCGGTCGAGGTGCTGCTCGAGGTCGAGCGTCTTCGCCGCCTCCTCGACCTTCTTGTCGATCTCGCTCTTGTCGGCGCCGGCGAGCTTCAGCGCGAAGCCCATGTTCTCGCGCACGGTCATGTGCGGGTAGAGCGCGTAGTTCTGGAAGACCATCGCGATGTCGCGGTCCTTCGGCGAGCGGTCGTTGACGGTCTCGCCGCCGATCTTCACCTCGCCGCTGGAGATGTCCTCGAGCCCGGCGATCATCCGCAGCGCCGTCGACTTGCCGCAGCCCGACGGGCCGACGAGGATCATGAACTCGCCGTCCTCGATGTCGAGGTTCATGTCTTTGACGGCTTCGAAACCGTCGGCAAAGGTCTTGGTGACTCCGTCGAGGACTATCTCTGACATCGGTTGGCTCCTTTATCCCTTGACGGCGCCGGCGGTGAGCCCGGCGACGATTCGGCGCTGGAAGATGAGGACGAAGACGATGATCGGCACCGTCACGACAACCGCGGCGGCGGCGATCGAGCCGGTCGGCGCGGTGAACGACGATTCGCCGGTGAAGAAGGCGAGGGCGGCGGGAACGGTCCGCGACGCGTCCGAGCTGGTCAGCGAGATCGCGAAGAGGAAGTCGTTCCAGCAGAAGATGAAGACGAGGATCGCGGCGGTGAAGACGCCCGGCGCGGCCAGCGGCACGATCACTTTGGTGAACGCCTGGAACGGCGTCGCGCCGTCGACCTGGGCCGCCTGCTCGAGGTCCCAGGGGATCTCCCGGAAGAAGGCGACGAGGACGTAGATCGCCAGCGGCAGCGAGAAGGTCAGGTAGGGGATGATCAGCCCCAGCCAGGTGTCGTAGAGGTGCAGCGCCCGCCACATGTCGAACAGCGGCCCGACCGTGGAGATCGGCGGGAACATCGCGATCGCCAGCGCCCCGGCGAGGATCAGCCGCTTGCCGGGGAATTCGAGCCGGGCGATCGCGTAGGCGCAGAAGGAGGCGAGGACGATCGAGATCACGGTCGTGATCAGGGCGATCCCGATCGAGTTGATCAGCGGCTTGATGAAGGGGCTGTCGCTGACCCCGCCTTCGAACAGGCTCTTGTAGTTGTCGAAGGAGACGCTGGAGGGGATGAAGTGCTGGTCGGCCAGCTCCGCCGGCGGCTTCAGCGAGATCGAGATCAGCCAGAGCACCGGGATCAGCGCGAAGATCACCACCAGGAAGATGGCGATGCTCCAGAGGGCGTAGTCGCGGCCGTTGCGTTGTTCCATCTCAGCCTCCCGGTCGGCCTTCGTCGAGTTTCGCCCCGAAGCCGCGCACGAAGACGAACGCGATCAAGAACACGCAGAGGAAGATCAGCACCGAGACCGCCGAGCCGAGGCCGAGGTTGAGGCGGCTGATCAGCTGGTTGTAGCCGAGGATGGAGACCGATTCGGTTTCCAGCGCCCCGCGGGTCATGATGAAGATCGTGTCGAAGACGCGGAAGGCGTCGAGGGTGCGGAACAGCAGCGCGACGAGGATCGCCGGCTTCATCAGCGGCAGCGTGATCCGCGTGAACCGCTGCCAGGCGCTGGCGCCGTCGACCCGCGCCGCCTCGTAGAGCTGGTCGTCGATCGTCACCAGCCCGGCGAGCAGCAGCAGCGCCATGAACGGGGTCGTCTTCCAGACCTCGGCCATGATGATCACCGCGAAGGAGCTGAAGCGGCCGCCGAACCAGTCCATTTCGTCGGAGATCAGCGGCAGGTTGTTGACGAACCCGGTTTCCGGCGCGAAGGCGAACTGCCAGGCGAAGGCGGCGACCACGGTGATGATCCCGTAGGGGATCAGGACCGAGGTGCGGACGACCCCGCGGCCGAAGATCGCCCGGTGCATGACCAGCGCGATCGCCATGCCCAGCACCAGCTCGATCGCGACCGTGGTGACCATCAGGAAGACGGTGTTGAAGATGTCCGTCCACCAGAGGCTCGAGGTGAGGACGGTGACGTAGTTGGAGAGCCCGGCGAAGCTGTTTTCGTCGGGGAAGCGAAGGTCGACGTTCTGCAGCGAGAGGACGACCGCGTAGGCGATCGGGTAGGCGGTGACCAGCAGCATCGCCACCACCGCCGGCGCGCAGAGCATCCAGGCGAGTTTGCGCTCTGAGCGGGTGCGCGAGGAGGTCTTGGCCGGGGGCGTGCTCGCCTCCATCAGAGCAGCCCTTCCCGCTTGACCGCGTCTTCGACGTTCGACTTCAGTTCGTCGTAGATCGATTCGGTGTCTTCGGGGTCGATCTTGTCCGGCGGGTGCAGCGCCCGCTGGACCGCGAGGGTGACGTCCTGGTAGGCGGGGGTGGTCGGCCGCGGGCCCGAGGCTTCGATCGATTCTTTGACCAGGCCGGCGAAGCCGGGGTAGGCCTCCGTCACCGCTTTGTCGGTGTAGAGGTCGGAGCGCGAGGGCGGCAGGCCGTCGAGTTCGACCGCGGTTTTCTGGCTCGTGTCGTTGGCGAGGCAGGCGGCGGCTTCGAAGGCGACGTCCTTGTTTTCCGAGTAGGAGCTGACCGCGAGGTTGAAGCCGCCGAGCGGCGGTTTGCTCGGCTTGCTCGCGTCGACCCGGGGGAAGCGCGCGAAGCCCATCACTTTGCCGATGTCCGGCGCTTCTTCCTGGGCGCTCCCGTAGGCGAAGGTGTAGTTGGTCATGAAGGCCGATTCGCCGGCCTCGAAGCCGAGCCGGGCGGTGTCCTCGTCGGAGGTCGAGAGGCTCGGCGGCGCGGCGCCGCCGTTGGCGAGCTTGCCGATCACCTGCAGCGCCTTTTCGGTCGGCCCCTGTTCGAGGTCGACTTCTTCGGGGCCGGAGAGGATTTCGGTGCCGGCGCTCTCGATCAGCGCGTTGACGAAGACCATGTAGCCCTCGTAGCGGTTGGCCTGGACCTGGATCGAGCCCGCTTCTTTCAGGCCTTCGGCGACTTCGATCATTTCGTCCCAGGTCTTCGGCGGCTTCTTGACCAGGTCTTTGCGGTACCAGAGCAGCTGGGTGTTGGTGTTGAACGGCGCTGCGTAGAGCTTCTTTTCGAACGAAGCGGTCTCGATCACGTTGGGGAACACCTTTTCGGTCACCTGGTTCTTCAGCGCCCCGGTCCACGGTTCGACCCAACCCGCGTTGGCGAACTCACCGGTCCAGATCACGTCCATGCCGACGATGTCGATCGAGGAGTCCTCGGCCCCGAGCCGCCGGACCAGCTGTTCGCGCTGCTGGCTGGCGTCGGTGGGGAGGAATTCCGGCGTGATCGTGTACTTCCCTTCCGATTCTTCCGAGCACCGTTTGGAGACTTCTTCGATCGTCCCGCCCGGCTGGATCGCGACGAAGAAGGTCAGCTCGCGCGGCCCGCTTTCATCCGAGGAGCCGCCGCAGGCGACGAGCCCCGTCGCCGTCAGCGCGGCTGCAGCGAGGCAGATGAGGGCGCGGATCGTCCCTCCGGTTTTCACGGTCTCTTCTCCATAACCCGCCCCGCGCTGGAGCCCGGGGATGCATCAGAAAAACTGCCCGCGAGGGCCTTTGTCTAAACCGGGCGCTTCGCCTGTTCCTTTTCGTTGCCAGAGACCGATAAGGAACAAGCGAGCTGCTAGACGTCGGCGAGTAGGGCTTCGAGCGCCTGGTGCAGGCCGGCGACGGCGGAGTCGAGCGGGGCCTGGTCGCCGGCGGCGCGGGCACGGATCAGGGCCCCCTCGATCGTCGAGACGACGAGGCCGGCGAAAGCGGCGGCCTCGGCCTCCTCGACGCCTTCCTCGCGCAGGGCGGCGGCGATCGGCGCTTCCCAGCTCTCGAAGGCAGCGGTCGCGGCGGCGGCGAGAGCGGGGTCCTCGGGTCGCGCCAGCGCCGCGGCGGCGACCGGGCAGCCGAGCCGCTCGGGCTGGTCCTTGACCCGGCGGCGGAACATCTCGCCGAAGGTGCTGAGGGTCTCGGCGAGGCCGAGCTCGGCGAGCGAGCTCTCGATCGCGGCGCGGATCTCGCGGCCCTCCAGTTCGGCCGCCTCGATCGCGAGCTGGCGCTTGCCGCCGGGGAAGTGGTGGTAGATCGAGCCGCGGGGAGCCCGGCCGCGCTCGGCGACGTCGCGCAGCTCCATCCCCGCGTAGCCCTTCTCGGCCAGCAGCCGGCGGGCGCCGTTCAGCAGCCGGTCGCGGCCGTCGCGGCGCGTCGGCTCGATCGTTTCGGCATCGGCGATTCGCGTTATGCCCACGGTCATAGTATAGTCGCCGCCCAGTATGTATGACCGTGGACATAGAGCGAGCGTCCTCATCGCGTGCACCGGCGCCTTCCTCGTCTTCCTCGACACGACGATCGTCAACATCGCCTTCCCGGACATCTCGGCCTCCTTCCCGGAGGCGAGCCGGGGCCTGCTTTCCTGGGTGCTCGACGGCTACTTCGTCGTCATCGCCGCGCTGCTGGTGCCGGCCGGGGGGCTGGCGGACCGTTTCGGCCACAAGCGCGTCTTCCTTTGGGGGCTGGCGCTCTTCACCCTCACCAGCCTGCTCTGCGCGGTCGCGCCCTCGCTGGAGGCGTTGATCTTCTTCCGCGTCCTCCAAGGGGCAGGGGCGGCGGCGATCGCACCGACCTCGCTGGCGATCGTCCTCGACAGCTTCCCGGCCGAGAAGCGGGCAACCGGCGTCGGCCTCTGGGGCGCTGCCGCCGCGGCGGCGGCAGCGACCGGGCCGACCCTCGGCGCCGCCCTGGTCGAACTCGACAGCTGGCGCCTCGTCTTCCTCGTCAACCTGCCGCTCGGCGCGGCGCTGCTCTTCGCCGGACGCCAGCTGCTGACCCACCAGGCGGCCCGCGACAGCCGCCTGCCGGACCTGCCGGGGGCGCTGATGCTGGCGCTCGGCCTGGCGGCGGTGACGCTGGGGATCGTCGAGGGCAACGACTGGGGCTGGACGAGCGCCGGTACTCTCGCCGCCTTCGCGGCGGCCACGCTCATGCTCGGCGTTGTGGTCGGCCGCAGCCTGCGGCATCCGCGGCCGATCGTCGAGCCGGCGCTCTTCGCCCATCGCTCCTTCTCGCTCGGCAACCTCGGCACCCTGCTCTTCGCCGCCGCCTTCTTCTCGCTGATCCTCGGCAACGTCCTCTTCCTGACCACGGTCTGGGGCTACGCGATCCTCAGCGCCGGCCTCGCCGCCCTGCCCGGGCCGGCGATGACGACGCTCGTCTCCGGCCCGGCCGGCCGCCTCGCCGACCGCTTCGGCCACCGTGCGGTGATCGTTCCCGGGACGATCGTCTTCGCCGCCGGCGCCCTGGTCCTCCGCTCAGCCGGCGCCGAGCCCGACTACGTCGGCCTCTGGCTACCGGGCGCGATCCTGACCGGGATCGGCATCGGCCTCGCCTTCCCGACCCTGGGCTCAGCCGCCGTCCGCGACGTCGCCGACGACACCTTCGCCACCGCCAGCGCCGTCAACGCCGCCTTCCGCCAGGTAGGAGCCGTCCTCGGCACTGCGATCCTGATTGCGATCGTCGGCGAACCCGCCAACCTCGCCGCCGCGCTC
>DASQCF010000026.1:0-9703 GCA_035634815.1 Solirubrobacterales bacterium | reverse complement strand
GGCCGGCCTGTTTTTCATCTACATGCACTACCCCTCGCTCGGGATCGAAGACAAGGGTCACTTCTTCCGCGACTGCGGGATCGTGCTCGCCGCCGCTCTGCTGACCTTCTTCGTCGCCCGCGCGGCGCGGCGGCGGCAGGGGGTCGACGTCGACAAGCTCGCGGCGGAGATCCCGCCGGAGTAGCGTCGGGCGCGTGGAGCCGCTTGCCGACCCCGTTGCCGAGGGGACGAGGATTGCCGAGGCCGCCGCAGACGGCGAGGTTCCCCTGAGGCTGGTGGGTGGGGTCGCGGTGGCCGTGCTCTGTCCCAGCAGCCGCCAGCCGCCGCTGCGGCGCACCTACGGGGACATCGACCTCGCCACCCACGGTTCGGCCAGGCGGGATGTCTCCGCCCTGCTGGAGTCGCTCGGCTACGCCCCCGATCGCGAGTTCAACACCCTCCACGGTCACCGCCGTCTGTACTTCTTCGACGAGGGCAACCAGCGCCAGGTGGACGTGTTCGTCGACGAGGCAAACCTCTGCCATCGCATCCAGCTGGGAAGGCGCCTGGAGCTGGTACCTCTCACCCTGCCGCTGGCCGACCTCACGGTGTTGAAGCTGCAGGTGGTCGAGACCAATGAAAAGGACTACCTCGACCTCTGCGCGATCTTCGCCGACCACGACCTCAGCGACGACGAGAGCGGGGTCAACCGGGCTCACATCGCCGCCGTCGCGGGCGCCGACTGGGGCCTGTGGCGGACCCTGGGGATGGTCGCCGAGCGCAGCGCACAGTTTGCCCGCGAGCTCCCCGGGTTTGCCGCCGGCGAGCGCGTGGCGGAGCGGCTGCAGCGGCTGCGGGCGGACCTTGAGGAGGCGCCGAAGAGCCGCGGCTGGAAGCTGCGGGCGCGGATCGGCGACCGCAAGCGCTGGTACGAGCTTCCCGAAGAGGTCCACTAGGAATGGTCTTGTCTAACCCATTGGGTAGTCTCGCCCGTGTGAAGTGTCTGACCAATCGCCAGGGGAGGCGGCAAACTTGACGCGGCCACGGCGCGGGGAGCCGCGCGCGCGAACGAAGATCATCGACGCGAGCCGCAAGCTGTTCGCCCGGCGGGGGTTCTCGGAGACCTCGATGGGCGACATCGCCCGCGCCGCCCAGGTCGCGCGGGCAACCGTCTATAACAACTTCGACGACAAGCAGGACATCCTCGCGGCGATCATCAGCGACTACATGACGGGGTATGCCCGCATCGCCCAGCGGCTGCGCGAAAGCGCCCGCTCCGGCCAGACCTCGTTCGAGCTGATCCAGGAGATGGTGCGCGAGGCGCTGCGGTGGCGGGTGAAGAACGCCGACCTGCGCCCGATCGTCGCGGTCGCCCGCAACCTGCGGGGCTCCGGGTGGGAGGAGGCCAACAAAGCCGCCGACGACGCGATGCTCGGCTGGATCATGGCGGTCCACGCCGCCGACGAAGACGCCGGCCTGATCCGCGAGGACATCGACCTCGAATTCGGCGTCCGCGCCGCCTACAACATGATCGAGTCGATCCTCTCGACCTTCGACGTCTCGGCGACGCCGGAGGAGATCGACGAGAAGGCTCACCAGCTCGCGCTGCTGCACTGGTACGCGATCTGCTCGGTTCCCCCGGCCGAGGCGCCGCGCAGCCCACTGGGCCGCAAGGCCGCCGTCGACGAAGCGTAGACAGGCTGTCTAATCTCGATTAATCTGTGTGGGCTCTTGTCCGCACCAGATCATTCCGCAGGGGATCTGGCTCACCTGATCCATCCCCTAACCGATCACTCCCGTCTGGCCGAGACGGGACCGCTGGTGATCGTGCGCGGCGAGGGCTGCGAACTCGTCGCCGCCGACGGTCAGCGCCTGATCGACGGGTCGGCGGGGCTCTGGACGGTGAACCTGGGACACAGCAGGGACGACCTCGTCGCCGCCGCCCACGACCAGATGCAGACGCTGCCCTACGCGGCGACCTTCGGCGGCGTCTCCTCGCCGCCGGCGATCGAACTGGCGGAACGGATCGCCGCCCTGGCGCCGCCGAGCCTCAACGGAGTCTTCTTCGTCAGCGGCGGCAGCGAGGCGAACGAGACCGCGATCAAGCTGGTCAGGCGACACTGGGTCCGCAGCGGGAAGCCGCAGAAATCGATCGTGATCGCCCACGACCGCGGCTACCACGGTCTCACCGGCGTCACCACCACCGCCACCCGCCTGCGTCCCTACCACGCCGAGTTCGGGGTCCAGGCGCCGGACGTGGTCGAGGTCCCGGCCCCCTATCCGTACCGCTGCGCCGCCGGCGTCCCCTGCCTTCCCAATAGTTGCCCGGTCTGCCGCGGCGAGACGCTGGAGGCGAAGATCGAAGAGCTGGGAGCCGAGCGGGTGGCCGCGGTGATCGTCGAGCCGGTGTTCGGCTCAGGCGGGGTGATCGTCCCGCCGCCCGGCTATCTGCGGCGGCTGCGCGACATCTGCGACCGCCACGGCGTGTTGCTGATCGCCGATGAGGTGATCACCGGCTTCGGCCGCACCGGGACCTGGTTCGGGTGCGATCACGAAGAGGTGGCGCCGGACGTGATCACCTTCGCCAAGGGGGTGACCAGCGGCTACATCCCGCTCGGCGGGGCGATCGTCTCCGACGAGCTCTGGGATGAGCTGCGCGACCCGAAGCGCCGGCCCGGCCACCTGATGCACGGCTTCACCAACTCCGGCCATCCGGTCGCCTGCGCGGTCGCTCTCGCCAATATCGAAGCGATCGCCCGCGAGGGATGGCTGGAGCGGGTCCGCGAGGCAAGCGAGACGCTCGCGGGGCTGATCGCGCCGCTGCGCGAGCACCCCGAAGTCGGCGAGGTCCGGCAGGCCGGGCTGATGGTCGGGGTCGAGCTCGTCTGCGACCGCGAGACCCGTCAGCGCTGGCCGGTGGAGGTCGAACGCGGACGCCGGGCGGCCGCGGCGGCGCGGGACCGCGGTCTGCTCACCCGAGGTCTGCTCGACGACATCCTCTGCCTGGCGCCGCCCTTCACGATCTCGGACGAGTTGCTGGGGCGGGCGGTAGAGATCCTCGCCGCGAGCATCGACGCGACCGGGGATCTCCACCGCTGAGAGGTACCGTCAGGGCAGGTACTTTTCCGCCTGTTCCTTGGCTTCTTCGAGGCCCTTTTCGGCCTTGGCCTGACCTTCTTCGAGGCCCTGTTCGGCTTCCTTCTGGGCCTTTTCGATCTTCTTCTTGGTGTTGCCGCTGACCTGTTCCTTGGCTTCTTCCAGGCCCTTCTTGGTCTTTTCCACGCCTTCGTCGATCGCTTCTTCGGCGGTCTTCGTGCCTTCTTCGACCTGCGTTTCGGCCTGTTCGCGGGCGGTGCCGGTTTCGTCGCTGCTGCCGCAGCCGGACCAGGCGGCTCCTGCGGCGGCGAGCGCCAGGACGGCGAAGAGGGCGTAGACGGTGCGCAGCCTGCTGCTCATTTGGTTAGCTCCCAGATCGTTGCTGTTTAACGTGGTGCGGCAGTGAATCAGACCCAGCCTGACAGTTTCGAGGCCCTCGTGGCCGACGCGATCGACGCGCTTCCGGAGGAGTTCCAGCGCGTTCTCGCCCGGGTGGCTGTCGTCGTCTCCGATCTCGGCTTCGAGCGTCGGGCCTACGGCGAGTACTTCGGCGACGGGGTCGCCGCCGAACGCTACGAGGACCGGATCGTCATCTACCGCGACACGCTCGAACGGGACTTCGGCCACGACCGCGAGCTGCTGGCGCGGCAGGTGGAGCGGACGCTGCGGCACGAGCTGGCCCACCACCTGGGCTGGGACGAGGGAGGCGTCGGCGGGCTCGGTCTGTAGCTGGCGCTAAGAGCCGCCGGCGACGCGGCAACCCCGCAGCAGCGTTTCGCTGAACTCGCGGTGGGCCTCGAAGCGAAAGGTGCCGCGGGCGAACGGGAAGAGCGCCGAGTCGATACCGGCGGGGGTGCTGCAGGCCGCCGAGACGTAGCTGTGGCGCTTGCCCGCGAAGGAGTACCGGCGGCCGATCGTGAGGTCGATTTCGGTGACCGAGCCGAGGTCGCCGGCCAGCTTCGGGATCCGCGCCCGCAGGACGGTGCCGAATTCGCCGTTTCGCTGGTGGCCGATCGTCAGCGGCACGACCAGGGTGAAGCGCACCGGCGCGCCGGCGAAAAGGTGGAGCAGCAGGGCCGGCCGGCCGTGGCGGCGGCTGTTGAAGGCGAAGATCCTCCCCGTTACCGGAACCGGGCGCCCGAGGGTGACCTCGGCCCGGAATCTCCCGCTGCCGACGCGAGCGGCGCCGCAGCGGTCGAGGGCCGTTACGGTGCTGGTCGACTGCAGGGTCGGCGCCGCGCAGACCGGCAGGCCCCTCGCATCGAGGCGGCCGTTGCGGTTGAGCTTGACTTCGATCCAGCGCAGGGGCGGGGGATGGCTGCCGTCGGTGGTCGCGACCTTGCCGTGGATCGCGATGTCGACCGGCGCCGGCCGCAGGCGCGGCAGGACGTTCGGGGTGAAGTTGGCGCTGAAGGTGACGCGGAGGTTTTCGATCTGCATCGTCTCGGCGCCCGACGAAGCGCTCCAGGCAAAAGCGAGGACGACGATCAGAGCGGGGATGAGAACTCGGTGGCGCATGGCTCCCGGAGTCGAGTCTAGGCCGCGACGGCCGCGGCTAGGGTTGAGCGATGGTTGAGCCGAGCGCGGCGTGCCGAATCCAGGCCGGGCACTGCGCCCGCCTCGGTTCGGCTTTGTACGCCGGCCTGTTGGAGCGGGTGGCCGTCGATGCCGAAGAAGGCGGGCCGGCGGCGCGGATCCTCGGCGATCATGCGCACGACCCGCCGGATTCGATGCTGGCGCTGCGGCTGATGGGGGCGGTCCACCGACGCGTTCTGGAAGGCGCCCACCCAGGGCTCGGGGACTGCTATTCACGCGGCCTTGCGGACGACGAGGCGTGGGCGGCGTTCCGGCGAGTGCTCGTCGAGGACTTTGAGGCGATCCGCGCGTTGCTCGACCGCCCTGTGCAGACCAACGAAGTCGGGCGTTGCGCGGCCCTGCTCTTCGGGTTTCTTGCCGTGGCAAAGCAGACCGGAATGCCGTTGCGCCTGCTCGAGGTCGGCGCCAGCGCCGGTCTCAACCTGCGCTGGGATCGCTATCGCTACGAGGGTGACGGCTTTGCCTGGGGAGACCCCGGTTCACCGGTTCGGGTCGGGTTCGAGATCGAGGGCGACCCGCCGAGAACGGCCGCCGTCGAGGTCGCCGCGCGGGCCGGTTGCGACCTCAGGCCGCTCGACCCCGCCTCCGAGGAGGGTCGGCTGACCCTGCTCTCCTTCGTCTGGGCGGACCAGGCGGTGCGTCTCGATCGCCTCCGCGCCGCGCTCTCGGTCGCCGGCGGGCTCCCGGTCGCGGTGGCCCGGTCCGGGGCGGCCGAGTGGATCGCCGAGCGGTTGTCCGGTCACCGGGAAGGAGTCGCCACCGTGGTCTTTCACTCGATCGTCATGCAGTATCTGCCGGCGGCCGAGCGGCAACGGTTCGAAGACCTGATGCTCGCGGCCGGCGAGAGGGCGACTGTGTCGGCGCCGCTGGCCTGGCTGCGGATGGAGCCGGCGGGCGAGTACGCCGAGGTCCGCCTGACCTTCTGGCCCGGGGGCGAGGAGCGCCTGCTCGCCGGCGCCGGCTACCACGGGGACCCGGTGAAGCCGAGCGCCTAGCCGTCGTCCTTCGGATCGCCGGGGTGGGTGATGCGTTCGGCCCGTTCCCGGACTTCTTCGCTCGCTTCCCGGGTGGCGGCGAAGGCCTCTTCTTTGGCCGCCGCCAACCCCTCGCTTGGTTTGCCGCCGACGACGTCGCGAAACGCGTTCTTGAACCGCTCGGTGCGGCGATCGGGAGGGAACCGCTCTTCGGCCCGCTGCTGCTTCTTCGGGCGGCGCTCGCCGTAGCGCCGCCGCGCCCAGGCCGAGCGCGGCTTGCCGAGCCGGCAGGCGCCGTAGAGGGCGACCGGGAAGACGAAGAAGCCGATGCAGCCGTGCAAGACACGGCCCTTGGCGAAGCAGGCCGCCACCAGCACGAAGACGATCAGGGCGCTGAGGACGGTGCCGAGGATCGACCCGACCGAGCCGTCTTCGATCGTGAACGGGGTGAAGCCCAGCAGCGCCAGCAGCATCAGCGCGGCGGCGATCACGGTCGCGTCGATCGAGCTGCGGCCCTCCTCGGCCCAGTAGACGTCGTCGAGGTAGACCCAAAGGGCGAACTCGTCGATCGTCAGCCCGGCGCCGATCCCGAAGGCGAAGGCGCAGATCTCGGTCCAGGGGCTGTTGCCGAAGGCGGCGAAACCGCCCGCGCCGGCGACCATCATCGTCACGATCCCGAAGACGAGGTGGTGGAGGTGTACGCCGCTGTCGCTGACGATGCTGCCCGGCCACCAGGGGACCTTCGGGCTCCGCATCAGCCGCGTGCTCATGCGGATGAAGGCGAAGGAGCCGATGAAGCCGATCAGGACCAGGTAGAGGCCCTGCAGCTCGTGTTCGGCGATCCGGTTGTAGAAGTCGCCGAAGACCGAGGCCGTGGTCATGCCGGCACCGGGGTCAGGTGGACCGGAGGCGCTTCGCCGTCCTTCTCCCGCATCAGTTCCACCGTCAGCAGCACCGCGGCGACGGCGAAGACGGGGGAGAGGGCGGCGTCGGCGAGCGACTCCGCCAGCCAGGTGGCGACGAAGGTGTGGCCGAGGAGGGCGTGGACGAGGGCGGCGAGCCCGCTGCCGATCGCGTCGCCGGCGATCTCAATCGGCGCGAGGACGAGAAAGACGAGCCAGAAGTTGCCGCGGACGAGGCTGGCGCTGCGGCGCAGGGCGCCGACCGCGGTCCGCTCCTCGAGCTCGACCACGGGGCCGGCGAGCCCGAGCCAGACGAAGGCGAGGATGCCGGGCACGAACCCGAGCAGGAGCCCGAGGGCGACCACCGCGACGAAAATCAGGTCGACCGCGATCAGCCGGCCGTAGTTGAGGCGGCGGGCGATCTCGCGCAGCGGCGGCGGGTCCTCGCCGTGGGGGTGGGTGAGCGAGACCGCGATCGCGCCGCTGAAGAAGACCTCGCCCAGCAGCCCGGTGACGGTGACCGCGCCGACGGCGAGAGCGAGAGCGGCGAGTTTGATCCCGTTGGTGATGTCGAGCGAGTCGAGCTCGACGTTCAGCGTCAGCGCGTTCAGCAGCCCGAGCGGGACGAAGACGATCGTCGCCAGCAGCAGGATCGAAGGCGCCCAGCCCCGGTAGGTGCGCCAGATCCGGGCGTAGGTGGCGGCCAGCCGGCGGCGCAGGCTCACCGGCGTCGGTCTCGCCGCCCGGCCGGCCGGCGGCCCCGCGCCTCGAGCCGAGACTGGCTCGACTCCGAGGCCGGCACCCGCTTGAGGTTGCCGAGCTCGGGCAGCAGCAGCTCTTCGGCGCAGCGGCGGTGCCAGTGGTGATGGTCTGTGCCGCCGAGCCGGCGGACGTACTGGACGACCGTGTGCTCCTCGCCGACGGGGATGTCGCCGTGGCAGCCGGGACAGTGGTAGAGCTTGCGGGCGATCCCGCGGATCAGCCAGGTCTCGTCGCCCTCTTCGTTCAAGCCGGTGAGGCTCCAGCGCATGCTCGGGAGACCCTCGAACCGGCTCACCTCAGCGCCTCCGCGACATCCAGGCGAAGCCGGCGGCCATGGCGACGTTGGCGACCCCGGCGAGCTGCAGGCCGAGCTTCGCGCCTGGTCGGCTCACCGCCGGCGAGGCGGACCAGAGCGCGTCGGTCGCGATCTCGGTTCCCCGCAGCCAGGCCAGCGACTGCCAGTCGGCGCGGTTGCCGCGGCGGTCGGCCACCAGGTGGGCGGCGGCGAAGGTCAACCAGATCGGCCCGCAGCGGCGGAACAGGTGCTTTGCGTCCGGCGAGGGCTCGTCGTGGCCGAGCACCTTCAGGGTCATCTCGGGCGCCGCGATCGCGGCGCTGCCGAGGATCAGATCGAAGGCGATCATGTTGCGATTGGTCAGCCGCAGGGCTTTTTCGAGGTCCATGTGAGACGAATCCAACCAGAACCCGGAAGGGAAAGGGTCGGGTTCGGCGAAATGGACCGCCGTGACCAAGACCGCAACGAAGTCCCCACAGCTGAAAAGCCTCTCCGACTACATCCAGGAGCGTTTCGACGAGTTCTCGCGCTCCCAGAAAGACGTCGCCCGCTACATCGTCGACCACCTCGACGAGGCGGCTTTCCTCACCGCCGAGGAGCTGGCCCGCCGGGCGAGCACCTCGTCTTCAACGGTGGTCCGCTTCTCCCAAGCTCTCGGCTTCGAGGGCTACCCGGAGCTGCAGCAGGCCGCGATCGAGGAGTACCGGACGACGATCGCCGCCACCAGCGCCAACGGCGGCGCCCTCTTCTCCTTCGACCACTCCGAGTTGGAGGGATCGCTGAGCGCCGACTACTCGAACCTCGAGGAAACCGCGCGCAAGCTCACCCCCGAGCAGGTCGAAGCCTCGATCGAGGCGGTCGCCACCGCCCAGCGGATCGTGATCGTCGGCGTCGACCAGATGGCCTTCTTTGCCAGCTACCTACGGCACACCCTCAGCCTGCTGGACATCCGCGCCGAGATCGTCGCCAGCACCGGCGGCGAGTCGCTGCAGCGGCTCGGCCGGATCGACGAGAGCACCCTGGTCATCACCCTCTCCGCCGGCCGCGCCCACCCGCTGCTGCTGCGGGCGATGAAGCTCGCCCTGCACCGCGGCGCCCGCACCCTGGCGATCTCCGACGCGACGATGTCGGAGGTGGGAGAGCACGCGGAGCTGACCCTCTACTTCTCCTCCAACAGCCCCAGCTTCACCCGCAGCCACACGGCCTTGATGGCGCTGGTGCAGGGATTGGCGCACGGTCTCTACGCCCGCGACGAAGCGGCGCACAAAGATCGCATCCGCGCGTACAAACTGAAGTAGCCGCGTCTGCCTCGCAGGCGCAGCCGGTGAGCGGGTCCGGTAGGTAATCTGGACGCGATGACCGAGCGCGCGACGTTTCGACTGAAGACCGGCCTCGCCGAGATGCTGAAAGGCGGGGTGATCATGGACGTGGTCGCTCCCGAGGAGGCGAAGATCGCCGAGGAGGCCGGCGCCTGCGCGGTGATGGCCCTCGAGCGGGTTCCCGCCGACATCCGCCGCGACGGCGGGGTGGCGCGGATGTCCGACCCGGCGATGATCAAAGGCATCCAGGAGGCCGTCACGATCCCGGTGATGGCCAAGGCCCGGATCGGCCACTTCGCCGAGGCCCAGGTCCTGCAGTCGTTGGAGGTCGACTACGTCGACGAGTCCGAGGTCCTGACTCCGGCCGACGAGCACAACCACATCGACAAGTACGCCTTCGAGGCCCCCTTCGTCTGCGGCGCGACCAACCTCGGCGAGGCGCTGCGGCGGCTCGGCGAGGGTGCGGCGATGATCCGCTCCAAGGGCGAGGCCGGGACCGGCAACGTCGTCGAGGCGGTCCGCCACATGCGCGAGATCACCTCGGGTATCAAGCGCCTCGCCCGGCTCGGCCCCGAGGAGCTCTCTGCGGAGGCGAAAGAACTGCGGGCGCCGCTTGAGGTCGTCAGGGCCGTCGCCGAGGCGGGCCGGTTGCCGGTGCCGCTGTTCTGCGCCGGGGGCATCGCCACGCCCGCCGACGCGGCGCTGATGATGCAGCTCGGCGCCGAGGGCAACTTCGTCGGCTCGGGAATCTTCAAGAGCTCCGACCCCGAGCTGCGGGCG
>DASQCF010000025.1:0-49781 GCA_035634815.1 Solirubrobacterales bacterium | reverse complement strand
GGGTGGTGGCCGACGCGCGCCACACGTCCGGTCTGCGATACGGCAGCAGGACGGCGGAGATCGAAAGCAGGATCATCGTCACCAGCTGCAGCAGCACCGCCTCGTAGAGGAATTTGTTGAAGCCTTCGTTGTTGCTTACAGCCCAGTAGAGGGCGGCGAGGCCGAGGACGACGACCAGGGCGATCGCGTAGTTGGGGGCATGGGTCCGGGGCGAGACCTCGGCGAACTTGGACGGCAGCAGGCCGTCGAGCGCCCAGGCGAAGAAGCTGCGCACGATGATCGCGATCTGCGGCAGCATCAACAGCGGATAAGCCACCGCGAAGGTGATCAGGAGCCACCACGAGAACAGGGTGCTGCCGCCGGCGATCGAGGTGAGGAAGGTGTAGTACGGCGGCGCTCCCGCGAAGGGATAGCTTTCGGTGAAGCTGAGGCCGTTGATCGCGACGAAGAAGTCGTGACCGAACTTCCAGAAGAAGACCGCGCCGAGGAGGACGGCGATCGCGATGTGGACGAAGGTCGCGAGGCTCATGATCTTCACCTGGGTGATGTCTTTGGCCCGGCGCACCTCGCCGGAGATGTAGATCGAGAGCCAGCCGTAGATCGAGAGGCCGGCTATCGCCGCCATCGTCGGCCAGGTGTTGTCGAGGCTGAAGGCAGGCGAGGGGTCGATGCCTTCTTTCTGGGCGGCGGCGACGATCCCGTGGTAGGAGTCGTTTTCGCCGGTCACCGGCCCGGCGAACTGGTTGAAGCTGTCGACGAAGCCGCCGTGGCTCTTGAAGAGCAGGAAGAGGAACACCGTCCCGAGCCCGATCATGGTCACCACCCAGAGGCCGTTCATGATCCTCGTGGTCCAGCGCCAGCCTCCGGCCAGCAACGCGGCGGAGCCGAGGATCACCGCGGCGCCGACCCCGAACTGCCACCACTTGTCGGTCGCGAGGGTTTCACCCGCCGTGACCAGGGAGTGGTGGTCGCCCACCAGGCCGACGGCGGTCAGCGAGGGCGCCAGCGCGATGAGAACAAACGACTGGGCGACGAAGGCGATCACCAGGATCACGCCCGAGACCCAGAAGAACGAGGAGATCACCCCTACCAACGGGTGCGTCACCCGGCCGACGAGCACGTAGTCGCCGCCGCTGCGGGGGATGGCCGAGGTGAAGAGGCCGTAACAAACGCAGAGCAGGATCGCGAGCACGAAAGCCATCGCGAAGCCCAGCCAGATCGAGCCGCCGGGGAAGAAGGCGAGCGGCAGGATGAAGGCGGCGGTCGCGATCAGGATCGCGGTGGGTTGCGCCGCCATGTTGAAGACGAAGGTCGAGAACGGCGAGACCTCGCGCACCAGGCCGGTGGCTCTACGTGCGTACGTACCTCCAGTTTCGGACTCAGGCATTTCTCTCCCCTATTCCCTTTGTATTTGGCTCAACCCGAGATCAGGTAGCGGTTGACGACACGGTCAGGTTCCAGGTGGACGAGGCATCCGTCCAGGTGTCCGCTGGTGTAGTCGGAACCCGGATTGATCGCCACCGTACGGCCGATCCTGGTCACACCCTTGCTCTCGTGGATGTGACCGTGAAGGCTGAGCAGCGGCTGTACCTCTTCGATGATCTGCCGGACCGCCGGGCTGCCGGTCGAGACCTCGTGCGGGCGGCCGCCTTTCATCACGTACCGCAACTCTTCGTCGACCTCCAGGGCGGTGTCGAGGCTGCTCCCGTAAGGCGGTACGTGGATGTTGAAGATCGCCCGCTCCGGAGTCTCCAGCTGGTCGCTCAAGCGCCGCAGGCGTGAGTAGATCTCGTCCTCGTCGAGCTCGCGCGGGGTGTCCCAGGGAGTCCGGTTGGAAAAGCCGAAGGACACCATCTCGTGCGGGCCGAGCATCATCACCCGCTGGTCGCAGGCCGCCACGCTCCGGCCCGACGCCAGCACCTGGTCGACCGACCAGGGATCGTCGTTGCCGGGAATCACGAAGGCGCGGACGTCCGTCCCGGCCAGGCGCTCGTCGGCGAACCGCACCCATAGCCGCAGCTCCTCCAGCAGCGCCTGCTCGAACGCCTCCTCGCGGCGCCGGGGGTCGGCGGCCAGCGCGCGCGCCTCGTCGGGATCCACGATCAGCGGGTACATCCCGTTGGTCGCGATCGCGCGCTGCATCTCGTCGAGCTCCTCGGCGGTCTCGGCGACCCGCTGCTCGCCGATTACCCGGGCGCTGTAGGAGCCGTCGCCCTCGCGGACGATCGGCACCAGCGCCTTGCCGGTGAGGTCGCCACCCATCACCAGGGCGTCGGCCGGATAGTGCGCCGCGGCGTTGACGAACTTCTTCCAGCAGACGCGCGAGCCGTGTACGTCCCCCGCGTAGAAGACGCGCGTCACTGACCCTCTCTGGCGCCGCTTGAACATCTCTCTCCCTTGGTTCCTCCAGGGGGATCATCTGCCATCCACCCGACGGCTCGCAACTACGACCCTAACCGCGATTGGTCACGCTGTCTAGTTTTTAGAAGAGTTCGAACTCCCGCTCGGCCAGCCGACGGGCGGCCCCCTGATCCACGGTCGCGAGCAGTCCGAGCGGCGCGAGGAGATAGCGACGGTCGATCGCGATCCGTGGCGCCCGGGGCGCAAGCGACCGCGGCGGGCGCCGGTCGAGCGCCTCGCGGAGGATCGACTCGCCATCGCTCCGGTGGATGAAAACCCCACCGGTACCCAAAATCAGAGGAATCTCGCGAAGATCGGGGCCGTCGCGGACGAGCGTCGGCGGCCCCGCATCGCCCCGACTCAGCAGCATCGTCCCGCAGTGCCGGGCCAGCGCGTGCGCGGCGGCGCCGGACGCCAGTAGCGCGTCGAACCGGAGCTCGTCCGGGCTCTCCGGAATCCAGGCAGGCCGGCCTTTTCTAATCGAGACAGCTTGTCGAATCGCCGGCTCTCCCCCAGCCGCCTCCTGCCGCAACCGGCGCGCGTCGACCGCGGCCACCCCCGCCGCGCCGGCCCTCAGACCGAGGTCTCCCTCGACCGTGCGCAGGACCGGCGGGGGCGGCAGGAGGGGGTCCTCGATTCCCGGTGCGGCAGGCTCCACCCGGCGACTGGAATGGACGTCGGTGGTCGCCCCGCCGACGTCGATCACCACCGCGTCGCCCAACAGGCGGGTCGCTTCCAGGACCGCCTCGGGGGTCGGCATCCGCACCATCCGCTCGAACTCGGGGCTGGCGCTGAGGCCCTTGCCGCCGATCACGTGCTCCAGGAAGACGCGGAGGATCGCCTCTCGCGCAGCTTCGACTTCGAGCTTGCCCAGTTCCGGCATCACGTTCGCCGCGACCGCGACGCGCATTCCCCCGCCGCGCAGCAGCTCCGCCGCCGGGGCGGCGACCTCGGCGTTGCAGGCGACGACAGCGTTGCCGCCGAGGCTTCGGTCGGCCAGGCGCCGAGCGTTCTCCAGCACCAGCTCCGCCTGGCCGCCGTCGGTGCCGCCGGCGAAGAGCACGATCTCCGGCCGGGCGGCGGCCAGCTCGTCCAGCTGCGCCTCCCCGAGGCGGCCCGAAAGGACGGCCTCGACCCGGGCGCCGGCGTTGAGCGCGGCCTGCCGCGCGGCGGCGGCGGTGAGGTCGGCGACGAGGCCCACCGCGGCGACCCTGAGGCCGCCACCAGCGCTGGAGGCCGCCAGCTGCTCGTCGATCGCCAGGCCGCCGCCGGCAGCGCCCTCGGCCGCCGCCAGCGCTGCGCCGTAGCCCTCCATCAGGTCGGTGGCGATGCTGGTCGGCGCCTCCCCCCGGCCTAGCAGCAGCGCCTCGCCGGGATGTACGAGCGCGACCTTGGTGTAGGTGCTGCCGAAGTCGGCGAGCGCGACGACGCCCACCGTCGCCTCAGGCCGGAACGCCGCCGGCGCGGCGCTCGATCAGCTCCGCGATCAGGCGGTCGATCGTGCCCGGCGTCTGGATCCCGGTCGCGTTGAGGTCGGCGCTGACGTCGATCGGGATCTCCGAGCCGTCGACGTCCTCGTTCAGCACTCCGCCCATGAAGACCGGCACGCCGCCGGACCCCGCCGCCTCCAGCTCCGCCATCAGCCGCTGCCCGAAGGAGCGGGCGACCCCGTTGTGGGTGGTGATCACCACCGCGTCGGCGTCGGTCTCGACCACCGCTTTGACGATGTCCTCGGGGTCGCGGTTGATGCCGAAGTCGATCACCTCGGTCCCGACCGCCGCCAGTGCCGAGCTGAGCAGGAACTCGGCGAACTCGTGGACGTCGGTCGAGGTGACCAGCACCTTCATCCCCCGGATCGCGTCCTCTTCCCCCCGCCCCGCCAGCTCGGCGAGCAGCCGCTCGCGCTCTTCCATCGTGCTCCTCACCAGGTCCGTTTCCAGCACCGGCCGGCGGCCACGGGGGAACTCCGGGTCCGGCTCCCCGGCGCCGAAGAGCTCCTCGCAGCGGGTCGAGCCGAGCCGTTTCAGGACCAGCAGCAGCTGGGCGGGGTCGCGGACGTCGATGCCGGCGGCGCCGAGCCCTGAGAGCACCGCATCGAAGAAAGCGCGGCCGCCGCGGACGAGCTGGTCGCGCACCGCCTCGATCGCGCCCCAGTCGACGACCGGCTCGACCAGCGGCACGTAGTCCTCCAGGCGGCGGCTGATCGTCTGCACCGTCGCCACCTCCTGCCAGGAGGGGATCCGCTCGGTCTCGGTCACCGGGACCGCGATCGGGGCGCCGCCGAGCCCGTAGCGGCGGTCGACCATCTTCATGAAGAGGACGTCCGTGTTGAGGACCGCCATGTTGGCGTCGAAGTCCGCCGTGTTGCCGATCGTGTCGCCCTGGACGAACCCGGCGGGGACCCCGTCCGGGTTGACCGCGTGCAGCGCCAGCGTCACCGCCGACTTGATCGCCGGGTTCTGGGTCAGCCCGCCCCAGGAGCACGAGTAGGCGGCGCCGATCAGCTCCTCGCTGATGTAGCGCTCGACCATCGCCCAGCCGACGTAGTTGGCGTAGTCGTGGAAAACGCCCGGGTAGCCGTCCTCCAGATAGGAGTCGAAACAGACCCCCTCCGCGCGGAAAGCCGACAGCGCCCCGGCGCCCTTGAGGACCGCCATCGTCTGGCTGACGTCGTCGCTCCAGTAGGGCCAGCGCCAGGAGTACTGCGAGAGGACGCCGATGTGGGTGATCCCGACCCGCAGCGCGTCGAGCGCGTTTTCGACCGAGCCGGGGCCGCCGATCATGTTGTCAGCCGCCTCCGGCTGGATCGGGACCGTGTGGGTCAGCTCCCACCAGTCCTGGTCGTCCCAGAGCGCCGGTCCCGTCTCCTGCGGCGCCTCGGCCCGTTTGTCCTTCGGCAGGCCCATGCGCCGCTCGGCGATCAGGTTGAAGCGGTCGGGCGGTCGCACCCCGCGCGAGAGGGCGTCTTCGTAGATCAGCCCCAGCGCCTCGCGGGTGTCGTCCCAGGTCGCGAGGCCGACGTTCATGCAGGTGCAGGAGAAGCCCTCGCGCCGCGCCCGTTCGCGCCACTCGCGCTCGGAGCCGACCCCCTTCTCCTCGCAGAAGAGCGAGCGGCTGCGCTCGAGGCCGCTCGCCAGCGCCCGCCCTTCCTCGACCGCTTCCCTCCCGTCGGGCAGATCGGCCGGGAGCAGCGCGGTGAGGTCGACGCCGAGGTCCGCCATCTCAGCCGTCCAGGATCCAGCCGCCGCTGACCTCGAGCACCTGGCCGGTGGTGTAGCCACCGCCGTCGGAGGCCAGGTAGAGGACGGTTTCGGCGATCTCCTCCGGCATCCCCATCCGGCCCAGCGGGGTCATCTCCAGCGCTTCGTCGATGTGCTCCTTGGGGATCCCCCAGTCCGCCTCCCAGTTGGCCGCGATCGGCCCCGGGGCGACCGCGTTGACCCGCACCTCCGGCGCCAGGTCGCGCGCCAGCGCCGAGGTGAAGGCGCGGACGCCGCCCTTCGCCGCGCAGTAGGTGACGGCGACCGAGTTGACGACGTTCTCCTGGTTGACGCCGTTGCCGTAGGAGCCGGAGAAGTTGACGATCGCACCGCTGCCGCTCCGCTTCAGGTGCGGCAACGCCGCCTGGCAAACGCGGAAGCTGCCGAGCAGGTCGACGTCGAGCAGGGTCGCGAAGGCCTCGCCCTTCGACTCGGCGAAGCGGACCGCGTCCTCGGGATCGATCCGCCCGGCGGTGTTGACGACCACGTCGATCCCGCCGTGGCGCTCGACGACCTCGGCGACGAACGCCTCCACCGAGCCGGGATCGGTCACCTCCAGCTGGCCGACGTGGCCCTTGCCGCCGGCGGCCTCGATCTCCGCCAGCGCTGCGCGGGCAGAGTCCTCGGAAGAGCGGTAGCCGAGGGCGACGGTTGCGCCCTCGCGTCCCAGCGCCCGCGCGACGGCACCGCCGAGCGCACCACCAGCTCCGGTGACGATCGCGACTCTCCCCTCGAATCGCCTTCCATCGTTCCAGCGCGCCGTAGGCACAGCGGGAAGTCTGACGGGTGAGCGGCGCCGGCGCTAGTCCTGGGGCAGATCGACCGCGTCGAGCGGGTGCAGCTCGCCGCGCAGAAGGGCCTCGCTGCGCAGGTGTGCGATCGCCAGGTAGCCCTCGGAGCCGATCATCTCTTGGAAGGCCTTGCGGCTCGGGTATTCGACCAGCAGGACCATGTCCCACGAGCCCTCGCCCAGCAGGGGCGCGTTGCCGTCGCCGGCGAAGACGACCCGCCCGCCGACACGCTCGAGCAGGGGCGCCACTGCGGCGCCGTACTCGGCGTAGCGCTCGCGACCGCCGTCGGCCTTGAACTCGAGCAGGTTGAGCATCGTCACCGGCGAGGCCTCCTCGGCGCGCCCGGAGAGCTCAGCGAGACCGGCTTCGTTTGGTCGCTCCGGCGCGGGCTCCATGATCGAGGAGCCTATCCGCCATCAGCGCTTCGACCTCCCGCAAAAGGGAGTCCGAGGCGGCGCGGCCGGCCGCTGGCAGGGGTTGGGCGGCCGGCCGCGTGCCAAGAGCCCCGGTGGGGTAAGCGCTCTTCCGGCGTGCCTGCCGACGCCGGAAAGGGTGAGGCGTCGGGGATTTGCCGGAATCGAGCACGCAGAAGGAAGATAGTCCGGAACTACCCCGTCTCGGGAAGGGTTGAGCCCGCCCTGCGATTAGTCCATCATGCTCTTTCATGGCTCTGGAGGCGAGAAGGCGCTCCCGCGACCCCGTCGACTCCCGGGAGGGCATCCAGACGATGCTGGACTCGCTGCCGGCGATGGTCGGGTACTGGGACAGCGATCTGCTCAACCGGATGGCGAACGCCGCCTACGTCGAGTTCTTCGGCAAGACGCCGGAGGAGATGCGCGGAACCCACATCCGCGATCTGCTCGGCCCCGAGCTCTACGCGAGCAACCTTCCCTACATCGAAGGCGCCCTGCGGGGCGAGAAGCAGCTCTTCGACCGCGCCATTCCCACTCCCTCCGGGGAGGTCCGCTACACCCAGGCCTCCTACATCCCCGATGTCGGCGGCGGCGAGGTGCACGGGTTCTTCGTCCTCGTCACCGACATCACCGAGCGCCGCAAGATCGAAAGAGAGATGGCGCACAGCCGCGCCCGCCTGGCGGACGCCGAGCGGGTGGCACGCCTCGGCAGCTGGGAGTGGGACATCCCGAGCAACCGCCTCACCTGCTCCGACGGCCTCTTCGCCATCTACGGGATCGAGCCGGAGGAGTTCGACGGCGTCTACGCGCCGGCCAACAGCAAGTTCATCCACCCCGACGACCGCGAGCTGGTCGAGACCGAGATGACGCAGGCGGTCGAGAGCGGCACCCCGGTCGACTTCGAATACCGGATCATCCGCCCGGACGGGCGTGTCCGCCGCCTCCACAGCCGGGCCGAGCTGATCGCCGATCCGGACGGTAAGGCGCTGCGCCTGACCGGCACCGCGCAGGACGTGACCGAGCTGCAGGCGGCAGCCGAGGTTCTCCACCAGACCGCCAGCGACCTGGGCCGCCGCGCCGTCGAACTGCGACGCGCACAGGGAAGGGGCCGCGACGACCTCTCCAGTTCGCTGACCACGCGTCAGGTCGAGATCCTCGCCCTGGTCGCCGAGGGCCTCAGCAACGCCGAGATCGCCTCTCGCCTCTATCTCACCGAGAGCACGGTCAAATGGCACGTCCGCAAGATCCTCCGGGCTCTGGGGGTGTCGAACCGGGCCCAGGCGGTCGCCCGCTACCTCAACGGACGCTGAGCGCGCCGGCGAGTCGCTGACCGAAGGCCCCGACGATGGGGCAGCCTGGACTCGAACCAGGGACCGACGGATTATGAGTCCGCTGCTCTAACCAACTGAGCTACTGCCCCGCCCGCCGAGCGTACCGCGGCAAGCGGGTTCAGGCGCTGAAGAGCTGGGCCAGGGAGCGGCCGACGTCGGGTGGCTCTTCTTCGCCCTTGGCGGCGGCCGCGGCGCCCTCGGCGAGGGCCTTGGCGGCGTCGGCGATCTGGTGGTCGCGGCCGCCGCGAATGCTGCCGGTCTTCTTCGCTTCGGCGAGGTCGGACTCCATCAGCCCGGCGAGCTCGGCGAGGCGGCGCAGGCCGACGACGCTGGCGGTCCCCTTCAGCGCGTGGGCTTCGGCGCGCATCGTCTCGAAGTCGGTGGTGGCGGTGGCGAGGCCGGCGGCGATCACGTCGCAGCGGCGCTTCGCCTCCTCGGCGAAGGTCTGCAGCAGCTCCTCCTCGGTGGCGGCTTTGTCGTTCATGGTGCGATGGCCTTGTCGACTGCTTCGTGCATCAGCTTGAGCCCGAATGCTCCCTCAACCGCGTCGCGGACGACTCCGTGGCGGTCGATCGTGAACAGATAGGGCTCGCTGGGCAGGTGGAAGGCTCGCACCTGCTGCCGGACGCCGTTGCCGGGGTCGTTCTGGTTGTAGATCTCCATGTGGATGAAAGCTGCCTTGTCTCCGTATTCCTGCTGCGCCTGCTCGGCCACGTCGACGACGGGGCCGCAGACCCGACTCTGGCAGAACTGCGGGGTCGCAAACAAGAGCACGATCGGTTCTTTTCCGAGCGCTTCCGCGTAATCCACCTTGTTCTGGGTGTCCGGGGGGACGCGCGTCGTGATCTTCGACAGCTGCCCCCCGACGTCCTGCGCGGTCGGCGTGTGGATCGACGGCGCCCGTTCGCCGGGCCGCGGGATGCGGTGGAATTCGCCGACCTCGGCGCTAGGGAGCAGCGTCCCCGTCAGTTCCCCGTCCTGCTTGAGGATCGCGGCGATCCGCCACCCCCCTTCGCTCGGCAGATCGAGCTCGGTGGAGTAGACGACGCGGGCGGCGTCGGGGTCCTCGGCGGTGGTTTGCGAGGCGAACGCGGGCTTGGTCGCGAGGGTTTCGATCTTCGCCGGGAACGGCCCCACGGCCGGCCGGTCGAGCGCCTGTTCTTCGGCTTTCGCGGCCTGGCCGCGATTCCCGGATTTCGACTGCGCCCCCGGCTCCACGGTTGGGACCTTGGAGTAGTAGAGGGCCACTTCGGCGTCGTCGACCGGACCCGAGTCGCGGTCGGAGACGCCGAAGGGATAGCGGTTCTTGCCCGGATAGAAGACGGTCGCCGCCGGGGAGATGACGAGTTCGGAGGGATTGTCGGCGGCCTTCAGCACCTGGCGCAGAGTTCGCTTCGCGGCGCTCGGGAACTCGGAGGCTGGCGGCGCCGGCCGGCTTTCGGCGCCGGCGGCGGCGCCGGTCGAGCCATCCCCCTCTGAGGTGCCGCCGCAGCCGGCGAGGAGCGCCCCCGTCGCGAGCAGGCAGAAGAGCGCTGAAACCGTGCGGGGGGCGCGCATCGGCGGCATGTTATGGAGAGATAGGGTGGCCGGGGTTCTCGACGAGAAGGAGATTGAGATGGCTGAGCGGGCTGCACTGGTAACCGGAGCTTCGAGCGGGATCGGCCTCGCGATCGCCCGGACGCTCGGCGAAGAGGGCTACGCGCTGACCGTCTCCGCCCGCCGCCCGGAGAAGCTTGAGGAAGCCGCCGAAGGGCTCCGCGGCGAGGGCTTCGAGGTCGAGCCGATTCCGGCCAACATGGCCGAGGAGGACCACGTCGTCGCCATCTTCGCCGCCCACCGCCAGAAGTACGGCCGCCTCGACGTCCTCGTCAACAACGCCGGGGTCGGGATCGGGGCGCCGATGGAGGAGATCCAGACCAAGCACCTCGACATGCAGCTGGCGGTCAACCTGCGGGCGCTGATCCTCGGCACCCGCGAGGGGCTGCCGATGCTGCGGGCGGCCGGGGCCGAGCACGGCAAGGCGCTGATCGTCAACACCGCCTCGATCGCCGGCAAGGGCGGCCAGGCCTGGCTCTCGATCTACGCCGCGACCAAGGCCGCGGTGATCAACTTCACCCAGTCGACCCACCGCGAGGCCGGCGGCGACGGGGTCCAGTGCACGGCGCTGGCCCCGGGCTTCGTCGAGACGCCGATGACCGAGTTCGTCCAGGGCCAGATCCCGCCGGAGGAGATGATCCGCCCGCAGGACCTCGGCGAGGCGGTTCGCTTCCTTTTGCGGACGTCGAAGAACTGCCACGTGCCGGAGGTTGTGTTCACGCGGCCAGGCGAGGGGCTTGATACCCCCTAGCGGCGGGTCGGGCGTGAACCAGCGCCTCCGCGTACTCATCGGTGCCTTCGGCGACGCCGGGCACGTGTTTCCGGCGATCGCGTTGGGCAAGGCGCTCGCGGGGCGCGGGCACGAGATCGTGATCGAGACCTGGGAGGAGCGCCGGGAGGCGGTCGAGGGCGAGGGGCTGGGGTTCGCCGCGGCCGAGGAATACCGGATGTTCCCGCCGCCGGACCCCGAGTCAGAGGAGGGTCAGCACGCGGCGGAGGCGGCGCTGGCGCTGCGGCCGCTGCTGCGGGACTTCCGGCCGCACGTCGTCGTCAGCGACATCCTCACCCTGGCGCCGACGCTGGCGGCGGAGCAGGCGGGGATTCCGCTGGCGACGCTGATCCCGCACATCTACCCGGTGGTCGAGCCCGGGCTGCCGTTCTTCGCGATCGGCCTGCGGCCGCCGCGCACCCGACTCGGTCGGGCGCTCTGGCGCACCGGCCACGACCGGGCGCTGCGGGTCGGGCTTGAGCAGGGGCGGCGGGACCTCAACATCCAGCGCGCGCGGCTCGACCTGCCTCCGATCGACCGCTTCCACGGCGGCATCAGCCCCGACCTGGCCCTGGTCGCCACCTACCCCCAGCTGGAGTACCCGCGACCCTGGCCCGCGGGAGTCGAGATCACCGGGCCGATGACCTTCGAGGTGCCGCACCCGGAGATCGAGCTGCCGCCGGGAGACGACCCGCTGGTCCTCGTCGCCCCCAGCACCGCCCACGACTCCGACAACCACCTGGTCCGCACCGCGCTGGCCTCACTGGCGGACGAGCCGGTGCGGGTGGTGGCGACCACCAACCGGGTGGCGCCGCAGCGGCCGATCGAGGTCCCCGCCAACGCCCGCCTGGTCGAATGGCTCAGCTACAGCCAGCTGATGCCGGCGGCCGCGGCGATCGTCTCCCACGGCGGCCACGGCACCGTCGCCCGCGCCCTCGGCGCCGGCACCCCGGTCCTCGTCTGCCCGATCATCGGCGACATGAGCGAGACGGCGATGCGGGTCGACTGGGCCGGCGCCGGCCTCTCCCTCCCCTGGCGCCTCTGCCGTCCGGCACCACTGCGCTGGGCCTTGCGGCGGCTGCTGCACGAGCCGAAGTTCACGGCGAAAGCGGAGGAGATCGCCGCTTGGGGCCGAGAGAACGACGGAGCGGCGAGAGGCGCGAAACTCGTCGAGGAGTTGGCGCTGCGCAAGGTCGCCGCCGCCTAAGAAGCTCCGGGGGCGGGACTCGAACCCGCAACCTAACGATTAACAGTCGTTCGCTCTGCCTGATTGAGCTACCCCGGACCGTGTTATGCCAATTGAGCTACTCCGGATTGGCAACCGAAAGGGAATCTAGCGGCACCGTCGTGATCCCTGCCTCCACCTCCGCGTGGCAGTTGGCACAGAGAAGAACGCACTTGCGGGCCTCCGCTCTGGATCTCGCGAGAGAACGGGTCACCCCGGTGTGACCGAGGTGGAACTCCTTGGCGCGGGGATCAAGGTGATGGAACTGAAGCGCACGATGACACCGGTGGTATCCGCAGATGACGCACTTGCCGCCGGCCTCTGTAACGAGCTTCCTCTTGATGGTTCGCCGGCGACGGCCCACCCTCTCCAGCCTGCACCGCTTGCAACGGTAGTAGCCCCGGCCCTCCAGCACGAACGACGTCATCCCGTGCTGACGGCAGTGAAGGGTCACTTCTCGCGTTCCATCATCGGGAGCGTCATGTCGGTGGGGTCCAGCCTTTAGCTCATAGCGCTTGATCCAGTGCCGAATCGTCGCCAGGCTTCGATCTTGCTCCTTCGCAATTTCCCGTAGCGACATCCCGCGGCGCAGGAGCGTTTCGAGCTCCTCCTTCGCCGGCGCCCCTTTCGCCGCATGCTTCTCCGCCTGTGCCGCGACAAGCCCGTGCTTCTTGAGCCAGTAGCTGACCGTCGATTCGTGCTTGCCGACTCGCTTGCCGATCGCTTCGAGCGACAGTCCCTCCGCCAGACACTCTTCGAGGAGTTCCTTCTGCATGGCTGCATCTTTGCAGGCTATGCAGACGAAAAGTTGCGGATGGAGTTGTCTTTAGACACTGCCCGCCGGGCGCTCGGCGTGGGCGATTCTTTCGACCAGCGCGGCCCGCTCGCGGCTCAGGGCCGCGCGGCGCTCGTAGTCGCCGCGCTCGCCGGCGGCGGCGATCTCGCCCTCCAGGCGGCGCTGCTCCAGCAGCAGGTAGTTGAGCTCCATCGCCTCGTGGGAGGAGGGCTCTTCGCGCGACATGATCACCAGTTCGGCGATCAGCCCGGCCAGCTCGCCGTCGTCGTGGGGAAGGTTGGAGGCCGGGTCGTCGGGGTGCTGGCGCAGCCAGGCGGCGGCCCGCTGCCCGGTCGGCGAGAGGTGGGCCTCGCCGAGCCTCGCCAGGTACTCCTTGCCCTCTCCCGGAATCGCGATGCACATCGCCAGCAGCGCCCGCTCGCGCCGTTCGCGGGAGGTCAGCTCCCCCTGCCGCCGCGGCTGGGCCGGCCTGGAGCCGGGGGGCGGTTCTCTCGGCGGCGGCTCCGGTTCGCCGCCGCTCGCCGGCGTCGCCGCGACCACCCGCCCCATCACCATCGCCGGATCGAGATCGAGGCGCTCGGCGACGCGGCGGACCAGGTCTTCGCGCCCCGCGCTCTCCCCCATTCCGGCCAGGACCGGGGCGACCTCGGCGAGCGCCCGGTCGCGCGCGACCGGCGAGCCGGCGTCGGTGCGGCCGAGGACGAGGCTGACCTGGAAGGCGACCAGCTCCTCAGCGCTGTCGAGCAGCTTGCGGAAGCGCTCCGGCCCCTCCGCCGCGGCCATCAGCTCGGCCGGGTCCTCGCCCGGCGGCATCGCCGCCACCCGCAGCCGCATCCGCCGCCCGGCGGCGACGCTCTGGGCGCGCAGCATCGCCTCCTGGCCGGCGGCGTCGGCGTCGAGCGCGAGGACGACCTCGTCGACCATCCCCGAGAGCGCCGCCACCTGCTCGCCGGTGATCGCCGTCCCCATCACCCCGACCGCCTCCTCGATCCCGGCCTGGTGAAGGGCGAGGACGTCGGTGTAGCCCTCGACGACGACGGCGCGGCCGGCTTTGGCGATCTCCGCTTTGGCCCGGTCGACGCCGTAGAGGATCTGGCTCTTGTGGAAGAACTCGGTCTCGGCCGTGTTGACGTACTTCGCCCCCTGGTCGGAGCGCATCGCCCGGCCGCCGAAGCCGAGCACACGGCCGCGCCGGTCGCGGATCGGGAACATGATCCGCTCGCGGAAGCGGTCGTACTCGCCGCCGCTGCGGCCGCGCTGGACGAGGCCGACGCCGCGCAGCTCCTCGACGCTGAACCCGGCCCGCTGTCCCCGGACCAGCAACTTGTCCCAGGCGCTCGGGGCGTAGCCGACGCCGAAGTTGCGCAGCACCTCTTCGCCCAGGCCGCGCCCGGCGAGGTAGTCGCGCGCCTTCCCGGCCTCCTCGGACTCCCAGAGGTAGCTGGAGTAGAAGGAGGCGGCACGGTCGAGCAGCTCCTCCAGCCGGCGGCGGCGCTGGCGTTTGGCCTCGGCCCGCGGGTCCTCCTGCTCGCGCTCCAGCTCGACGCCGTAGCGGTCGGCGAGCAGCTCCACCGCCTCGGCGAACCCGAGCCCGTCCTTCTCCTCGACGAACTTGATCACATCGCCGCCGACCCCGCAGCCGAAGCAGTGGTAGAGCTTTTCGGTCGGCTCGACCGAGAACGACGGCGTCCGCTCGTCGTGGAACGGGCAGAGGCCGACGTAGCGGGCGCCCTGCCGGCGCAGGTCGGTGTGGGCGGAGACGACCTCGACGATGTCGGCCGCCTGCTTGACCCGCTCGACGCTGTCGGGGGAGATCAGCGCCATCAGAATCTCGACTCTTCGGGGACGGTGAGCTCGGTGAACTTGGCGATGCAGAAGCGGTCGGTCATCCCGGCGATGTAATCAGCCACGCGCTGGCAGTCGCTCGCCCCCGGGTCCCGGCTCGGGATCTCGGCCGGGTTTGCGAGGTAATGATCGAAGAGGCCGCGCATCGTCCGCTGGACGCGCTTGTGCTCGCTGCGGGCCGCGGGGCCGAGGTAGACGCGGTCGAACATGAACTTGCGCAGGCGCAGCATCGCCCCGCCGACCTCGCGCCCCTGCGAGATCTCCCCTGCTCCGGTCGAGTGGTCGACGATGTCGCGGACCAGGGTGTCGATCCGCTGCGAGCCGGTCGGGCCCAGCAGCTCGATCTCCTCCGCCGGTAGGTCCTCCGGGCGCAGGATGCCCGCCCGCAGGGCGTCGTCGATGTCATGGTTGATGTAGGCGACGCGGTCGACCAGCTTGACGATCTGCCCCTCCAGGGTCGCCGGCTTGCGCGAGCCGGTGTGGTTGAGGATCCCGTCCCGCACCTGCTCGGTCAGGTTCAGCCCTTCGCCCTCGCGCTCCAGCACGTCGACGACCCGCAGCGAGTGCTCGTTGTGGCGGAAGCCGCCGCCGCAGCGCTCCTTCAGAGCCGCGTCGAGCGCCTCCTCGCCGGCGTGGCCGAAGGGCGGGTGGCCGAGGTCGTGGCCCAACCCGATCGCCTCGGTCAGATCCTCGTTCAGGCGCAGCGCCCGGGCGACGGTGCGGGCGATGCCACAGGCCTCGAGCGTGTGGGTCAGCCGGGTCCGGTAGTGGTCGCCCTCGGGGGCGACGAAGACCTGCGTCTTGTGCTTCAGCCGCCGGAACGACTTCGAGTGCACGATGCGGTCGCGATCGCGCTGGAACGGCGTCCGCAACGGGCTGTTCTCCTCCTCGCGCTGCCGCTGCGCCGGGTATGAACGGGTTGCCTCGGGCGCCAAGAACTCCTCCTCGAACGCAGTAATCCGCTCCTCAAAGGCGATAGTGGCTGGCACAGCCCGATCATACGGCGGGCCTGGCAGGCGACGGGGAGGGGTTCGCCGGACCCTCCCCGCTGTTGTCCGCCGAACCCCTCCCCGTCGCCTACGCAGCGGCCCTAAGTTGGACATGCGCGTGGTGCTCGAGCGTCTCGCCAACTGCGCGCTCCGCCTGGCGCAAAGCGGGCAGCTCGGCCTCCGGGGCCTCGCTGAGCGGCTTCGCCAGGGCCTCGACCAGGAACCGGTGCGCTTCCTCGCTGAGCGGGAAGGATCCCGCTTCGCAGCCCTCGCAGACGACCCCTCCCGCCGATCCGGAGAAGCCGACGAGATGCTCGGCCTCCCCGCATTGGGCGCAGGAGGCGAGCTCGGGGGAGAAGCCCGCGGCCAGCGCCAGCTTGGCCCGGAACGAGAGCGCCGTCTCCAGGGCGGCTGCCCGGGGCTCCGCCGGGTCGTCGAGCAACGACAGGTAGCGGCAGAGCAGGTTGTAGGCGGGCGGGTTGGGCTCGGCGGAATCGAGCAGCCGCAGCACCGCGTCGCAGCCGCGGGCGCCGGCGGTGAGGGCGGGGCCGGAGGAACGCAGGTGCGAGTAGCCCGCGACGGTGGTGGCGCTGGTCACGGTCATCAGGTCGCTGCGGCCTTCGTGCAGCATCAGGTCGAGCCGGAAGAACGGCTCCAAGCGGCCGCCGAACCGGGATCGGGGTTTGCGCGCCCCCTTGGCGATAGCCCCGATCCGGCCGCGGCTCTTGGAGTAGAGGTGGAGGATGCGATCGGCCTCGCCGTAGCGAATGCTGCGCAAAACAACCGCCTCAGTCTTGACCGTGGTTCCGGCCACGAAACCAAAGATGAACGACGGATCGGACGGGAAAAAATCAGGGGGCGGCCTTACGGCCGCCTCTTCGCATCCGCCGTCTCTTTGGTCGTTTGCGAAGCCGCACCTGGCAACTCGGGCAGAAGTAGGTGGAGCGGCCGCCGACGACGATGCGGACGATCGTCGCGCCGCAGCGCGGGCAATCCTCCCCCTCGCGGGTGTGGACGAGGAACTCGTCCTGCATCGAGCCCTTCTCGCCGCGGGCGTCGCGGTAGTCGTCGATCGAGGAGCCGCCGGCCTCGATCCCGGCCGCAAGGGCGGCGACGACCGCGTCGCGCAGCGCCTCGGCGTGCTCAGGCTTGAGCGAGCCGGCGGGCGAGAGCGGGTGCAGCTCGGCGCGGAAGAGCGCCTCGTCGGCGTAGATGTTGCCGATCCCCGCCACCTTCGACTGGTCGAGCAGGAATGACTTCAGCGGCGCCGTCCTGCCCGCGGCCATCTCCCCCAGGGCGGCGGGCGTGAACTCCGGCGAGAACGGCTCGACGCCGAGCTTGGCGAAACGCTCCTCGAGCCGGTCGTCGTCGATCAGGAAGGCCTCCCCGAAGCGCCGCGGGTCGGTGAACCAGAGCTCGCGCCCGTCGTCGAGGACGAAGCGGGCCCGCAGGTGCCGTTCCTCGGTCGAGCGCTCGCCCTCGTAGAGGCGGCGCCCCTCCGAGGGGTCGATCACCTCGTCGCCCTCGCGGAGGACCAGGTTGCCGGTCATCCGCAGGTGCATGACCAGGGTCCGGTCGCCGTCGAGCCCCATGAGGATGTACTTGCCGCGCCGGCCGAGGCGCTCGATCGTCGCGCCGCTCACCGCGTCGCCCAGCTGCTCCGGGGGAACGGGTCGGGACCAGCGGGCGTCCAGCACCTCCAGCCGCTCGATCCGATGCCCTTCGACCTCCGGCTCCAGCTGCCGCACCACGGTCTCCACCTCCGGCAGCTCGGGCATAGCCCGAGTTTTACCTATTGGCTGGCGCGGGGGTGGGCGCTGAAGTAGACCTCCTTGAGGCGGTCGCCCGAGAGGTGCGTGTACATCTGCGTGGTGGAAATGTCGGCGTGGCCGAGCATCTCCTGCACGGCGCGCAGATCGCAGCCGCCGGCGAGCAGATGGGTGGCGAAGCTGTGGCGCAGCGTGTGCGGGCTCATCTTGCCGGCGAGGCCGGCGTCGCGCGCGTGGCGCTGGACGATCTTGTAGAGGCCCTGGCGGGTCAGCGGCCCGCCGCGGAAGTTGACGAACAGCTTCGCCTCGTGGCGGTCGCCGATCAGCTTCGGGCGGCCGCCGCGCAGGTAGCCGGCGATCGCCGCGATCGCCTGGCGGCCGAGCGGAACCAGCCGCTCCTTCGAGCCCTTGCCGCGGGCCCGCAGGAACCCCTCGCGCAGGTCGATGTCGCCGAGCTCCAGCCCGATCGTCTCCGAGGCGCGCAGCCCGCAGGCGTACATCACCTCCAGCAGCGCCCGGTCGCGCAGCGCCGTCGGCTCGCTCCCCTTCGGCGAGGCGAGCAGCTTCTGCACCTCCGAGTAATTGAGGACGTGCGGCAGCTTCTTCGAGCGCCGCGGGGCGCTGAGCGCCGCCGTCGGATCGTCGCCGATCAGCTCGTCGCGGCGCAGGTGCTTGTAGAAGGAGCGCAGGCAGGCGGCCTTGCGGTGGATGGTCGCCGCCGAACAGGCCGGCCGCCCCTCCCCCGTCGCCAGCTCGGCGAGGAAGTCGCCGATGTCGGCGGCGCTCGCCTGCAGCGCGTCGCGCTGGTGGGCCGAGAGGTACTCGCCGTACTGCATCAGGTCGGTGCGGTAGGCGTTGAGGGTGTTGCGCGAGAGGCCTCGCTCCAGCTCAAGGTAGGAGAGGAAGTCGAGGACTAGGGACTCGAAGCGGGCGTCGGCGCCGGGCTTGGCCGCAGCGGCTGGGGCCTGAGGTTTTATTGCGACGGCCATGACGGGGTGTTCGGGCTGGTGGCGATGGGTCCTTGAGGCGCAAGGGACCATGCGGGTTGGCGCGGCGGGTCCTGTCGACGTAGGGGCCCACCATCCCCGAGGACACCTCGGGGATGGTCCCCCCTACGACGCCACCCGCGCGAGGAAGGTTCCCGCGGCGAGCGGGGATTCGAAGAACAGCGGGTCTTCGGAGATGGAGCGGCCCATGGTGGAGACGGGTAGGCCGGAAGCGGAATAGCTCTCGAGGTCCACCGGGACCGGGTGCAGGCGGTGCTTGCTGTCAGCGAGGTGGGCGAAGAGCTCTTGGCTCTCGTCGGGGATGGGTAGGTCGACCGGTGCTAGGAGGAGGTCAAGGACGGTGCGGGTGTGGTGGCTGAGGCCGCGGTGGCGGTCGCGGGGGTCGGCGCTGGAGAGGCGGGGTGAGATCGCCGTCGGGAGGTCCAGGCTCAAGGCGGCGTGGGCGCTGTCGAGGGCGGCCATGCCGCCGTGGCCGTAGGCGGTGTCGGAGCCGATGATTCCGGGGCCAGGGCCGACGAGGGCCGCGTCCCAACCGAGCGTGGCGGCGGCGTCGAGGGCGCCGACGGTGCTCAGAGCCTCATGCTCGCCGCCGTAGGCGGGAGAAGCGGTGACGTGGCCGGCGAGAAGGCCTCGCTCGCGTAGCTCCTTCACGTCGCGAGAGAGCGATCCCGGCAGCGCGCCGCCACCCGTCTGGACGTAGCCGACCCGCAGCCCCGGCGCCGCCTGCGCCGCCGCCCACGCCGCGGGCGCCAGGTGTCCGTGCAAGGGCAGCACTGCCACCCGAACCCCGCCCATCCGTTCATCTGTTCCTTTTTCTTGCTCTGGGCCGGAAAGGAACAGCTGAATGCCCTTCCCCTCCACGGGCTCCACCGGGTGTTGGAGCGAGGTGTAGTTGAGCTTCATCACGTGCGCGTTGCCCTCCGCCTCGCCCCCCAGGCCACGGGTGAGGTTGACGTGGACGACGTCGAAGCCGCCCGAGCCGAGCCCGAGGTCGAGAGCGGCGACGTTGACGACGACCTCGTCGCCCTCGCGCATCTCCCCCACCATCGCCTCGTCGGCCCAGGTCCGCCGGCGCTCGCCGTCGACATCGACTTCGAGCGGGTCGGCCGAGACGACGACGCCCCGGCGCAGCTGCAGCCGCCCCACGATTACGCCGCGGCGGGCGAAGCCGCTTTTAGGATCCGCTCGCAGACATCGAGCATCTGGTCGAGGCTGCGCGCCGGAACCATCTCGTCGGAGGTGTGGACGGCGTCGGTGCCGTTGGAGAGCAGCAGGGAGTCGAACCCGTCGCGGCGGAAGGCGTTGGCGTCGCTGCCGCCGCCGATCGCCACCTGCCGCGGCTCCAGCCCGGCGCCGCGCAGCCCCTCTTCGGCCAGTGCCAGCGCCCCAGAATCTTTCGGCACCTGGTAGCCGCGGAACAGCTCTTCGATCCGCACGTCGACGTCGCAGCCGTGCTCGCTGGCGCCCCAGGCGCAGGCGTCGGCGATCTTGCCCGCCACCTCGGCGGCGCGCTCGGGGTCGAGGCTGCGCGTCTCGGCGTGGATCGAGCAGTGGCCGGGGACGACGTTGCCGGAGGTCCCGCCCTGGATCAGGCCGACGTTGGCGGTCGTCCCCTCGTCGAGGCGGCCGATCTCCATCCGCGAAATCGCCGCTGCAGCCGCGGCGATCGCGTTGCTGCCGTCCTCGGGCCGGATGCCGGCGTGGGCCTCGACGCCGATGAAGTCGGCGAGGATCTTCTGCTGGGTCGGCGTCGAGACGATCACCTCCCCCACCGGGCCGGCGTGGTCGAGGACGAAGCCCGCCCGCGAGCGCAAACGGGATACGTCGAAGGCTTTCGCCCCCCGCAGCCCCTGCTCCTCGGCGACGGTCAGAACCAGCTCCACTCCCACCGGCCCCGGCCGTTCGACCTGGCGCGCGACGAGCTCCATGAAGACGGCCACCGCCGCCTTGTTGTCGGCCCCGAGGATCGTGTCGCCGCGGCTGCGGAATACCCCCTCGTCCTCCACCACCTCGACCTGTCCGCGGTGCGGGACGGTGTCGATGTGGGCGCAGAACATCAGCCAGTCCTCGCCGCTGCCAGGAGCACGCGCGACGAGGTTGCCGGCGCCCGCTTCCGCCGGCCCGGCAGCGTCGTCCTCCTCGACCTCCAACCCCATCGCCCGCAGCTCGGCGGCGAGGGTGTCGGCGATCTCGCGCTCCTCGCCGGTCGGGCTGCGGACTTCGCAGTACCGGACGAACCGCTCGTGCAGTCGTGATCCCTCCACGACGGGACAGGCTAACCGGGAACGGCGCTCAGGGGTTCAGGCGGAGCGGCGGAGGCCGGCGTCGTCACCGACGCTCTCCTCCTCGGGGGCCGCCTCGAGCTCGCCGCCGTCGGCGGGACGGCCGCCGGCCTGGCGGGCGGCGGCGCCGACGAACTCGCGGAAGAGCGGCTCGGGCCGGTTGGGCCGCGAGTTGAACTCCGGGTGGTACTGGGAGGCGACGAAGAACGGGTGGTCGTGCAGCTCGACCATCTCGACCAGGCGCTCGTCGGGCGAGGTGCCGCCGCAGACGAGGCCCTCGTCTTCGAGCCGGCGCCGCAGCTGGTTGTTGACCTCGTAGCGATGGCGGTGGCGCTTGTAGATGACCGCCTCGCCGA
Organism: Solirubrobacterales bacterium; assembly: GCA_035634815.1. Lineage (GTDB taxonomy): Bacteria > Actinomycetota > Thermoleophilia > Solirubrobacterales > 70-9 > VAYN01. The sequence goes on along the minus strand of DASQCF010000025.1, from coordinate 28,952 downwards.
AGATCTCCCGCGCTTTGGTCCCCTCGTGGAGTTTCACCGGGTCGGCGCCGAGGCGCATCGTCCCGCCCATGTCGGAGACCTCCTTCTGCTCCGGCAGCAGGTCGACGACCGGGAACGGCGTCTCCGGATCGAACTCGGCGGAGTTGGCGCCGTCCATGCCGGCGACGTGGCGGGCGTACTCGACGACGGCGATCTGCATCCCGAGGCAGATCCCCAGGTAGGGGATCGACTTCTCGCGGGCGATGCGCGCCGCTTCGACCTTGCCCTCGATCCCGCGCTCGCCGAAGCCGCCGGGGATCAGGATCCCGTCGCAGCCCTCGAGCTTCTCGGGGTCGAAATTCTCCGAGTCGACGAGCTCGACCTTGACCCCCACCCCGTGGTGGAAGCCGCCGTGCTCGAGCGCCTCGATAACCGACTTGTAGGCGTCGGCGAGCTGCACGTACTTGCCGACCACCGCGATCCGCACCTCGCCGGTGGCCGAATCGGCGCGGCGCACCATCTCCTCCCACTCGGAGAGGTCCGGCGAGGGGGCCTCCATCCCGAAGTGGTCGAGGACGAGGTCGTCGACGCCCTCGGCGCGGAAGACGAGCGGCACCTTGTAGATGTTGTCGACGTCGTGGGCGGAGATCACCGCGTCGACGGGCAAGCTGGCGAAGAGCGCGATCTTGCCGCGGATCTCGCGGTCGAGGCGGCCTTCGGAGCGGCAGACCAGCGCGTGCGGCTGGATCCCGATCCGGCGCAGCTCGTTGACCGAGTGTTGGGTCGGCTTCGTCTTCAGTTCACCCGCATGGCCGACGTAGGGCACCAGCGTCAGGTGGACGAACATCGCCCGCTTCGGTCCAAGGTCGGTGTAGAGCTGGCGGATCGACTCCAGGAACGGCAGCGACTCGATGTCGCCGACCGTGCCGCCGATCTCGGTGATCACGAAGTCGACCGACTGGGACTCGGCGACGATGAGGATTTTCTGCTTGATCTCGTTGGTGATGTGCGGGATCACCTGGACCGTGGCGCCGAGGTAGTCGCCACGGCGCTCGCGCCGGATCACCGAGTTGTAGACAGCGCCGGCGGTGACGTTCGAGGCGCGCGAGGTGTTCTCGTCGGTGAAGCGCTCGTAGTGGCCGAGGTCGAGGTCGGTCTCGGCGCCGTCCTCGGTGACGAAGACCTCGCCGTGCTGGAACGGGCTCATCGTCCCCGGATCGACGTTGATGTAAGGGTCGAACTTCTGCAGCTGGACCCGGTAGCCGCGGGAGACGAGAAGGCGTCCGATCGAGGCCGCCGTAATCCCCTTGCCGAGGGCCGAGACGACACCTCCGGTAACGAAGATGAACCGCGTCTCGCCTTTGATCGCTGGACTCATGCTCTGCCGAGCGAGTCTAGCCAGCGCAAAGGCGGAACCGAATCGATGGTTGCGGAAATTGAGCGAATCTCTCCGTAGATCGTCAGCGCCAGAACCGCGCCGAGGGCGATCAGCCGCGCGTCGGCCCCGAGCGCGGTCAGCAACCAGACCCCGGCGATCGCCCCGATCAGGTTGGAGCCGGTGTCGCCAAGCATCGCCCGCTCGCCCAGGGTCAACCAGGCGCCGACGATCACCGGGCCGACGAAGATTCCCAGCAGCTCCAGCGGCGCGAAGGTCCAGGCGCCGAGGCAGAGGCCAGCGCCGAGCAGCCCCAGCGCCTTCTCCGCCCGCCCCGGCCGCAGATCGAGCAGGTTGAAAAGGTTGGTGGTCAGGATCAGCAGGATCACGTCGGCCAGGTAACGCCAGTCTTCGAGCCCGCGCCCGGAGACGACGTAGGCCGCCAGCGCCAGCGCCCCGATCGCCTTGATCGCGCCGGTCGAGAGCGAGCCCGAGCGCAGCGCCGCCCAGTGGCCGCGCCAGCCGCGCGGGGTCGCCGCCGCCTCGCCGCGCCCGAGCGAGTCGTCGAGGAAGCCGAGGAAGGCGATCCCCAGCAGGTAGGGCAGCCAGCGCCGCAGGTCTGGCTCCAGCAGGTCGAGGTCGCCGCGGTCATCGAGGAAGGCGAGCGGCGCCAGCGCCACCAGCGCCGTCGTCGCCAGCACCGCCCCAAGCGGGAAGGCGAGCAGCGCCCCGCGGTAGTTCTCGCGCACCAGGCCCGCGTCGCGCATCCCGCGCGCTCCGGCCGGCACGACGAAAAGCGAGATCGCCAACGCCAGCGGCAGCCCGACCCAGTACATCGCCTACTGCCCTTCGGTCAGCAGGTCGGGCAGCAGCTGGTCGGCGCTGCCCTTGACCCCGAAGCTGCCGTCGGCGCCGAGCAGCGCGAACACCGTCGCCAGCTTCCCCGCCGTCAGGTCGACGTCGTCGACGCTCGCCAGCCCATGCGACTGGAAAAAGGGGATGTTCGAGGTTTCGTCGCTGGAGGTCTCCACCCCCACCGCCGGAACCCGGGTCGCGGTGATGCCGCCGGCGAGCGCTTCCTCGAATTCGTCGGTCTTCGCGTCCTGCACCGGGCCCATGCCTTCGGGCTGGTCGCGGACGACGATCACTCCGTCGAGCCCGTCGAAGTTGCCGCTCGCCCGGGAGAAGAGATGGCCGCGCACGACCTCCGGCAGCGAGCCGCCGAGGACGAGCTGGCGACCAAGGCCGGTGCCAAGTTCGGTCAGCTGGTCGGGGTCGGATCGCAGGCGGGAGAAGCGCGTCTGCGCCAGGTCTTCGGCGAGGCCGTTGACGTCGACCGGCTCGCGCACCACCCCCACCCCCACCAGCCGGCCGCCGGTCGGCGCCAGCGCCTCCTCGACTTCTTCGGTCACCGGGCTCGGCAGGCCGCCGAGGGCGAGGATCGCGTAGCGCCTGCCCCGCAGCCGGTCCCGGGTCAGCGCCGGGTAGACCCGTTCGGCGAACTCGTCGGAGCGGTTGAGGTCGGCGTTCAGCTCGTCGGCCCTGGAGCGGGCGTCCTGGAGGTTGCCGACCAGGCTCCGCTCGAGGTCCCGGCGGGTGTTGGTCAGCGCGTCGCCGCCGAACTCGGCGCCGATCAGGATCCCGATCGCGAGCGCGATGAAGACCGCGATCAGCGAGGTGGCGTGGTAGCGGGCGGAGTACCCCATCGAGGGGAGAAGGCTATTGCCCCGCGACGGGCCGCAGCCGCGCTCAGTCGATGCCGAGCCAGATCCGGATCTTCAGCCAGACCAGTTCGAAGACGTCGTTGAGCGCCGGGGAGGTGATCACCAGGATCGTCAGCAGGACGAGGAAGGCGACGGCGAAGAAGGCCAGCGGCGCCAGGGTCGAGCTCGGGTTGTAGAGCCGGCTCACCCCCTTGGCATCGACCAGGCGCTCGCCGATCTTCAGCCGGGTGAGGAAGGTCGAGGACATCCCGCCACGCTTGCGGTCGAGAAACTCGACCAGGTTGAAGTGGGCGCCGACGCTGACGATCAGCGCCGCCCCCTTCTCGTGCGCCATCAGCATCGCCACGTCCTCGCTGGTCCCGGCGGCGGGGACGACCTGGTGGTCGAGCCCGGCTTCTTGCAGCCGCTCCCGGCCCGGCGCCCGGCCGTCGGGATAGGCGTGGACGATCAGCTCGGCGCCGCAGCCGAGCGCCGCGTCGCTGGCCGAGTCCATGTCGCCGAGGATCACGTCCGGCTTCAGGCCGGCTTCGAGGACGCCGTCGGCGCCGCCGTCAACGGCGACGATCAGCGGCTGCATGTCGCGGATGTAGGCGCGCAGCGTCTTCAGGTCACGGCGGTGGCGGTCGCCGCGGACGACGATCAGCGCGTGGCGATCGCGGAAGCTGGCCCGGGTCGGCGGGAAGGCGATGTTGCCGGTCAGCAGGTCGGTCTCTTCGCGCACGTGGGCGACGGTGTTTTCGGCGAATTCGCCCAGCGCCTCGTCGATCCGCGCCCGGTGTTCCTGCATTTCGCGCTCGAGCTCGGGGACCCGCAGGACGCGGCCGCGCGCGACCTCCTCTTCGCCGACGAAGACGGCGCCGTCGACGATCCGCACCCGGTCGCCGTCTTTCAGCCGCTCGAAGAGACCGGCGCCGGGGGCGTCGACGAGCTGTATCCCCTCGCGGGCGAGCATCAGCGGCCCGGCGTTGGGATAGCGACCCTGCGAGGAGGGCGAGGCGTTGAGCACCGCGACCACCCCGGCTTCGATCAGCTCCTCGGCGGCGATCCGGTCGACGTCGACGTGGTCGATCACCGCCACGTCGCCGGGGCGCAGGCGCTTGACCAGGTGCTTGGTCCGCTCCCCCAGCCGCGCGGTACCTTCGATCGGCGCCTCCGGCCGGGCACCGTTCCTGCGCCCGAGCAGGGCAGGAAGGCGACGACGGCTAGTGGTGGCCACGGGCTCAGACTAGCCCTAAAGGCCACCTGACCGGCGCATATCGGCGTCCTCAGTCGCTTGCGTGCGGAGCACGCTGCGCTCCCTGCGTCCTTGATCTGCTTGGTCAGGCAGCCTTTAGGAGGTCTCGGGCATGGTCAGTCGCCGCCTGGTCGGAGCTCTCGGCGCCGAGCATGCGCCGGATCTCGGCGACGACGTCCTCCCCGTCGAGGCGCTCCACGGTGGCCATCGCCTGCTCGCCGGCGAGGTCCTTTTCGAGCCGGAAGTGGACGTCGGCCAGCGAGGCGACCTGCGGCAGGTGGGTGATGCAGAGAACCTGGCGGTCGCGCCCCAGCGCCTGCAGCCGCTCGCCGACGACCCGCGCGGTCTTGCCGCCGACGCCGGCGTCGATCTCGTCGAAGACCATCGTCCCCGCGCTCGCCGCCTGGCCGAGCCCGCTGAGGGCGAGCATCACCCGCGAGAGCTCGCCGCCCGAGGCCGCGTCGCGCAGCGGCGCCGCCTCGATCCCGGGGTTGGGAGCGACCCGCAGCTCGACCGTCTCGCGGCCGGAGGACCCGAAGCCGTCCGGGTGGGGCTCCAGCACCACCTCCAGCGTGGCGCCGGCCATCGAGAGCCGCTCCAGCTCCGCGGCGACGCGCTCCTGCAGCGGGCCCGCGGCGGCTTCGCGGCCTGCGCTCAGCCTCTCTCCCAGCTCGGCCCGCCGGGCTTCGGCCGCGGCCAGCGCCGCCTCGGCCTCGGCGCTCCGCACCTCCGCGCCCTCCAGGCGCGCGATCCCCTCGCGGCAGCGCTCGGCGTGGGCCAGCACCGACTCGACGCTGCCGCCGTGCTTGCGCTCCAGCCGGTCGATCGCCTCCAGCCGCTCCTCGATCGCCAGCAGCGACGCCGGGTCGGCCTCGACGCCCTCGGCGTAGTCCCGCAGCTCGGAAGCGGCATCGGCGAGCTCGACCGTCAGCGCCGCCACCCGCTCGGCGATCGCGTCCAGGCTCTTGTCGAGGCCGGCGGCGGCCTGCAGGGCGGCTTCGGCCTGGGCGACAGCGGCGACCGCGCCGCCACCGTCCTCTTCGGCGCCCGCCAGGCCCGAGTGGGCGGCGGAGGCGGCTTCGCGCAGCCCCTCGGCGTGGCGCAGGCGCTCGCGCTGGGCGGCGATCTGCTCCCGCTCCTCGGGCTCCGGACCTACCTCCTCGATCTCGGAGAGCTCGTAGCGGTAGAGGTCGAGGTCGCGCTCCCGCGAGCCTTCCCGCTCGCGCAGCTCGGCCAGCTCGGCCGCCAGCCGCCCGCACTCGCGGTGCGCCTCGCGATAGGCGGCCCGCAGCTCCAGGTGCTCGGCGCCGGCGAAGCCGTCGAGGATCTCCAACTGGGCCGAGGAGATCGTCAGCCGGCGGTGCTCGTGCTGGCCGAAGAAGGCGATCAAGCGACCGCCGAGCAGCTTCAGGTCGGCCGCGGTCGCGGCGCGGCCGGCGACGAAAGCGCTGGTCCGCCCGCCCGCCGAGACCCGGCGGCCGAGCACCACCTCCTCGGCACCCTCCGGCAGCCGTTCGGCCAGCTCGGCGAACTCCGGCTCGCCAAGCAGCCCCTCGGGCAGGTCGAAGACCCCCTCGACCCAGGCCTCGGGAGCACCCGGCCGGACGATCTGCGCTTTCGCCTTGCCGCCCATCAGCAGGTCCAGCGAGTGAGCCAGCACGGTCTTGCCGGCGCCGGTCTCGCCGGTGATCGCGTTCAGCCCCTCCCCCAACCGCAACTCGGCCCGCTCGATCAGCAGAAGGTTCTCGATCCGCAGCTCACGCAGCACCGGTTCTGTGTAGCAACGGGGGCGGATCGACCCGCGGTGAATCGTCGCTAGGTGCGGACTAAGTCAACGCGACCGCCGCCAGCACCGCGGCGATGACGCTGCCGACGATGCTTCCGAACAGCCCGATGAACCCGATCAGCATGCTGCGCTGGAGCGAGTCGAACTTGGCGTCGAACTTGGCCTCCATGCGCTCGAACCCCTTTTTCATGTCTGTGCGCAATTCGCGGATGTCGGCTTCGACCCGGTCGAACCGCTGGTCGACCTGATCGAAGCGGTTATCGATCCCTGTCGCCAGGTCGTCCAGGCGCTCGTCGGTCCACGCTTCTCTCGCCATCACGGCCACGATTCAACCCTACGAAGAGTGTTGTCACGGGTGGTGCGCAAAAAGCAAAATCTGTGGAGAAAGTCCTGCGCCGATACGTGTCAGCCGTCCGACGGCTCGCTGGGGCCGTCGGTCGGCTGGACGAAGTCCCGCGAGCGGACCAGCCAAAAACCGAGCGCGGCGCCGAGGAAGGAGCCGATCGCGGCGATCAGGATGATCTCGTTGAAGGCGCTGACGAATGCAACATCGGCGGCGTGGGTGGCTTTGACGTGGATCTCGGGCGGCAGCCGCAGTTCGGCAACGGCCCGCGAGCCGCCGGAGGCGACCGCTTCGCCGAGGCCGTCCGGGGCGCCCGGCAGCAGTGCGCCCAGCTTCGCGTCGACGCGGCCCTGGAAGACGGCGCCGAGGCCGGCGACGCCGGTCGCGATCCCGACCTGGCGGAAGGTGGTGTTGATCCCAGACCCCATTCCCGATTTCTCGACCGGGACGACTGCGATCGCCGCCTGCCCGATCCCCGGATTGGTGGTCCCGATGCCGATCCCGGCGAGGATGAAGCCGGCCAGCAGCGTCGTCCAGGTCGAGTCGACCGAGACGCCGTGCATCAGCAGCAGCCCGACCCCGACGGTCGCCAACCCGACCCCGAGCAGGACCCTGATCGGCACCCGGTGCGAGAGCGCGCCCGAGATCGGCGCGACGATGAAGCCGAGCACGGTCAGCGGCAGGAATCGCAGGCCGGCCTCGAGCGGCGAGTAGTCGAGCACCCCCTGCATGTAGATGGTCAGGTAGAGGAAGAGGGCGAACATCCCCGCCGAGAGGAAGAAGGCGACGGCCGAGACCCCGTTGAAGGCGGGCTTGCGGAACAGCGTCAGGTCCAGCATCGGGTGGTCGCTGCGGCGCTCGATCGCGATGAACAGCGCCAGCAGGACGGCGGCGCCGATCAGGCAGGCGAGGATCAGCGGGCTCCCCCACCCCTCCGGGTTGCCGCGGATCAGGCCGAAGATCAGCAGGAAGAGGGCCGAGGAGAAGGTGACGAGACCGGGGAAGTCGATCGGCTCGGGGTCCTGGGCGGAGACGTTGACGATCTTGCGCTCGGTCAGCGCCATCGCCGCGATCCCGATCGGGACGTTGACGAAGAAGATCCACTCCCAGCCCAGGCTCTCGGTGACGACGCCGCCGATCAGCGGGCCGACGGCGACGGCGCCGCCGACGGTCGCGCCCCAGACGCCGAACGCGGTCGCCCGGTCTTTGCCGTGGAACTCCTGGCCGATCAGCGCCAGCGAGGTGGCGAACATGCCGGCGCCGCCGACCCCCTGCAGCCCACGCGCCAGGTTGAGCAGGGTCGGGTTGTCGGCGATCCCGCAGAGGAACGAGGCGAGGGTGAAGACGCCGAACCCGATCGTGAACACGCGGCGGCGGCCGAGCCGGTCGCCGAGCGAGCCGGCGGTCAGCAGGAAGGCGGCGAGCATCAGCGAGTAGGCGTCGACGACCCACTGCAGGCTCGAGAGGCTGGCGTTCAGTTCCCGCTGGATGTCCGGCAGGGCGACGTTGACGACGGTGACGTCGAGCAACAGCATGAAAGTCGCTACCGAGCCCAGGACGAGGGTCCACCACTTGCGCTCCATGGCGGCAGACCCTAGACAACTGCCCTTCTCGGCTGAGGTGGTCTGACCAAGCAGATCAAGGACGCAGGGAGCGAAGCGTGCTCTGCACGTGAGCGACTGAGGACGCCGATATGCGCCGGTCAGAGCGCCTCAGACGGCGAGGTGGCCGAACTTCTCGCGTATCCGGCCGTAGAAGCTCGTCCCCGGAAGCTGCGCCAGGCGGCTGACCGAGTCGAGGAAGCGGACTTCGAGCGATGCACCGGCGGCGAGGTCGGCAATCTTGCCGCCGTCGACCGCGACCTCGACCGGCTCGCGCTCGGGCGCGTTGACGACGTGGAGGACGTCGCCGGGGGCGACGACCAGCGCCCGCGCGGTGAGCGAGTGCGGCGAGATGTAGCTGACGACGTAACCCTTCACGCCCCAGGCCAGGATCGGACCCTGGTTGGCGAGGTTGTAGCCGGTCGAGCCGGCCGGGGTGGCGGCGACGAGGCCGTCGCATCGGACGTGGCCCACCTCCTGGTCGGCGATCCGGTAGCTGAGCTCGGCGACGCGGTCGTGCGGCCGCCGGGCGAGGGTGATGTCGTTCAGCCCCACCTGCTCCTTGCCGTCGACCTTCACCTCCAGGCCCGGCAGGTGGATCGTCTCGATTTCGCCGGCGAGGGCGCGGCGGATCCCCGCCGCCGCCTGGTCGCGCTCCACCGCGGCGAGGAATCCGACCGTGCCGAAGTTGACGCCGAAGACCGGGACCTCGGTGTGCGCGTAGCGGCGCAGCGCGTGGAGGATCGAGCCGTCGCCGCCGAGCACCAGGCAGATGTCCGGGACCGTGTGTTCGGCGGTGACGTCGACACCCTCGCCGGCGTCGCCGTGCTTCTCCAGCTCCTGCTCGGTCGCCGCCAGCCGCCAGCCGGCCTCGTGGGCCACCTCGGCCGCGACCGCGACCGCTTCGGAGGCGCTCGGCGGGTGCGAGTGGGTGATCAGCGCCGCGGTCTTCACTCTTCCCCCTCCGCGGCTGCGATCGCGGCGCCGATGTCCTCAACCTCGACTTCGCCGCCGCCGCACCAGACGAAGGTCTCGCGGTTCCCCTTGGGGCCGGGCAGGCCGGAGGAGGCGAAGCCGCGGATCGGAAGGCCGAGGTCGCGGGCGGCGACGGCGACGCTCTGGATCGCCTCGCGGCGATCGGCGGGGTCGCGCACGACCCCCTTGCCCACCCGCTCCCGGCCGAGCTCGAACTGCGGCTTGACCATCGCCAGGACCTCGCCGCCCGGCTCCAGACAGCGGGCCACGGCGGGTAGCACCTTGGTCAGGGAGATGAAGGAGACGTCGACCGTTGCGAGCGAGGGCGCGAACGGCAGATCCACCGGCGCCAGCTCCCGCGCGTTCAGTCGCTCGATCACGTGCACGCGTGGATCCTGACGCAGCCGCACGTCGAGCTGGCCGTAGGCGACGTCGACCGCCGCCACCCGCGCCGCGCCCCGCTGCAACAGGCAGTCGCTGAAGCCGCCGGTGGAGGCGCCGACGTCGAGGCAGTCCCGCCCGCTCACCTCGATGCCGAGAGCGTCGAGGGCGTTCTCCAGCTTGGTGCCGCCCCGCGAGACGAAGCGCCGGCCCTCGGCGACGACCAGGTTCGCGTCGGGCTCGACCAGCTGGCTCGGCCGCAGGGCGACAGGGCCGTCGCGGCCGATGCGGACCTCGCCGGCGCGCACCGCGCCCGCCGCCGCCGAGCGCGAGGGGAAGATCCCTCGCTCCGCCAAAACCGCGTCTATCCGGGACTTTCCCATCTGCCGAAAGCTACAGCGACGCCCTCGGTCTGGCCTTTTATTCGAGCTTGAGGATGAGATGCCACATTTGTCCTCGCCTCGCAGCGCACCGGTCACTGATTTTGATCTGGTCCTCTGGAGCAAATCGGGTAGCGAGCCCGCAGAGTCCGTCAATTGCAGGATCTCTGTGACCCCACTCACACACAAGTCGCACATACGTTCGTACGCTGTTCAAGGATTCGCAAGGGAAGACCGATCAAGGAGATCAGGAAAGGACTTCAAGGCTGAACCCCGCGTCGAACATACGCCTCGCTGCTTCCCACAGCGACGCACTCGACATTAACCGGGCTCACCTACCTCCCACGGATCCACACATATATAGAGATAAATATCTCTCCTCCCTGTAGTAACCCCAGAAGCGCCCCGCCTCCCCCGGCGGGGCGTTTTCTGTTGCGGAGCCAAATCTCGGCTTATGGCGACGTGTGTATCGGGCCCTTCCGCAAACCGATGCGCCAGCCCATGCGCCAGTGATGAAGGCACCTTGTTCCGCGTTGAGAGACAGTGATCGCTTTCGGCTCTCGCGAGAGACTGCCGCTTGCGACTTCAGTGTGCCGCGAGCGGGTATCCGACTGTCAGGCAGATCGTCTCTTATGAAGGTTGGGGTCGCCCCCCGGTCATCATCCCCGTAACCCGAGGGGCCGAAAGCTGGCCGAAATCCTTTTTCTTGCGATGCCTCTCGAGATACCGAGGCAGGGACTGCTCGAAAACAGCGCTGCTCGTCGCGGGCTGCGTCCGGCGATCCACCAAACTCCCTGCACTAGCGGCTGACCCAACCTCGCCCGTGCAATAGCGGCAGCGAGACGCCTCTCGGCGAATCCGCGAAAGGCAATGCGGGCACTCGCGGTACGAGCGGCGCCGCAGGTCTGAGGACACCCAGAGCACTCCACCGACGATCGCAGTCAACCCGAGAAGCCCAACAATCTGGGCTATTCCAAATATCGACATTTTGTCGTAGGTCCAATCACCCGAAAAGATCGAGTAGACCCCGAATAGCGGATAGATCACGATCATGGTCCAGAGGAACAACCGAACCAATCTCGGCCTCCTCCTTGGCCGAAAGAATCGACTCTTGAGCGTCGCTAGATACATCAGCGGAGCGCAGAAGTACAAGAGAATTTGGCCACAAGCGGCCAAGACGACCATCGTAATTTTCGACGGCGCAGCGACAGAGACGAAAAGGACAAGGGACGCGAGGGGCGCGGCTGTATTCAGGACCTTCTGCATAGCCGAAAAACTGTGGCAGACGAATCGGCGGAGTCGGCAGACTTACCGCACAGCCAAGTACGTATCCATCCCCTCGCGCAGTGCCTGTGCCTTCTGGTCGCTTGAGGGGTTCGCAGGTTTCGATCAGGAGCGAGGAAGGTGTCGTGGCTCTAACGATTCAGCCGTCGATGCGCGAGCTGGTAGACGGTTTCGCCGCGAGCGCCCGCCGGCAGGTGCCGGACACCAAACGCCAGCTGGTCGAGGTAGAGCCGTCCGTCTTTCCCTTTTGCAAGTCGGAAGACGAGGCCGAGAGGTCCCCCAGGAGGAGGAATGTAGACCTTGACGCAACCCGGAAGACTGGTTCCATCCCGCGCCTCTTCGTCGCAGGCAAAGAGCGCGTCGATGGCTTGGCCGTCGCGCTCCAAGCGCGAGCGAGTTTCTTCGCCGATCCGCTTCGCACTGCCCGTCGCTCGGCGCAGATCCGCATGCCAGACCAGCTCGTCAAAGGCGACGGGAGCAAAGCCGCGCTTGAGCGGCATGACTACCCCTCGCCGTCAGGCGGTTGGACGGGCCCGTACTCAGCTTCGAACTCCGCGAGAGTCGCGGGCTCGTGGCCAAGGCGCTCCATGATGGCCTGGGCAGACGTATCGGGCGAAATCACAAGACGCCCATCGCTGCGAGTCTCCTCCACGACATAGGTGCCCTCGATATCTCCGCTCAGCTTTACGTGGGGCCGTTCCACAGCTCCGATGATGCCAGAGGGCCCGGTCAAACCGAGCGCAATTTGGATTTGCCTCTCCTCCCTGTAGTAACCCCAGAAGCGCCCCGCCTCCCCCGGCGGGGCGTTTTCTGTTGTGTGGGTTAGTCGTGCAGCCGCCGGTGAGCGATCTCGTAGACCGTCGGTGCATTCGCGCCGGCGGGGTGATGGCGCACGCCGAAGGCGAGGTAATCGAGCCGCGGCGCGTCGTTGGCAACCACGAATCTGAAGACCATCCCGAAGCGCCCCACGGGCGGCGGGATATAGAGCTTGAGGCACTGGGGAAGAACGGTTCCGTCGCGTCCTTCCGGGTCGCAGGGCCGGAGGTCCGACACTGGAACGCCGTTAGCTTCGTAGTCGCGCCTGGCGATCTCGGCGGCACCTTGGCCGACCGGACTCGATCCCGCCACGTACTCGCGGAAGGCGCCGGCGTCGAAGCGAGCCGGGAATCGCAACTTGTCGATCAACGACTACCCCTCGCCGTCAGGGGGGAGCATGTCGGGGCCATGCTCCTGCATGAAGCTCTCCCACTCCTCCTTGGTGGCATCTCGAGCGCCAGAGCGCTCCTTGATGGCCTTCCATGAGGTATCGGGCACGAGGGTGAGCGAACCGTCGGGCCGCTCCTCGGTAACGACGTAATCGCCGGCTCGCTCGCCGCTGAGGCGTACGTGGTCGCGTAGATGCTCCATCTCACGAATCGTAATCTACGACGCCCCCAATCCTGAAACCTCTGGCCCAGCGGCATCCGCCACTCAGTCGAGCATCCGCAGCAGGACCGCCGTCACGTGCTCCCGCTCCGGTGGCAGCATGGACGCGATACGCAGACCTAGCGCGTCCTCCTTTTCCTGCGTCGGTCGGGCGCGGAGTTCGGTGACCATCTGCCGGACCTCCTCCTCCACCCGCTTCTGATTCTCGGGACTCAGGGTCATCCGCCCGCCACACACTCGATCACCGCTCCACCTCCGCTTGCGTGAAACCTCTTCGCCTGAACAAGAAGTTATTAGGCGACGGCGTCCCCACCCTTGGTTTCTGTTGTGCCGGGTGAGGCCGAACCCCTGGACCGCCTACCCTGACATGTGTCCGAAAACGGAAGTCAGCGGCGCCATCACCTGGATGCGATCCGGGTTTCGGCGATCCTTCTCCTGATCCCCTACCACGCCGCGCGCTACGTGCAGAAGGGCGATGGGGACCCGAGGATCGTCGACGCGGTGGTCTGGTTCGTCCACACCTGGCACATGCCGCTGTTCTTCGCCATCTCCGGCTTCCTCGCCGCCAGCGCGCTGCGGCGATCCACCGCCGCCCGGCAGGTGCGGGCCCGGTTTCGCCGGCTCGGACTCCCGCTTGTGGTCGGAATGCTCACGGTCGTGCCGCTGGCCAACTTCTTCGTCATCGAGGCGGCGGTTCTCTGGCCGCGCAAGGGCGCCGTGCCGGCGAAGCGGGAACTGGACTTCGCGAACGTCTTCAACCTCACTCCGCGGCACCTCTGGTTCATCTCCTACCTGCTGATCATCTCCCTGCTCGCGATCGGGATCTGGCTGGCTATCCAGCGGGCGCCCAAGTTGGGGGCGGCCGTGAATCGCGGCTTCGGCCTGCTGATGAGGTCGTGGTGGGCGGTCCCGGCCCTGGCCTCGATCAGCGCCGCGATCTTGCTCACCAAGACCGGCTGGGTGGCGGGTGGGACCGAGTCGAACTCGCTGATCCCCACCCCGACCCTCTTCGCCTACTTCGGCTTCTTCTTCGCCTTTGGCTGGCTGCTCAGCGGCCAGGCCAACCTGATCGAGGAGATGAAGCGCGGTGCCTGGCTGCGACTCGGCGCCGGGGCGCTGATCGCCGTGCCGGCCTTCCTCCTCTTCTACAACAACGGCGACTTCACCGGCAACACCGGCATCCCCGGCGCCCTGGCCGAAATCGAAGCGCTGCGCGTCTACGGGCTGTTCGCGGTCGGAGTCGTCTGCTGGCTCACCCTCTTCGGCATCTGGGGAGTGCTGGCGCGATACGTGGTCAAGGAGTCGCGCCTGCTGCGCTACCTCGCCGACGCGAGCTTCTGGATCTACCTCGTCCACATCCCGTTCCTCGTCGCCCTGCAGAGCACGCTCTCGACCACCGAACTGGCGATCCCCGTCCGCTGGGGGCTGGCAGTGAGCGGAACCTTCGCGCTCGCCCTCGGCAGCTATGCCCTGGTCCGGGAGGGTCGCCGCCAGATGGGGAGAGCGCGCACCCGCAACAGCGCCCGGCGATCGGCGCCCCTACTGCCCGTCGCCGAGGGCGACCAGGCGGCGTAGGCGATCGAGAACCCGCAGCGCGCCGAGGTTCCGCAGCGCATATCCCTGGCGCAGCCCCTCGGGCCGGAAGTCGATCGCCGTGCATGGAGGGCAGAGGGCGCTCGGGTGGACGCCGTCTTCGCCCAGGCCCTGATTGGGCACCCCCGGCTCGACCATCTGCCGCCAGTAGTTCCAGAGCGGCAGCGCCCGGTTCTCGGCCAGGGCGGCGATCTCGGCGTTGAACCGCGCCACCCGCCGCGCGTACGGCCATTGCACCCGGGGCGGAATCGTGCTGATCACCGGGATCGTCCCGGCTTCGGCCACGAGCCGGGCGACGCGGGCGAGGTCGCGGCGAAACTCGAGCGCGGTGAAATCGGTCAGGTCGTTGGTCCCGAACATGATCAACGCGACCGACGGGCGCAGCAGATGCAGCTCGCAGCTGACGGCGGGCTGGCCCGCGCACTCGGGAGGCGCTTCGAGCGGAGCCAGGGCGTCGACCGCCGTCCATCCGGGCACCGCGGCCACGCCGACCCGCGAGTAGCTGTTGCTGACCGGGCACAGAGCTTCCTCCGAGCCCGGCGGCACCGGCGTCTCGCCGAAGAAGCCCAGCGTGCCGCGCAGCTCGCTCCAGGCGCCCAGCCGCGGCGTCCGGCACGCCAGCGCCTGCAGGAACGACGGCGAGGCGGTGATGCTGTCGCCGATCTTGGCGAAGACCCCGGGGCGGTTGCCGAAGCTCTCGCCGCGGCCGGCGATCTTCTCGAGGTGGGCGGCGACCACCGGCCCGAGCGCCGGGACGACCGGCATCTCTTCCCATCCGGCGCCGCGGGACTGGTCGCTGAGAACGGAGCCGAGGGCGAGCAATACCAAGGCGACGAGGCCCGCCTTCGCTGCAAGGATTGTTGGACGCGGGCGCGACATCGGCACTGCGCACCCTAGGGCGCTGCTACCGTGGACGAGTCGGGTTTGGCCCAACGCCACCCGAGAGGTTCCGTTTCCTCCGCGTGCCGCTTGGCGCCTAGGGGCCGCAGGATCTCCCTAGACGTTCAAATAAGGAGCACTTCCATAACCGTTTCATTTGCCGATCTCGGCATCTCTAACCCTGTGATCAGCGCGCTCGCGCGCCGCGACATCACCCACCCCTTCCCCGTCCAGCAGCTGGTCGTCCGCGACGCGCTCGCCGGGCACGACCTCCTCGTCCAGTCCCCGACCGGGTCGGGCAAGACGCTTGCCTTCGGCATCCCGATGGTCGAGCGGCTCTCTCCCGAGCAGGGGCGCATCGGCGCCCTGGTCCTCGCCCCCACCCGCGAGCTCGCCGGGCAGATCGTCGAAGACATCCGCCCGATCGCCGAGACCCGGGGGCTTAAGGTCGCCGCCGTCTACGGCGGCGTCGGCTTCGGCCCGCAGATCAAGGCCGTCGGCAAGGCCGACATCGTCGTCGCCACCCCCGGCCGCCTCGAGGACCTGATCGCCCGCGGCGTCGTCAGCCTCAAGCAGGTCCGCATCCTCGTCCTCGACGAGGCCGACCGGATGCTCGACATGGGCTTCAAGCCCGCCGTCGACCGGATCGTCTCCGGAACGCCCGGCGAGCGCCAGACGCTGTTCTTCTCGGCGACGCTGGAGGGCGCCACCGGCAAGGTCGCCAAGGCCTACACCCGCGACGCCCGCACCCACACCCACGCGCCGAAGCAGGCCAAGGCCGACATCGAGCACCGCTTCCTCCCGGTCGAGAGCCAGGCCGCGAAGCTCGACCACCTGGTCGCCCAGCTGCGCGAAGACGAGTGCGGGCCGACGATCGTCTTCGTCCGCACCAAGCGCGGCGCCGACCGGCTGGTCAAGCGCCTGCGCAGTCACCAGGTCGAGGCGGTGGCGATGCACGGCGACAAGAGCCAGGGACAGCGGGAACGCGCCCTGGCCCGCTTCGAGAACGGCAAGGTGGCCGCGCTAGTCGCCACCGACGTCGCCGCCCGCGGGATCGACGTCGAGGGCATCACCCACGTCGTCAACTACGACGCCCCCGAGGACTCCGACGCCTACACCCACCGGATCGGCCGCACCGGCCGCGCCGGTCGCCCGGGCACCGGCGTCAGCTTCGTCCTCGCCGACCAGGCCGACGACGTCCGCCGCATGGCGGGCAGCCTGGGCCTGGTCCGCGAGTTCGAGGTCGCCCACGGCGGCCGCTCACCCGGCCGCAGCACCCGACCCGCTCCGCGGGGACGCCGGCGCGGGCGCAAGGGCGCGGGCAGGTCATGACCCCGGCGGTGGGATCCGTCGAAGCCGGCATCGCGCTGGCTCTGGTCGGCGCGGTGATGGCGAACTTCGCCTCGCTGCTGAAGCACCACGGCTGCCAACAGGTCCCGCTGGTCCGCATCCAGGCGCCGCTGCAGAGCGCCCGCCGGCTCGCCGGCTCGCCCTGGTTCGCCGCCGGCTGGGGCATCGCCGCGGCGGCCTGGCTCGTCCACATCGCCGCCCTCTCGATGGCGCCGATCTCCCTCGTGCAGGCCTCGCTCGCCGGCGGCGCCGTCAGCCTCGCCGTCCTCTCCCAACGGCTCTTCGGCCACGCCGTCGAGCCGCGTCAGTGGCTGGCGCTGCTGCTGGGCGGGGTCGGGTTGGCCCTGCTCGCCCTGACGCTGCCGAGCTTCCACGGCAGCCACTCGCAGTTCGCGCTGGGAGCGATCGTCGCCTTCGAGGGCGGCCTCGCCCTCTGCGCCCTGCTCCTCGCCTTCGGCTACCGCCGCCTCAAGGCCCGTCGCGGCGCTCTGATGGCGATCATCGCCGGCACCCTCTTCGCCTTCGCCGGGGTGGCGATCAAGGCGCTGACCGGCGAGGGCGAGCTCCCTGCGCTCATCCTCGCTCCCTGGATCGCCCTGATCGTCGTCTGCGGCGCCCTCGCCCAGTACTCCGCCGTCGCCGCCCTGCAACGCGGCGGCGCGATCGAGACGATCGGGCTGATGGGGCTGATCGCCAGCGCCGTGCAGATCCTCAGCGGCGTCCTCGTCTTCGGCGATCCGATGGCCAGCGGCGCGGTGGGGATCGGGCTGCAGGCGACCGCCTTCGGCCTCGTCTGCGTCTCCGCCCTGCTCCTGCCTCCGTCGCGGGCGGGCCGCGGCGCCCAGGCGCTTATTCCGCAGCCTGCATAGCGGCCATCCCCCGCCGCAGCCGAGCGACGCTGGTCGCTCCCGGCGGCGCCGGCACGGCGCGGAAGGTCGAGGCCGGAAGGTGCAGCCGGAAGGCGATCCTGCCGGCGCCGTCGAAGCCGGTTACCAGCGGGTTGTCGCCCCAGCTGACCAGCCAGCCGCCGCCGTTCAGTTCCCGGGCCGAACCGCAGCAGTGGCTGCGCTTCACCTCGGGGTCGTTGAGCTGGCCGCGGTAGAGAGCCCGCTGGTGGTCCAGGTCGAGGCGGTAGAAGACGACCCGCGGCCGGCGCGGCCGGTCCTTGCCGTTGTCGAAGACGGTGAGGCGCCCGCGGCGATCGATCCGCGCGTCGTGCTGGCCGCCGAGCAGCTTGGTCGCCGGGTCGCCGGCCACCCGCAGCGATTTGCCGGTCTGCAGGCCACCGAGCTTCCAGTTGATCTCTCCCGTCGCCCGGTCGATCCCGTAGACGGCGTCGGTGTGGCGGGTGGAGATCACCACTTCGCCGTTGCCGCGCGGCTCGATCGAGTTGATGTGGACCGGGTCGAAGATCTCGCGGTGCAGGCGGCGACGCGGGTTGCTGAGCACGCTCCGCCACCAGCGGCCGGTCTCCCGCAGGGCGATGTGCCCGCGCGAGTTCCAGTGCCAGAGGACCTTTCCGGCGGGGTCGACTTCCTGGACTTCGGCGGAGGCGATCGCCGCCCGTTTCGGCCCCCCGAAGCGGCGCAGGTCGGCGGTTTCCGGGACGTAGGTGTCGAGCAGGACGTTGCCGTTGGCGAGTTCGCGGTACTCGTGGCCGTCGACGATCGAGCCCTCGGTCCGGACCAGGCGGACGAGCTTGCCGGACTCCGTGCGGACCTCGTGTGCCATCCGCGGGTCGAGGCCGTAGCCGTCGCCGAACGACCGCGCCCAGACGAGATCGCCGTTGCCGATGATCTGCCCCCACAGCGCCCGCGTGTCCGGGTTGTACCACCAGCGCGGCTTCCCCTTGGTGTCGAAGACGATCACCCAAGGACGCTTGTCGGCGGGGTTCGAGAAGGTGACGACGAAGAGCCCCGGGGACGCGGGTCGGAGCGATTCGAATCGCCAGGACGGGAAGTCGGCCGGCAGGGCGACACGGCTCTGCTCGACCAGCCGTGACGGAGAGCTGTCTTCGCTGTCGGTTGCGCCGCCGCAGGCAGCCACAGAGAGCGCCAGGGCCATGGCAACCAGGAGGGCCGAGAAGGTGAATAGTCGCTTCATCGCTGGGGCCTGGCTACCCCCCACGGCGCGGCACCATGCCGGCCGCGACGTGCTGCGAAGTTGTTGCTTCGGAACCGGGAGAGTCCTATTGTCTAAATGCATCCAGCGTGTTGTTGTCGGTAGGGGCGCTGTCTGCCATCCAGATAGAGACCAACCGGAGGGAGAGCACCATGGAGAGCAGCAGGGCCGCAGAGCGGCACCGAGTCGAGGAACGTCAGCCGACGGGTTGGACCGTCTTCGCCGGCGTCCTCTTGTTCATCGTCGGATCACTGGACGCGCTTTGGGGGCTTGCGGGGATCCTCAACGACGAAATCGTCTTCGTCGGCGGCCAGGGAGTGCTCGTCGCCGACGTCAGCACCTGGGGCTGGGTCCACCTTGTCCTCGGATCGATCATCGCCGCGACCGGCCTCGGCCTCTTCGCCGGCGCCGAGTGGGCCCGCTGGACGGCGATCTTCTTCGTGATGATCAACGCCATCTCGCAGGTCGTCTGGTTCCCCGCCGCGCCGCTGTGGGCGTTCCTGATGATCATCCTCGACGTCACGATCATCTACCAGCTGACCGCCCGCTGGGACGAATAGCCACCGCTCAGGAGGGGGCCTCGGCCCCCTCCTCCATCTCCACCGCCGCGGTGAGATCGGCTGCGATGCGCACCGCCGCCGAGAGCAACGGAGCCGCCAGGACCAGGCCCACGGTCCCGAACAGGCAGCCGCCGGCGATCGTCGCGATCAGCACCGCCAGCGGATGCAGCTTCAGCGCCGCCCCGTAGGCGATCGGCTGGACCAGCTGCTGCAACACCCCGTTGGCGAGCAGGACGATGACCGCCATCGCCCCCGCCGCCTCCGGCCCGCTGCCGCCTAGCGCGATCAGGACCGCAAAGCCGCCGGCCGTCCAGGCGCCGATGTAGGGGACGTAGCCACCGAGGAAGGTGACGACCGCGATCGTCCCCGCCAGCGGGACGCCGAGGACCAGCGAGCCGACGCCGACCAGTAGCGCGCTCCAGGCGGCGACGATCGTCACCCCGAGGAAGTAGCCGCGCATGCTGCCGGCGATCCGCGCGAGGATGTTGTGGGCGACGGGGACCGGGACGCCGAGGTGGCGCTCGACGAAGGCGCCGATCTGCGGCCCGTCCTTGAGCAGGAAGAAGAGGCTGAGCGCGGTGAAGGAGAGGAAGACGGCAAGCGAGGCCAGCTTGTCGATCCCGCCCAGCACGCCGTGGGTGAGCGCCTGGTAGGCGCCGCTGATCGAGGCGCCGGCGTCGGAGTTGGCCTGCGATGCCGTCGGCGCCTTGACGCCGAGGTCCTTCGCCCAGGACTCGATTTCGGCGGCGCCTTCCTGCAGCCGCGCCGAGAGGCTGTCGGCCTGGCTGGCAATGCCGGTGAGAACGATGTAGCCGACCGCTATCGCAAGGAGGACGATCAACAGCAGGACCAGCCCCGCGCCGAGCCCGCGCGGTATTCCGACGCCGCGCAGCCTGTCGACCAGCGGCGAGCCGACGGCGGCGATGATCCCCGCCGTGATCACCGGCATCACGATCGTCTCGGTCAGGGAGAGCAGCCAGATCGCCGCCAGCAGCGCCGCGCCGACGCCGACCAGCAGCCAGGCGGAGACGCCGAGGTCGCGCAGCCACTGCGGGGCCGCGAAGAGACCGCTCAGCTCGCCGGGCGCGACTTCGAAGACTTCGTCCTCGGGCGCGCTGCCTTTTTTGCGACGGAGCCATACTCGACGGGCCATGAGCAGAGCGGACAGTGCCACCTACGTCGGACACGCGACGGTCCTCGTCGACCTCGACGGCACCCGCCTGCTCACCGACCCGGTGCTGCGCCCGCGGGTCGGTCCCCTGGTCCGGCATGGGCCGCTGCCCCCGCCGCAGACGACCGCCGACATCGACGCGGTGCTGATCTCCCACCTCCACCACGACCACGCCGACCTCGCCTCGCTGCGGCGACTCGGGCGGGAGGTTCCTTTGCTCGTCCCGCCCGGCGCGGCCGGGTTCTTCGCCCGCCACGGCTTCGGCGACGTCACCGAGCTCGCGCCCGGCGACTCAGGCGAGATCGGCGCCCTGACCGTCACCGCCGTCGAAGCGGACCATGACGGGGGCCGGCGGCGGGGCGCGGCGGAGGTCGAACCGGTCGGCTTCCTGATCGCCGGCAGCCGCAGCGTCTACTTCGCCGGCGACACCGACCTCTTCGCCGGCATGGAGGGCCTTGTTCCCGGGCTCGACCTGGCGCTGCTTCCGGTCTGGGGTTGGGGCCCGACGCTCGGCCCCGGCCACCTCGACCCGGAGGGAGCGGCGCGGGCGGCGGCGATGCTCGCGCCCCGCCTCGCGATCCCCATCCACTGGGGCACCCTTTACCCGCTCGGCCTCGCCCGGCTGCGCCCGGGCCGCCTCAACCGGCCAGCGGCGGAGTTCGCCGCCCGCGCCCGCGAGCTCGCGCCTCAGGTGGAGACGCGCGTGCTCTCGCCGGGCGAGTCGACCTCGCTGTCGTAGGCCGTCTGCCCGAGGCCCGAGAGCCAACCGCGGAAGACGCGGTGGACCCGCTCGGCGCCGACGACCTCCTCGGCGGGCCACTCCAGATCGCCCGGGTGAAGGACGAAGGGAAAGCTCTGGGTCCCCCCCATGCCGCCGTGCGAGCCGACCAGCTCCTCGAAGGCAGCGACCTCGCCGAAGTCCTCCCAGTAGGTGCTGTTGATCATCAGGTCGGCGCAGTGGGCAAAGGAGTCGGTGCGGCGCAGGTGGTCGGCGGCGTTGGCGCCGAAGGGCGCCAACGGGTCCTCTCCCTCAACCCGGTCGTCGCTGAGGTAGCGAGTGCCGCCGGCGCCGATCGCCAGCGCCCCGTCGCGTTCGGAGCGGACGAGGATGAAGCCGACGCCGGGATGGTCGCGCAGAGCCGGGATCAGACGTGGGTAGAGCTCTTCGATCCGCTCCAGCGAGACCCGGCCGGGCTCGCACGGGAAGGTGATCAGCCCGAGGCAGCCCGAAGCCATCACCGAGAGCTCCGGCAACTCCTCTCCGTCATGCGTCTGCGCGACCTCGCGGCGGGAGTCGGCGTCGAGTGCGACGGCGCCGTCTGCGAGGCGGTCGCGGGTCGCGGCGCGGACCGTGCGGGCGGCGACGGTGTCGTCCCGCGCCACCTCGGTCAACCCGGCGCTCAGATAGGAGAGGGAGTCGTCGTCCCCGGCTTCGGAGGCGACGACGCTGTCCGCCTCGCAGGCGCTCTGCACCAGCTGCTCGAGCGTCTGCTCGTAGCGATCGCGGAACGTTTCTCCCTGCGACTGGCCGTGGTCGGAGAGGACCACCAGCCGGTAGGGGCGCGGGGCGTCCTCGCAGGCCTTGGCGATCCGCGCGATCTGGCGGTCGAGGTCGCGGAGGACGGCGAGCGCGTCGTGGCGCTCGATCCCGGAATGGTGGGCGACCTCGTCGTAGGCGAGGAAGGTGGTGTAGATGACCGGTCGCCCGGCGAGGACGTCGCCGATCACCGTCGCGACCTGGAGGTCGCGCTGGACGACGGTGCCCCAGGCGCGGGCGAAGACGTAGCCACGGCTGCGGTGCATTCGCGGCCGGACGTCGTCGCGGACCTGGCTGCGGGCTGCCCGTCGCTCGCGGGCGATCTCGGCCAGCGAGAGGGCGAAGGTCCGCGCCACCGCGTAGGGCCGGGCGAAGTAGGCGGCGTAGTCCTTGCCGATCGGCCGCCGCCGGCGCAGCGCGGTGCTCATCGTCAGCATCGAGTGGGGTGCGTCGCCGGAGAGGATGTTGGCGCGGCTGGCGCCGTCGGCGTACAGCAGCCCGCGTCCGTCGGAGTGGCGCCGCTCGATCTCTTCGGCGTCGCGCGGGTGGTTGGTGACGATCGCCTGGCCGCGCTCCTTCTCCCACCAGCGGAAGGCGGGCATGTCCTCGTTGGAGCCGTGCAGGAGACCCGCCTGGCAAGCGCCGGTCTGCGAGGACCAATCGGTTTCCCAGCGCCGCAGCCGATACGAGCCTCCCCGCACCCAGGAGGCGAGGGTCGGGGCGCTGCCGTCCTGCAATGCCCGCCAGAGAACGTCGTGGGCGAGGCCGTCGATCTCGAGGAAGAGCACCCCCGGTACGTCGCTCTCGGTCACTTGGCCGCGGCGGCGCGCCTGGCGGCGGACGACGTTGCGGTACCAGGAGTCGTCCTCGTCGATCGCCAGCAGCGAGTAGACCGCCGCGGTCAGCGCGGCGACGACGAGGGTGATCACGATCCCGTCGAGGACGCTCGCGACTTCGGCCCGCGGCAGGAGATCGATCGCAAAGGTGACCACGATCCCGTTGAGGACGAGCGCCGCGAGGCCCAGGGTCATCACCGTCAGCGGCAGGGTCAGCCGCGCCAGCAGCGGCCAGACGAAAGCGTTGAGCAGGCCGATCATCGCCGCGGCGCCGAGGGCGGTGGGCGCCCCGTCGAGGACGAAGCCGTCCATCACCGCGGAGAGCAGCAGCAGAATGGCCGCGTCGAGGAGGAGGACGAGGACTCCCCGCCGGATCGTCGCCAGGCTCACCGGTAGCCCTCCTCGACCTCGATCCGGCCGCTGTCGGCGGCCGCGCGAAGCTGCTCGAAGTCCCGTTCGTTGCGGTCTGCGTAGGCCTCGGCGAACGCGGCGAGCGCCTTGTCGAAGGTTTCGCCGCCGCCGAGGTAGGCGGCGATCGCGATGCGGTCGCCCGAGCGGGCGTGGGCGCGGGCCAGGGTCCGGCCGCAGAGAGCGCCGTAGGCGGCCAGCTCCGGAGCCGAGAGACCCTCGACTTCGGCCGAGCCCTTGCCGTCCCACATCTGGCGCACGTAGAAGCAGCGCTCCTCGCCGTCGACCCCGGTGACGGTCACCCAGCCGAGGAAGATGTCGCTCGCCGCCTGCATCAGCCGCTGGCCTTCGACCACGCGGCGGCCGTGATGCGGGTAGGCGCTGGCGCCGGCGTAGGGCTCCAGAACCGAGGCGCCGGCTTCCTTCGCCTGCAGGAAGAGCGGGTCCCCTGAGTCCCTGCCGAGCAGGAGGACGATCCAGGCCCGGGTGCCGACGCTGCCCACCCCGACCACTTTCCGCGCCGCGTGGACGTAGCCGTAGGAAGCCGCGAGGTGGCGGCGGCCGGGGCTCAGCGACTCGCGGTAGTTCGCGATCACCTCGCGCAGCTGCCGCTCGGCGTCGGCGGCGCCGGTCAGCTCCTCCAGGGGGGTGATCAGCGGCGGTTCGCTGACGATCCGCAGCCTGCCGCCGTCTTCGTAGGTGAGCTTGCCCAGCGCCCTGATGCTGTCCTTGGCCTGCGCCTTGGCGAGGTTGCGCTCGAGCCGCCGAGCTCGGCGTTTGTCGATCTGGTCGCTCAGCGCTTGGAGGGCCGGCTCGACGTCGATCCGTGAGTACCAGACGTCGAGGTTGCGCATCGCGGCGTACTCGCGCACCGCCCGCCGGTAGCCGCCAACGGTGGCAAGGGTCGCCGCCCGTCGCTCCCGCTTGCCGAAGCCGTTCTGACGGCCGGCGACGGCGACGCTGGCGACCAGCCGCTTCACGTCCCACTCAAATGGGCCCGGGCAGGTCTCGTCGAAGTCGTTGCAGTCGAAGACGAGCTGCCGGTCCGGCGCGGCGAAGACCCCGAAGTTCGAGAGGTGGGCGTCGCCGCAGAGCTGGACGGTGAGGTCGGTGGCCGGCGTCCCGGCGAGATCGGCGGCCATCACCGCGGCCGAGCCGCGGAAGAAGGCGAACGGAGAGGCCAGCATTCGCCCGTAGCGGATCGGCACCAGCTCGGGGACACGGCTGTCGTCCTGGGCCCCGAGAATCGCGAGCGGATCCCGCGGAGCGTCGCTCACCTCGGCGTGGCTGGAGCGCGGCCGATCGCCCCGCGCCGCCTTGCCCTCCGCGGCCCGCTCATCGGGGTCCGGCCCCGAAGTCTCGATCGGCATACCGCTGAGTCTCCTACATTCATCCGGTGATCCCAATCTTCGACGGCCACAACGACGCGCTGACGCGCGAAGGCAGCGAGGACCTCGCCCGCCGCAGCGAGCGGGGCCATCTCGATCTGCCGCGGATGCGCGAGGGCGGGATGCGGGGCGGCATCTTCGCGATCTTCACCCCGTCCGACGGCGAACCGTCGCGGCAGGTCAGCTTCGGCGCCAGCGGCTCCTACGCCGAGCCTCTCGCCGAGCCGGTGGCCCAGGAGGTTGCCGCCGCGCACGCGGTCCGGATCGCCGATCGCCTTCTCGATCTGGAGCGGCGCGGCGAGGTCGTCGTCGCCCGCTCGATCGCCGACGTCGATAGCGCCAGGCGCGAGGGGGCGCCGCCGGTGGCGGTGATGCACCTCGAGGGGGCCGAGGCGATCGACGGCGAACTGAAGCTGCTGGACACCTGGTACAAACGCGGGCTGCGATCGCTCGGGCCCGTCTGGAGCAGAGCCAACGTGTTCGCCCACGGCGTCCCGTTCCGCTTTCCCTCCTCCCCGGACGTCGGCCCCGGACTGACCGAGAGAGGCTTCGCCCTGGTGGCAGCCTGCGCCGAGCGCGGCATCGTCGTCGACCTCAGCCACCTGAACGAGGCCGGCTTTTGGGACGTGGCGCGGCTGGAACCCGGGCCGCTGGTGGCCAGCCACTCGGGGGCCCACGCGCTCTGCCCGGCATCGCGCAACCTCACCGACCGACAGCTCGACGCGATCGGCACCAGCGGCGGCCTCGTCGGCATCGTCTTCGCCACCCCGTTCCTGCGCCCCGACTTCGCCGACGACCCCAATACGCCGCTGAGGCTGATCGCCGAGCACGCCCGCTACGTCGCCGATCGCATCGGCGTCGCCCACGTCGCCCTGGGCTCTGATTTCGACGGGGCGACGATCCCGGGCTCCCTGGCCGGCGTCACCGGCCTCCCCCTACTCGTCGCCGCGCTCCGCCGGGCCGGCTTCGAACCGGCCGAGATCGAGGCGATCTGCTGGGGGAACTGGCGGCGGATCCTGGCCGCCTGGTGGCGCTGAGCTTCGGCCGCGAGTCCGCTTGCACGTCCACGCAAAGTTGCACACGCGCAAAAGTTATATAGATTGATCCAAATCATTTAAGACACTCGGCCCAGTCCGAATGTCTGGGGAACTACAGAAAGGACCAGTCTCATGAGAAAGCTTTTTCTCGCGATGGTCGTGCTCGGCGCCTTGGCGCTGCCCAGCTCAGCCCTCGCAGCTCCGACGGGCGAATTCGCGAAATTCGCGAAGTGCCCTGTGAGTAATGCCACGATCGACGCTTGCTTCTACTCCGCGAGCACCTCGGGCGAAGTCACGACCGGCGCTAAAACCGTGCCGATCGTCAACTCCCAGATCCTGCAGGGAGGCCTGGACTACCTCGACGAATCGTTCACGGGACGGCTCGCGTTCCTGGCGGCCTCGGATGGCAACACCCTGCCCAAAACCCCCCAGCCGGTACCGGGCGGGTTGCTGGGAGTCACGGCCCCGAGTTGGTGGCCCTCGATCCTGCGCGATCTATTCAACGAAACGATCAACAACGGCTTCACCGGAGTGACCGCGACGGTCGAACTCGCCGCCCCGGCAAGCTCGATCAAACTGAACAACCTGGCCGCGCTCATCCAGTCCGGGACGGCCCTGGAAATGCCGGTGAAGATCAAGCTCGGCAACCCGTTCCTGGGTAGTAGCTGTTACATCGGGTCGAACTCGAACCCGATCGTCTGGAAATTCACGACCGGCACGACCTCGCCCCCGGCGCCGAACAAACCGATCACCGGTAGCCCCGGCACCCTCACGGCGAACGAAGGTACGACGATCGTGCGCGACACCGGTGCGAAACTCGTGGACAACTCGTTCGCGGTGCCCGGCGCCAGTGGTTGCGGCGGGTTCCTGTTCTCGTGGGCAGTCGATCCGTTCGTCAACTCGATCGTCGGGATTCCGTCTCCGGCGGGAACCAACACGGCGATCCTGGTCAACAACATCGAGTACGCAGACCCGGCCGCTGTCAAAGCCAGCGAATAGCTGACCTGGCAGGGAAGTCCCGCAAAAGCGCCCGCCGAAAGGCGGGCGCTTTGCATTTCAGGCCCCGTCGCGGGTACTGGAAGGCGGAGCCTCAGCGCGCCTCGCGCCCCGACCTAAGAGGCGGGCGCGAGAGACCCGATTCCCCAAGCGGGTCCACACATATATAGATGCGCGCCTCTCCTCCCCTTGGCGATGTTCCCCAGAAGCGCTGGCTTCAACTGCCTGCTTCTCTCACCGGGAGAGACTGGCGCAGGCTAATTGATTGCGTCAATTGAATCAATCGTCAAAAGTGATTAGGTGAGTACGGCGCTGATTAGGTGAGCGCCGGCTGTGCGCTGGAGATCGCGCTGAGCACCCGGTCGGCGACCGACTCGCCCGTCAGGCCCACCTCGGCCCGCAGCAGCGCCGGCTTGCCATGGGTGACGTAGGAATCCGGTAGGCCGACCCGCAGGACCCGCGCCCGCTCGCCGGGAGCCTCGGCGAAGGCGTCCTCCAGGTGCTCCAGGACCGCGGAGCCGAAGCCGCCGGGGAGGACGTTCTCCTCGATCGTCACCACCAGCTCGTGCTCGCGCGCCAGGCGCTCGGCCAGCTCGCCGTCGATCGGCTTGGCGAAGCGGGCGTCGGCGACGGTCGGCCTCAGGCCGTGCTTCTCCAGGATCGCCGCCGCCTCGCGGGCGACGGTGACGCCGTAGCCGTAGCCGAGCAGGGCGACGCGCTCGCCCGCGGCCAGCACCTCTCCCTTGCCGATCGGCAGCAGCTCCGGCTTCGCCGGCGGCTCGGCTCCCTCGGCCGCGCCGCGCGGGTATCGCAGCGCCGCGGGGCCTTGATGGGCGATCGCGGTGTGCAGCATGTGGACCAGCATCGCCTCGTCGCGCGGCGCCATCACGACGACGTTCGGGATCGGGCGGAAGTAGGAGACGTCGAAGGCGCCGTGGTGGGTCGGGCCGTCGTCGCCGACGAGGCCGGCGCGGTCCATCGCGAAGGTGACGTCGAGGTCCTGCAGGCAGACGTCGTGGACGATCTGGTCGAAGGCCCGCTGCAGGAAGGTCGAGTAGATCGCGCAGACCGGCTTCGCGCCCTGCAGCGCCAGGCCGCTGGCGAGCAGGACGGCGTTCTGCTCGGCGATGCCGACGTCGTAGTACTGCTCGGGTACCTCGTCGGCCAGCTGCTGCAGGCCGGTCCCCCCCGCCATCGCCGCGGTGATCCCGATCACCCGCTCGTCGGCCCTGGCCTCGGCGACCATCGCCCCGGCGAAGACCTTCGTGTACTGGGGAGGCGAGCCGGCGGCCGGCGGCTTCTCCAGCACCTCGATCCCCTCCGGCGAATCGGTTTCGGTCACCGGCACCGGCTTGGCTTCGGCCGGTTCGCCGTTGACGATCGAGTTCGGCTTCGCCGCGTGCCACTCCTCCATCGACTCCAGGCCGCCTTCTTCGGCCGGCGCGAAGCCCTTGCCCTTGACCGTGTGGACGTGGACGACTACCGGTCGGTCGGCTTCGAAGGCCTCGCCCAGCGCCTCGCGCAGGGCGTGGACATCGTGGCCGTCGATCACGCCCATGTAGGCGAGGTCGAGCTCCTCGAAGAACAGGCCGGGCGCCCAGTAGGCCTTGATCGCGGCCTTGATCTCCGGCCCGAGGCGCTCGATCCGTTTGCCCAGTCCCAGCGGCAGCTTCGTCAGCCGGTCCTCGACCCCCTCGCGGGCGTGCCAGAGACGGGGGTTGAGCCGGATCCGGTTGAAGTAGCGCGAGAGGGCGCCGACGTTCGGGGAGATCGACATCCCGTTGTCGTTGAGGACGATCACGATCGGGGTCTGCAGGCCGCCGGCCGCGTGCAGCGCCTCGTAGGCGACCCCACCGGTGAGGGCGCCGTCGCCGATCACGGCGGCGACTTTGCCGTCCTCGCCGATCCCGTGGCGCATCGCCTCCTTAAGGCCGACCGCGTAGCCGATCGAGGTCGAGGCATGGCCGGCGCCCATGATGTCGTGCTCGGACTCGGGGATCGAGCAGAACGGCGCCAGGCCGTCGTACTGGCGGATCGTCGAGAGCCGCTCGCGGCGACCGGTGAGGATCTTGTGGGGGTAGGACTGGTGGCCGACGTCCCAGAGAACCTTGTCGCGCGGCGAGTCGAGCAGGCTGTGGAGGGCGACGGTGAGCTCGCAGGTGCCGAGATTGGCGCCGAAGTGGCCGCCGATCTCGCCGATCGTGTCGATGATGTAGGTGCGCATCTCCTGTGCGACCTGCTGCAGCTGCTCCTCGTCGAGACCGTGCAGGTCCTCCGGGCCGTCGATCCCCGGCAGCAGCGGCTCTCTTATCTCGTCTTCGGTGCCCTGGGTGGGGGGCTGTTCGCTCATTCGTTCCTCGTGAAGATGTAGTCGGCCACGCGCCTCAGGTCCTCGGTCTCGCCGCTCGCCTCGGCCAGCGCCGCGGTCGCCTTCCGGTGCGAGTCGGCGGCCAGCTCGCGAGCCCGGTCGAGGCCGAAAAGGCTGACGTAGGTGAGTTTGCCATGTCTCTCGTCGCTTCCATGTGGCTTGCCGAGCTGCTCGTCTGACTCGGTCACGTCGAGGATGTCGTCGACGATCTGGAACAGCAC
>DASQCF010000024.1:0-2816 GCA_035634815.1 Solirubrobacterales bacterium | reverse complement strand
CCGGGACCAGTTGCTCGCCAACAACGAGGAGATCGGCTGGCACCCCGAGCACATCAAGCACGGCCGCTTCGGCAAATGGCTGGAGAACAACGTCGACTGGGCGCTCTCCCGCGACCGCTACTGGGGGACGCCGCTGCCGATATGGGAGTGCACGAGGGAGGGCTGCGACGGGCGCTTCTGCGCCGGCTCGGTCGCCGAGCTGCGCGAGCGCGCCCGCGAGGCGGTCCCCGACGACCTCCACCGCCCGTACATCGACGGCGTCACCCTCGACTGCGAGCAGTGCGGCAGCATCATGCGCCGGGTCGTCTCGGTGATCGACACCTGGTACGACAGCGGCGCGATGCCTTTCGCCCAGTTCCACTACCCGTTCGAGGGCAAAGAGGAGTTCGAAGAGCGGTTCCCGGCCGACTACATCTGCGAGGCCCAGGACCAGACCCGCGGCTGGTTCTACACCCTGCTCGCCGAGTCGACCCTACTCTTCGACACCTCCAGCTACCGCAACTGCGTCTGCCTCGGCCTGATCCTCGACCCCGACGGGCAGAAGATGTCGAAGAGCCGCGGCAACGTCGTCGACCCCTGGGACGTGCTGAACAGCCACGGCGCCGACGCCTTCCGCTGGTACTACCTGACCGCGCAGCAGCCCTGGGCCGGCTACCGCTTCAGCGTCGACACCGTCGGCGAGTCGGTCCGCCAGTTCCTCCTCACCCTCTGGAACACCTACTCCTTCTGGGTCCTCTACGCGAACGCGGAGGGCCTCGAGCCAAGCGATTTCGCCTGTTCCTTATCGGTGTCTGGCAACGAAAAGGAACAGACGAGTGGCCTTACCGACCTCGACCGCTGGGCGCTCTCGCGGCTGCAGGCGACGACCGCGACCGTGCGCGAGCGGATGGACGCCTACGACTGCACCGCCGCCGGGCGGGCGATCGCCGAGTTCGTCGAGGAGCTCTCCAACTGGTACGTGCGGCTCAGCCGCCGCCGCTTCTGGGAGGGAGACCGCGCCGCCTTCGCGACCCTGCGCCACTGCCTGCTGGAGACGGTCGCGATGTTGGCGCCGTTCACCCCCTTCCTCGCCGACGAGATCCACCGCAACCTCGCCGGTCCCGACGCCGAGCCCTCGGTCCACCTGCGCGATTACCCGGAGGTCGACGCGGCCCTCGCCGATCCCGAGCTGGAGCAGGGGATGGAGGCGGTTCGCCTCACCGTCGAGCTCGGCCGCGCCGCCCGCGCCCAGGCGAAGGCCAAGGTGCGCCAGCCGCTGCGCCGCGCGGTGATCGTCGCCAACGACGCCGAGCGGGCGGCGATCGAAGCCCGCGCCCCCCTGGTCACCTCCGAGCTCAACGTCAAGGAGCTCGACTTCGTCAGCGACACCTCGGAGTTGGTCAGCTACAGCGCGAAGCCCAACTACCGCGCCCTCGGCCCGCGCTTGGGCAAGAACATGCCGCAGGTCGCCGCCGCGGTCGAGGCCCTGGATGCCGCCCACGTCGCCGCCGTCCTCGCCGAGGGCGGCGAGATCGGGATCGCGATCGACGGCACCGACCACACCCTCGGCCCCGACGACGTCACCCTCGCCCTCCAGCCCCTCGACGGCTACGAGGTCGAGGCCGAGGCCGGCCACGCCGTCGCCCTCCAGCTGGAGCTCGACGACGAGCTACGCCGCGAGGGCCTCGCCCGCGAGATCGTCCACGCCGTCCAGAACGCCCGCAAAGCCGCCCGCCTGGAGGTCACCGACCGCATCGACCTCACCCTGGCCGGTGACCCCGACCTGATCGCGGCAGCCCAAGCCCACCAGGACTACCTCGTGGGAGAGGTCCTGGCCACGACCGTCAGCTACGACGGCAGCAACGGCGCCGCCGCCAAGATCGACGGCCGGGACCTCAAAATCGGCGTTTCTCGCGCCTAGGGAGGGGGAGAGAACCGAGGTGCCCAGTCCTTAGCGGGCTGTGTATTTCACTCGGCATGCGAAGAACAAATTGCGGGAGGGGAAGCTGACCCAGGCGGATGCGGAGTTCGTGGTTCGTAGCCCATCGAGAAAAGAACGAGATACAAGGGGCAACTGGCGCTATCTTGGCCAAGTCGAAGGCAAATGGATCCGGGTGGTCGTCGCCGATGATGATCCGGATGTGGTTATCACTGTTCATCCAAGGAGGCAGCCATGAAGGCTGACTACGACAGCGAGGCTGATGCGCTGTCAATCGATTTGGTTGAGGCCGATCGCTGTGACGACGGATTCAGCGTGGACAAAGGGGAGAACTGCAACCTCGCTCTAGCCAAAGGGCGGATCGTGAATGTGGAGCTGCTCTATCCCGCCGAAAATCTGGAGCTCCTCACCGTCGCAGCCGAGCGATTCGATCTCGATGGCGAGGGACTTCTAGCTGCTGCCAGGGCAGCTCTAGCCGCACCCGACCGTCTCGTGACCCTCGGTCTCAGCCGCCGCCTGGCCGGCAGCAGCTAGTCCGACGGCTTCTCGCCGATGATGAAGTCGGCTTTCGAGGAGTCGTCGAACTTCACCCAGCAGTGGTCGGGCGATACGCCCGCGACCTCGACGAGCGCCGCTTCGATCCGCTTGGCGATCTCCGCCTTCTGCTCGTCGGAGCGGCCCTCGTACCAGTGGACGTGAACGAACGGCATGAGCTGGGAGGGAGGGCGCCCGCTAGGCGAGCGCCGGCTCCAGCTCGGCCTCGAGGCGGCGCTTCGGCATCGCCCCGACGACTTTCTTGGCGATCGCGCCGTCCTTGAAGAGGATCATCGTCGGGATCGAGAGGACTTCGTAGTTGGCCGCCGTCTGCTGGTTCTCGTCGACGTTGATCGAGACGATC
>DASQCF010000023.1:0-15116 GCA_035634815.1 Solirubrobacterales bacterium | reverse complement strand
CGATCGGGAATCCGGTCGCCTTAGATGCCAGCGCCGAGGAGCGGGAGACGCGCGGGTTCATCTCGATCACCGCGATCTCTCCGTTGTCGGGGTTGACCGCGAACTGGACGTTGGAGCCGCCGGTCTCGACCCCGATCGCCCGGATCACCTTGATCGCCTGGTCGCGGAGATCCTGGTAGAGCGGGTCGGTCAGCGTCTGCGCCGGGGCCACC
Source organism: Solirubrobacterales bacterium (assembly GCA_035634815.1). Classification (GTDB taxonomy): domain Bacteria; phylum Actinomycetota; class Thermoleophilia; order Solirubrobacterales; family 70-9; genus VAYN01. Next base: position 14,904 of record DASQCF010000023.1, on the reverse strand, counting down.
GTGACCGAGTCGCCGGTGTGGACGCCCATCGGGTCGACGTTCTCGATCGAGCAGATGATCACCACGTTGTCGTTGCGGTCGCGCATCACCTCGAGCTCGAACTCGCCCCAGCCGATCACCGACTCCTCGACCAGCACCTGGTTGATCGGGCTTGCCGCCAGCCCCTCGGAGACGACCTGGCGCAGCTCGGTCTCCGTGCGGCCGATCCCTCCGCCCTGCCCGCCCATCGTGAAGGCGGGACGGACGATCGCCGGCAGGGTGATGTCGCCGCGGGCCAGCTTCGCCTCCATCTCCGCCACGCTCTCGACGATGACCGACCAGGGAACCCGGATGCCCGCATCCTGCATCGTGGTGCGGAACTTCTCGCGGTCCTCGGCGCGGCTGATCGACTCGGCGTTGGCGCCGATCAGCTCGACCCCTAACCGCTCCAGCGTCCCGTCCTCGTCGAGCGCCATCGCGATGTTCAGCGCGGTCTGGCCGCCGAGCGTCGGCAGCAGCGCGTCGGGGCGCTCCTTTTCGATGATCTTGGTCACCGGCCCAGGCAGCAGCGGCTCGATGTAGGTGGCGGTGGCGAACTCGGGGTCGGTCATGATCGTCGCCGGGTTCGAGTTGACGAGGACGACTTCGTAGCCCTCCTCGAGCAGCACCTTGCAGGCCTGCACGCCGGAGTAGTCGAACTCCGCCGCCTGGCCGATCACGATCGGCCCCGAACCGATCAGAAGGATCTTCTGGATGTCCTCGCGTTTAGGCACTCTCGACCTCCCGCGCCCCTGCCAGGCGCTGCTCCAGGTTTTGACGGACCGCCGGCCACTCGTCGTCGACGATCGAGAAATAGGCCGAGTCGCGGACGCCGGTGACCGGCATCAGCATGTGCTTGCGGAAGACGCCCTCGAACTTCGCCGGCAGCGCTTCCATCGCCCCGCGCGAGCGCTCGTTGCGGGCGTCGGTCTTCAGCTCGACCCGCATGCAGCCGAGCTCTTCGAAGGCGAAGGCCAGCATCAACAGCTTCGCCTCGACGTTGGCGCCGGTGCGCCAGGCCGAGGGCGTCAGCCAGGTCCAGCCGATCTCGACCCCGTCGTGGATCGGGCGCGGGGCGAGGTAGGAGCTGCTGCCGAGCGGCTCGCCGGCGGCGGTCAGGGTCGCGTAGGCGTATTCCTCCCCCATCCGGCGGGCCAGCAGGCGGCCGTCGAACCACTGGTCGAAGCCCTCCTCGGTTTCGGCGACGCGGCGGTCCATCCACTGCCAGATCTCGGGAAAACCGGCGACCGAGCGCAGCGGCTCGCGATGGGCCTCGACCAACGGCTCGAGGCGAACCAGGCTGCCTTCGAGCGGTTGCTCCGGCGGCGGCCAGATCACGCCGCCAGCTCCAGAAAGCGGTCGAAGAGGTGCCGGGCGTCGTGCGGGCCCGGCCCGGCCTCGGGGTGGTACTGGACGGTGGCGCCGGCGACGTCGCGCAGGACGAGGCCCTCGACGGTGCGGTCGTAGAGGTTCAGCTGCGAGAGCTCGGCGACGCCGAAGTCGGTGTCCCAACGGACCGGCTCGTCGCCCTCGATCTTCGCCTCGCCGCCGGGGCCGACGACGGCGAAGCCGTGATTCTGCGAGGTGATGTCGATCCGCCCCGTCTCCAGGTCCTTGACCGGGTGGTTGGCGCCGCGGTGGCCGAAGGGCAGCTTGTAGGTCTCCAGGCCGACGGCGCGGCAGAGCAGCTGATGGCCGAGGCAGATGCCGAACACGGGCTTCTTTCCGAGCACGCCGCGGACGGTCTCGACCACGTAGTCGAGGGCGGCTGGGTCGCCGGGGCCGTTGGCGAGGAAAACGACGTCGGGCTCCTCGGCGAGCACCTCCTCGGGGCTGCTGGTGCAGGGCAGGAGGGTGAGCTGGCAGCCGTGCTCGCGCAGCTGGCGGACGATGCTGAGCTTGACGCCGGTGTCGATCCCGACCACGTGCGGGCCCTCGCCCTCGAAGCGGACCGGCGCTTCCGGGGTGACGGTGCGGGCGAAGTCGGCGCCGTCCATCGCGGGCTCGGCGGCGATCCGTTCGCGGGCCTCGGCTTCGGGGGTCGCGGCGGGAAAGATCCCCCCGCGCATCGCGCCCTTGTCGCGCAGGTGGCGGACGAGGGCGCGGGTGTCGACGCCGCTGATTGCCGGCACGCCGCAGTCGCCGAGCCAGTCGAGCCAGCCGCCCTCGGCGGTGGCGACGTCCTCGCGGTTCTTCGCGTCGCGCATGACCACGCCGCGGGCGTGGACCGCATCGGACTCCATCGCCGCCCCGGAGACCCCGTAGTTGCCGATCAGCGGATAGGTGAAGACGATGATCTGGCCGGCGTAGGAGGGATCGGTGACCGACTCCTGGTAGCCGGTCATCGCCGTGTTGAAGACGACCTCGCCGGTGACCGCGCCGTCGTGGCCGCAGGCGAGGCCGTCGAGACGGGTGCCGTCCTCGAGCAGCAGGTAGGCACTCATTCGCCTGTTCCTTTTCGTTGTCCTGGACGGATAGGGAACAGGTGAATCATGCGGCGACTCCCAGGGAGAAGGAACGGAGGCGGAAGGCGACCTGGCCGGCGGCGACGGTCATCAGGACCCGGCCGGTGAGCGTCTGGCCGGCGCACCAGGAGTTGGCCGAGCGGCTCTCGTAGCCGTCCTCGCCGACGGTCCACTCGGCGCCGAGGTCGCAGAGGACGACGTTGGCCTCCGATCCCGGCACCAGGGTCGGGCGCTCGATGTCAAACGGCTCGGCGCCGCCGGCGAGCCGCTCGACCAGCAGCGCCAGGTCGATGACGCCGGGCAGGACCAGCTCGGTGTGCAGGGCGGCGAAGGCGGTCTCCAGGCCGGTCACTCCCATCGCCGCCTGCTCGAAGGGGACGTCCTTTTCCTCCGGCTGGTGCGGCGCGTGGTCGGTAGCGATGCACTCGACGGTGCCGTCGCGCAGCCCCTCGATCAGCGCCTGGCGGTCGCGCTCTTCGCGCAGCGGCGGGTTCATCTTCGCCCGGTGCGGGTCGAGGCCGCGGACCGCCTCGTCGGTGAGGCAGAGGTGGTGCGGGCTGGCCTCAGCGCTGATCCGGACCCCCGCGGCCTTGGCGGCGCGGACGACCTCGACCGACTCTGCGGCGGAGAGGTGCTGGACGTGGATGCGCGCGCTCTCGTATCCAGCGAGGGCGGCGTCGCGGGCGACCATCGTCGACTCCGAGACCGAGGGGATGCCGGCGATGCCGAGCGCGGCGGAGACCGGCCCCTCGTGCATGGCGCCGTCGCGGGAGAGCCGCGGGTCCTCCTCGTGCAGGGCGATGTTGCCGCCGCAGAGGTGCTGGTACTGCAGGGCGCGGCGCATCACCCCGGCGTCGACGATCGGCAGGCCGTCGTCGGAGAAGCCGACCGCGCCGGCTTCGCGCAGTTCGACCATCTCGGTCAGGTCGGTCCCCTCCATTGCCTTGGTCACGGTGGCGAGGAAGCCGACCGGGATCGAGGCGCTCGCCCGCGCCTGCTCGCGCAGGGCGGAGACGTCGGCCGCGGTGGAGACCGGCGGCTGCGTGTTGGCCATCGCCAGGATCCCGCAGTAGCCGCCGGCGGCGGCGGCGCGGGAGCCCGTCTCGACGTCCTCTTTGTGCTCGTGGCCGGGGGTGCGCAGGTGGACGTGCGGGTCGAAGAATGCGGGGAAGGCGTGCAGGCCCTCGGCCTCGACGACCTCCGCGCCCTCGGTGTCGGCCTCGCCAGGCGCGGCGAGGGCAGCGATCTCGCCGTCGCGGACGACGACGTCGTGAACGGCGTCGATGCCGGCGACGGGGTCGAGGACGGTGGCGCGACGGAGGACCAGGTGCGCGTCCTCGCCGGCGCGGACGTCGAGTGCGTCGGTGAGGCTCATGCCGGGGTTCCGATCGGGGTCGGGGCGCTGCCCTCGCCGTCGCCGCTCGGCGCCTGCTCGGCGCCGGCCAGCAGCTCGTAGAGGATCGCCATCCGCACCACCAGGCCGGCCGCGACCTGCTCGGCGATCAGTGACTGGGGCGAGTCGATCGCCTCGCCGGAGAGCTCGACGCCGCGGTTGACCGGGCCGGGGTGCATCAGCAGCTGGCGGGGGTTGAGGCGGCGGGTGTCGATCTGGAAGTTGGCGGCGTACTCGCGCAGCGAAGGGACGAAGCTCTCGCTCATCCGCTCCTTCTGCATCCGCAGCGCGTAGACGACGTCGGCCTCCTCGATCCCGTCGAGGCCGTAAGCGACCTCGCAGCCGAGCGCCTCGATCCCGCGCGGGATCAGCGTCGGCGGGGCGCAGACGGTGACCTCAGCGCCCATCCGCTCGAAGGCGAGCAGGTTGGAGCGGGCGACGCGGCTGTGGAGGACGTCGCCGACGATCCAGATCTTCACCCCCTCCAGCGCGCCGAGGCGGCGGCGCAGGGTGTAGACGTCGAGCAGCGCCTGGCTCGGGTGCTCGTGCTTGCCGTCGCCGGCGTTGACGACCGCCGCCGAGGTCCAGCCGGCGACCATCTGGGCGGCGCCGGCGTGGGGGTGGCGGATGACGATTGCCGCCGGGTCGTAGGCGGAGAGGGTGGCGACGGTGTCCTTCAGCGACTCGCCCTTCTCGACCGAGGAGCCGCTGGCCTTGACCGAGACGAGGTCGGCGGAGAGACGCTTGGCGGCGAGGTCGAAAGAGCTGGAGGTGCGGGTGCTCGACTCGTAGAAGAGCGAGACGACGGTGCGGCCGCGCAGCGTCGGCACCTTCTTGATGTCGCGGCGACCGACCTCGGCGAAGCTCTCGGCGCGGTCGAGGATCGCCTCGATTTCCGCTCGCGAGAGCTGCTCGATCGAGAGCAGGTGTTTCATGGCGCCACCTCCACGGGGCTGGGCTCGGAGATCGTCACCTCGTCTGTGCCGTCGACCTCATCGAGGCGGACGTTGACCCGTTCCCCGCGGCCCGTCGGCAGGTTCTTGCCGACGTAGTCGGGGCGGAACGGCAGCTCGCGGTGGCCGCGGTCGCAGAGGACCGCCAGCTGGACACGTTGCGGGCGGCCGTAGTCGAAGAGCGCCTCGATCGCGGCGCGCACGGTGCGGCCGGTGTAGAGGACGTCGTCGACGAGGATGACCGTGCGGTCTGAGAGGTCGAAATCGATGTGGGAGCTGTGAACGACCGGCTGCGCGGAGGGGGCCTTGGCGCCGACGTCGTCGCGGTAGAAGGAGATGTCGAGGTCGCCGATCGGCAGCTCCGCCCCGGTCAGCTCACCGAGGAAGACGTGGAGGCGGCGGGCGAGGACGGCGCCGCGGGTGTGGATGCCGACGATCGCCAGACGGTCCGAATCGGGGTTCTTCTCGGCGATCTCGTGGGCGATCCGCCGCAGCGTTCGCCTCAGGTCGTCGTGCTCCAGCACGACCTTCTCGCTCACTTCGATCAATTCCTTCCTGGCCTCGCAGGACCGGGTTAAAGGACGGGGGCAATGTAGCAGCGGACCAGGCGGCGACGGGTAGGGCCCCTCGACGGACAACAGCGGGGAGGGTCCGTCGAGGGGCCCTACCCGTCGCCGTTCGGGGCCCGGGCTCCGTTTGGGATTAGCTCGGGTGCACCTCGCTCCGGAAATGGCAGTTCGATGACGTCGAAGTCTTTGGGGGCTACCGTCGGCTCGAAGACGTCCCGCGCCTCCTCGATCACCTTGCCGACGTGGTAGCGGGAGGAGATATGCACCAAGGCGAGCAGCTTCACGTGGGCCTCGGCGGCGACCCCGGCGGCCTGGGCGACGGTCGAGTGGCCGGTCTCTGCCGCGCGCTGCACCTCCTCCTCGGCGAAGGAGGCGTCGTGGACGAGCAGGTCGGCGTCGGCCGCCGCGGAGACGGTGGCCGGGCTGGGAGCGGTGTCGCCGGTGATCACGATCGTGCGTCCGGGGCGGCTCGGGCCCATCACCTGGTCTGGGGCGACGGTCCCAGAGGAGCCCTCGACCTCCTCCCCGCGCTGCAACGCCGCATAGGCCGGTCCTTCCGGCACGCCGGCGGCGGCCGCGGCGGCGGGATCGAAGCGGCCCGGGCGCTCGGCCTCGACCAGCGCGTAGCCGTTGGCGCGGGTGGTGCGATGCGAGGCTTCGAAGGGCCGGACCTCGTAGCCCTCGTGCTCAACCGCGTCGCCCGGGCCTAGCTCGGCCAGGTCGAGGGCGAACCCGAGGCGGCCGATCAGCGGCGAGAAGACCTGGAAGAGCTCGCCCAGGCCCGGTGGGCCGTAGATCTTCAGCGGCACCTGGCGATCGGTCAGGTCGTAGGTCTTCAGCAAGCCGGGGATCCCCAGCACGTGGTCGGCGTGGAAATGCGTCAGGTAGATCTCGTCGACCTGCACCAGCCCCAGCGAGCGCTGCATCTGCCGCTGCGTCCCTTCGCCGCAGTCGAACAGCAGCCGCTCCCCCCCACGCGTGACCAGCACGCTCGCCGTCGAGCGCCGCGCCGAGGGCACCGAACCCCCGGTACCGAGAAAAGTGACCGCCAGATCCATCGGCGGCGAGCCTACGCGAAGTTCAGCTGCGGCTCCGCCATGAGCTCAGCGCTGCGCTTGACATTGAGTAGTTGCTCCGCTGACCATCGACCGATCTCAAAATCCTCTGCGAATCTGACCTTGCGTTGCTGATTGTTCCGCGCAGGCTTCAGACGCAGATATCCCCGGAACCCACCCACGGCATCTAAGGGGACCAGGTACACCGACTTTGTCGGAGGGAAGTAGACACCGAAGATGTGGGCCAGACCGACATAGGAGCGCCGACCCTGACCATGATCGGTCGACCGCGTATTGAAGGAGACGCAGCTCTTGTCTTCCCATCCCGTCTTGCACTGGACCTTCAGCAAGTCAAATCCACCAAGGTCGATAACCAGGTCATAAGGCTGGCCTCCGCCAAAGGGAACGGCGACGTCGATTCCTCGCTCGATGAGCGCCGCGAGAATCATTGCCTCCCCCTCATTCCCTTTCGTCGCAGTCTTCAGGACTGAAACTTTATGTCTTCACTCAGATGGAACCTGCGACCGCAACGCCTGGCGCTTCTGACGGTTAAGCTGCGACTACGCGCCCGTAGCTCAGCTGGATAGAGCGACAGCCTCCGGAGCTGTAGGCCACAGGTTCGAATCCTGTCGGGCGCGTCTTCTCGCGGTCCTACTGCTAGTTCCCAGCGGCTTTGAACCTCGCGCGCCACTCGTCGCGGTCAAACTCCGCCGGGTCGGTTTCGGCGATGAAGCGTTCGAGGACAGCGATGAAGCGGCCAGGGCGCTCCAGCTGGGGGACGTGGCCAGTGTCCTCGAAGATCTCCAGGCGGCTGCTGGGGAGCTGGGCGTGGGCGTCGCGGCCATGCTCGACCGGGATGATCGGGTCCTTCTCGCCCCAGACGATCAGCAGCGGCAGGGTCTCGGCGAGATAGAGCTTGTCGAGGGCGGCGACGCGCTGGCCCTCGGTGCCGACCACCGAGCGCAGGGTGGCGACGAAGGCCTTGCGACGGGCGGGGTCGGTCAAGCTCGCGTAGCCCCGCGTCACTTCCGCGACGTCGGCGTTGGGACGCAGGCCGACGAGGCCGAGGCCGCGTCCGACCACGGAGCCGACCTTGCTCCCAACCCCGGCGGTGGCCGAAATGAAGAGCTCGGCCCCGGGCAGCGCCGCCGCCCGCAGGATCGGGCTGACGTCGGGGCCGAGGCCGCCGCTGGAGACCAGCGCCAACCGCTCGACCATCTCCGGAAACTGGTAGGTGAACTGCAGCGCGACGCCGCCGCCGAGCGAGTGGCCGACCAGGGTCGCCCGCTCGTGGCCGAGCGCCAGCATCAGGTCGCGCAGGCCGCTGGCGAGGCTGCCAAGCGAGTAGTCGCCGCCGCCCGGGGCCGAGGCGCCGTGGCCGGGAAAGTCGGGAGCGATCACCGTGTGGCTGATCGCCAGCGGCTCGATCACCGCCTCCCAGTTGGCGCAGGTGCCCGCCATCCCGTGGATCAGCATCAGCACCGGCCCGGAACCGGCTTCGATGAAGTTGACGGGGTGGCCGTGAACCTCGACGGTCCGCGGTCGCGCCTCGGCCATGCTCAGACGGGTCACCTTGCCTGCCACGGGGAGAACGTACCCGCGAGGGCGGTCGAGGTATCGCAACGGCGCGAATCCGTGACCGATTCCAATACCGTGGCGCTGTGAACGACGCCCCCCAAGGCAGCGCCGCGCCGGACCGGCGCCCCCCGCGCGGGGCCCTGATCGTGGTCGCGGTGGGGCTCCTCGCCTGCGTCGTCGCCGCCCTGGCGAGCACCGGCAAGGGCGAGGGCGAAGCCGCCAACCTCGAATGGGTGCAGACGCAGGACGGCCCCGACTCGCAGGTGGTCCCAGTTCCTGGCGGCGGCACCATGCAGCTGAGCGAGACCCGGATCCGGGCGACGGGGACGAACGTCAGCGGCTATGCGCTCTACGTCGCCAGCTCCAAGCTCACCGTCTCGGCCGGAGCGCCGATCGGCGGTGGCCGCATCCTTTGCAAGGTGAAGGCGCCGAAAGGGACCGAAGTGGCGCAGAGCTCGGGCGGCCTGCGCGGCACCTACCCGCGCTCCTCCGAAGACGGCATCTACAACCAGGAAGTGCCGGAAACGGTGCTGATGGACTTCAGCTCGAAGAGCAGCGAACTTGCGGTGCTCGAATTTCCCGACCGACCCGCGCGCTTCACCACCGAACGCGGGGTCAAGGTCGAATGGCCGGCCTACAAGGTCGGCGAAGAGCGGATCAAATACTTCGTCGTCGGCAAACCTAAGCAGGACCTGGAACTACCCTTCTTCACGATTTGGCGCTCCCAGGACGTCCCCTCGGCGAAGATCGCCTGCACGCTCGAAATCAGCGCCGGCGAACCGACCGCGCGCACGGCGGTGGCGCTGCCCGAGCACACGCCGCCGATCGACGAAGAAGCCGAAGAGCTGAAAGAAGAAGAACGCGAGGAAGCCGAAGAAGCGAAGGAAGGCGAAGAGGGCTGATCCCTCCTAGACGTCCAGGGTCTCCTGTGGCGCGACCAGCAGCTCGGGCCCTTCCTTCATCCCTTTGCCGACCTTGTTCAGCGCCGGGTTGGCCGGCGCGCTCGACATCCGGCGGCCGTCGAGCGGCTCGCACATCGCCACCGCGTCCTCGACGCTGAGGTCGGGACGCAGCCAGGCCGCCTCGGCCTCCGCGCTGGGCAGGATCGCCGGCATCCGGTCGTGGACAGGAGAGACGACCTCGTTCGGGGTCGTGGTCACCAGGGTGCAGGTGTAGAGGTAGCCGTCGTCGTAGCCGCGCTCCTCGGGGTCGGGCCACTCCTTGCGGGTGCAGAGGCCGGCGAAGGCGAAAGGCTCGCCGCCGTCGACCCGGAAGTGCCACGGCTGGCGCGGCTGCTTGGGGTCCTCGGCCTTCATCCACTCGTAGAAGCCGTCGGCGACGATCAGGCAGCGGTGGCGGTACTTGCCGACGAGCGGCCCGTAGGCCCGGCTTTTCGTCAGGTTCTCGCGTTTGGCGTTGATCATCCGGTAGCCGACTTTGAGGTCCTTGGCCCAGACCGGGACCAGGCCCCAGCGCATCAGCTTCGCCTCGCGCTCCCCTTTCTCGGCCTCCTCGGGCTCCGGCGAGGCGCGGACGACGAGGACCTCCTGGGTCGGCGCGACGTTGAAGCGGCCGAAGCCGGGCGGCGCTTTCGCCTTCGCTTTCTCGGTGTCGCCTCCGTCCTTGGCGGACTCCTTCGCCGCGCCGGCGGCGATTTTGCGCTCCAGCGCCTTCTCGAGCTCGACCTGAAAGCGGTCGGCGACCTTCTTCGTGTCCTTGGTGGTGACCGTGAAGCGCCCGCACATGGGGAGCAGACTAGCCGGGGAGCCCCCCTATCAGGGGACGAGCAACTTGACCGTCGGGAAGTAGGGGCGGTAGCGCGACTCGTCCCGAGTAAGGAGCTGGAGACCGGCGACGGCGGCGTGCGCTCCGATGAAGAAGTCGGGCAACGGGCTACGTCGGTGTCCTCCCCGGCGACGGTATTCGGCGAATGCCTTCCCGGCCAGAAAGGCAGCCGCCCAGGGGAGCTGCTCGCGCTGGAAATCGTCAAACGGCAGGTCGCGATCGAGTTCGTCGGTGTCCTCGTATCGGACCGAAACCTCCGCGTAGACGACCGGGTTTATGACGATTGGCCCCACCCTGCCGGCGCTGACTAGGGCAGATGCGGAACGTCTTCTCCAAAGGGGATCGTGGTCAAGTACATCGATCAAGATATTGGAGTCAACGAGGGTCGCTGTCATCCTCTTCTAAGTGGCCGGTGCCCCAATCCTCTCCCCGGGTCATGCGCATGATTTCCTCGGTCGATAGGCGGTATTTGCCTCCGCTTGCCTGTTCCAGCCGTTCGACGATTTCCTTGCCGCGGTCTTTGCCGCCGGCCAGCTTGCGAATCCGTATCTCACCGCCGTCCTCGAAAAACTCGACTTCGGTGCCCGGAAGAAATCCGAGCTCGTCCCGAAGGCCTTTCGGAATGGTCACCTGGCCTTTGCTGGTGATCCTCATAAGTAAGAGTATTACAGGTCTTACTCTTACTTATATGACGCGGCGGTGGCCTCCGGGCGCAGCTGGGCGTGGTCGCGGTACCAGTCGAGAGTGCGGATCAGGCCGTCGCGCAGCTCGACCTCCGGGCGCCAGCCGGTCATCTCCCGCAGCTTGGCGGAGTCGACGAACTGGCGGTCGATCTCGCCATCGGGGTTGCCGGTGCCGAGGTATTCGGGCTCCAGATCGGTCCCCGAGACGGCGACGATCGTCTCCAGCACCTCGCGCACCGGGTGCGGCGCCTCGCCGCCGGCGTTGAAGGCCTCCCCCGCCCCCGGCCCGCCGGCGCCGACCGCGTGCTCGACCGCCAGGTAGGCGGAGACCGCGTCGGCGACGTAGAGGAAGTCCCGTTCGGGGCTGCCGTCGGAGCGGATCTGGGGCCGCCGGCCGTCGAGGACCGCGGCGATCGCCTCCGGGATCAGGCGCGAGAAGTTCGGGTCGCCGCCGCCGTAGATGTTGGCGAAGCGCGTCACCGCGACCGGCAGCCCGTAGGCAGGGCGGTAGCTGAGGGCGATCGCGTCGGCCGCCGCCTTGCTCGCCTCGTAGGGAGATGCGGGGTTGAGGCGCATCTCCTCGCGGTAGGGCAACTCCTCGCTCGGCCCGTAGGCCTTGTCGGAGGAAGCGACCACGACGGCGGGGACGTCGGCGCGGCGGCAGGCCTCCAGCAGGACCCAGGTACCGCGCACGTTGACTTCGAAGGTCTGGGTCGGGTCGGCCATCGCCGGGCCGACCAGGGTCTGCGCCGCGAGGTGGAAGACGACGTCGAACTCGCCGGCGGCGATCGCCGCGTCGACCGCCTCGGCGTCGCGGAGGTCGGCCTGGAGCAGCTCGACCTCGTCGGCGATCCCCTGCAGGGCCAATCCCGAACGGGGCGTCGGCGCCAGGTCGAGAACGCTGACGGCGTCGCCGCGTTCGAGCAGCGCCCGCGCCAGGTTGGAGGCGACGAAGCCGTGGCCGCCGGTCACCAGCGAGCGCTTCATGGAGCCTCCACCGCGGCGCCGTCCCAGATCCGCCAGGGAGCGCGACCCGCGGTCCAGAGGTCGTTGAGGACGACCGCGTCCTTGTAGGTGTCCATGCAGTCCCAGAAGCCCTCGTGGCGGAAGGCGCGCAGCCGCCCCTCGCCGGCGAGCCGGGAGAGCGGCGCGCGCTCCAGCACGCTGTCGGGGGCGAGGTAGCCGAGCACGCCGGGCTCGAAGCAGAAGAAGCCGCCGTTGATCCAATGCTCGCTGCGCGGCTTCTCGACGAAGCCGGCGACCCGGTCGCCGTCCAGATCCGCTACCCCCCACTGCATGTTCGGCTGCACGACGGTGACGGTGGCGAGGGCGCCGTGGTCCTGATGGAAATCGAGCTGCTCGCCGAGGTCGACGTCGGCGACGCCGTCGGCGTAGGTGGCGCAGAAGCGCTCGCCGTCCAGGTGCCCTGCCAGCGCCACGATCCGCCCGCCGGTCGGCGTGTCGAGGCCGGTGTCGATCGCCTCGACCTCTACCCCCTGCGGCCAGCGCTCGGCGGCGGCGAACTCGGCCACCGCCTCGCCCATGTACCCGGTCGCCAGCAGGAAGCGGTCGAAGCCCTGGGCGGCGTAGATCTGGATCACGTGCCAGAGGATCGGCCGGCCGCCGATCTCGACCAGCGCCTTCGGCACCGACTCGGTCCGCTCGCGCAGCCGCGTTCCGCGGCCGCCGCAGAGAATTACGACAGGTGGCTTCACGATTCCGAGATTGTGGCCCCTATAGGGGCCCAAAGTTCGGAGACAGCGTCAGCCGCCGGCGACGGCGGGCAGGATCGTTACCTCATCCCCGTCATTTATTGAGGTCTCCAGGCCCTGCTGGAAGCGGATGTCCTCACCGGAGACGTAGACGTTGACGAAGCGGCGCAGGTCGCCGTCCTGGGTGATGCGGTCTTTGAGCCCGCCGTGGGCGTCGAAGACCGCGTCGAGAACCTCGCCGACGGTGCCGCCTTCGACCTCCAGCTCGGCTTCGCCGCCGGTCGCGGCGCGCAGCTGGGTCGGGATCTTCACGGTGACTGACATCTAGACGGCTACCTCCTGCGGGAACTCGGCCTCGAAGCTGTCGAGGGCGGGGTCGATCTCGTGCATCTGGAACGTATCGCGGGTCGCGTCGAGAGTCTTCAGCCCCTCGCCGGTGATGTAGACGACGACGCGCTCGCCGGCGGCGAGCTCATCGCGTTCGGCCAGCTTGCGCAGGACCCCGACGGTGACGCCGCCGGCGGTCTCGGTGAAGATCCCCGTCGTCTCCGCCAGCAGCTTGATCCCCTCGCGGATCTCCTGGTCGGTGACCGAGTCGACGCCGCCGCCGGTGCGGCGTGCGTGCTCGACCGCGTAGGGCCCGTCGGCGGGGTCGCCGATCGCCAGGCTTTTGGCGATCGTCTCGGGCTTCTGCGGCTTGCAGACTTCCCAGCCTTCGGCGAAGGCGGTCGCGACCGGGCTGCAGCCCTGCGCCTGGGCGCCGTTGAAGGTCGGCTGCTCACCGTCGACGAGGCCGAGGTCGATCCACTCCTGGAAGCCGCGGCCGAGCTTGGTGAAGAGCGAGCCGGAGGCGATCGGGGAAACGACGCGGTCCGGCAGCTCCCAGCCGAGCTGCTCGACGGTCTCGTAGGCGAGCGTCTTCGAGCCCTCGGCGTAGTAGGGCCGCAGGTTGACGTTGACGAAGGCCCACGGGTGGGTCTCGGCGAGCTGGGTGCAGAGGCGGTTGACGTCGTCGTAGTTGCCGCGGACGCCGACCAGGTTGGTGCCGTAGACGCCGGTCGCGAGCAGCTTCTGCTCCTCGAGGTTGGCGGGGACGAAGACGTAGGAGTCGAGGCCGGCGGCGGCGGCGTGGGCGGCGACGGCGTTGGCGAGGTTGCCGGTCGAGGCGCAGGCGACGGTCTCGAAGCCGAGCTCCTGCGCTTTCGCCACCGCGACGGCGACGACCCGGTCCTTGAACGAGTGGGTCGGGTTGGCGGCGTCGTTCTTGATCCAGATCTCGGCCTCGGTCCCGAGCCGCTCGGCAAGGCGGTCGGCGCGCAGCAGCGGGGTCAGGCCCGGCTCCAGCGGATCCCCGGGGCGGCCGGCGAAAGGAAGGAAGTCGGCGTAGCGCCAGATCCCCTGCGACCCGGCCTGGATCCGCCTTTTCACCTCGGCCGCATCGAGACCGCTGTAGTCGTAGGCGACCTCGAGCGGGCCGAAACAGTTTTCGCAGACGTAGCGGGCGTCCAGCTCGTAGGCCGTCCCGCACTCCTTGCACTTCAAGCTCTCGACTGACATCCGATCCTCTTTTCGCTCTTAAACGCAAAAACCTCGCCATTTGTGGGGCGAGGTCCGATCGGACATCCCCCACATCTTCCAGGCCTCTGATCGATTCAGACCTGCTGGATTTGGCACCTGTCTCGACCTTGCGGTTCGAGATGGTTGCCGGGGCTTCAATGGGCCAGTCCCTCCACCCCTCTAGATGTGGCGCTTATGTGGGAAGAACCTTACCAGGCACCTTCCCGTCCTTCTACGGCGCGCGGGGCGGCTAACCTTGGCGGCACGATGACCCCGCTGTACGACGAGACGATGGGCCTGAACGATGCCGAACCTTCCGAAACCGAGGCTGCGACGGCGGCCCGGCCGGCGCGGCGAGCTCGTCTCTCAGCCGGCGGCGCCTGAGCCCCAGAGCCCGAACGTCGAGCAGATCGACTCCAGCGGCCTGCGCTGGGTCAACATCGAGTGGCCCGGCTCGCTGGAGCGGACCTGGCTTGAGGAGCACTTCGACTTCCACGCCCTGGACCTGGAGGACGTCCTCTCCCGCAACCAGCGGCCGAAGATCGACGTCTACGACGACTACCTCTTCATCGTTCTCCACCTGCCGGTCTTCGACCCCGCCGTCGGCCGCCTCGGGACCGGCGAGCTCGACCTCTTCGTCGGGCCCGACTACGTGGTCACGATCCCGAACCTGCCGCTGCAGCCGGTCGAGTACCTGTTCGAGCGCTGCCGCGCCAAAGAGGAGCTGCGCGAACAGCTCTTCTCCCGCGGCTCGGGCTACCTGCTCTACCGGCTGGTCGACGACAGCTTCGACTACTGCTTCCCGATGCTGCGCAAGATCGGCAACAAGCTCGACGCGCTCGAGGATCAGATCTTCGAAGAGCGCGCCGAGGAGGTCGTACGCGACATCTCCAACGTCAAGCAGGAGATCATCAACTTCCGCAAAGTCATCCGCCCGCAGCGCCCGGTGCTGCGCGAGTTGGAGCGCGTGAAGCAGCGCTACCTCGCCTCCGACCTCGACCTCGAGATCTACTTCGACGACATCGTCGACGCCCACGAGCGGATCTGGGACATGCTCGAGAACTACAAGGAGGTCGCCGAGGCGCTCGAGGAGACCAACGAGTCGGTGATCTCCCACCGCCTCAACGACATCCTCC
>DASQCF010000022.1:0-34841 GCA_035634815.1 Solirubrobacterales bacterium | reverse complement strand
GCGGTCGAGGAGCTGAGCAGGCTCGAGGACCTGCGCTCGCCGCCGCGCTCCATCCGCGTGATCGAGGAGGAGTACTGATGGCGGCGGGGCTGATCGACCGCTACCGCGACCGGCTCTCGCTGGAGGCGGGTGACCCGGTGGTGACGCTGAACGAGGGGGCGACGCCGCTGATCGAAGCGCCGCGGCTCTCCGAGCGGATCGAGGCGAAGGCGTATCTCAAGTACGAGGGGCTGAACCCGACCGGCTCGTTCAAGGACCGGGGGATGACGGTCGCGGTCTCGCGGGCCAAGGGGCGCGGGGCGGAGGCGATCATCTGCGCCTCGACCGGCAACACCGCCGCCAGCTGCGCCGCCTACGCGGCGCGGGCGGGGCTGCGGGGGGCGGTGATCGTCCCGGAGGGCAAGATCGCGATCGGCAAGCTCGCCCAGGCGCTGATGCACGGCGCCCGCGTCGTCGCCCTGCAGGGCAACTTCGACGACGCCCTGCGGATCGTCCGCGAGCTCTCCCAGAAGCACCCGATCGAGCTCGTCAACTCGGTCAACCCGCACCGGATCGAAGGCCAGAAGACGGCCGCCTTCGAGGTGGTAGAGGATCTGGGGGAGGCGCCGGGCGCGCTGGCGATCCCGGTCGGCAACGCCGGCAACGTCACCGCCTACTGGCGCGGCTTCCAGGAGGTCGGCGCGGCGCCGGTCCTTTACGGCTTCCAGGCCGAGGGCGCGGCGCCGCTGGTCTCGGGCGAACCGGTCGCCGATCCCGAGACCGTCGCCTCGGCGATCCGGATCGGCAACCCGGCGCGCTGGGAGGAGGCGATGGCCGCCTTCACCGCCTCGCGCGGCCGCGTCGCCGCCGTCTCCGACGAGCAGATCCTGAACGCCTACCGCTGGCTCGCCGACAACGAAGGCGTCTTCTGCGAGCCGGCCAGCGCGGCCTCGGTCGCCGGCCTCCTCGCCCACGGCCTGCCGACCGTCGAGGATGCGCCGCGGCCCGAGACCGTCGTCTGTGTTCTCACCGGCCACGGCCTCAAGGACCCCGACACCGCGCTCTCGAAAGCGCCACCGGTGATCAACTGCGACAACAGCCTCAGCGCCGTCGAGCGCGCGGTCTTCGATTAATGGCCAGCACTGACTCTCCGCCACAGGCTGCTGCGGATAGTCCGGCCATCGATGTGGTCTGCAGGCATGAACACCACAACGTCTTCGTTCCCCCCACCACCGATGAGGCCACAATCTGGCGGTACCTTGACTTCACCAAATTGGTCTCGCTTATCGACTCGCAGCGATTGTTTTTCCCGCGGGTCGACACGTTTGACGATGCATTTGAGGGCTCAATATCGGCGGCGACTCGAGCCGCCCGTGAGAAGTTTTGGTCTGGTCTAGAGCAAGAGCAGAGGGATGCCCGTCTAAGAGATATGCAGCGCATGACTGAATCCAGCCCCAGTTGGATGTACGCGAGCTGCTGGAACCTGAGTGAGGTAGAGAGCGCCGCCCTTTGGGGCTTGTATGTGCAGCCCGCAAGCGGCGTGGCAATCCGCTCTACGTACCGAAGGCTGATTCAGTCAATTACGTCGCCTGGTCCCGATCGAACGGGGGCGCCATGTCCATTGTGGGTTGGAAAGGTGTCCTATATCGATTATGACTCGGACCCCATCCCAGGTGGAAACACGCTGTATCCATTCGTGCACAAGAGACGTAGCTTTGAGTTTGAGAGCGAGCTGCGGGCTATGACGTGGTCTCGATCCCCGGAAGCGAAAATTGAGTCCAGCCCGTTGGGACTAAGGGTGGCGGTTGATTTGAACGAACTCATTTCAGCGATTCATGTTTCGCCAACGGCCCCAGAATGGTTTGCCTCCTTGGTTCGCTCAGTGGTGGACCAATATGGCTGTGTCGCTCCCGTTCATCAATCCGCTCTAAGCGGGCAGCCCATCTACTAGGAGCTGCACGAGGATGAAGAAGGGCTGGAAAAAAAGTGTTCGTCCCAGCTTCAGTGGGGCATCGGTATGACCGCGCGCCACCGGCTTGTCCGCGTTCCCGCCTCCTCGGCCAACCTCGGGCCCGGATACGACGCGATGGCGGCGGCGATGGCGCTGCACCTGGAGCTGGAGGTCGAGGAGGCCGGCGAGTTCTCCTTCGACCCGGGTGGGTTGGAGGTCTCGACCGGGCGCGACAACCTGATCGTCCGCGCCTTCGAGAGCCTGCGGCCGGCGGACGGGATCGCCTTCCGGCTGCGCAGCGAGATCCCGCTGGCGCGGGGATTGGGATCGAGCGCTGCGGCGATCGTCGCCGGCCTCGCCGCCGCCGACCACCTCTACGAGCTGGCGCTCTCGCAGGAGGAGATGCTGGCGCGGGCGAGCGAGATCGAGGGCCACCCCGACAACGTCGCCGCGGCGATCTACGGCGGCTTCGTCGTCTGCGGGGTGGGGGACGACGGTCCGACCGCCGCCCGCTTCGACCCGCCGGAGGGGCTGGAGGGGATCGTCGTCATCCCTCCCGACGAGGTCTCGACCGAGCAGGCGCGGGAGGCGATCCCGGCGGAGGTGCCGCTCGCCGACGCGGTCGCCAACGTCTCCGCCGCGGCGATGCTGGTGCTGGGCCTGCGCAGCGCCGACCTCGACCTGCTCGCCCGCGGCCTGCGCGACAGCATCCACCAGGACCGCCGCCGCGAGCTCTACCCGCGCTCGATGGAGATCGTCGACTCGGCCCGAGAGCTGGGGGCGCTGGGGGCGACGATCTCCGGCGCCGGCCCGACGGTGCTGGTCTGGACGACCTGGCAGGACGCCGGCAACGTCGCCGCGGCGCTGGAGACCCGCTGCGCCGGCTGGGCCGAGGTGCGGCGGCTGCCGTTCAGCCCCCTCGGCGCCGACGTCCCGGAGCTCTGAGCGTGGACTGGGTCGTCCGCATCGGTCTGATCGAGCTGGCGCTCGGCGGCCTCCTGGGCTGGGCGATGGTGGTCCGCGACGAGCGGCCGGAGTGGCTGCGGCGGATCGGCGTCGTCGCCCCGCAGCGGATCCGCCAGGTCCACCTCGACTACGTGATGATGGGCCTGATCCTGATCGGGGTCGGGCTCGCGGTCCCGGACCTGCCGACCGCGGTCGCCGCGGTGCTCGTCTTCGGCACCTTCGTCAACCCCCTCCTCTTCGTCCCGCTCGCCTTCGACCCCGACGTCGAGAAACGCCTCTGGTACCGGGTGCTGGCGGTCGTCTCGTTCGTCGCGATGAGCGGCAGCCTGGTCGTCGCCGCCGTCGTCGGGCCGGGATAGCATCGCGCCCATGCCGACCCCGCCGAAGCTGAAGCTGCTGCTGCCCGCCCTCGTTCTCGCCGCGCTGCTGGCGCTGCCCGCCGCCGCGGGCGCGACGCTTGCCTACGTCAAGAACCCGTTCAACGCGACGGTCTACGTCGCCAACGACGACGGCAGCGGCGCCCGCAAGGTCGAGACCGGCCACAACCCGCGCGTCGCCCCCGACGGCCTCTCGGTCGCCTACCTGCACGAAGGCCCGAAGTTCGCCCAGGAACTGAAGCTCGCGCCGGTCACCGGCGGACCCGGCAAGACGCTGATGAAGAACGTGCGCGAAGCCTCCTACGTCACCTGGTCGCCGGACTCGAAGACGATCGCCGCGCTGCGGGGGCCGGAACTCGGCAAACGCAAGCTGGTCCTGATCGACGTGGCCACCGGGCGGCAGAGCGTCGTCGCCACCGGTTTCTTCAGCGGCTTCAGCTTCTCGCCCGATGGGAGAGAAATCGCTTTCGCGGTTGCACAAAAGGAAAAGTTCCCGCCCCGCAGCGACGTATTCCACTTCCCGGTCCCCGTACCGGGCGGCATTTCCTTGCTGCTTCCGCCGATGCCGCTGACCAAGGACCACAACTCCTCGCAGCCGCTCTGGGGGCCGCAGAAGATCGTCTTCGTCAAGGCCGTGGGCGGCAAGCAGCGACGCTACGGCGGCAAGAACGAGCTCTTCCTGATGAATCCCGATGGCAAGGGCGTCAAGCGCCTGACCCATACCAAGGTCGACCCGCTCCTGCAGGGCCTGTTTCCGACCGAGTGGTCGGCCGACGGCTCGCGCCTGCTGACCGAGTTCCAGGGCCAGGACGTCAGCTACGCGGTCACCGTCAACCCGAAGACGGGGGCGCAGAGGCCGGTTGCGGGGACCGGGGAGACCGGCTTCGTCGGCACCGACCTCTCTTCCGACGGCAAGCTCGTCCTCGGCTTCAACGGCGGCTTCGACCCGGGGCTGAAGAACCACAAGGTGCAGACCGTCCCGTACGGGGGCGGCAAGCCGAAGACGCTGGTCAAGGAAGCCTTCGAACCGAGCTGGAACCGGTGAGGCTGTCGAGTTTGTCTCCTCCTAGGGGACAAACTCGACACGCTCAATCGAGCAGCCCCACCTGGCGCAGGATCGAGACGCTGTCGGAGTAGACGTCCTTGCGTTTGACGAGGCCGTCCTCGAAGGGGATCACGTCGAGACCGTCCCACTCGACCCGTTTGCCGCTCGGCTCGGCGACGAGGTCGCCGCGGCGCATCGTCTGGGTGTGCGTGGCGGTGGCGGTCCATTCCTGGACGACCAGCCCCTCGCGAACGTAGAGGCGGCGGGCGGCGAAAGCGATGTCGGGCCAGCTCGCGAAGATCGCGCCGATGTGCGCGCGCACCTCCCCGCCCGCGGCGGACTCACCGGCGGTGTGGTTCTCGAAAACCATGTCCGGCGCGTGCATGGCCATGATCGTGTCCAGGTCGTGCGCGTTCCAGGCGTCGTTGTAGCGATCGATCGCCTCGCGCAGCGCCTCGGGGGAATCCTTGCTCGGGTTGGTCATCGGGGTTAGTGTCGAACCTAATGGCGAGCAACTACACGATCAAGCACCGCGACGAGTTCGAGCGCATGGAGGGGTCGGGCGAGTGCACCTGGCTGCTCGCCCGCAAAGCCTGCGGGACGACCGCCTTCGGCTACAACCTGGTCGAGATCGCCCCCGGCGGGCAGATCCCCGAGCACGACGAGCACGGCAGCGGTCAGGTCGAGCTCTACGTGATCCTCGAGGGCGAGGCGGTGCTGCGGGTCGACGGCGAGGACCACCCGGCGCCGGCCGGCACCTTCGCCTCGCTCGAGCCCGCGGCGGACCGCACGATCCTCAACCGCTCCGAGGAGACCGTCGTCGCGATGCTGGTCGGGGTCCAGCCCGAGGGCGGCTACGAGCCGATGTCCTGGGCCTGAGCCCCTTTTTCCCGCATAACGCAGCAAAAGGCGAAACCCGCGGGCGGGCCACAGGATCGTCCCTATAATCCGGAAACTCGTTAACCCGTCGCGCGCCCGCTCGAAGAAGGCGTGGAACCCGGGAGGTCAAAATTGAAGACCCAGTCCGATCGCAGCGCTCAGGTCGAGCGCTACTCGCCAGAGCGCCCCTACCGGCCCCTCGTCTCGCCCCCGAGCGTGGAGGACAAGGACGCCTGTGCCATCTACGCGTCCGTGCGCAAAGACGCGACGCCGAGCCATGAGCCGATCGAGCTGGCTATCCCCGCCCTGCAGAAGATGCTCCACCGCGCCGGCAACGTCGACGGCGAGGGCGACGGTTGCGGCCTCCTGCTCGACATCCCGCGCAAGATCTGGGCCGAGGAGGTCCGCTCCGGCGGCCACGACCCCTCGCTGGCCACCGACGAAGCCTTCGCCGTCGCCCACGTCTTCATCGAGCGCTCCCAGGACGTCGAGAAGATCAAGCACGACGCCCGCGAGCTGCTCGCCGAAGGCGGCTTCCGCGTCCTCGCCGAGCGGGTAGGCGTCGTCAACTCCCCGGCGCTGGGCCCGACCGCCCGCGAGGAGGAGCCGATCTTCTGGCAGCTCGCCGGCCTCGTCCCCGACGCCGAGAGCCGCGACGCGGTCCTCTTCGACCTGATGATCTGCCTGGAGAAAGAGCTCGGCGTCCACGTCCCCTCCTTCTCCGCCACCACCTGCGTCTACAAGGTGATGGGCGCGCCGAACGTGCTCGGCGAGTACTACCCGGACCTGCGCGACCCGCGCTTCGAGACGATCGGCAGCTTCGGCCACAACCGCTACTCGACCAACACCTGGCCCTCCTTCAAGCGGGTGCAGCCGTTCTCGGTCCTCGGCCACAACGGCGAGATCAACACGATCCAGCAGCTGCGCCAGGAGGCGAAGATGCTGGCCGTCCCGATCCAGCCCGACTCCTCCGACTCGCAGGACCTCAACCGCACGATCGACACCCTGGTCAGCCGCGAGGGCTTCAGCCTCGCCGAGGCGATGGAGATGATCGTGCCGCCGATCGTCGAGGAGGTCCGCGGCCTGCCCGAGGACCTGCACGCCTTCTACATGTACCTGCACCAGACGATGGGCCCCTTCGCCCAGGGGCCGGTCGCATTGATCGCCCGCCAGGGCGACGAGTGCGTCTTCTCCGCCGACGCGATGGGGCTGCGCCCGCTCTGGCAGGTGGAGACCGAGGACGACTTCGTCTTCAGCTCCGAGCCCGGGGTCGTCTCGGTCGGGAAGATGTGCTCCGAGCCGAAGCCGCTGGCGCCGGGCGAGAAGGCGCTGGTGCTGATCGACCGCGCCGCGCGGGCCTCGACCCTGCACCCGCACGACGAGATGCTGCGGATCGTCCGCGACCGCTGGATCGCGCGCAACGGGGTGGACGCCGTCGCCGGCTACGAGCGCGCCCTGGAGACCGGCGGCCCGCTGGAGGGCCAGGACGTCCCCGGCTACTCCGACGCCGGTCCCGAGGAGCCGGTCAAGGTCTCCGACCGCGTCCTCGCCGGCTTCGGCTGGCAGCGCGACGACGTCAAACTCGTCCAGCAGATGGCCTCCAACGGGGCCGAGCCGGTCGGCTCGCTCGGCTACGACGGCCCGCTGGCGGCGCTCTCGCCCGAGCGCCAGAACCTCGCCGACTACTTCAAGGAGACGGTCGCGGTCGTCACCAACCCGGCGATCGACCGCGAACGCGAGATGGAGCACTTCTCGACCCGGACCCTGTTCGGCCGCCGTCCCTCGCTCGACGACGCCAGCGCCGACACCGGCACCGTCGAAACCGGCTTCCCGGTGATCCTCGGTGGCCACCACGAGCTGGCGCCGCTGGCCGAAGGGCCCTACCGGCGGATCGCCCGCGAGCACGACACCTACCTGCTCGAGGACCTCTGGGAGGAGTTCCGCGGCCGCGCCGCGGTCGTCGACATCTCCCTGCTGGAGTCGGAGACGACCAAGGGCGCGATCGACCGGGTCAAGCAGGAGGCGGTGAAGAAGGTCCGCAACGGCTGCGAGCTGCTGGTCCTCACCGACCGCACCGTCTACGACTCCGAGCGGCGCTACCTCGACCCGCACCTGGCGACCTCGGCGATCGACCAGGCGCTGAAGCAGTTCAAGGTCGAGCGCGGCGAAGTCAACCTGCGCCGGCGCTGCGGTCTGGTCCTGCGCTCGGCGGCGATCCGCAACGTCCACGACGTGATGCTCGCCCTCGGCCTCGGCGCCAACGGCGTCTGCCCGTACACGATGGTCGAGGTGATCTGCGTCGAGGACTACGAGTCCGACGTCGCCAACCTCTGCGCGGCGCTGCGCAAAGGGATCGAGAAAGTGATCTCGACGATCGGGATCCACGAGGTCCGCGGCTACGCGCGCCAGTTCAGCTCGATCGGGATCAAGCCCGAGCTGGCGGAGATCTTCCAGACCGAGCACTACGCCGCCTCCGAGAAGGCCGGCACCGGGTTCGCCGAGCTCGACGAGAGCACCAACGCCCGCGCCCACGCGCTCAGCGGCGACGACGCGGCGGCCAAACCGGCGAAGACGTTCCGCTTCTACCCGAAGGTCTACAAGGCGGCGATCGCGACCGCGAACGGGACCGGGACCTACGAGGAGTACTCCGAGAAAGTCCGCGACCTGGAGAAGCAGAGCCCGATCTCGATGCGCCACATCATGGGGCTGAAGGGCGACCGCCCGGCGGTCGATCCCGCCAACGTCGACGCCGGCGTCGGCCACCACGACTACCCGATCGTGATCTCCTCGATGAGCTTCGGCTCGCAGTCCGAGCCGGCCTTCCGCGCCTACGCCGACGCGGCGAAAGCGATCAACGTCCTCTGCATCAACGGCGAGGGCGGCGAGATCCGCGACATGTACGGCCAGTACCGCAAATGGCGCGGCCAGCAGGTCGCCTCGGGCCGCTTCGGCGTCTCGGCGGAAATGCTGAACAGCTCCTACGTCGCCGAGATCAAGATCGGCCAGGGCGCCAAGCCCGGCGAGGGCGGCCACCTGCCCGGCAAGAAGGTCTCCGAGAAGGTCGCCGCCGCGCGTAACGCCGCGCCGGGCACCGACCTGATCTCGCCCTCCAACAACCACGACCTCTACTCGATCGAGGACCTGGCCGAGCTGATCGACGAGCTGAAGACCGTGAACCCGGACGTGCGGGTCTCGGTCAAGGTCCCGGTGGTGCCGAACATCGGCACGATTGGGCTCGGGATCGCCAAGGCCGGCGCCGACATCATCACCCTCTCGGGCTTCGAGGGCGGGACCGGCGCCGCCCGCCAGCACGCGCTGCGCCACGTCGGACTGCCGAGCGACATCGGCACCCGCGCCGTCCACCGGGCGCTGATGGAGGCCGGGCTGCGCAACCGGGTCGAGATCTGGGCCGACGGCGGCTACCGCACCGGCCACGACATCGTCAAAGTGCACTGCCTCGGCGCCAACCGCGTCGGCTTCGGCACCCTGGCGATGGTCAGCCTCGGCTGCACGATCTGCCGCGGCTGCCAGCTCGACACCTGCCACGTCGGGATCGCGACCCAGATCGAGACCCCCGCCGAAGCGGAGGCCCACGGGCTGAAGAAGTTCACCCCGCAGGAGGTCGACCGCGCCGCCGAGAGCTGCGCCCGCTTCTTCTCCTCGATGGGGGAGGAGGTCAAGCAGGTCGTCGCTTCGCTCGGCTACGAACGCGCCCAGGACCTGGTCGGCCGCTACGACCTGCTGGAGCAGGTGGCGGCCAAGGACACGATCGACCTGACGCCGCTGATCGAACCGCTGGAGGAGCACCTCGACCTCGAACCGCTCGACCTGCCGGTCGCCGCCGAGGCCGAGGCGCGGGCCGAAGCCGGGCTCGTCGTCGCCCGGCCGATCCGCATGGAGGCCAAGGAGGCCTCGAGCCAGATCGCCGCGCTGGCGCCGGAAGTCTGCTCCGGCAGCACCGTCCGCAGCCAGTTCCCGCGGGCGACCGACGCCAACGACCGCGTCCTCGGGACCGAGCTGGCCGGGGCGATCGCCCGCAACCGGATCTTCGACGGTGGCGCGGAGGGGAGCGACGACGACGTCCTCGCCAGCCTCGAGTTCAACGGCGGCTCCGTCGCCGGGCAGGGACTGGGGGCGTTCAACTCCTACGGGGTCAACATCCGCGTCGAGGGCGGCGCCCAGGACGGCGTCGGCAAGACGATGCTGGGCGGGACGATCGCGATCCTCAAGGGCAAGGGCACGCGGGGCAAGCGCGTCAACGGCTCGGTCGGCAAGTCCTTCGCCTACGGCGCCCAGCGCGGCAAGCTCTACGTCCAGGGGAGCGCCGACTCGCGCTTCTGCATCCGCCTCTCCGGCGCCGACGTGGTGATCGCCGGCGAGCCCGAGGGGCCGATCGACGACAGCCGCGGCTCACTCGCCAACCGGGCCAACATCAAGGGCTTCGCCTTCGAGTACATGACCTCCGGGCGCGCCCTCGTCCTCGGCGACATCGGCCCCTGGGCCTGCGCCGGGATGACCGGCGGCCGCGTCTACGTCCGCCAGAACGCCTTCGGCATCGACCGCGCCGCGATCGAGCGGCGCCTCGGCCGCGGCGCCAAAGTCGAGCTCAAGGACCTCGACGCCGAGGCCCTGATCGACATCGACGACCTGCTTAACGGCTACGCGGGAGAGCTCCGCGCCACCGGTCAGGACGAGGAGGCAGATCGCGTCCTCGACCTCGCCGCCGACGCGACCAGCAACTTCCTAATGATCGTGCCGTTCAAGGTCCAGGCGGACCCGAGCATCAGCACCGAGTGATTTCGGGCCGGGAGCCTGCTCCCGGCCTGCCGAGCTCGAACCGCATCAACTTCTACGCCTGCCAGGCGTAGAAGTTGATGCGGTTCCGGGTTAAGCGGGGCGCTTGAAGAAGCAGGTGGTGAGCTCGCCCTTGGTTGCACCGGTGATCCCGCCTTTGAGGGTGATCTCTGCCTGGGTGACCAGCTCCCATCCTTCGGCCCCGATCGCGTTCAGACGGGCGATGAACTTTTGGATCTCCTCTGCTTGCCGCCGCGAGCTCCAGCGTTCGGTGAGGTTGAACGTCTCCACGTAGTACTCCCAGCGCGTTACCTGCTGCATCGCATCCCCTTCCTGTCGAAAGACGCAGCAGGATATCGAGGCGTACCGGACTACTGCCGAGGGTTCGACTCCAGCCGGTCGGCGATCCCTCTTACCTCCTGCAGCAGGCCGTCGAGCATGCGCTCGGTGTCGGAGTGGATGCGCCATTCGGTCATCCGGCGCTCGGCGTCGATGCTGTCGAGGCGCTTCTCCAAGACCTCGGTGCGGTCCTCCAGCTTGCCCACGCGGCGGTTGGTCTGCTTCTGGGACTTGCGGATGCGGGTTTTGACGTAGCGGCGCAGGTCCTCCTGCATCGTGTCGAGCTCGCGGCGGAGGTCGCTGTTGAGGGGCGCCTGCTGCTCGTCGAGCATTTGCTCGACGCCGCGGCGAACGCGCTCGATCTCGGCGTGGAGCTCGGCTCGGGCGCGTTCGGCCGAGGCCGAGATCGACTCCTCTCCCGAGGGCAGGTTGGGATCGTCCGGGGGCGCAGCGCTCACCGCTCGCATCGTAGGGACGAGGGTGGCCGGAATCCGCGGCCCGGAAAGCGCGAGACCGCAGGAATGCGCCTATACGACGATTTTTCGCGGTCTCGGCGCTTAGGCTTGGAGGAGGTAGAGGCGGAGGCGGCCGATCGTCAGCTCGTCGCCGGGCTCCAGTTCCGCCACCTCGACCTTGCGGCCGTTGACACTGATGCCGTTGAGGCTGCGGTCGTCGAGCACGCGGGGGTTGCGGCCCTCCTTGCTGTTGACGATCGCGTGACGGCGGGAGACGCTGGGGTCGTCGAGGCAGATCTCCGCCGTCGCGCAGCGGCCGATCCGGGTCCAGCCTTCGCGCAGGGAGAAGGTCTCGACCCGGCCCCGCTCGCGCATCGCCAGGTGGTACCCGGGGCCGGTCAGCCGCGCTCGCGCTTCGTCCAGCCAGGGCGGCGGCTCGTGCTCGGTGGCGATCGCGAACTCGACGGTGGGGGAGCCGTGCTCCTGCAGCGAAGAGAAGATCGAGTCGCGGCGGAAGCGGGAGGCGCCGCAGCGGTCGCAGGCCGGCAGCGCGTCGGTCTCGTGCAGGGAGACCTGGGTGCCGCAGACGAGGCAGAAGTAAGTGCCCTCTCCGGGCATGGCGCCGGTGGCGAAAGCCTCGCCGGCCGGGCTGGTGCCGGCGGTGTTGAAAATTGGACTCACTCCTTCCCGAACTGCGTACGACTGGTCAATCGGATACTAGTCCGGCCCTTGACGAATAGCACTCAATTTTCCCAATGCATTGCCTTTCCGGCCTGACATCTAGACTCCGCGCCCGATGGGGCCGATCAGCGCCGAGATCGAGATCGACGTGCCGCGCGAGCAGGCCTTCGCCACGCTTGCCGATCTTGCCGCGCGCCCTTCCTTCACCGACCACTTCCTCACCGGTTTCCACCTGACCCGGATCGAGGCCACCGGCGTTGGCGCCGGCGCCAGGTTTCGGGCCAAGGGGCCGCTTCGGAGCGTCTGGATGGACACCACCATCGTCTCCCTCGAGGAGCCGTTCCGGATCGTCGAGGAGGGCCGCGGCGGCCGCGCCAACCGGATCCCGGTCCACACCGTCTGGGAGCTGACCGAGTCGGCCGGCGGGCTGACTGCGGTGCGCGTCTCCCACTGGACCGAGCCCGGCGCCCTCGACCGCGGGCTCGAGCTGCTGAGCGCCGGCTCGCTGTTCCAGGCTCGCGGCTGGCGTGAGGCGCTGCGCCGCCTGCGGGACAAGCTCGAGGCCGACCGCCCCGCCGCCGAGCGCATCGCCGTCGCCGGCGGCAACCGCTACGCGACGGGCATCCCCTAAAAGCGCTTCGCAACAGCGCTGCGCAGATATATAGACTCCGCGCCGCCGATGTCCCCGAACCGCCGCCCACTGCTGTCGCTGCTCGCGCTCCTGGCGCTGCTCCTGCTTGCCGTCGCGGTCTCCGCCTGCGGCTACGAGAGCGACTCCAAGCAGGTGGCCGAGGGCGAGTCGGTCGAGCTCGGGGAGCTGAAGTACAACGTCACCTTCTCGCGCTACCTCAACCCCAACGACAACGAGGACGAGGCCTACCTGGTGGGGCAGAAGGAAGCCCCGAAAGGCGAAACCTACTTCGGCGTCTTCTTCGAAGTCCAGAACGAAAGCGACGAGCCGCAGACGCTGCCCGCGACGGTGACGATCACCGACGTCGACGAGAACGAATTCGAGGTGCTGCCGAGCGAAAGCATCTTCGCGCTCCCGTTCGGCGGCGAAGTCGAATCCGAAGAACAGGTGCCGCGCCTCGACACCGCTCCCCAGCAGGGGCCGATCGAGGGCTCGGTGGCGATCTTCCTGCTGCCCGAATCGGCCTCCCAGAACCGGCCGCTGACCCTCCACATCCCCGACGAAGAAGGGGAAGAGGGCGCCGAGGTGACGCTGGATCTCTAGGTCCGCCCGCTCAGAGCCCGGCCGAGAGGATTTCCGAGGCGATCGGGGCGGCGACTTCGCCGCCCGCGGCTTCCGCTTCGATCAGCAGCACCCCGACCGCCAGCCGCGGCTTTTCGGCCGGCGCGAAGGCGGTGAACCAGGCGTCCTTGATCTGCACCGGGTTTTCGGCGTCCTCTTCGCCCGGTTTCGGGCCGAGCTCGGCGGTCCCGGTCTTGCCGGCGACCTGGGCCTCGGCGATCGCCCCGGCGGTGCCGGTCCCTTCGGTGACGACGCCGATCATCAGTTCGGTCAGCTCCCCGGCGGTCTTCTTCGACATCACCCGCACCGGCTCGGCGTCGGGCCGCAGCTTCTTGTTGAGGACGATCGAGTTCGGCAGCCGGACCCCGTCGTTGGCCACCGTCTGCGAAACGCTCGCCATCTCCAGCGGCGTCGCCAGCACTTCGCCCTGGCCGATCGCCGAGACGCCGAGGTCGATTTCTTCGCCGATCTCGGTCGGGATCGTCGATTCCTCCGGTTCCACTTCGGCGACGATGCTCGGCGCGTAGAGCGACGGCGGCGAGTTGAAGCCGAAGGCTTCGGCGGTTTCGACCAGCTTGTCGTTGCCGACCGCCGGGCCCAGCGGCGCGAAGACGGCGTTGCAGGACTCGGCGAAGGATTGGCGGAAGGTGCCGCCGCAGAACTCGCCGTTGGCGTTGTTGAGGAAGCGGCCGCCGACGTTGACCCCGTCGGTGATTTCGAATTCGTCATCGAGGCTGACCTTGCCGGCTTCCAGCGCCGCGGTCGTGGTCACCACCTTGAAGGTGGAGCCGGGCGGCTGGGGGGCCGAGAAGGCCTGGCCGGCGAGCGCCCGCACGTCGCCGTTGCGGGTGTCGAGGACGGCTACTCCGCCGACCCGGCCGGCCAGCGCGGCGACGGCCGTTTCCTGCAGGTCGGCGTCGATCGTCGTCTTCACCGGCGCCCCGGGCTGCGGCTTCGACTTGGCGAGCGTCCGCACCGAGGAGCCGTCGCCGGCGACCGCCAGCAGGGAGCCGCCGGGCTTGCCCGCGAGCCGGTCGTTGAAGGCCCGCTCCAGGCCGCTGATGCCGACCGGCGTTTCCGGCGGGAACCCGTGGCGGGCGAGGCGGGCGAGTTCTTCTTCGGAGGCTTCGCCGACTTCGCCGGTGACGTCGATCGCAGCGCTGCCGATCGGATGTTCGCGTTCGGCGGCCGGCCCTTCGGCCAGCACCGTCCCGTCGCGGGCGAGGATCGGCGCCCGTTCGGCCAGCTCCACGTCAGCGGCCAGTTCCTCGCCGGTCCGCAGGCCGGGGAAGGCGAGGCTCGGGTCCCATTCGACCCCGCCGTCGGCGAAGGGCAGCTCCAGGGTCTCTTCGAGGCTGCCGAAGGCGACGGTCCCGACCGTCATCTCGACCGGCACGGTGGTGCCGCCGTCGCTGCTGCCGGGCTCGCCGGCGGAGTCGGCCTCCATGCTCCGGGCCGTGGAGATCTGCTCGGCTTCGCGATAGGCGGCTTCGAATTCCTTGCGGTCGACCCGCGCCCGCGAGGCTTCGTTCAGTTCCGCGTACATCCCCCGGAAGTCCTCGGCTTCCCAGGCTTCGGCGAAGCGGTTGGCGGCGTCCTTCTCGGGCGAGCCGGGGGCGCCGGTGGCGATTCCGATCACGAAGGCGACGAGAGCGACCAGAGCCAGGGGCAGGCTGCGGGTGAGGAGGCGGCGGCGGCGCTCCGCCTCGTTCCGGGTTGAGCTCACCGCCGAAAGGTAAACGAGGCCCTCCCGGCATGCTTCTATTCAGCGGGTGACTGTCTTGGACTGGGCAATCCTGGCCTTCACCTTCGCCCTCGCCCTCTGGGGCTACCGCCAGGGCCTGATCGTCGGCGCCCTGACGCTGCTGGGCTTCGGCGCCGGCGCCTTTCTCGGCAGCCGGGTCGGGCCGCTGCTGCTGACCGAGGGCTCGCACTCGCCTTACGCGCCGCTGTGCGCGGCGCTCGGAGCGCTGCTGATCGGGGCGCTGATGGCGGTGACGGTGGAGAGCTTCGCCCTCGGCCTGCGCGAACGGCTCGTCCGCCGCCCCTTCCTCAACGCCGCCGACGGGGCCGGGGGCGCGGCCCTGATCGCCTCGGTCGCCCTCGGCCTCGCCTGGATCTTCGGCGCCGTCCTTCTCCACGCCCCCTCGACCGCGCGGCTGCGGGCCGACATCCAGCAGTCGGTGATCCTGCGCAGCCTCAACGACGTGTTGCCGCCGACCGGGCCGCTGCTGAACGCCCTCGACCGCGTCGACCCGGCGCCGACCGTGCTCGGGCCGGCGGCCCCGATCGCGGCGCCCGACGGGCAGATCGCCCACGACCCCGACGTCCTGCATGCGGGCGACTCGGTCGTCCGCGTCCTCAGCACCGCCTGCGGATTGGGGATCGAGGGCTCCGGCTGGGCGGTCGAGCCGGAGATCGTCGTCACCAACGCCCACGTCGTCGCCGGCTCCGACGACACCACGGTGACGACCCAGGACGGGGTCGAGTTGGAAGCGACGCCGATCTATTACGAGCCGCGGCGGGACCTGGCCCTGCTGCGGGTCGGGGTGGCGCTGCCGACGCTGCCGGTCAGCTCCGAACGGCGCGAAGGGGAGGACGGCGCCGTCCTCGGCTATCCCGAAAACGGGCCGTACTCGTTGGCCCCGGCGCGGATCGGCGAGACCCGGGAGACGATCAGCGAGGACTCCTACGGCAACGGCCCGGTCGAACGGACGATCGTCGCGATGAGCGGCTCGGTGCGCTCCGGCAACTCCGGCGGGCCGCTGGTCGATCCTCGCGGGCGCGTCGTCGGGACCGTCTTCGCCGCGACCACCAGCGGGCCGCGGGGCGGCTTTGCGATTCCGGCCGAGCAGGTGCGGGGGGCGCTTGACAACACGTCTGAAGCTGTGGACACGGGTCCTTGTACTGGGTGAGTGGGTGGGGTCGGAGGTCCTCCTCCAGACACATCTCGCCTGCGGCTCGATGTTGAGTGTCTGGAGGAGGACCTCCGACCCCACTGCCAGCGCCTGTTAGGCCCGTCACTTACGTTGTGTAAGCTCGATTGATGGAGCCAACCAGCTCTGTTGAGGGTCAGCAGCAGGCGGGAAATGGGGCTGTTTGTCCCCACTTTCACCATGCGATCGAGTTGATTGGGAAGCGGTGGACCGGGGCGATTGTCTGTGCGCTGACTGAGAGGTCGATGCGGTACGGGGAGCTTGGGAAGGCGATCCCGGGGCTTTCCGACCGGCTGCTTTCGCAACGGTTGCGGGAGCTGGAGGACGAGGGTTTGGTCGAGCGGATCGTCGAAGCCGGGTCCCCGGTGCGGGTCACCTACTCGCTGACCGAGGCGGGCCAGCAGCTCGACCCGGTCCTCAGCGAACTGAAGAGTTGGGCGCGCCGGTGGAAGAAAGCGGGGTAGCTCCGCAGCGGCCGGCGGCCCCGGGCCTTCCGGGACCCTTCGCCGTCGGCACCTACGCGCGCAAGCTGCAGGGGTGGATGCGCGAGCGGGCGCGGGTACAGCTGATCGGCGAGGTGACCGGGGTCGGCCGCAGCAAGGTCCAGGCCTACTTCGAGCTGCGCGACGCCGAGGGCGCGGTTCCCTGCGCGATCTGGCTCAACGACCTCGAGAAGGCGGGGCTCGATGGGGCCGGCCTGCGCGACGGGGCCGAAGTCGTGATCTCCGGCGGGCTCGACTACTACCCCGGTGGCGGCCAGGCGTCGCCCAACTTCTGTTTCCGCGCCACCCACGTGCGGCTGGCGGGCGAAGGCGACCTGATCGCCCGGCTGGAGGCGCTGCGCAAGCAGATGCGCGCCGAGGGCCTCTTCGAGCTGCAGAAGCAGCTGCAGCGGCCGCTGCTGCCGAAGGCGATCGGCGTCGTCACCGCCGAGCGCGGCGCGGCGCGGCGCGACCTGGTCGCGGCGCTGGAGCGGCGCGGCTGGGGCGGCACCGTGGTCTGGGCCTTCGCCCCGGTCCAGGACCGCCACGCGGCGCCGGCGATCGGGATGGCTCTGCAGGACCTGGCGGCGCGCCCCGAGGTCGAGGCGATCGTCGTCACCCGCGGCGGCGGCAGCCTCGCCGACCTCTGGGCCTTCTGCGACGAGACCCTCTGCCGCACCGTGGCGATGCTGCGGGTGCCGGTGGTGAGCGCCGTCGGCCACGAGCGCGACAGCACCCTGATCGACGATGTCGCCGCGGTCGCCTGCTCGACCCCGACCCACGCCGCAGAGGCGGCGGTGCCGCTCGACTGCCTCGCCGCCCGCGAGAGCCTGGAGCGCTGCGTGGTCGCGCTGCGGCGGGCGGGGGAGGGGGCGATCGGGACCCGGTCCCGCCACCTCGGCGCCCTGGCGCGGGGGCCGGCGCGGGCGCTGCAGCGCGAGCGGGGCAAGCTGAACCAGAAGATCCGCGAGATCCGCGCCGCTTCCGAACGCGGCCTCGCCGAGCGCTTCGGCTCCCAGCGGCGGATCGGGACGGTGGTCCTGGAGCGGGCGCGGCGGCGGGCGATCGGCGCCGACATGGACAAACGCCGTGACGCCCTGCACCGGGCGGCGGTGGCGCTTCGCGCCCACGAGCCCGAGCGCACCCTGGAGCGCGGCTACGCGCTGGTCGAGGGCGAGGGCGGCGAGCCGCTGACCAGCGCCGCGGAGGCGAGCGCCGCGGAGCGCATTAGCCTTCGCTTCAGCGATGGACGAGTCCGAGCGAAACCCGAGCGCGACGGCGCCTGACTCCTACGAGGCCGCGGTCGAGCGGCTGGAGGAGATCATCGACCGGCTCGACTCCGGTCAGGCCGGCCTGCGCGAGACCCTCGACCTCTGCAGCGAGGGCAAGCAGCTCGTCACCTACTGCGCCGCCGAGCTCGACGAGGTCGGCGCCGGGCTGAAGGAGCTGCGGCTCGACGACCTCGCCGCCAAGCTCGACACCGCCTCAGACGTCGGCTGACTCGGGCCCCGAGCAGAGGCCGCGGAGGGCCGGGCAGCCTCGGCAGAGGTCCCAGCTGCGCTCCGCGGGCGGAGCGACCGGGAACTCGCCGCGGCCGATCTGGGCGATCGCGTCCTCCAGCTCCAGCTGGGCGGCGACCATCGCCTCCGGGCCCAGCGTGGTGAGGACGGGCTCGTCCGGGCGCTCGAGGAAGACGTAGGCGACCTCCACCTCGGTCACGTCCAGCGCCTCGGCGACCGCCAGCGCATAGATCAAGCGCTGCACCTCATAACGCCCCGCCCGCTCGGCGGGGTCGGAGCCCGCAAGCCGGTCGGTCTTGTAATCGACCACCAGCGGCGGCGCCCCCTCCCGCTCCACCAGCAGATCGATCGACCCGCGCAGGACGGTGTCGCCGATCCCAAGCAGCAGCGGCACCTCCGCCCGCGTCCGCGTCGCCTCCTCAGCGATCCGCCCCCGCAGCGGAGCCTCGATCCACTTGCGGACGGGATCGAGCAACTCCTCGGCTAGCCGCGGGGGCGGGGACTCCCTCTCCAGACACTCAACATCGAGCCATTGGCGAGATGTGTCTGGGGAGGGAGTCCCCGCCCCCAGCCCGGCAGCCACTGCATGACGCAGTACCAGCTCCTCGGGCGGCTCCGCCCACGCGTTGGCCTCGCTCCACTCGAGCAGTGCGTGCACGGCCGCCCCCCGCGCGGTCCGCTCTTCGCGCGCCGACGGCGCCCCATCGCGAACTGCATCAACTTGACTGCCTGCTGGGTGGTCAAGTTGATGCAGTTCGGTTGGGGGGAGGTCGAGGACGCGCTCCATGTAGAAGCGGTAGGGGCACTCCTTGAAGGCCGAGATCGCGGTGTAGGAGAGCGGGCGGCTGGGGACGATCGGCGGGTTGCGCTCGACCAGCGGCGGCGGGCCGTGGCCCAGCTCGCGCTCGCTCGCCTCGCGGCGGCGCAGCGCCCGCAGCTCGGCGGCGCGCTCGCGGGAGGGAAGGCTGGCCCGCACCGCGATCCCGGACGGCTCGAAGGTCGCCTCCAGGCCTGGTCGCGGCGCCGGCGGGGCCACCGGCACGGTCGCGTCGGCGTCGCGCTCGACCCCCAGCGCCTCGACCAGTCGCTCGATCACCGACGTGCCCGGTCGGATCTCCTTGCCGGGCTCCGGTTTGACCACGCCGCTGAGGATCAGGTGGCGCTCGGCGCGGGTGGCGGCGACGTGGAACAGGCGCAGCCCCTCCTCGGAGTCGCGTCCGCGCGCCTCCTCCAGCAGCTCGCCGTAGCCGAAGAGGTTGATCGCGCCGGCGCCGAGCCGGCGCAGCTGTAGCCCCACCCGCGGCTCCTCCTCGCGCCCGACCGCGAGCAGCGGCGCCCGGCCGCCGGCGAGCAGGCCGCGCGCCAGGTCGGGGATGGCGACGACGCCGAACTCCAGCCCCTTGGCGTTGTGGACGGTCATGATCCGCACCCCGTCGTGGCCCTCGGCGGCGGTCGCCGCCTGGGCCTCGGCTTCGCCCTCGGCGCGGGCGGCGAGGAAGTCGAGGAAGCCACGCAGGTCGCGTCCCTCGCGGGCCTCGAACTCGGCCGCCAGCCGCCCCATCTTGCGGACGTTGGCGAAGCGCGCCTCGCCGGCGGGGCGCGAGAGCACCGCCAGGTCGTAACCGGTCTCGGTCACCGCCGCCTCGATCAGCGCCGGAAGCGCCAGCCGCGGCGCCCGCTCGCGCAGCGCGGTGATGCGGGCGACGAAGGTCCGCAGCAGCTCGCGCTCGTCGTCGGGAATCGCCTCCAGCCGCTGCGGCTCGGTCAGCTCGGACTCGCCGCTTCCCGCCGCCCGCTCAACCGCGGGCCAGACGTGGCGCCGCTTGCCCGCCGCCGCCCGCAGCAGCCAGAGCGTGTCCG
Organism: Solirubrobacterales bacterium; assembly: GCA_035634815.1. GTDB lineage: Bacteria > Actinomycetota > Thermoleophilia > Solirubrobacterales > 70-9 > VAYN01. The sequence continues at coordinate 15,325 of DASQCF010000022.1, read as the reverse complement.
GGGCGGCGCCGCAGGCGGGGGAGGCGAGGGCCCCGAACAGGGCCTGGTCGTCGAGCGGGTTGGCGATCGTCGCCAGCAGCGCGCAGACGTCGGCGACCTGCTGCTGGGACCAGTAGCCGCGGCCGCCGACGACGTAGGGCCGCAGGCCCGCCCGTTCGAGCGAGTCCTCGTAGGCGTCGAGGTGGGTGAAGGCCCGCAGCAGGACCACCATCTCGCCGCGCGGCACGCCGGCGTCGGCCAGCTCGCGCAGCCGCTCGGCGACGAAGCGCGCCTCGGCCAGGCAGTTGAGCGGGGTGGCGCCGTCGATCGCCGGCTCCAGCTCGATCCCCTCGCCGTCCCAGCCGTCGCGGGCGGTCAGCAGCAGCTCGACGGCTGGTTCCGAACCAGCGACCTCTCGCGTGGGAAGCGAGCGCTCCTCCGGCTCCGTGCCGACCCGCAGCGGCTGGTAGCTCTCACCGAGGAGCGCCTCGCCGAGCAGGTTGACGGCGCCGACGATCTCCGGCCGCGAGCGGAAGTTGCCGCTCAGCCGCATCAGCTCGGCGCCGGCCCGGCGCTCGACCTCCTCGCGCGCCCGGCGGAAGACTTCGAGGTCGGCGTGGCGGAAGCCGTAGATCGACTGCAGCTCGTCGCCGACCGCGACCAGCTCGGTCTTCGGCCCCCGCAGCGCCTCGATCAGCCGCAGCTGCAGGCGGTTGGTGTCCTGGAACTCGTCGACGAGGATCTGGCGAAAGCGCGAGCGGTAGCTCTCGCCGATCTCGGCCCGCTCGAGCAGCCGCGCGGCGAGGATCTGCAGGTCCTCGAAGTCGATTCCGGCACGACGCTCCTTCGCCGCCTCGAAGCGGGCCGTGAACAGTCCGAGCAGCTCGGCCAGGTGGCCGTAAGCGATCCGCCCCTCCCCGGCCTCGGCGACGCTGCGGGTCGCCGCCTCGATCGCCTCCCGGTAGGAGCTCAGCGTCCTCGCCCGGCTGGAGGTCGAGAGCGCCCGCAGCTCGTCGAGGGACGGCGGCCCGCCGGGGGCCGAGAGCCGCTCCAGCGCCCGCGCCAGCAGCTCTCGTTCTGCCTCGCTTCGCTTCCCGTTCTTCTCCTCCAGCTCCGCCAGGCACTCGCCGGCGGCTTCGATGGCGGTGGCGATCGCCGCTTCGGGGTCGGCGGGCGGCGGCTCGGGCAGGCGCGGCGCGGCGACGCCGCGGCTGCGCAGCTCGGCGTGGACGGCGACGATCGCCCCCCGCAGCCCTTCGACGTCGAAGGCCGCCACCGTCTCCTCGCGCGACGGGTGGCTGCCGGCTTTGAGGAAGTCGACCAGGGCGTCGTCGAAGGCCTCGCGCGCGGCGCGGCTGGTCTCCGGCGCGTCGAGGACGCGGAAGCCGGGATCGACCCCGGCGGCGACCGGATGGGCGGCGAGGACGCGGTTGCAGAAGCCGTGGATCGTCGTCACCCAGGCGCCGCCGAGCCCGGCCAGCGCGCTCGCCGCCCGCTCCGAGCCGCGCTCCGCCCTGCGGGTCAGCTCGGCCCGGATCCGCTGCCGCAGCTCGGCCGCGGCTTTGTCGGTGAAGGTGAAGGCGAGGACGGCGTCGGGTGAGAGGCCGCTGTCGCAGACCAGCCGGCAGTAGCGCTCGACCATCACCCCGGTCTTGCCGGTCCCCGCGCCCGCTTCGAGCAGCACGTCCTCGCCGCGGGCGGCGATCGCCGCCGCCTGCTCGGGGGTCGGCTCGCGCGGCGGCGCGGCGCTTGCCTGGCCGGCGCTCACCGCTCGTCGCCTTCGTCTTCCTCGTAGCGCGGCGAGCGGTCGCGGCGACAGATCGGCGCGAAGCTGCAGTAGGAGGGGCAGGTGTCGTGGCCGCGCAGCCCCGGGCGCGGGCCGGGGTCGCGGCGGATCTCGCCGCCGCGGATGCGGGCGACGATCGCCCCGGCGCGCTGCCGCGAGTCCTCGAACAGCTCCTCGAGCGCCTCGGGGTCGACGACGTCGCCGGGGTAGGGGTTGTAGCCGGCGAGGTCCTCGGCCGCCTCGCTGGAGAGGACCCCGCGCGGCCGTCGCACCGAGGTCCCGCGCAGCGGGTGGTAGAGGGCGCCGACCGGTTGCGCCCCCCAGTGCTCGGCGACCGCCAGGGCGTAGAGCGGCAGCTGCAGCTTCGCCCGCTCCTCGAACCTCTCTCGCGGCGTCACCTGGCCGGCGAGCTTGTAGTCGAGGACGACCGCGCGTCCGTCGGCTGCGCGGTCGACCCGGTCGACGGCGCCGTGCAGCCCCCAGCCGCCGAGGTCGAGGACCGGCCGCTCGGCGTCTGGGTGCTCGCCGAAGCGGGCCTCCAGCAGCCAGGGCTCGAAGCCGCCGGTCTCGCGCTCGGCCTCCTCGCCGAGGAAGCGCTCCAGCAGCCGCTCCACCCGCCGCGCCATCGCCCGCTCCGCCGGGTGGTCGCCGAGCTCGCGCTCGGCGACGATCGCGGCGACCAGCTCGCGGCCGCGCTCGCGCCAGGCGGCGAGGCTTCCGGGCCGCGGTAGCGGGTCGCCGCCCGGCCGCTCCCGGTAGAGGCGGTCGAGCGCCTCGTGCATCAGCCCGCCCTGGACGAGTGGGTCGGGGGTCGGCTCGATCAGCTGCGGGTCCAGCTCGTGACCGGCGAACCAGCGGTAGGAGCAGACGTCGAACTCCTCCAGCGTCGTGCCGCCGTAGGCGGCGACCGACGCCAGCGACTCCAGCACCGCGGGGTTGGTCAGCGGCCCCGGCGCCCGCGAGGCGGCCTCGGCCCGCCGCGCCGCCGCCAGCCGGCTCAGCAGCCGCGATGCCACCTCGTCGCCGACCCCGACCGTCTCCAGCAGGCCCGCCGCGTCGGCGACGGGACCGTGGGCGGCGAGCGCCCGCGCCAGCTCGTCCTCGGAGGGGGCCTCGGCCAGCGGCGCGACGACCTGGGCGAGGTCGCGGCCGACGGTGATCGCCTCCTCGACCGGGTCGGGACCGCTGGCGGGGGACGCCGGCGCCAGCAGTGCCCGCACGTCGTCGAGCAGCGGCGAGCGCGCCGTCGCGGCGCCGTCCTCGTCGCTGTCGCGGTAGGAGAGGACGAGGCTGCGCCGGGGGAGGGCAAGGCAGGCGTGGAAGAGGTAGCGCTCCTCGGCCTCGCTGTCGCGCCGCGGGTCGAGGCCCAGGGTCGCCCGCTGCCCGTCGGAGAGGAAGGGATCGGCGCCGCGGTTGCGCCGCGGGAACTCGCCGTCCTGGAGCGAGGCGACGACGACGTGGTCGAAGCGGGCAGCACGCAGCCGGTAGGGGTCGGCGATCCGGACCCGGCCTTCGACCGGCCCCGACCAGGCGCGGAAGCGGAGCTCGGCGACGATCCCGGCCAGCTCCTCCGGCCGCGGCGCCAGATCGCCGAGCTCGCCCAGCTCGGCGAGGGCCGAGACGATCGCGCCGGCGGCGCGCAGCTCCAGCCCTTCGCCCTGCCGTGGCCGCGGGCCGTCCCCCTCGCCGCGCAGCGGCCGGGAGGCCATCGTCGCCGCCAGGGCGCCGACCTCGGCGGCGAGCGCCTGCGGCGAGCGCTCCGCCGCCTCGCGCAGGCGCTGGAGGTCGCGCGGCAGCTCGCGGCCCTCGCCCTCCCAGCGCAGTAGCGCCGCCTCCGCGTCCCGCACCCGCCCGCGGCGCAGGGAGCGCTCGAACCAGTCGACGGTGTCGGGCCGCCATCCGGAGGGGCCGCGCAGGTAGCGGAGGAAGTCGGCGGCGCGGCGGGCGCCGAAGGCGGTCTCCAGCAGGGCGAGCAGGGCGCCGCCGACGCCGGTGCCGGCGACCGGCAGCTCGGCCTCCAGCGCCACCGCGATCCCGTTCGCCTCCAGCGCCGCGGCGATCTCCGGGCCGCGGCGGGCGGGGTCGCGCAGGGCGACGGCGACTTCCGCCTGGTCGGCGCCGGCCGCGACCAGGCGCGAGACATGGGCGGCGATCGCCTCGGCCTCGGCCCGGGTCCCGGCCGAGCGCAGCAGCGTGAGGCTGCCGTCGGGCTCCAGCCGCGGCGGCCGGGCAGCTCCGAAGTGGCGCGTAAGGTGGAAGAGCAGCGGGCTTTCGGTGTTGCCCGGATCGGGCGGGGTGGCCTCCTCGGCGAGGACGCCGATCTTCTCCCGCAGCTGCCCGAGCAGCCGCCCGCGCGCCGCCAGCGCCGCGCTTCCCTCCTCGTAGGGGAGGGCGACGGTCACCTCGGCCCGCTCGGCCAGCGCCGCGACCAGCCCGAGCTGGTTCTCGGTCAGGTCGTCGAATCCGTAGAGAAGGACCGGCCGCTCGCCCCAGAACGAGCCGTCGCGCCGCAGCTGGGTGATCGCCTCGCGGGCGATCCCGTGGGCGTCGGTGCGGCCGCTGCGACGGCGCACCTCCTCGTAGCCCCCGTAGAGGGTGGCGAGGTCGCTGAGGTAGGCGGAGCCCTCCAGCGTCGCGGCGCTGGCCTCGACCTCCTCCGGCTCGACTCCCGCGGCCTGCAGCTCGTCGAGCAGCCGCTCGAGGGCGCCGGCGAAGCGGGGACGCTCCGCCGAGCGGCGCAGCGGCCCGAGGCGGCTCTGGCGGGCGGCGATCGCCACCGCGACGGCCCGCAGCCGTTGCGCGGCGGAGAGCTCGGCCCCGGGCGGCGCCCCGGCGGCGGTGGCGACGGTGCGGAAGAGGGCGCCGAAGGTCATCGCCGAGCCGCCGAGGACGGCCCCGGCGGCGCAGAGCTCGCGCTCGAAGGCGAAGACGTCGTCGACGGTCGGCACGACGAGGACGGGATCGCGCTCCAGAGCCGCCGTGAAGGCGCGGCGGACGACGCCGGCGCGGCCCGAGTTGGGCGGCCCGTGGATCAGTTTCAGAGGCACCCGCCCGAGCCTACGGACGGGTCCGGCGTACGCTCCCGGGCTCCTGCCACGACCCCGCAAAGTGGGGGGTTAGCGGGCATCTTTTGGCGTCTTCGCCCGCCCCTACATTTCTCCCCAGCCGATGTCCCTCTGTTTCGTAGACCCAGCCGACGCCATCCGGGCCATTGCCGACTCCGTCGGCCGTGAGGCTCGCCGCCAGCTCCTCGGGGAGGCGGTGCGCGCCTGGGTGGACGAGATCCCCGAGTCGGAGCTCGAAGTCCACTACGCGAAGGCGATCTCCGAGCTCGACGAGCACGACCTCTCGATGCTCGCCGCCTGGCACGGTTCCCTGGAGGTCGGCCAGCCGGTTCCCAACCGCGACTTCCTCATGGCCGCCTTCAGCTCGCTCGGCGAAAACCGCCGCGAGGCCCTCAAGCTCGCCGCCGGCTTCCGCGGCGAGGAGGCGGTCGACTCCGGCGTCACCGAGGAGGACGCGCTGGAGCTGGTCCTCGGCCTCCTCGGCCCCCCGCGCCTGATGGAGCTCGCCGCCGAGGCGCTGGAGCTTTACGTGTGGGACCGCGCGGGTAGCGATAACTAGTCAGTCGGGCTCGGCCCGCCCCAGTGCAGGGGCAAGCTACGATGGGGCGCTATGGGAACTGAGCTGGTATTTAGCGATGGGCATCAGGTTCGAGTTAGCGGCACCAATGCCGAAGGGTTGATCCAAGGCCTCAATCGCGCACTCAAAGAAGAAGGGATTCGTTCGCCCAGTACCGGAACTCCGCTGGCGCCAGGTTGGTTTCCTGCCCAGACCGAGAGCGGGGGCGTGATTCTCGTCAACCCTTCCCAAGTCGCGTACGTTCGTGACGTTCCCGACCAGAAGCCCATCTTGGACGAAGCCCTTTGAGGCTGGGCGTGGGGAGCTGGTTAGTCAGCTTGTTTTTCAGGGACTCGCTCTGAAGCTTCTCTGAGCTGGTTGCCCCGTGGAGCAGCACTTGGAGGCCACGATGGCCAAAAAGAAACGCATTGACCTAGACAAGCTGCGAGCTACGACCAAGGTCCGGTATGGCCGTGCGAACTTGACGGTAGAGCAATGGGTCTCGGTTCACGGTACGCCCGTCGAACAGGCTCTTAGAGGTCACCGGCAGGGGGATGCCAGCGCTGAGGACGTGGCTTGGTCTTTCGTCAAAGAGCAGGTGACTCACCAAACGCCGAGCTTCAACTGGGATGAAGCTGATCTCGAGCGGCTCTTGCCCCGGGTCATCGCCGCCGCAACGGTGCCGAAGCTGAAGGCGAAATCGGATGGCGAGCTCGTCGCCGAGCTAGAGGAAATTGGAACGAAGGAAGAGGAGAGGTGGCGGAAACTCAACGAGTCGATTCGGATTTCAATCCTGCCGACCCTTCCTAAGGTCAGGCCAACGATCTCGGAAGACCTCCTCAAGATGTATGGCCAGATCCCGAAGCTGCCAATCATTTCTCCTGGCCTAAGCGATGCACTCAGAACCAATAAGCAGATCTCAGAGGCGATTCAAGGGATGGGGCTCAATCGCAACTACGACTCCTTGCTTAAAGCGGCTCGTCCGGATCTCAAAATCATGGAGAGCGTGCGCACTGATCTGGAGGCCATCAGCAAAATGGTCCAGCCTCAGGTTCCCGACTTTGGGATCGACCTGAGCCGCTTCCAGCACCTCGCTGGTTTCGGCCCCGGTAGCGAATGGCAGAAGCTTATGGAGCAAGTCGCCGAGGCGGCAAGAGTCGCGGACTCTCCTGAGGTCGCCGATGCCGTTGAAGCCACGGCGGATGAAACTGCCGCCGAGCCATTTGAAGTCGATCTCTCCCCGCTGATCGAGCGGGTAAAACGGTTGTTGGACCAGCTCAAGAATCTCGCACCCGAAGACTCGATGGCGCGAGCCCTATTGATTGCCATCGCTGCCGACCTGATCGTTCGCTTTATCGAGCACGCGATCACGGGTAAGTAATTTCTCGCGCCGGGGAAAACGTAGGGGCAGCTCGAAGCTGAAGTGGTCGCGGAGAGCGGCCAGCGGCTAGCGCTAGTTCGCTTTCGCGACTTTGGACTTGTCGGGGGGCTGAAGGTTTCTCCGAGGCTTAGCGGGAAGCGCGGAAGCCGACCCTTACCTGAAAGGAACCAGCTAAGAGGCAACAAAAAGACCCGCAACGCGGGTCTAGTTGCGAGGTGGGTAATCAGCCCACAAACGCCTGATAAGCCCCTCGATCGTAGCAGCGGGGCACGCGTTCGGCCGACTTCCGCGTGGCGGGTCAATCTGTTGCGGAGAGCGGGGGATTCGAACCCCTGCCGGTTGATTGGACCGACCTCACGCTTATCAGGCGTTCGCCGCGCCTCGCGGCCTCTGCTCTCCGTGTCAATAGCATAGAGGAAAGAAGACAATAAGTTTCAAGTTGACGTATCAGCAGGACGCTACCTCTTCGATTTCTACGTTTAGCCCCCATCCGACGGGGCTACCCTCGCTGTAGTGGACGTTCCTCCGCAAGCGATAGTCATCTTCGGCGCTACCGGCGACCTGGCGCGGCGCAAGCTGCTGCCGGGGCTGCTGCGCCTGTTCCAGGCCGGGCTGATGCCGCCGTTCCGGGTGATCGGGGTCTCGATGGAGGAGATCAACGACGCCCGCTTTCGGGCGATCGCCGAAGAGGCCTGCCGCGAGCACGCCCGCCACGCCTTCGGCGGCGAGGAGTGGCACGAGTTCTCCTGTCGCCTCTCTTATGTCCCGCACTCGCAGGCGCCGGAGGGGCTGAAGCGGGCGGTCGACCGGGCCGAAGAGGGCCTCGGCCCGGACATGCACCTGTTGCACTACCTCAGCGTGCCGCCGAACGCCGCCCCCGACGTGATCCAGATGCTGAAGACGTGCGGGCTCTCGAAGCGCTCGCGGGTGATCATGGAGAAGCCGTTCGGCACCGACCTCGCCAGCGCCCGCAAGCTGAACGAGATGGTCCACGAAGTGCTCGACGAGGACCAGGTCTTCCGCATCGACCACTTCCTCGGCAAAGAGGCCGCCCAGAACATCCTCGCGTTGCGCTTCGCCAACGGCCTCTTCGAGCCGATCTGGAACCGCAGCCACATCGACCACGTCCAGATCGACGTCCCGGAGACGGTCGGCGTCGGCTCCCGCGCCACCTTCTACGAGAAGACGGGCGCCTTCCGCGACATGGTCGTCACCCACCTGTTCCAGATCCTCGCCTTCGTCGCGATGGAGCCGCCGACGGCGCTAGCGCCGGGGCCGATCACCGACGAGAAGAACAAGGTCTTCCGCAGCCTGCAGCCGCTCGACCCCGCCCAGGTGGTGCGCGGCCAGTACGAGGGTTACCGCTCCGAGCCCGGCGTCGACCCCGACTCCAGCACCGAGACCTTCATCGCCCTGCGCTGCGGGCTCGACAACTGGCGCTGGAGCGGGGTGCCGTTCTACCTGCGCACCGGCAAGCGGATGGAGGAAGGGGCGCGGATCATCTCGATCGCCTTCCGCGAGCCGCCGCACGCGATGTTCCCGCAGGACTCGCGGGTCGGCCGCTATGGGCCCGACCACCTCACCTTCGACCTCGACGAGTCCTCGCGCGTCTCGCTCTCCTTCTACGGCAAGCGGCCGGGGATGGGGATGGTGCTCGACAAGGCGAGCATGCAGTTCTCGCTGGAGGAAACGAGCTACCGGGCCGAGACGGTCGAGGCCTACGAGCGGCTGATCCGCGACGCGATGATCGGCGACCGAACCCTGTTCACCACCGCCGAGGGCATCGAGCGGCTCTGGGAGGTCTCCGAACCGCTGCTGCGCGACCCGCCGGCGGTGAAACCGTACCCGCAGGGCTCCTGGGGCCCGTCGGAGATCGGCGGCCTGATCGCGCCCCACAGCTGGCGGCTCCCGTTCGCCCGCCGCTGGCGCGAAGGGCCACGGCACGCCGGCAACGGCGCCCCCGCCGCCAGCCGCGAGCGCGCCTAGGCCTGGCCGAGGGCGGCGCGGATCGCGGCGATCGCCTGCGCGTTGTCGCGGAAGTGGACGGCGCTCATCCCGGCCGCTTCGGCGCCCTCGATGTTCGGCTGCAGGTCGTCGATGAAGAGACAGGACTCGGCCGGCAGCCCGATCCGCTCCAGGGTCAGCTCGTAGATCCGGGCTTCCGGCTTGCGGCAGCCGACGAAGGCGGAGTCGACGATCTCCTCGAAGATCTCGTCGACCGGCAGCATCGAGCGCCAGAGCGGCTCCCACTCGCGCACGTTGTTGGTCAGCATCGCCATCTTCAGGCCGCTCGCCTTCAGCTCCCGCATCAGGGCGATCATCTCCTCGTTGGGGTGCAGCGCCTCGAAGTAGATCTCGCGGAAGCGGTGCAGGTGGGGGCGGTGGCCGGCGAGCGGCTCGAGCGCGTCGTTCAGCAGCTCGAGGAACTCGGTCTCGGCGAGCTCGCCGCGCTCGAGCTCGAAGAGGGGGTTTTCGCCGCGGGACTCGGTCGCCGCGCGCATCGCCTTGCCGAGATCCTCCGGCGTGACCCCGATCTCGTCCTGGACGGCGAGGAACGAGCTCAGCAGCGGCGTGGTGAGGACGCCGCCGAAGTCGGAGATGACCGCCTGCAAGCCGGGAGTCGGGGGCTCAGCCATGGGCGCTGCGGGCGACCTCGTAGGTGCCGAGGCCCTCGCGGCCCTCGACCGACCAGCGGAAGAAGGCGATCTCCGAGTCGAGCCCCTGCCGGCGCACGTTGACCGAGCTGATCAGGGTGCCGGCGCCGCGCAGCGGCCGCATCTCTTCGACGTCGGGCCACAGCTCCAGCGTCGCCCGGCGCTGGACGCCGTCCTCGCCGTACTCGGTCGAGAGCAGCGATTCCTCGAACCGCAGCGGCGCCCCGTCGGGGTCGCAGAGGACCGCCGCGACCTCCTCTTCGCCGTGCGCCTCGGCGCCCTCCGGCAGGTTCGAGCTGAGCGCCAGCAGGCCGCCGTCGGAGAAGACGATCCCGATCGACCGCCGCACCACTGGGCCGCTCTCGCTCATGCTCGGCAGCCTAGTGATTGCCCGGAGACCGCGGCAGAGCTTTTCCCTCTTACAGGTGCATAACCTCTGCCGCGCCATGGTGGAGACGCCGATCCGAGACGCCGACCCCGACAGCGACGCCGCTGCCTGCGCGGCGATCTACGCACCGCACGTCGAGGGTAGCGCCGTCTCCTTCGAGGAACGGGCGCCGGACGCGGGGGAGATGGCGGCGCGGATCGCCCGCTACGGGTCGAGCCACGCCTGGCTCGTCGCCGAGCGCGAGGGGCAGGTGGTCGGCTACGCCTACGCGACCGCCTTCAACGAACGGCCGGCCTACCGCTGGAGCGCCAGTGTCTCGGTCTACGTCGCCGCGGAGGCGCGGGGCGTCGGCGTCGGCCGCGCTCTCTATGAAGCGCTTTTCGCGCGCCTGCGCGAGCGCGGCTTCCGCACGGCCTGCGCCGGCATCACCCTGCCGAACGAGGCGAGCGTCGGCCTGCACGAGAGCCTCGGCTTTGAGCAGGTCGGCCTCAACCGCGGGATCGGCTGGAAGCACGGCGCCTGGCGCGACGTCGGCTGGTTCCAGCTGGAGCTGGCGGCGCCGGGCGAGGGACCGCCACCGGAGTCGCGGTAGCGCCCGGCTACCATTCCCTCATGTCCGAGAACCCCGCAGCCGCATCCGACCAGGCCCCGACCACCCCCGACACCGGCGACGAAACCCTCACCGAGGAGGACGTCTACGAGGTGCTGGAGGAGGTCATCGACCCCGAGCTCGGCCTCGATTTCGTCTCCCTCGGCCTCGTCTACGACGTCAACATCGAGGGCCCCGAGGTCTACGTCACCTTCACCCTGACCACCCCCGCCTGCCCGATCGGCCCCCAGGTCTCCGAGCAGATGCGCGAGTTCGTCGGCGACCTCCCCGGCGTCGACTCCGTGCACCCCAAGATGGTCTTCGACCCCGCTTGGAGCCCCGAGATGATGACCGAGGACGCCAAGTTCGCGCTCGGCTTCTAGGCACGGGTTTCTAGCTCAGCGGGGCCGGCGATTGATCGCCCCTACTGAGGTGGAGCTGCTCGGTACAGGGTTCGCAGATCCTCAAATAGTTGCCAATCTATGTGGAGTCGAAGTGGCTCCGGATCGGCTGCCGTCTCGGGGTCGACGTCGCATCGAACGTCCTCATCGAGAAGTACCGCCAGCCCGTGTCGAGCGTCTTCTATATCGAGGCCAAGATCTGCGGCGATCGCCTTTAGAGAGGTTCGGATCTCCGACTCAGCAACGCCGCCGGGATTGTTTTTGGCGATCCACGCGGTAATGGCTCTTTCGGCCGGCATGAAGTTCAGTCGCCATCGGATCTGCGACTCGACCTCCCTTCGCTCGTCGCTGATGGGCAGAACGTCCTCGACAAGTGGGAGCGGGCTCACCGTCCTCCAAGCCTCCTCGCCGGTTCCTTCTTCGATCAGACCCAGATCGATCATGAACTCGATGAGGTCGCGGCAGTTGGTTAGCGGGCGAGCTAGGTTGGCCGCATAGCCCTGCCACTCCTCCCATAGGGCCATCTCATTCTCGAGATCTTCCGTCCAACCCGCCTCGTCAGAAGGCTCGTAGGGCTCATCCAATCCGCGTGGGGCGACCTGCGCGACCCAGAACGCAGCGCCATCCTCCTCTAGGTCTCCCAATGGTGGCGCCCCTTCCCGGGCCAACAGCAAGATACCCATATACGCCCTGAGCGCCGGAGCCGGCAAATTGCGAAGCCACCCGGAGGAGGCAAGGTTCAGGCCCGGCTCAGACACGGATAAAAAGCGTAGTCGAGCAGATAAAGATTTGTTCACTCAAGGGCTCTGGGGGAACTGAAGTGGGATCGGAGCAGACCCCAGGTGCCTATGGCGCGCAGGCCCAGTCGTGGGTCAGATGAGGTGCAATCGGAACAGCAGGTGAGGAAGGCTCGCGTGCTCAACTTCGCCGGCTGGCTCGCAGCCGAGCTTCTCGGCGACGCGCCGCGAGGCGGTGTTGGCCGGCAGCACCAGGGCCACCAGCTCCTCGATCTCCAGCTCGCGCGCCCGCTCGATCGCGGCGCTCGCCATCTCGGTTGCGTAGCCGTTGCCGTGCAGGCGCGGTTCGACGCTCCAGGCGAGCTCGACCATGGCGACGTCCTCGACCGTGGTCCAGTGCAGGCCGCCGCGGCCGGCGAAGGCGCCTGAGGGCCGCTCGATCAGGACCCAGGGGCCGAAGCCGTGGTCGGCCCAGTGGGCCTGGTCGCCCTCAACCAGCTCCTCGATCGCTCCGGAATTGAAGGGCGGCAGGGGGGAGGGACGCAGCCAGCGCTCGACCTCGGGGTGGGTGAAGTGGGCGTGGTAGAGGGCGCGGTCCTCGACGCTGGGCCGGCGGAGCAGGAGCCGCTCGGTCTGCAGCCCCTCGACCACCGGATCAGCTCTGGTCGCTGCGTGGCAGGCGGGGGTCGCCGTTGCCCTGGGGCGGGACCTCTTCGGCGGTCCCCTCGAAGTCGTAGTCGCGGCTCGGGCGCGCGCCGCCGCCGCTCGGCGGGTCGAAGGGGCCGAAGCCGCCGCCGCTGGTGCTGATCACGGCGAAGCGGCCGATCGTCAGGCGTTTCAGCAGCCGCCGGGAGATCGCCCGGGTCGGCGGCAGCAGCAGGAAGATGCCGAAGACGTCGGTGATGAAGCCGGGGGTCAGGAGCAGCGTCCCGCCGACGATGATCAGCGCCCCGTCGGCCACCTCGCGGCCCGGGAAGCGCCGCGACGCCAGCGCCTCGTTGAAGCGCCGCCAGGCGCTCCGCCCCTGGTGTTTGAGCAGCCACGAGCCGAACAGCGCATCCGCCAGCAGTAGGACCAGGGTCGGGCCGATGCCGATCGCCTGCCCCACCTGGATGATCACGTAGAGCTCCGCGATCGGGACGACGATGAACAGCAGGATCAGGAGCAGGGGCATGGGGAAAGCCTAGAGAGGCGGCTATGCGGCCTTGGCGGCCTTGCCGGCCGCCGCCTCGAGCTCGGCGAGGGATTCGCTGAGGCCGTTGCTGACGACTTCGACGTCCTCCATGCAGTCGTAGTCGGCGAGCAGCCCGAACCCGACCTTGCCGTTGTAGCTCATGATCGCCACCGCCAGGCAGTGGTTCTGCGGCAGGAACGCGACCGGGAAGACTTCCTCCAGTTCCTTGCCCAGCACGTAGAGCGGCGTCTGCGGCCCCGGCACGTTGGTGACGATCAGGTTGAAGAGCCGGGTGGAGAAGTTGATCCGCGAGGCCTGGGCGAGCAGGGTCGGCGGCGCGAAGTCGTTGAAGCGGGAGATCACTTCTGCCCCCAGCGCCTGTTTGGAGCGCTTCAAGCCGGCCATCGCGTCGCTGATCGTCCGCAGCCGACGCACCGGGTCCTCGATGTAGACCGGCAGCGGCCCCCGCATCAGCGCGATCCGGTTGCCGAGGTCGCCGCGCTCGTCCTGAGTCCGGATCGAGACCGGCACCAGCGCCCGCAGCTCCAGCCCCTCGGTGCGGATGCCGCGACCGTCCAGCCAGCGGCGCAGGGCGCCGGTGACGACGGCGAGGACGACGTCGTTGACGGTGCCGCCGAGCGCGTCCTTGATCTCCTTGAACTTGGCCAGCTCCGAGCGGGTCCAGACGTAGCGGCGGTGCGGCCCGATCTCCTCGTTCAGCGGCACGTCCGGCGCCGGGTCGGCGAAGGCGCTGACGATCTCGCCGACGCCCTCCAGGCCCTCGACCAGCTTGCGCGCCGTCGTCTCCGGGTTGCGGACGACGTCGACCGCGCGCTCGGCAAGCTTGACCGGGGCGGCGACCGCGTCGGCGATCCCGCGCGCGACCAGCTCGGTCGTCCCCGGTTCGGGCTGCGGCACCCAGTCGTCCTCCAGCTTCGTCGGCTGCGCGTCGCGCTCGAGGTCGAAGAGGACGGTGCCGATGTCGACGCCGGAGACCCCGTCGACCATCGCATGGTGGGTCTTGGTCAGGATCGCGAAGCGGTCGCGCTCAAGGTTCTGCGCCAGCCACAGCTCCCAGAGCGGCTTGGACCGATCGAGCTGCTGAGAGAAGACCCGTCCCGCCAGCTGCTTCAGCTGCGCCTCCCCGCCCGGTTCCGGCAGCGCGGTATGGCGGATGTGGTAGGTGAGATTGAAGTTGACGTCGTCGGCCCAGAGCGGCCGCCCGGCCTCCAGCGGCGGCACCACCAGCTTCTGGCGGAAGCGCGGCACCAGCGGCAGGCGGCTGCGGACGTGCTCGACCAGGTCGGTGTACTTCGGCGGCGGCCCCTCGAAGATCAGGATCGCGCCGACGTGCATGTGGCTGCTCGAGCTCTCGTTCGTCAGGAACGAGGCGTCGACGGCGGTGAGGCGGTCGAGGTGGCGTCCGGCGGTGGCCATCCGTGAAGGCTACTTAGGCCGCAAAAACGGAGCTTTCCCGCTCGATTACTCGCAATCCAGTCACCGCTTCCGACTTTGCCCACATCCGGCTGGGGTCAAACTCCGATGCGGTGCCTCGGTACCCTGAAGGCATGCCTGCCATTGCCACCGGGCCGAAGAAGGTGCTGCTCGCTGCCCCTCGCGGCTACTGCGCCGGCGTCGACCGCGCCGTGCAGACGGTCGAGCGCGCGCTGGAGCTCTACGGCGCGCCGGTCTACGTCCGCAAGGAGATCGTCCACAACAAGCACGTGGTCGAGGAGCTGGCCGAGCGGGGCGCGATCTTCGTCGAGGAGGAGACCGAGGTTCCGGAGGGCGCGATGGTCGTCTTCTCCGCCCACGGCGTCGCCCCGAGCGTGCACGAGAACGCTGCCGCCCGCGGCCTGCGGACGATCGACGCGACCTGCCCGCTGGTGACCAAGGTCCACGTCTCCGCCCGCCGCTTCGCCGCCGAGGGCTACACGATCATCATGATCGGCCACGAGGGTCACGAGGAGGTCGAAGGGACGACCGGCGAGGCGCCCGGCAGCATCGTCCTGATCGAAACCGCCGACGAAGTCGAGAGCCTCCAGGTCCCGGACCCGGGCAAAGTCGCCTTCATCACCCAGACGACCCTCTCGGTCGACGAGACCGCCGAGGTGATCGCCGCCCTGCGGGCCAAGTTCCCCGGCATCGTCAGCTCCAAGTCCGACGACATCTGTTACGCGACGACCAACCGCCAGATCGCCGTCAAGCAACTGGCGCGCGAGTGCGAGCTCGTGCTGGTGATCGGCTCGACCAACTCCTCCAACTCCAACCGCTTGGTCGAGGTCGCCCGCGAACACGGGGCCGCCTCGCACCTGATCGACAACCAGGCCCAGGTGCGGGAGGAGTGGCTGCAGGGCGTGGAGACGGTCGGCATCACCTCGGGCGCCAGCGCCCCCGAGGAGCTGGTCGAGGCTCTCGTCGCGCTCTTCCGCGAGCGCGGCGCCGAGGACGTCTCCGAGCTGCGCACGGTCCACGAGGACGTCCGCTTCATGCTGCCCAAGGAGATCCGCGACGAGCTTGCGGCCCGCGCCTGAGCGCGGCCCCGGCGCCTGCGCTAGGGCACGCCGGCCGCGAAGCTCACCGACCAGACGCGCAGGTCGGGGGAGGGCCGCAGG
>DASQCF010000021.1:0-2636 GCA_035634815.1 Solirubrobacterales bacterium | reverse complement strand
CCAGCTGCGCGAGCGGGTCGAGGCGCTGCTGCCGAAGTCCGAGCAGGTCTACAACGAGCGCTACGACCACGGGATGCGGGTCAAGGCCGTGATCACCGACGTCTCCGACTCGACCAAAGGGCCGGCGATCGTCGTCTCCCGGCGCAGCCCGGAGCTGATCAAAAGCCTGTTCGAGCTCGAGGTGCCGGAGATCGCCGACAAGCTGGTGGAGATCGTCGGCGTCGCCCGCGAGCCGGGTTACCGCTCGAAGATCGCCGTCGTCTCCCACGCCGACGGGGTCGATCCGGTCGGCGCCTGCGTCGGCCCCCGCGGTTCGCGGGTGCGGATGGTCGTCTCCGAGCTGCGCGGCGAGAAGATCGACATCATCCCCCACAACGACGAGCCCGCCCGCTTCGTCGCCAAAGCGCTTTCGCCGGCGCGCGTGCGTGAGGTGATCGTCGACGACGAGGAGCGCCAGGCGACGGTGATCGTCCCTGACGACCAGCTTTCGCTGGCGATCGGCCGCGACGGCCAGAACGCCCGCCTCGCCGCCCGCCTCACCGGCTGGCGGGTCGACATCAAGTCCGAGACCGAGTTCGCCTCCGAAGAACACGAGGTGGAGGTCGAGGGCGAAGAAACCTTCGACGGCCGCTGCATGGCGGTCCTCTCCAACGGCCGCCGCTGCCCGAACGCGGCGATCCCAGGATCGACCTACTGCGGCTTGGAGCCGCACCAGGCGCTCTCACGCTTCGCGACCAGCCAGACGGCGATCCTCGCCAACGTCTCCGAGACCGAGGTGGCGATCCTCGCCGACCCCGACGCCGACGAAGGCCAGGTCACCGAGATCGTCGAGCGAGCCGAGAGCGAATTCGTCGAGCCGACCGAGGAGGTCGAGGAGACGGATGCGGCCGAGGAGGCTCCCGCCGAGGAGACCGCCGACGAAGTCGCGACCGAGGAGGCCATCGAAGAGGACATCCAGCAGGAGGCGACCGAAGCCGAGGAAGTCGACGGCGAGACCCTCGGCGAGGACGACGAAGCGGCGGAGCCGGTCGCCGAGGAGGCGGAGCAGGCTTAGTGGCAAAGAAACGGGTTCACGAGATCGCGAAAGCGCAGGGCGTCAGCTCCAAAGAGCTGCTCGCCGCTCTGAAAGCCGCCGGGGTGGAGGCGAAAGCCGCCGCTTCGAGCGTCGAGGAGGCGGACGCCGTGAAGGCGATCTCCGCGGCGAAGGGCAACGGCGGCGCCGAGGCGAAGAAGGCGCCGGCGCCGCAGGCAGCCAAACCGGCAGCACCGAAAGAGCCTGCCGCTGCCAAACCCGCTCCAGCCCAGGCCGCCAAACCGGCCTCTCCGGCGCCGAAGAAACCCAACACTTCGACCAAACCCGTGCGTGCCGCCGGCGCCCAGCAGGGCGGCGGAGGCGGCGGCGGAGCATCTTCGAAAAAACGCCGGGTCGTGATCGACTCGCAGGCCTCCCGTCGCGAGCAGGGCGGCGGGCCGCCGCCGCAGCAGCGACCTCCGCGACGTCGCGGAGGCCGCCGTCGCCGGCCGCTGCTCGAGGAGCCGCCGATGGGCCCGGCGACCCCGGCCGAGCCCGAGGCGGTCAAGGTCAACTCCGGCGCGACCGTGCGCGAAGTCGCCGAATCGCTTGGTCTCGCCCCGGCCGAGGTGATCAAAAAACTGATGATGATGGGCGAGATGGCGACCCTGACGCAGACCCTCACCGACGACTCGGTGAAGGCGATCGCCGACGAGTACGACCGCAAGGTCGAGATCCTCCACGCCGCCGACGAGGAGCCCGAGGAGCCGCAGTTCTCCGACGCCGACGAGGACCTGGTCGACCGCCCGCCGGTGGTGACGATCATGGGTCACGTAGACCACGGCAAGACCTCGCTGCTGGACGCGATCCGCGAGACCGAGGTGGCCGCCGGCGAGGCCGGCGGCATCACCCAGCACATCGGCGCCTACCAGGTCCACCACGACGAGAAGACGATCACCTTCCTCGACACCCCGGGCCACGCGGCCTTCACCGCGATGCGCGCCCGCGGCGCCAAGGTCACCGACGTGGTCGTCGTGGTCGTCGCCGCCGACGACGGCGTCATGCCGCAGACCAAGGAGGCGATCGACCACGCCCGCGCCGCCGACGTGCCGATGCTGATCGCCGTCAACAAGATCGACAAAGAGGGCGCCAACCCCGAAAAAGTCCGCGGCGAGCTCGCCCAGATGGAAATCAGCCCCGAGGAGTGGGGCGGCGACACGGTCTTCTGCGAGGTCTCGGCGAAGACCAAGGAAGGCCTCGACAACCTGCTCGACATGATTCTTCTTGTCACCGAGCTGGAGGAGCTGACCGCCAACCCGAACACGACCGCCTCCGGCCACGTGATCGAGTCCCAGCTCGACCCCGGCCGCGGCCCGGTCGTCACCGTTCTGGTCGCGCGCGGCACCCTCCGCGTCGGCGACTCATTGGTCGCCGGCCCCCAGTGGGGGCGGGTGCGGGCGATGCAGGACTTCACCGGCAAGGCCGTGTCCGAGGCGGTGCCCGGGATGCCGGTCGAGGTGCTCGGCTTCGACGGGGTCGCCGACGCCGGCGAGTTCGTGCAGACGGTCGACGGCGACCGCCAGGCCCGCCAGATGGCGGGAGAGCGCGCCCACCGGCTCAAAAC
>DASQCF010000020.1:0-9773 GCA_035634815.1 Solirubrobacterales bacterium | reverse complement strand
TCGCCGGCGCCGGGGCCGAGGTCGACCAGGTGGTCGGCGGCCATCATCGTCCCCTCGTCGTGCTCGACGACGATCACCGTGTTGCCGAGGTCGCGGAGGCGGTCGAGGGTCGCGATCAGCTTCTCGTTGTCGCGCTGGTGGAGGCCGATCGAGGGCTCGTCGAGGACGTACATGACGCCGACCAGGTGCGAGCCGATCTGGGTCGCGAGCCGGATCCGCTGCGCCTCGCCGCCGGAGAGCGAGCGCGCCGAGCGGGCCAGCGAGAGGTAACCGATGCCGACGTTCTCCAGGAAGGAGAGGCGCTCGGTGATCTCGCGCACGATCAGCCGCGCGATCGCCCGCTCGGTCTCGGTCATCTCCAGGCCGCGGATCCACTCGGCGGCGTTGTGGGCGGAGAGGTCGCTGTACTCGGCGATGCTGAGGCCGCCGACCTTGACCGCGAGGCTCTCCGGCCGCAGCCGGGCGCCCTTGCAGGCGGGGCATGGCTGCTCGGCCATGTAGCCCTCGATCCGCTCGCGGTTGGTCTCCGAGTCGGTCTCTTCGTAGCGCCGCTGCAGGTTGTTGACGATCCCCTCGAAGCGGACCTTGTAGGAGCGCCGGCGGCCGAAGCGGTTGGTGTAGCTGACGTGGTGGCGCTCGTCGCCGGTCCCGTAGAGGAAGATCTCCCGCTCTTTCTTGGAGAGCCGAGACCAGGGCAGGTCGGCGTCGACGCCGTAGCTCTCCGCGACCGAGGCGATCAGCCGCCTCCAGTAGGCGGTGATGCCGCGGTTCCAGGGCTGCAGGGCGCCCTCGGCGAGCGAGAGCGTCGGGTCGGGGACGACCAGCTCGGGGTCGATCACCCGCTGGAAGCCGAGGCCGTGGCAACGGTCGCAGGCGCCGTGGGGGGAGTTGAAGGAGAAGATCCGCGGCTCCAACTCGGGGATTGAGGTGCCGCAGTTGAGGCAGGCGAACTGCTCGGAGAAGAGCAGCGTCTCGCCCTTGCCGCCATTGGCGGCGCTTTTGTCGCTGAGGATCTCGACTTCGATCAGCCCGGCGGCGAGGCCGGCGGCGGCTTCGACCGACTCCGAGAGGCGCCGGCGCAGGTCGGTTTTCATCACCAAGCGGTCGACGACGATCGAGAGGTCGTGTTTGTACTTCTTGTCGAGCACGATCTCCTCGTCGAGGCGGCGCAGCTCGCCGTTGACCTTGGCCCGCGAGTAGCCCTCCAGCCGCATCTGGTCGAGCAATTTCCCGTACTCCCCTTTGCGGCCGCGCACCACCGGCGCCATGACCATGAATTTGGTCCCCTCGGGGAGGGTCATCAGCCGGTCGACGATCTGCTCCTGGGTCTGACCGGTGATCTCCTCGCCGCACTCGGGACAGTGCGGGACGCCGATCCGTGCCCACAGCAGCCGCAGGTAGTCGTATATCTCGGTCACGGTGCCGACGGTCGAGCGCGGGTTGCGCGAGGTCGTCTTCTGGTCGATCGAGATCGCCGGCGAGAGACCCTCGATCGAGTCGACGTCGGGCTTCTCCATCAGCCCGAGGAACTGCCGCGCGTAAGAGGACAGCGACTCGACGTAGCGGCGCTGACCCTCGGCGTAGATCGTGTCGAAGGCAAGGCTCGACTTGCCGGACCCAGAGAGTCCGGTGATCACGATCAGCGCGTCCCGGGGCAGCTCGACGTCGATGTCCTTGAGGTTGTGCTCCCGGGCGCCCGAGATGACAATTCGCTCAGAGGCAGCCACTCATCTCGATTCTACGCACACGAACAGACGTTCCCACCGCACTCAGCTAGCCGCCTGATCCCAGAGATCCACAGCCTCCCCCTCTTCTTTCTCACGCTTCAGACGCTTCAACTTCTTGGCTGCGTCAAAGAGATCTCCAACCTGCTCTGCATAAGAGTTGGCCGCCTCTGCCATCTCCTCTGACCACCCTACGAAGCGCGCCTGCAAGGCGGAACTCCCGGAGGCCTGATCCCAGGTCGACTCGAAGTCACGCCCAAGAGGGAGTCCGCAGTTCTGGAGCACCTGGCCAACGAGACCAGCCGCCAACGCGAGAGGAACCTCCAGGAAACCAGCCGGAGCGGGGCCCCCAACGCTCTTGCCCCGGGAGTAGTAGTCGAAGGTCGAACCCACCGAATCGCTGGTCAGCAGTTCAGAGACACTCCACTGATCAGGCCAGATCTCCCGGCGATTTTGGAATAGATGGGTACGGGCGAGCTCTTGGCCGCGATTGGCCATGCCATCGACCTCCACCCGCAACGCCTTGATTCCAGGCGCTCCGAGCTGCCCAGCGACTTCTGGATTCTTTTTTACGGCCTCCCTGGCCCTCTTCAGCCAGAAATCGCCCAAAAAGGATCCCGCCACGTCCAGCAACTTCTCCCGTGGGGCAGACATCTCCCCGCGCAGCGATTCGATTCGCCCTTCAAGATCCTGGATTTCGGTACTGATCGCTGGGGGGGACATAACAGGAGTGTAGAAGAGTGCCTCTCTGCTTCCGGCGAGTCAGCCCAAGGCCGCTGAGAGGCGGCGGCGGTAGGTGCGGGCGAGGGGGTCGGCCGGGTCCAGGTCGCTGAGGATTCCGACTATGGCGCGGCGGAGCTCGTCTCGGGTTGGGTCGTCCGCGGTTGCCATCTCGTCGATCAGGGCGTCGAGCGCCGCCTCGCGCTCGCCGCGGTCCAGGGCGGCGAAGGCTTCGGCGCCTTTTCCGGCTTTGGTGAGGCGAACGCGGGCGGCGATGCCGGCGGCGGCGAAGTCGCCCTCGTGGGAGGAGACTGCCTCCAGCGCCTCGTCCTCGGCCCCGCGCTCTAGGCGCGCCCTGGCGAGGGCGACGGCGATGTCGGCGCGACCGGGCTCCAGTTCGGCTGCCTCGCGCAGCGAGAGCTCGTCGCCCGCCGCCAGCAACTCGTCGGCCCGCGAGGGAACCAGGCCGTCGAAGAAGGCCTCGACTTTCGGCGGCGGCAGGGCGCCGACGAACTCGTCGACCACCTTGGCGTCGCGGAACGCCTTCACCGCCGGGATCCCCTGCACCTGGAAGAGCGCGCCGAGGCGCTGGTTGGCGTCGACGTCGACCTTGGCGAGGACGACCTTCCCCCCGCGCGCAGCCTCGGCCTTCTCCAGCGCCGGGCTCAGCTGTTTGCAGGGCCCGCACCACTCGGCCCAGAAGTCGACCACGACCGGCACCTGTTTCGAGCGCTCCAGGACCTCCTGCTCGAAGCTCGCCTCGGTTACGTCGACTGGCATTCGATGCTCAGGTACCCGCCGTCATGCCGTCCAAGTCGCGGCGCAGCTCACGGAGCTCGTCGCGGATCCGGCCGGCCTCCTCGAAGCGGAGCTCGTCGGCCGCGGCGAGCATCTCCTCCTCGAGGGCGACGATCGTCTTCTCCAGCTCCTCGGGGGTCTCGAAGTCGTCGCCGCGCCGGCGGCGGCGTTTGCGCGGCGCCCGGTCCTCCATCGCCAGGAACTCGGACATCTCGGAGATGCCTTTGCGGACGGTCTCCGGGGTGATCCCGTGCTCTTCGTTGTAAGCGACCTGGATCGCCCGGCGGCGGTCGGTCTCGCGCATCGCCGCCCGCATCGCCTCGGTCTCCTTGTCGGCGTACATCACCACCCGCCCGTTGACGTTGCGCGCGGCGCGACCGATCGTCTGCACGAGGCTGGTCTCGCCGCGCAGGAAGCCCTCCTTGTCGGCGTCGAGGATCGCCACCAGGCTGACCTCGGGCAGGTCGAGACCCTCACGCAGGAGGTTGACGCCGACGAGGACGTCGTACTCGCCGAGACGCAGGTCGCGGACGATCTGGATCCGTTCCAGGGTGTCTACCTCGGAGTGCAGGTAGCGGACCTTGACCCCGTACTCCAGCAGGTAGGCGGTCAGGTCCTCGGCCATCTTCTTGGTCAGGGTCGTGACCAGGGTGCGGTCGCCCTGCTCGGCGACCTTCTTCACCTCGTTCATCAGGTCGTCGATCTGGTTGCGCGTCTCGCGCAGCTCGATCTCGGGGTCGACGATCCCGGTCGGGCGGACGATCTGCTCGACCGTGCGGGTCGCTTCGGCTTTCTCGAACGGCCCGGGCGTCGCCGAGACCATCACCAGCTGCTTGACCCGTTCGAGGAACTCGTCGAACTTCAGCGGCCGGTTGTCGATCGCCGAGGGCAGCCGGAAGCCGTAGTCGACCAGGGTCGTCTTCCGCGAGCGGTCGCCCTCGTACATGCCGCCGATCTGGGGGATCGTCTGGTGGGACTCGTCGACGAAGACGACGAAATCGTCGGTGAAGTAGTCGATCAGCGTGTGCGGCGGGCTGCCGGCGGGGCGGCCGTCGAGGATCCGCGAGTAGTTCTCGATCCCGGAGGTGAAGCCGATCTCTTTGATCATCTCGAGGTCGTACATCGTCCGCTGCCGCAGCCGGTGGGCCTCCAGTTGCTTGCCTTCGGCTTCCAGCTCCTGCGTCCGCGCTTCCAGTTCGGCGCGGATTTCGTCGACCGCGCGGTCGACCGTCTCGTCTTTGGTCACGTAGTGCGAGGCGGGCCAGACGGAGACGTGGTCGATCACGTCGAGAACCTCGCCGGTCAGCGGGTCGAAGTGCTGGATCCCCTCGATCTCGTCGCCGAAGAGGGCGATCCGGTAGGCCGACTCGGCGTAGGAGGGCATGATCTCCAGCACCTCGCCGCGGACCCGGAAGGCGCCGCGGCCGAGCACCTGGTCGTTGCGCTGGTACTGCATCTTCACCAGCTTGCGGAGGACGTCGTCGCGGTCGATTTCTGCGCCGACTTTGAAGAGCTGCATTTTTTCGTTATAGACCTGCGGCGAGCCGATCCCGTAGATGCAGGAGACCGAGGCGACGATGATCACGTCGCGGCGGGCGAATAGCGCCGCGGTGGCGGCGTGGCGCAGGCGGTCGATCTCGTCGTTGATCGAGGAGTCCTTCTCGATGTAGAGGTCCTGCGCCGGGACGTAGGCCTCCGGCTGGTAGTAGTCGTAGTAGGAGACGAAGTACTCCACCGAGTTGTCGGGGAAGAACTCGCGGAACTCGTTACAGAGCTGGGCGGCGAGCGTCTTGTTGTGCGCGATCACCAGGCTCGGCCGCTGCACCTCGGCGATCGTCGCCGCCATCGTGAAGGTCTTGCCGGTGCCGGTGGCGCCGAGCAGGGTCTGGAAACGGTCGCCCTCGCGCAGCCCCTCGGCCAGCCCCGCGATCGCCTTCGGTTGGTCCGCCGTCGGGGTGTAGGCGGGGTTCAGCTTGAAATCCGGCACAGCCAGAACATAGCTGGCGCATATGCTGGGCCTTGTATGAAGCTCTCGCGCCCGCTCCTCGCCGCTTTCTTCGCCTTCACCGGGGCGATGCACTTCGTCCGCCCGCGCTTCTTCGAAGCGATCGTGCCGCCGGCGATCGAGGCCCAGAAGAAGGAGGCGGTCGCGATCAGCGGCGTCGCCGAGATCGCCGGCGCCGCCCTCGTCCTGCCCCCCGCCTCGCGCCGGCTCGGCCGCTGGTGGCTGCTGGCGCTGCTGCTCGCCGTCTTCCCGGCCAACGTCCACATGGCGGTCAACCCGGAGCAGATCCGCGGCCTCGACATGCGCAAGTTCCCGCGTTGGGCGCTCTGGGCGCGCCTGCCGCTGCAACCGGCGGCGATGATCTGGGTCTGGCACGCGACCCGGCCAAAGTAATAGAATGTTTTGTCTGAAATGAACCACCGCGACCGATTCTCAGCCAACCTCCGCCGCGCCCGCCAGACCGCCGGCATCTCTCAGGAAGAGCTGGCCGAGCGCTGCGAAATCCACCGCACCGAGGTTTCCCTGCTCGAGCGCGGCGGCCGCGAACCCCGCCTCGGCACCATGGTCAAGCTGGCAACCGCGCTCGGAACCACCCCGGAAGACCTCTGCTCGGGGATCAGCTGGGACACCAAGAAGCGCGACTACAAGGTCCAGGACCCGAACTAGCCGAAGGGCCGAGGCAGGGGAGCCGGGTCCCCTGAAAGCTCAGGGGCCGAACGGGAGCAGCTGTTCGACCAGGCCCTGGGCCGGGCCGAGGAAGCTTTCGGCGTTGCCGAGGAAGCTTTGGGCGTCGTTGACGATTTCAATTGCTTGTTCGAGGGGGATGCTCTGGACGGTCTGGCGCAGCGGGCCAGCGATGAAGGACGGCAGGGCCCCTGCTTCTTCGGCGTCGTCGACGGCGCGGACGAGGCCGGCGCGGATCGCCTTGGCGAGCTTCTCGTCGTCGATCCCGTAGCGCTGGGTGAAGCGTTCGCGCCCCTCGGGGGTCGCCAGCGCCCGGGCCAGGGTCTCGCGCGAGACGCCGAGCTTGCAGGCGGCGCCGTCGAGGGCCGAGATCGTGAACTGGTTGGCGATCTGGCCCAGCGTCTGCGGGTTGCTCCAGGGGCGCGGCTGGCAGGGATCCTGGACCTGCTTCGGCTCATACGAGGAGCCGCCGGCCGCCAGGTAGGCGCCGACCAGCACCAGCGAGGCGAGGATCGAGCCGACCACCAGCGCCCGCCCGCTCCAGCGGCCCTCCCCGCTCACAGGTCGACCCTCCGCGAGAGCCCGATCGGGAACAGGGCGATCAGGCCGAGCAGCGCCGCGAGGATGAAGGAGGTGCTGAAGGCGTGGGTGGCGCCGCGGTCGAGCTGGTCTTGGAGTTCGCCCTGCAGCTGCTCGACTTCGGCCCGCTGACCGGGGTCCTCGGGCTTCGGTTCGAAGGCCGGCTCGATCGTCGGCACCTTGCCCTTCTCCCGTTCCAGCTGGTCGCTGACCTTCTGGGCGAGGTCGAGCTTCAGCAGCGGGTCGATCGGCGAGTCGAGGATCACCGCGGTGCCGGCGTCGATCGCGTCGTGGCGCTGCTGGTCGATTTCGGCGGTGAAGATCGGCGTCAGCGCCAGCAACCCGATGACGACGCCGGCGTGGCGGGAGGAGATCGTCCAGCCGCCGTGGATCGCCTGCGGGGAGCGGCCGTGCAGCGCCGTCTCGGTCAGCGCCGAGAGCACCAGCGAGAGCCCGAGCCCGACCAAGATCTGCGGCGGGATCGTCAGCACGATCGTCGCCTTCGGTAAGAAGGCGAGACCGGCGAGACCGCCGGAGACGAGGATCGCCCCCGCCGCCGCCCGCGAGCGGGTGTCACCCACCCGCTCCGCCAGCCGGCTGCCGAGGATCGCCGCCAGCGGCATCACCGAGACCACCAGCGCCGCTTCGATCGGGCTCAGCCGCCAGCCTTCGATCAGCAGCAGGACGAGGAGGAAGAGCGCCGCGGCGATCGCCGCCGAGACCATCGCCAGGGCGAGGTTGGCCCAGAGGTGCGGTTTGCCGGTCTGGCGCACCTCCGCTTCGATGATCCCGGTCGCCGCCTCGTGTTTGGCGACGGAGAGGATCGGCACCGCGGCGGCGAGCGCCACCGGGACCTGGATCAGGAAGATCGACTGCCAGGAGACGAGCTCGGTGAGGATGCCGCCGACCGCCGGCCCCAGCGCGGCGCCGGTAGCCCCCGCCGCCGCCCAGACCGTCGCCGCGCGCCGCTCGGAGCCGACCGTCGCCGGCAGCAGCTCCAGCGCCGCGGTGACCGCGGCGGCGCCGCCGAGCGCCTGGATGCAGCGGGCGAGGATCAGGGTCGAGAGCTGGTCGGAGAGGCCGCAGGCGAGGCCGGCGCCGGCGAAGATCGCCAGCCCGACCGCCGCCGTCCGCCCCGGCCCGACCCGGCGGGCGAAGAGCGCCGCCGGCACCGCCGCCAGGGCGATCACCAGGTTGAAGGAGACCAGCACCCAGGTGACGCCGGAGACGCTGGTGTCGAAATCGCGGTAGATCTCGGGCAGCGCCAGGACGACGATCGAGGAATCGGCGAGGACGACGCCGACCGCCAGCGCCAGGGCTGCTACCCGTGGTCTAGGGGATTCCGCCATAGCCCAGCTCCGATGCGTACTCGTGGCGGTACTCGTCGCGCTTCTCCAGCACCTCTTCGACATAGGCGCGGGTTTCCGGGAAGGGGATCTCCTCCACGGTCAGGCTCGCCCCGCCCCACTTGTCGGCGTTGCCCGGCCCGGCGTTGTAGCCGGCCAGCGCCGCCGCCTCGTCGCCTTCGTAGCGGTCGAGCAGTTCGCGCAGGAGAAAGGTCCCGTAGCGGATGTTGATTTCGGGGTCGCCGAGATCCTTCAGTTCGAAGGTCGTCGCGTCGCTGTTCTTGGCAATCGTGTCCGCCGCTTCCGGAGTTATCTGCATCAGCCCGCGCGCCCCCGCGCTCGACGTCTGGTCGCTGAACTTGGACTCGGAGTAGATCACGGCGGCGATCAGCGCCGCGTCGACTCCCTTTTCGTCGGCCTGCTGGCGGATCACATCCTCGTGGCGCAGCGGCAGCGTCAGCTCCTGCAGGGCATGGTCGAAAGCGCCGCTGGCGACGAGGGCGCCGACGAAGACGCCGATCAGCACGGCGACCGTGCCGAGGGCGAAAAAGCGGCGCCGGCGGATCGCCTTGCGCTTCATCGCCGCAGCTTTTCGAGCAGGGCGGACAGCGCCCGTTCGAGGTCCTCCACCGAGCCGTCGTTGGCGATCACGTGCTCGGCCCGCTCGGCCTTCTCGGGCTGGGTCAGCTGCCGGGCCTCGCGCTCGTCGACCAGGGCGTGGCCGCGCGCCGCCGCGCGCTCGCGGCGCACCTCGTCGGCGGTGACGATCGCGACGGTGGTGTCGAAGGCGCCGTGGTTGCCGGCCTCGAACAGCAGCGGCACCTCGACCACCGCGACCTCGGTCTCCGCCGGCAGCCCCAGCATCCATTCGGCGGTGCGCCGCTGCACCAGCGGGTGGATCTGCGACTCCAGCCAGGTCAGCTGCTCGGGATCGGCGAAGACAATCTCGCCGATCTTCGCCCGTTCGAGCTTGCCCTCGGGAGCGACCTCCGGCCCCCAGCGGGCGACCAGCTTCTCGCGCAGCTCGTCGCCTTCCAACAGCTCGTGGACGACCGCGTCGCTGGAAAGCGTCGCCGCGCCGAGGCGCGCGAAGGCCTTCAGGGCCTCCGACTTACCGGCGGCGATACCGCCGGTGAGGCCGATCTTCAGCGGCGCCATCGCAGGCGCCGATCAGGACTGCTCGGTCTCGCCCGTCTGCGCGTCGTCGTCAGAAGACCCGTCGCCCGCGGCCTCGTCGACGTCGTCGGGGGAATCCGGCCGATCCTGGACCGATTCGCCCTCCTGATGCTCCGCCTGCTCCTCCTCGGAGGCGCCGTTGGCCTCGGCGACCGGGGCCGGATCGGCCTCCTCGGAAGCCTCGACCTCGGCGGGAAGCTCGCCGGGCGCCTCCTCCGACGGGGTCTCCGCCTCAGCGGCAGGCTCCTCTTCGGCGGCGGCAGGTGCCTCCTCGGCGGCAACCGCGGAGGCGTCTGCGAACGCGTCGGCCATCTGGCCGGTGGGCGCATCCGCCTGAACCTCGGCCTCCTCGCCCTGGGTGCCTTCGGCCTGGGCGATCTGCTCGCCGAGGCCCGCCATCGCCATGTTCTGCCCCTCGACCCGCTTGATGCTGAGCGAGAGGCGGCGGCGCTCTTCGTCGATCTCGAGGATCTTCACGTTCAGCTTCGAGCCCGGCTCGACGACTTCGCTGGGGTTCTCGACGTGGTGGTCGGCGAGCTCGGAGATGTGGACCAGGCCCTCGACGCCGGGAAGGATTTCTACGAAGGCGCCGAAGGCGACGACCTTGGTCACCGTGCCCTCGAGCACGTCGCCGGAGCGATGGGTGCTGATCACCCGCTGCCACGGGTCCTCCTGGGTCTGCTTGAGGCCGAGGGAGATGCGCTGGCGGTCGCGGTCGATGTCGAGGACTTTGATCCGCAC
>DASQCF010000019.1:0-59817 GCA_035634815.1 Solirubrobacterales bacterium | reverse complement strand
GGCTTCCACGAGGTCGAGATGGAGGAGAACCTCTGGTCGATCTCGATCGACCCCGACGAGTCGATGCGCGAGTACGTCCTCCTGCAACTGAAGGTGCGGGCGATGCGGGACATGCTCTTCCGCAGCCGGATCTTCAACTACCTCGCCGCGGCGACCCCGGGGCTGCAGGAGCTGGTCACGATCGGCAAGATCTGGGAGCTGGCGCAGCTCGACCGCAAGGTGAAGAGCGGGCGCAAGTACGACCTGGTGATCGTCGACGCCCCGGCAACCGGCCACGGCGTCGGCTTCCTGCAGACGCCGCGCACCTTCGCCTCGATCGCCCGCGTCGGCCCGATCCACTCCCAGGCCGAGACCCTCGACCGCTTCCTCACCGACCACGAGCACACCGGCACCGCGATCGTCGCCCTGCCGGAGGAGATGCCGGTCAACGAGTCGGTCTCGCTGGAGCGGGACCTGCGCGACGAGGTCGGCGTCGCCGTCGACCGCGTCTACCTCAACGGCCTCTATCCGGAGCGGTTCAAGAAGAGCGAGGCCGAGGCGCTGGAGCAGGTGGCCGAGAACGAGAACGGCGCCACCAGGGCCGCCGCCCGGGCGGCGCTCTCGGAGTTCGGCCGCGCCCGCTCGCAGCGCCAGCAGCTGGCGCGCCTGAAGCGCGGCGTCGAGGCGCCGGTGAAAACGCTGCCCTTCCTCTTCGAGCCCGAGCTCGACCTCGAGGCGGCGCGCAAGCTGGCAGGGAAGGTCTCCTGATGGCCTCGGTCGGTGAGGTCCTCGACGGGAAATCGATCTGCATCTGCGCCGGCTCCGGCGGGGTCGGCAAGACGACGACCTCGGCGGCGATCGCGACCGGGATGGCGGCGCAGGGGCTGAAGGTCTGCGTGCTGACCATCGACCCGGCGAAGCGGCTGGCGGACTCGCTCGGCCTCGATGAGCTGGGCAACGAGGCGCGACGGGTCGAGCCCGCCCTCTTCGAGGAGCAGGGCGTCGAGATGAAGGGCGAGCTGTGGGCGATGATGCTCGACGCGAAGGCGACCTTCGACGAGCTGATCGCCCGCCAGGCGCCCGACGAGGAGGCCCGCGACCGGGTCCTGAACAACCGTATCTACCAGCAGATCTCCAGCGCCCTGGCCGGCTCGCAGGAGTACATGGCGATGGAGAAGCTCTTCGAGCTGCACACCGAAGGCGACTTCGACCTGCTCGTCCTCGACACGCCGCCGACCCGCAACGCGCTCGACTTCCTCGACGCGCCGAAACGGCTGACCCAGTTCATCGAGGGCAAATCCCTGCGGGTCTTCATGAAGCCGACTGGCCTGGCGGCGAAGGTCACCGGCCGCGGCGTCTCGGTCGTGCTCGGCGTCTTCAAGCGCCTGGTCGGCTTCGACCTGATCGCCGACCTGGCCGAGTTCTTCAACGCCTTCAGCAGCATGGTCGAGGGTTTCCAGGCGCGGGCCAAGCGGGTCAGCAAACTCCTCGCCGACCCCGAGACCTGCTTCCTCGTCGTCTGCGGGCCCCAGGGCGAGCCGATCGACGAGGCCGTCTACTTCCACCGCAAACTGGTCGAGGCCAAGCTCCCCTTCGGCGGCGTGATCGTCAACAAGGTCCACTACCCCGCCGACGAGCTCCGCGCCGAGGTCGAAGACCTGCCCGCCGACCTCGCCGAGAAGCTCGGCGACGCCAAGCTCGCCAAGCGCGTCGCCGACAACTTCGCCGACTACCAAGCCCTCGCCGAGCGCGACGCCCGCAACATCGACCACCTCGCGGGTGAGCTCCGCACCAGCTGCGTGATCCGGGTCCCCTACCTCGACGAGGACGTCCACGACCTCCGCGGCCTCACCGAGATCGACCGCTACCTCTTCGCCACGGCGGAGGAGCGGGTAGAGATGGCGGCGGGGCGGGCCTAGCCCTCAGCGGGCGCGGCGCGAGTACTCGAACTCGAGATGGCTGACTTCCCAGTCGGCGTCCTCGGGCACGGGGAATAGATGGCGCACGCGGGGCGTGTCGATCTTCTCCCGATGCTGGATGTCGCGGTCGGAGTCCGCCGGCCACTGGATCGTGTCGCCGCCGCGCGGGTCGGAGACCTCCTCGAGCCACGGCGTGGCCGTGATCCGGATCTCGTCTTCGGCCGGGACCGGCTCCATGATGCGGGTCTCCTGCTCCACGTACTCCTCCTCCGGTAGTTCGTCGACGGGCAGCTGAAGCTCTGCGGAAGGCTCGGGCTCGACCGCTTCGATCGAGATCTGGCCGGGCTCGGGATCGGGGGCGAAGTCGGGTTCGGGCTCCAGGTCGGGCTCGGGTTCCCGCTCCTCGACCGAAACCATGATCTCGGCGTCGCCTTCGGCGAGCCCGCTGACGATCAGGGTCTCGTCGGCGACGGTGCTGAGGTCGTTGCCGAGCTCTCCCAGGGCGGCCTGGCGCAGCAGCTTGCGGGCGTTCTCCTCCAGCCAGCCGGCGAGCTCGACGGCGCCCTCCAGCGGGCGGCCGTTCATCATCGCCCGCTCCAACTCGAGCACCTGCTCGACCCGTTCGCCGGCCTCGATCCGGTCCATCCCCTCGTCGGCAATCAGCGCCGCCGCGCGCAGCGGCAGCGAGGCGCCGACGGGCCCATGGCCCTCGAGCACGGCGCGCATCGCCAGCAGGTGGTCGCTCATGCCCTCCAGCGCGCTCGGGCGCTCGCAGCCCATCTCGAAGCGGCCGACGGCCCAGGTCAGGGCGCTGTCGGGGTCGGGCCGCGCCTCCAGCGCGGTGCAGAACTCGATCAGCCGCTCGGCCTCCTCCTCGCCGAGGCGGTAGCCGCCGGGACGGGTCGCGGGGGCGCCGGTGGCGATCCGTCGCCAGCAGCCCTCGCCGGTGGGCGCGAAAGCGTAGGGGCCGAGGCCGATCCCGCCGCCCTTGAAGAGCCTCATCACGCTGATCAGCTCGCGCAGCTGCTGCAGGGCGGAGTCGACGCCGCCTTCGGGATCCTGCTCGGCGACCGCCAGGTACTGCGGCTCCCAGGCGGCGCGGCCCATCCCCTCGCTGCGCATCGCCTCGACCGGCGCCTCGATCGAGTCGGCGCGGACGATGCGGGCGTCGTGGGGAAGCTGCAGGCGGGGCATCGGCATCCGCAAGCCGACGATCGGCACCATCAGCACCTCGGCATCGTCGGCGTCCCGCGATTCGGCGTCCAGCGTCGCCAGCGCGGTCTCGAGGCGCTCCCGGTCGAGCGTAAAAGCAGCGGAGCCCTCCCAGAGCTCGGCGAAGAAGGTGATCAGCATCAGCTCGGCGCGGGCGCCCGGGTCGGCGGGCACGCCCTGGCCGCGCGCCTCAAGATAAGGAGCGGCGACGCCGGCTTCGACGGTGGCGTCGCGAGCGGGCCCGAAACCCGGCAGCGAACGTAGCTCCTCGGCGTGGTCGCCGACGTAGCGCCCGGTCATCGGCACGTAGCTGTAGAAG
This sequence comes from Solirubrobacterales bacterium, assembly GCA_035634815.1. GTDB lineage: Bacteria > Actinomycetota > Thermoleophilia > Solirubrobacterales > 70-9 > VAYN01. The sequence continues at coordinate 56,388 of DASQCF010000019.1, read as the reverse complement.
GCCGAGTCGTCGCCGCTGTCAGCGGCGACGTCGAACGGGATCTCCTCCCCCATCGCCACCAGCGAGCTCAGCCGCGTCGCGGCCTCGGTCGCGAGGCGCTTGATCGATTCGTTGAGGAGGAAGTCCCGCACGGCTCAGGCTTTCGCCTGGGCACGAGCGCTCCTGCGTGTGCACGATCGCTTGCAGGCGGGCTAGACGGCGGCCGGCTGACGCCCAGCGGCGTCGGCGGCGTCGCCCAAGAGCCAGCGCATGCCGTAGCTGCGCATGTCCTCGACCAGCGGCACCAGGGCCTTTCCCTTCGCCGTCAGCGCATACTCGACGCGGGGCGGCACCTCGGGGTAGGTGTGGCGCTCGACGATGCCCTCCTCCTCCAGCGCCCGCAGTCGCAGCGACAGCGTCCGGGGGCTGATCCCCGCCAGCGAGCGCTCCAGCTCGCAGAAGCGGGCGCTGCCCTCGGCAAGGTCGCGGATCAGCAGCAGGGTCCACTTGCCGCAGACGACTTCAGCGGTCTTACAGACGGGGCAGGTCGAGTTGCTCTCGGCACTCATGATCGAATTGCGAGACGGCTAGTGGCAAATGCCTCGCTTCAGCAAGTGTAGCGCCGTGGCTTCATTTACTGAAGCCATGGGAAAACCCTGCTGGGATCAGGAATGGCCGGTGACCACGGGGACTAGCTTCAGCACCGTGATCTTGTAGCGAACCTTGTTTTCGCCGTATTCGAAGATCTCCGGCTGATGCGGCTCGAGTTCGATCAGCTGGCAGTGGCCGGTACCGGAGATGCATTCTCCTTCGCCGAACTCCGCGGTTACGTCTTCGGAGATGAGGAAGAGCGGCAGGTGGTTCTTGCCGCCGATCCCCATATAGGTGACCACCGGCGTCTTTTCGCTTGGCAGCGGCTTCGGCGGCACCACGTTCTTGCGCTCTTCGGGCGCAGACTTTTCCACCGTGCCGTCGGGCTTGGTCCGCGCCTTGGTGATCTGCACGTCGACGGCGAAGGAGAAGTAGGTCAGCTGGCCCGGGACGACGCCAGGGGTACCGCCGCCTCCGGAGGTGCCTCCGGGAGTCGAGCCGCCCGTCGGTTCGGTCGTTTCCCCGCTGGTCGTGGTGGTCGTCTGCGCGTTCAGTTCGGAGCCCTTGAGGACGGGTTCGGTGTGCTGCTGCTTGAAGGGGTTCGCCGCATGCCTGTGGCGCAGTCGTTGCTTGTAGTCGCGCAGGCCGGGCGTCGATTTGACCACCGTCAGGGTCTTCGCCGCCGTCGGTTCGGAGCCGGGGGCCTTCGTCACCGGCGAGGGAGGCGGCGAGATTTCTTCGGGTTCGTCCTTGAGCAGAATCGGAGCGGCGACGATCGCGACGAGGATCAGCAGGATCACCGGCAGCAGCCGGCGGTCGCGGATGTCGTAATAGAGGTCCGAGAAGAACGGCGGGACCTTGGTCTCGCCGCCCTTGAACTTCGGCATCTTCAGCTCCGGGCCGATCCGCTTCACGGCGTCCCTCCGATCGTGGTCGAGACCTGGGTCGTGGACGGTTCGGGGCTGGTCGGGGTCGCCCCGCCCGTCACACCCTGTTCGGGCGGGACGAGGAAGGTGGTGACGGTGAATTCAGCTTGCAGCGCCGGGAACCGCTTGCTCGTGTCTTCGGTGAGAGTGAAGGCGTTGATCGTGATCAGACGGCCCGTGACCTCGACTTTTTCGTTGTTCGAGTGGACCAGTGAGTCGAGGCCGTGAATGAAGTCGGCGACGTGGAAGAAGCTGCCTTTGAAGGTCAACGTGTAAGGCATCACCGCAAGTCCGGCGGGGCCGATCGAGGCGCCGATCGGCATCGTCGATGCCGCGACCTCAGTCGGCGGGACGAAGGAGGAGGGCTGCCCCGGTTCGGGCGCCGGCGCCGGTTCGGGCGCTTCTCCTTCGCCGCCGCTGTTCGGGGCTAGCAGGAAGGTCTCGAATCGCACTCCGGCGCTCCTTGCATTGCGGCTGAGCTGCACGATCAGCGAGGCGGTGTCGTCGTCGACGGGTGCCGCCTTGCCGAGCACGATCAGGTCCCGGTATGCGCTCGGAAAGGCCTTCTGGGAGGCGAGGCCCTGCTGTACTTCCGACTGGTGCTGGAGCAGCTGTTCTTCCTGCTTGGCAACCTGCTTGTCGAGCTTGCTCACTTCTTCCTTCTTCGGGCTGAGAAGCAACATCCAGAAGGCCACCGCCAGGACGACGACAGCGAGCATGGCGACGATGACGCGATTGCTGGAGCTCATCCTCATTCGCCTTCCGTCGATTCGGTTTCGCCCGATCCAGTTTCGGTCGAGGCCGTCTCCGCGGTTTCGGTCGCCGTCGCCGGGGCTTCGCCTTCGCTTTCCGCGGTCAGCGGGATCGGAGCGGCGTCGAAGGCGATGACGATTTTGAATTTGGCGATGTTCTTACGGGTGCTGCATTCGCTCCCGCCTTCGGATTCTTCACCGCTCGACGACGCTTCGCCTTCGCCTTTGGAGGGAAGTTCCGAGGAGGCGACGGCGACGCGGGTGACGCCGTCGATGTCCTTCAGCGCGGTGACGAGGCGCGCGACCGACTCCTGACCCACGGTGCAGCCTTCGAGTTCCATCGCCGGACCGGCGATCGAGGCGCTCAGCCCGCCGCCGGATTCGCCTTGCCCCGAGGCCGAGGCGCTGAGTTCGGTCAGCCAGACGTCGGCGGGCAGCACCAGCGAGAGTTCGCGGACAACGCGCTCCCAGTCGAAGCGGCTGTCGGCCAGGCTGGCAATCGTGCTGAGCCGCTGTTCGTGCAGCGACTGGAACTGCACGTAGGGCGCAAGCCTGCGCGCCTGCCGCTTGGCGGCGGCGTTTTCGCGCTTCAGCTGCGCCACTTCGGTTTCCCGTTCGGAAACCTGATTGCCGGTCGTGACCAACAGCGCCACCCCGGCCAGCACGACGACGAGGGCGCCGAGCAGGACGTAGGGAATCGGGCCGGTGCGCATCGGCGCACGGGCGCCCTGGCGCATATCCGACGGGGTTAGATCGATCGGACGCATGCTCAGCTCTCCAGGCCCAGGCCCATCGGCAGGACCAAACGGGCCGCCGTAACGTCGTCGAACCCACCCAGAGCCGCCGGGCGCGGCGCCGAGATCGGCAGACCAACCTGGGCTTCCATCGCCTGAGCCAGGCCCCCGATTGCGCTGCCGGAACCGCAAAGGACGATGCGGGAAACCGGGATGGCGCTCTCGAGCGCCCGGTAGTAGTCGAGCGAAAGACGCAGCTCGTCGACCAGGCTGGCCACGCCTTCTTCGTTCGCCCGGCGGGCGGCCGCGACGATCTCGGGATCTCCCTGGATCTGCTCCAGGGGAGCTTCGAGCCCGGCATAGAGCAGCCACTGCTCGGCGTGTTCGGGGCTGAGGCCGCGCTCGGTCGAGAGGCTGGCGACAATCGCCTCCATCCCCACACCGGAGACGCGGGTGAAGAGACAGGAGCGGCCGCGGGCGACCGCGAGGTTCATCACGTCGCCGACGTTGCAGTAGAGGATCGACTCCGGCGGGGCGGGGGTGCCGTCCTCCGAATGAGAGAGGGAGGCGACCAGCGGCGCCAGGGCCCGGATCATCCCGAAGGCGGAGAGGTCGATGCCTTCGGGCTCGAGGCCGGCGCGGCGCAGCGGCTCGAGGAAGGAGGCCACCATCTCGCGGCGCGCCGCGACGACAACGACGTCGACCTGCGGCGCGGCGCCCTCCTCGGGAGGGACTCCGCCGACCACCTGATGCTGGAGCACGGCCTGGTCGAGTGGCATCGGGATCTGCTCCTGGGCCTGGAAGCGGATCGCCGCCTCCATCTCCTTCGGATCCTCGATCAGCGGCAGCCGCAGGGTGCGGACGATGACCCGCTGGTTGCCGATCCCGAGGCGGACCTGCTTGGGAAGCTTGTTCTTGGAGTAGAGATCCTTGACCGCGGCGGTGAGCCCGCTGGGGTCGATCACCTCGCCCTCGTGGAAGACGCCGGGCTGCAGCGGCTGCACCGCAGACGCGGTGAGCTGCGTGCTGCCGTTCACGGACACGCCGGCGACGGCGACGCTGCCCGCCTCGATGCTGAGGCCGGCGAGGTTGCCGCCCGGCTTCTTACGGCGCAGCGCGCCGAGCGAGCCGAGCGAGGGCTTCGGGAGGTTGATCGGTTTCGTCAGTTGCATGGGAATGGGGTCCGCTCCCTACAGAGCGCATTCCCTGAATCGGCAGATCCCGCCAAAAACTTTTGCCGTGCAACTACTCGAAACTAGGAGAAGGTCGAGAGATAGAAATCGACCAGCTGATCCCCAGCCAGCAAGCCGATCAATCCGCCCAGTGCAAGAAAAGGCCCAAACGGGATCGCCTGCTTACGAGCGGCGGCTCCCTGCCGCGCGATCATCGCCAGGCCGACGAGCGAGCCCGCCAGCAGGGCGACGAAAAGAGCCGGGGCGACGTTACGGCCGAGGTAGAGGCCCATCAGCGCGGTCAGCTTGACGTCGCCCAGGCCCATCCCCTTCGGGTAGGCGAGCACGACCAGGAAGAGGACTCCCCCCGCTGCTGCGGCGGCGATCGCCCGCTCGGGAAGGCTCGACGGATCCCCAATCGCGGCGATCGCGAACCCGGCTAGCGCGGAGACGAGAAGGATCTTGTCTGGGATCACCCGGCGCTCGAGATCGGTCAGGGTGACCGCCAGGAGGGTGAAGGTGAAGGCCAGCCCAAGGGCGACTTCGGCCGGGTCGTCCCACAGGACGGCGACCGTCGCCACCCAGAGGATCGCCAGGGTCAGCTCGGTCAGCGGATAGCAAGGCGAGATGGGTTCGCCGCAGCAGCGGCTACGGCCGCGGAGAACGAGCCATGAGAGGACCGGGAGGTTGTCGTAGGCGGCGATCTGCGCCCCGCAATGGGGACAGTGCGAGCGGCCGCCGACAACCGATTCGCCGCGGGGGACCCGGTGGGCGACGACGGTTAGGAAGCTGCCGAAGAGGAGCCCTCCGACGAAGGCGAGGACCAGCGCTGCGGTCACGCCTCAGCCCCCGTCGATCGGCGTGCTGGTGTCGACCTCGATCCGGGTCGGGGCTTGCGGGTGGTCGTACATGAAGGAGAGGGCGTCGGCCGGGGTCGACTGCCTTTCGACGCTGAAGGCCACCCCGAGCCGGTCGCCGGCGGGGATCGTATAGGGCGCTCCGCCCAGGGTCATCGTCAGGATTTTCGCTTTCAGTTCGGTCGTCCAGATCGGCGATTCGTAGTACGTCCAGTAGGGCGTCCCGCCGAGGGAGTCGGTCAGCATCGTGTCGGTCGCGACCGGCGGCGAGCCGGTTTCGTGGCGTTTGAAGAGGTAGATGCAGAGTTTCCCCGAGGACTGAGCTTTGTTGATCGACTGGGTGAAGACTTCGAGCGTCACCTTGCTGTTGAGGACGAAGCTTTCGGCCATCGGATCGGTGACCCAGCGGTGCACCTGGGACTCGGGGTTGGTCGTCCCGGTCGGCGTGTAGTGGCAGCCGTTGGTGTCGTCTTTACGAATCTGGACCCCGACGCCGGTGTCGGGCGAGGTGTCGAGGTAGGAGTCGTTGGCGTAGTCGTACTTGAGCGGGTTGTTGATGTCTTCGGGGTCCGGGTCGGGAGGGCTGCCGAGGACCAAGGCATCAGGCGCGCCCTTGGTGGTCCCGGTTTGCGGGCCGCTCGCGCAGGTCCCAAGCGTGTTGTGCAGGAGGTGGTTGGCGGTCGGTTCCTGGCGGGTGGTGATCCCCGAGGACGCGCAGGGGGTGTCGGTGAAGAAGAACTGCTGGGCGGTGATCACTTTCCCTTCGGCCCCCGGCAGCGGGTCGCTTTCTTTGTTGTCGGTCGGGCTGACGAAGTTGGATTGGACTTCGACGTAGGAGCGTTCGGCCGCCTGGTTGCCCGGAGTATTGAGCCGCACCGCGACGACGATCTGTTTGTAGTCCTGTTTGCCGGGACAGTTGGCTTCCGAGCATTTTTCGTCGTTGTGCCAGACGATGTAGCGGTAGACCCTGCCGCTGACGTCGCCGCTGGTGAAGCTGGTCGGGCCGGGGTTGACCGTTCCCCCGGTGACGTGACCGCCGCCGTAGAGGCTGCCGCCGTTGACGACGAGATTGCGGTAATTGCCGAGCGGCTGATGGCTGAGGGCGAAGGTGCCGTTGAGGACACGCGAATTGGGGTTGTTGACGTTGGTGGAGGAGGATGGAGAGGCGGTCAGGGCAAGGTTTTTGTCTTCCATGCTCCGCAGCAGCTCGAGTTCCTGTTCGGCGTACTCGAGCGCGACCTGGCTCGCCTCCGCGCGCTGCGCATTGCGGGTCGCCGCCGACATCAGGGTGAAAGTCGTCATCGACGCAATCGAGACGATCAGGATCGCGACCAGGACCTCGACGATCGTGAACCCCGCCTCCTTCTGCTCTCGGTGACCCATCTCAATACCCCAGGGTGGCGTTGCGCAGGCTCGCCCCGCTCGAGATCACGAGCGGAGACCCAGCGCTAGTGGGATCCGGCAATTGCAGCGTCGCTTTCACATAGGTCGCGTTCGCGGCGCTGGGGACGTAGGTGAAGATCTGATTGCTCGTCAATCCGCTGAAGACGGGCTTCGCCAGACCGGTGGTGGTTTCGGGGTTCGACTCCTTGCGGGAGCAGGCGGTGGTCGAGCATTCGTAGGTGATGCGGCATTTGATCGCCGGGCTGCTCGAAGACAGCATCGTGCTTCCTCCGCAGGCGCTGTGGCGGACGTAGCCTTCGAAGGAGATCTTGCTCGCGGTCCCTTCTTTGACGACGATCCCGTTGCGAAGTTCGTGGGTGAGCCGTTCCAGCATCCAACGGGCGGAGCTGACGTTCTGCGATTCCTTGCTGATTTTCGGCTGCTCGCGAATGGTGCTGATCATCAGCGAGGCCACCGCGCCCATCACGACGACGCCCATCGCCGAGGCGACCAGCAGCTCCACGAGGGTGAAGCCCCCCTCCCCATTCTGCTTTCGCAACCGCGCGATCACCGGTGGACCACCTTGAAGGCGCGCTTCAGCGGACGGGCGGAAGGCGTGCCGACGGCGTTGACCGCCTTGACGGCGAAGACGTGCCGGCCAAACCTCTGCTTCTTCAGCTTGGTGGGCGAGGTGCACCCCTTCCAGCGCTTCTTGTCGACGCGGCAGAAATAACTGGTGCCGGGCTGCCCGCTCAGATCGGCGAAGCGGAAAACCGGCCTCCGCAGGCGGGTCTTGAACGCAGGGCCGAAGGTGATCTTCAACTGCGGGACCACGTACTCGATCCCGTTCTTGTTGCCGCCGGGGGTTTTGCCGGTTTTCCCACCGGTGGTGCCGGTGGTCCCCCCGGTTGAGGTGCCTCCACCTTCGGGAGTACCGCCCGTGCCTTCTTCCTCGGGCGGCGGGGCCGGGTCTTCCTGCTTGTAGGAGATCGCGGACGAGCAGGCCGAGACCACGCCTTCGGCTTCGGCCGTTGCCCGAAAGCTCGTGGTCGAGCCGAGGGCAAGTGGGGCGCTCACCGTCAGCCCCGGGCTAGCGAGCTGGGCCGCGGTCCCCTGGGCGACCGGTTCGCCCGAGCAGTCCGAGGACTTGTAGATCTTGACCAGCGATTCGGCTGCGGCCTGGCCGACGATCGCCGGCGTCGTCGACTGGTTCGGAGATGCGGGGGTGGTTCGTTCCAGCGTCGGCGGCGGCGGCCCGATCACCAGGTCCGGAGAATTTTCGACCGAGACCAGCAGGGTGCCGGCGGCGGTCCAGGCGTAGACGTCCTGTTCGGCGGAAAAGTCGTCGTCGACGGCAAGGCGCTCCTGGGTGGTGAAGAAGACCCGCGATCCGTCCACGGCGATCCCCCTGAGCCCGGCCGCGAAGGCGCCGTTGCCGCCGATCTGGCCGCCGCTGACGAGAATGGTTTCGACCCCGTCGCGCAGGTAGATGTCCGGGCTCGAGTCCTGGTCGGCGGGAACGAGCTGCTCGGCGGTGGAGAAGAACACCCGCGACGCATCGGCCGAGGCGGAAGCGAAGTTGGCCGCGTATTCGCCACCGGCCTGAGGTCCGGTGGAGAGCAGCGTGGTGACACCGCCGGATCGCTCGTAGACGTCCTGGGAGGAGTCGGTGTCTCCCGCCGTCAGCTGCTCGTCGGTGGTGAAGATGGCGGCCGAAGCGGAGGAAAACTCAAAGGACGCCGGGTAGGCGAGGTTGCCCCTGCCTTCCGCACCGGCCGAGACCAGCGCCGTGGCGCCAGCAGAGCGCTGGTAGACGTCCTGGGAGGAGTCGGCGTCTTCGGAGACCAGCGGCTCGCTGGTCTCGAAGTAGACCGTGGCGCCATCGGGAGAAGAACCGGCGAAGGTGACATTGGGGGCGCCGTTGCCGCCCGCGGGCCCGGTCGAAGCCAGGCTCGGGGCGCCGCCGGCCCAGTCGTAGAGATCCTGCGAAGAATCGGTGTCGCCGCCGCCGATCCGTTCCCGCGACTCGAAGAAGACATGGGAGCCGTCCGCGGAGGCGCCGCCGTAGGAGGGTTCGCAGCTCTCGCCGACTGGAAGTCCGCTCGGGCAGGTGCCGGCCACCGAAACCAAGCTGGTGCTGCCGGCGCCGAGGTCGCGAGCGTAGATGTCCTCTTCGCCGGAGTCCGAATCGCCGCTGGCCAGCTTTTCGCTGGTGGTGAAGAAGGCGCGATCCCCGGCATCGTCGGTTCCCCGAAACTGGGGGTCCAGGCCTTCGCTTGAACACGTACCGCAGCCCGGATCGGGCGCGGAGACCAGGGTGGTCGTTTCGGCAAGAAGGTCGCGGACGTAGATATCGAAAGCGCCGTCTTTGTCGGCGCCGTCGAGGCTCTCTTTGGAACCGAAGAAGACGATGCCCCCGTCGGGCGCGACGCCGCCCGGGAGGAAGCTGGCCCCGAAGGCGCCGCTGCCACAGCCCTGGCCGGCGCAGGCGGCGCTCCCCTGCGAGACGAGAACGGTCCGGTTTTCGCTCAGGATTCGGGCGTAGATGTCTTCCGAGTGGTCGGCGTCGCCGGCGACTATCGGCTCGTTGGTCGAGAAGAAGATTTCATTGCCGTCGCTCGACATTCCGTCGAAGATGGCCGGCTGCGCATCGTTGCCGCCCTTCGGGCCGATCGAGACCTCGCGGGTGAGGTATTCGCCGAGACCGCCGTCAAAGGCGCGCACGTAGACGTCGAGTTCCTGATCGGTGTCGCCCGGGACCATCTGGTCTTTCGAGCTGAAAACGGCGACCGTGCCGTCCGCCGAGTTGCCGTCGTAGAAGGCCGGCGCCGCCGAGGCAGTCTGGACGAGGGCGCAGAATGCGCCCAAGGCCAGGACCGCCGCCAGCAACAGGGAGTTGACCGGCCTGGGCTCCGGCTGTCGAGAAGGTAGTTGCATCGCCATCAGGTATCGGCTGCCATCGGTCATCCATTTAGCCGACTTGCCACCCCTGGCCGGAAGCGCGAAGGGCGGGTCCGATAGACCCGCCCTTCGCAAACCCATGGCGTATGTGCCTGAGCCTTCGAGATCTCGGGCTATTCGCCCCAGTCCCCTTCTGACGGGCAACCGCCCGATTCCTGCGGTGCGCAGGTGAAGGTCAGCTGACCTCCCACGTTTTCGATCGAGAACGTGTGTTCCGTCGACGGGGCTTCCGAGGTAACGGTGTAGCCTTCAGCGGTCGGAGCCGGAGCTTCGCCAGGGCCAGAAACGGTAAACGTCGCGCTCTGGAGCGTCGGCTCGATCGTTTCGAGTTCACCTTCGTCACAACCGACGTAGGTCCCCTGCTTGTCGGAGTTGCACGTCTCCATCGCCACCTCGGCGCTGTGCGCGTACTCCTTGGCCTTTGCGTCGCCGGCCTTCTGCTTCTGGTTGAAGAAGGCGGGCAGCGCGATGGCAGCCAGGATTCCGAGGATGAGCATGACGACGAGAAGCTCGATCAGGGTGAAACCCGCCTCGCTGTCGCCGTTGAGCCGGGCGCCTACTTTGGCCCGGAGATTCTGGAGAAACATTAGTGACCTCCTATGGTCCTAATCGTTTGCGCCAGAGCCCCGTCGCATGCAGCCACGTGGTGTCTGTCGACCCCGGTGGTAGCCCGGCCAACTCCCCTGAGGGAGCCCCGACGGCTTTGCGCCCCCGCCTCACAGCGGGTTTGCCTTTGGCACCGAAGCACTGGCAGATTCATCACAGGGCCTACATCGGCCGCATCGAGCAGGACTTGATCCTTGAAATTGGGCTTTCCTCGCGCCAAAACTCGGCTTCTTGGACGCGCGTCCAATCATTTGCGCGAAAACCGATGACGGGGTCCCTGGGTCAGCGGATGTGTTCGTAGATGCTGAACATCGGCAGGTACATCGAGATGACGATGAATCCCACCATGCCGCCGACGAAGACGATCATCACCGGCTCGATCAGCGCCGTCAGCGCCTTCACCTTGGCGTCGACCTCGGCCTCGTAGAAGTCGGCGATTTTGGAGAGCATCGTCTCCAGCTGCCCAGTCTCCTCGCCGACCGCGACCATGTGGCCGACCATCGGCGGGAAGATGTCGTTGCGTTCGATCGGTCCCGCCAGCGAGCCACCGGTCTTGACCGATTTGTAGACGTCCTCCATCGCTTTCTCGACGACTACGTTGCCGGCGGTTTCGCCCGTCAGTTTGATCGACTGCAGCATCGGCACGCCGGAGGAGACCGAGCCGGAGAAGGTGCGCGACCAGCGGGCCAGCGCGACCTTCTGAATCACGTCGCCGATTTTGAAGGGCAGGCGCAGGACCAGGCGGTCCCATTGGTCTTTCCCGGCATCGGTCTTCTTCCACTTGAAGAAGAGCCAGAAGGCCAGGACCGTTCCAGGAAGCAGCAGGTACCAAGAGCCGGTCAGCAGATTCGAGAGGCTGACACAGAATTGGGTCGGAAGGGGCAACCCGGCCGCTTCTCCTGGATGTTCTTCAGCAAGTTCTTTAAAGATCCCGGCGAAGACGGGAATTACGAACATCACGATCGCCAAGAGGACAACTATCGCGAAACCGAAGACCAGCGCCGGGTACATCATCGCCGATTTCACCTGACGTCGGAGGGCATCGGATTTCTCCACCTGGAAAGCGATCCGGTCGAGCGCCTCGTCAAGACGACCAGACTGCTCGCCGGAGCGGACCATTGCCCGGAACAGCCGATCGAAGACGCGCGGATGGCGCTCCATCGCCTGCTCCAGCGTGCTTCCCGCTTCGACGTCGGCGCGCATGCCGGCGACCGCCTCTTTGATCTCCTCGTCTTTGGTCTGTTCCTCGAGCGTGTGCAGGGTCCGCAGCATCGGCATCCCGGAGGCGACCAGGGTCGCGAACTGGCGCGAGAAAACCGCCAGCTCGCGCATGTCGACGCTCTTCCAACGGCGGAAGATGTCCTCGATCTTCAGCGGATTCGCCTTCTCGCTGACGTCGAGGACGATCAGCCCGCGCTGGCGCAGCTGCTCTGAGACCTGCCCCTTGGAATCGGCCTCGAGCTCGCCGGCCGTCGCCGTGCCGGCGACGTCCATCGCGCGGAAGGTGAAGGTGGTGGCGGTGGCCATCGTTTACCCGCCCGAGACGTAGGACGGCGTCACGGGAGGAGCCTGCCCGGGGACACTCTGAGGCTGTTGGTATCCGGGAGCGGCCGCCGGCATCACAGCGCCGTCGCTGCCGAGCACCCGTTTGAGCTCCTCGGGCACAGAAGAGCGCTGTTCGGCGAGCGAGCGGCTGACCTTTCCCGCCCTGACCAGGCGGGCGAGGTCGGCATCCATGGTCTGCATGCCGATCGCCCCCGAAGTCTGGACCGCAGCGTAGATCTGATGGGTCTTGCCCTCGCGGATCAGGTTGCGGATCGCCGGGGTCGGGACCAGCACCTCGGTGGCGACCACGCGGCCCATCCCGTCGGAAGTCGGCAGCAGCTGCTGGGTGACGATCCCCTGCAGCGCGATCGAGAGCTGGGCCCGCACCTGCCCCTGCTGCTCGGGCGGGAAGACGTCGATGATCCGGTCGACCGTCTGCGCGGTCGACTGGGTGTGAAGGGTGGCGAAGACGAGGTGGCCGGTCTCCGCGGCGGTCAAGGCCGTGGCGATCGTCTCCAGGTCCCTCATCTCGCCGACCAGGATTACGTCGGGGTCCTCTCGCAGGGCGGCCTTCAGGCCAAGCGCGAAGTCGTCGGCGTCGGAGCCGATCTCGCGCTGGTTGACGATCGACTTTTTGTGGTGGTGGAGGAACTCGATCGGGTCCTCGATGGTGAGGATGTGATCCTGGCGCTCGCGGTTGATCACGTCGATCATCGCCGCCAGGGTCGTGCTCTTACCGGAGCCGGTCGGCCCGGTGACGAGGACGAAGCCGCGCGGTTTCTGGGTCAGCTCACGCAGCACCTGGGGGACGCCCAGCGAGTCGAGCGCCGGGATCTCCTGCGGGATCAGTCGGAAGGCGGCGCTGACGGCGCCGCGCTGGAAGAAGCAGTTGACGCGGAAGCGGGCAACGCCCGGGATCGCGTAGGCGAAATCGAGCTGTTTCTGCATCTCGAAGCGTTTCCGCTGGTCGTCGTTGAGGATGCTGTAGACGACCTCGCGGGTGTCCTGGTTGCCGAGGACGGGAAAGCCGTCCATCGGCGTGATCTTGCCCTTGTCGCGGATCGCCGGCGGGAAGCCCGCGGTCAGGTGCACGTCCGAGGCCCGCGCCTCGACCATCCGGCGCAGCACCTCCGAGAAGTCGAAGTCCATGGGTCTAGATCGGCCTTCTAGGCCGATTCCTTAAGCGGTGACACGGAGGACCTCCTCGAGGCTGGTCAAGCCGCCCCGCACCTTCTCCACTCCGTCCTCGCGCAGCGTGCACATCCCCTCTTCGCGCGCTGCGGTCGCGATCTCCGCCTCCGGCGCGTGGGCGACCGCCATCTCTTTGATTCGCTCGGTCAGGACCATCACCGAGTAGAGGCCGACCCGGCCTTTGTAGCCGCTGTTGTTGCAGCGGCCGCAACCGACCGGCTCGTAGGCCTCCAACTCGGCAGCGGCGCGGAGGCCGGCTTCCTCCAGCGCCTGGACCGGGATCACCGCGCGCCGCTTGCAGTGGCTGCAGAGCTTGCGCGCCAGCCGCTGAGCGACGACGCAGTCGACCGCCGAGGCGATCAAGAAGGACTCGATCCCCATCTTCGTCAGACGGGTGATCGCGCCGGGGGCGTCGTTGGTATGCAGGGTCGAGAGCATCATGTGCCCGGTCAGCGCCGCCTCGATCGCGATCCGCGCGGTCTCGCCGTCGCGGATCTCGCCCACCATCACGATGTCGGGGTCGGCGCGGAGGATCGAACGCAGACCGGTGGCGAAGTCGAGGCCGGCCTTGCGGTTGACGTTGATCTGGTTGATGCCGTTGATCTGGTACTCGACCGGGTCCTCAATCGTGATGATCTTCTTCTCGACGTGGTTGAGGTCGCCGAGTGCGGCGTAGAGGGTCGTGCTCTTTCCCGAGCCGGTCGGTCCGGTGACGAGGACGGCGCCGTAGGCCTGCTGAAAGGAGTGCTCGAAGCGCTCGCGGGAAGAGCCGTCCATGCCGAGGTCGTCGAGCGAGCGCTGGGCGTTGTCCTTGTCGAGGATGCGGATCGTCGCGCCCTCGCCCTTCTGGGTCGGCAGGGTGGTGATTCGGAGATCGACCCGGCGGTCCTCGACCGAGACGCTGACGCGGCCGTCCTGGGGCACCCGTTTCTCGGCGATGTTGAGATCGCTCATGATCTTCACCCTGGAGACCACGGCGTTGACCATCCGCTTGGGGACGTGCGCTGCCTCGCGCAGCACGCCGTCGACGCGGAAGCGGACCCGCATCTCGTCCTCGGATGGCTCGAAATGGATGTCGGAGGCGCCCTCCCCCACCGCCTGGCCGAGGATGCTGTAGACGAGCTTGATCACCGGCGCGTCCTCGGCGCTCACCTGCATGTCGGCGACTTCGGCGAGCTCCGCCTCGGCTTCGTCTTCCTCGTCGGTCGCCTCGGTGACGGCGCTCTGCAGCGTGTTCAGTCTGCCGAGAAGCGCCTCGACGTCCTCCTCGGCGGCGACCGCCACCCGGCAGTCGAGGCCGGTTGCGATCTGGATGTCGTCGATCGCGAGGACGTTGGTCGGGTCCGACATCGCCACCAGCAGCGTTTTCTTGTCGAGGAAGCCGACCGGGATCGCGTGATAGCGGCGCGCGGTGCCGACCGAGATCAGGTTTGCGGCGGCCATGTCGACCTGGTAGGCGGTGAGGTCGACGTGGTCGAGCCCGTAGCGCTCGGCCACCGCGCGTGAGAACTGGTCGGCGCTGATCGCCCCTTGTTCGAGCAGCAGCCGCTCGGGGGGTCGGCCCGCCGTTCGGGCCTCTTCGATCGCCTGGCGGGCGCGTTCGTCGCCGACGTAACCGAGGTCGACGATCACGTCGGTGACGAAGCCGCTGGAGCGGCCGCGGGTCTGCGGCGGCGTCAGGCCGGGGGTGCCGCCGGTCTCAGGCTCGAGGGCGGGCGCGGTGGAGTCGCCGGACGTCGGGACCGGCCGCAGATGGCTCGGGAAGTCCCTGTTGTCCATGCTCACGGGTGGTAGGGCAGGGTCCCGCCGTGGTAGCGCGCGTCCACCACCGCCTGGACGACGCTCTGGCCGCTCTGGAAGCCGTAGTAGACCGCCGCCGGGTCGTAGGCATGGGAGAGGTTCTCGGGCCTGAGCACGACCAGGGCAGGGACCCGGCTGAGGTCAACGCCCTGGGTGATCGAGACGTAGCGGACGATCTGATGGATCGGAACGACGAAGGTGGTGACGCCGCCCATCGCTTCCAGCTTGCCTACCGCTTCCCTCGCAAGGCCGTCGTCGATGCCGCCGTCATGAACGAAGAGGATCGCCACCGTGCTGCCCGCATCCACCGCGTCGACTACAGCGCGGGGCGGGGCGGGTGCAGCTCCGGGACCGGAGCCCGGCGCCGGCAGCCTCAGCGGCTGCTGGCCGGCTTCCAGTTCGGAGGCGACCGCGGCGACGGCAGCATCCGCCGCCGGCGAGCTGCCTTCTTCCTCTTCTTCGGAGCCGCCGCCCATTTTGCCGAGCAGGAAGACCGCGGCGAGGACCAGCAGGACGCCGACGAGGGCGACCTGAGCCATGGGGTTTTCGTTCAGCTTCTCTCGCATCGGTTTCGCCTATTCACCATTCGACCGCGGGGAGGCGAAGCTTGAGCGCCGCTAGAACCCGCCCGCGGCGAGATTCAGCAGTTGGCGTTGGGGGGCGAGCCGGTGGCCCCGGTGCACTCGACGTAGCGGGTGCGCTGGAAGCGTCCGGCGTAGGCGATCCCCGGTTCTTTGATGTTGGGATCCGACCTGAAGAGAGGGTCTCCGTGCAGGTTGATCGACTTGCCCGCAAACATCCCGATCCATTCGGCGTTGCCGCCCATGTCGATCGCGCTCAGCGGGGCGTAGAGCATCATGTGATTGGTGCCGGAGTTGGCGCCGATGCTGACCGAGCCGTTGCCGAGCAGG
This sequence comes from Solirubrobacterales bacterium, assembly GCA_035634815.1. GTDB lineage: Bacteria > Actinomycetota > Thermoleophilia > Solirubrobacterales > 70-9 > VAYN01. The sequence goes on along the minus strand of DASQCF010000019.1, from coordinate 40,980 downwards.
AAGATTTCGGGGATGTTGTAGAGACCCTGTTTCGGGTTGTAGCCGCTGGATACCAGGTTCCCGTTGCCGCTGATGTTGAGCTGGGTCGCCCCGGACGCGAGCCCGCAGTGTTCCGGGGTGTCGATGAAGATCCGCACGTGGGCCTGGGCGGACATGTAGACGGTCCCGGGCCCGATGTCGAGCTTGCAGATGAAGTAGTCGCCGCCGTTCATCGTCAGCGTTCCCTGCTGACCTACGTTGATCGTCCGGGTCGACGCGGTCCAGGGATTGCTCTTGGTCCAGGTGTCGATTTTGCCGGCGAACGGGCCTGAGGTGCATTTCTGCGCCAAGAGACAGTTGGCGTTTTCGGTTGCGAGGTTGGCCGGCGGCACGACCGCCGGGAGTTCGCGGTTTTCTTCGACTTTCACCCCGGAGCAGCTCGGGGTCGGCGCGCCTTTGCCGACGCCGTGGCGCTCGTCGCCGCAGATGGTCCCGGAGCCGCCGCTCTGGACGATGTTGCCGTTGGTGCCGATGTCGGCTTCGATCTTGAAGTTTCCTTTGACGGTGATTTCGTCCTGGCCGATGAATTTCTCGTCGGCGAAGACGCCTTTGCCGTTCGAGGTAAGCATTGCCACGTTGACCCGCCGCTGAACCGTTCCCGAGGCGCCGACGGAGACCACGTTCAGGGTTTTGCCGGTGCCGGCGTAGGCGCTGATCGCGTAGCTGTAGGTGGCTCCGCCCACCGATTCGGTGGTCGTCGCCGGGCACCAGCCGCTGACCGGGGTCTGGTATTCGCCGTTGGGGCCGATGCACGGATGGGCGGTGGTGAGGCTCGGCAGGTAGCGGTTGAGCCGCAGCAGGGCGATGTTCGCGCCGGCGTCGGCGGCGGCGATCGCTTCCTTGGAGTCGTGGTCGCGCTTGGTCCCCTGCTGGACGTCCACGGTCGACATCACCGCAACGCTGGAGATCGCGAAGGTCGCGATCAGAGCCATCAGGGCGGTGGGCACGGCGATGCCGCGCTCGTCGCGGCGCAGGTCGCGGAACAGCTGGAGGAAGCGGTCGAAAGCGATCACCGGGACCGCCATCGGCCCGCCGAGACGACGGCTTGAGCCTGCGTCCGCAATCTTCTGCCCCACCTGGACGCCCGCCCTAATCAGTTGCGGGTGCGAGCTGCTCGATGCCGCTCGCGCGCTGGCCGCCCGCCGCCAGCATCAGTTTGAAGTCGTGGGGGTTGGAGGCGAACTCCAGGGCGACCGACTCGGCGACCTTGCCCTCCATCACGTAGTGCATCAGCGACTGGTCGAAGGTGCGCATTCCGTAGTACTCGCCCTCGGCGATGACTTCGGTGATCTTGCCGGTCTCCTCCGGGTTCATGATCAGGTCCTGGACCCGGCCGGTGACGACGAGGATCTCCGAGGCCGGGACGCGACCGTCGCCGGTGACGTCGGGGACGAGGCGCTGGGCGATCGCCCCCCTCAGGGTCGCCGAGAGCATCACCCGCGCCTGGTGCTGCTGGTGGGGCGGGAAGAAGTCGACGATGCGGTTGATCGTCTCGGTCGCGTCGAGGGTGTGGACGGTTGAGAGGACGAGGTGGCCGGTCTCGGCCGCGGAGAGGGCGGTGCGGACCGTCTCCTCGTCGCGCATCTCGCCGATCAGGATCACGTCGGGGTCCTGGCGCAGGACCCGGCGCATCGCCCGGGCGAAGCTTTCGGTGTCGGAGCCGACTTCGCGCTGGTTGATGATCGAGTTTTTGTCCGGGTGCAGGTACTCGATCGGGTCCTCGAGGGTGACGATGTGATCGGTCCGGGTGCGGTTGATGTGGTCGATCATCGCCGCCAGCGTGGTGCTCTTGCCGGAGCCGGTGGTGCCGGTGACGAGGATGATCCCGCGCTGCTCCTCGGCCAGCTTGGTCACCACCGGCGGCAGGCCCAGCTCCTCGACCGAGCGGATGTCGAAGGGGATCGCGCGGCAGACGATCGAGATCGAGCCGCGCTGCTTGAAGGTGTTGACCCGGAACCGCGAGAGCCCCTTGATCGCGTAGGAGAAGTCGGCCTCGCCGCATTCCTCGAACTCGGTCAGCGAGCGCACCTCGGCGATGTCGTGGAACGCCTTTTCGGTGTCCTCCGGCGTCAGCGCCTGGTAGCCCTCCAGCGGCGCCAGCTCACCGTGGAGCCGCGCGGTCGGAGGCACGCCGACCTTCACGTGAAGATCGGAACCCCCACGCTCGATGAGCGTCCGCAGCGCTGAGTCGATCTCGAACATCCCGGCCTGTATCGGCCGGAAAGTTCGATCACTTAAAGGAAGAAATCACGCCCCTGACGCGCGACTCGCGGTGACTGGCAAGGACGCAGTGAGCGCCGTGTGCTTTGCACACAAGCGATCGAGGACGCCGCCAGTCGCCGCGAGGCGCCGTCAGGCGACCTCGCGGAGCTTTTGGGCCTCTCCGAGGGACTGGAGCTTTTTCAGGCTCTGGTTCTCGATCTGGCGGATTCGCTCGCGGGTGACATTGAAGGTGCGGCCGACCTCGTCCAGGGTCCGCGGGTGCTCGCCGCCGAGTCCGTAGCGGAGCTCGAGCACGCGGCGCTCGCGGTAGGAGAGGTTCTCCAGCGCCTCTTTCAGCGCCTCTTTGGTCAGCAGATCCGCGGCCCGGTCGAACGGGCTCTCGGCCTTCTCGTCGGCGATGAACTGACCGAACTCCGACTCCTCCTCGTCGCCGACCGGCTTCTCCAGCGAGACCGGGGCCTGGGCGGAGCGCTTGATCGAGTCGACCTCCTCGGGATCGATCCCCGTCACCTCGGCGATCTCCTCCGGGGTGGGCTCGCGGCCCAGCTCGGTGACCAGCTTGCGCTCGGCGCGGCCGATCTTGTTCAGCTTCTCGACCACGTGGACCGGGATCCGGATCGTGCGGGCCTTGTCGGCCAGCGCCCGGGCGATCGCCTGACGGATCCACCAGGTCGCGTAGGTGGAGAACTTGAATCCCTTGCGGTAGTCGAACTTCTCCGCCGCGCGGACCAGGCCCAGCGTCCCCTCCTGGATCAGGTCGAGGAAGGGCAGGCCCTGGTTCCGATAATTTTTCGCGATCGAGACGACCAGGCGCAGGTTCGACTCGACCATTTTCTGCTTCGCGTCGAGGTCGCCGCGCTCGATCCGTTTGGCGAGTTCGACCTCCTCCTGGGCGGTCAGCAGGCGGACTTTGCCGATGTCCTTGAGGAACAGCTGCAAGGAGTCCGTGGTCATGTCCGGTTTCAGGTCGAGCGCCTGTTTCTGGCGCCGGCGGCCTTTTTTGCCGGTGTCCGCGGGGAGCGCTTCGGCGGCGGCTTTCTGCGCCGGGTCCATGTCCTCGACGAGCTCGATCCCCGACTTCTCGAGGTGGCCGTAAAGGTCCTCGACGTCAGACTCGTCGAGATCGACCTCGGAGACCGCGGAGGCGATGTCGCCGAAGGTCAGAACCCCGAGCTGCTGCCCGCGATTGATTAGGTTTTTGACCTCGTCCAGTTCCTGAAGCTCTGCTACCAGCATCCGTTCTTACTCGTTCCCTTGCGCTCGATGTTTAGTCCTGGCGATGAAATACCGTCGCGAACCGAAAGTCGCGCCGGACCGACAAAAAGCGGACCCGACAGGTGGTCCGCGAAAGTAGCGTCTACATCGTCATTGTGCCCTTGTGGGCGGCGTCTGAAATAGATCAAACGCCTGTTCGCATGGTACTCGCTTCAGTTTGTGAAGTCAATGCCCAGCCCCCTGCGCCATCCCACCCCCTGGCTCCGCGCCTTCTGGCAGCGCGCGTACACCGAGAACGTCACCGGGCTCTCGGCGATGGTCGCCTACAACCTGATGCTGGCCGTCTTCCCCTTCGCCCTGCTGGTGCTCTTCGTCTTCGGCCAGGTGCTGAAGATCGGCGGCGTCGAGAGCAGCGTCCTCGCCGACCTCCAGCGCCTCTTCCCGGACACCGAGCAGCAGACCCTCACCGACGTCCTCAGCCGCATCGAGAACAACTCGACGACGATCGGGATCGCCGCCTTCGCCGGCTCGCTCTGGATCGGCGCCTCGTTCTGGGGCGCCATGGACACCGCCTTCTGCCGCATCTACCACGTCGAGTGCCGCGGCTGGGTCGAACAGAAGCGGTTCTCCTTCGCGATGCTGGTCGTCGTCCTGCTCTTCATCGCCGCCAGCATCTTCGTGCCGACCCTGGAGAGCACCGTGGTCAGCAGCACCGATCGGCTCCCGCTCGGCCTCTCCGACATCAAGGCGATCGACACGATCCTGCTGCTGGGGGCGGCGCTGCTGGTCACCTTCGGCATCTGCTGCGTGATCTTCTGGGCCGTGCCGAAAGGGCACATGCCCTGGCGCGCGGTCTGGCCGGGGGCCCTCTTCGTCACCGTCGGCGCCGGCCTCGCCAACTGGCTCTTCCCGATCTACCTCTCCAACGTTTCCAGCCTCTCGCGCTTCGGCTCGACCCTCGGCTTCATCCTCATCGCCCTGCTCTGGTTCTACGTGCTCAGCCTGGCGCTGATGGTGGGCGCGGTGATCAACTCGCTGCGCTTCGAGCTGCACGACACCGGCGAACTGCCGTATCGCCCGAAGAAGTCGAGCCCCTGCCAGGGTTGTGACGAAGAGCGGGTTTCTCCGGAAAATCGGGCATCCTCCACCCGTTCATAAAAACTTACGTATCCTTGTGCGGGTAAGCACGACCCGGGACTGGACCGCCGGTCCAGACAACCGGGCGGGGTGGAAGAATCCGCATTGATGCAAAAACATCGGAGTTTTGAAACGTCGGGGAACGTTCTGCGCCCGACCACTCCTCCCGACATCGCTAGCCAGTCGCAGCGCCAGCGAATCGTCGATGGGATGGTCGAGAGCTGCGCCGAGAAGACCTACGCGGGGACCACGATCACCGACATCGTCAGCCGGGCGCACATCTCGCGCACGACCTTTTACAAGCACTTCGAGGACAAGCGAGCCTGCTTCGACGCGGCGATCGACTACTGCGTCGGCGAGCTCCAGGATGTGGCGGCTACCGCCCACTCACCCGCCGACCCGCCGGGTGACGCGGCGCGCAAAGCCGCGACCGCGGTGGTCGGCGCGCTGGCGGCGAAGCCCGGGTTGGCCCAGGTCCTGACCGGCGACGCGATGGCGGTCGACCCGCAGGTGATCGAGCGCTACCGGCGGGCGACGATCCCCGCCCTGGAGGCGCTCTGGAGCGAGAACGGCGATGCGCCCGCAGCTCACACCGACCCGCGGCTGGCCTTCGGACAGGCCCAGGTCCTGATCCTCAACCAGATCGCCACCGGCAAGCCGGACCGGCTGCTGGAGCTGCTGCCGGAAATCGTCTACCTGACCGTCAGCCCCTACGGCGGCCACGAAGAAGCCGTGAGGCAGTCCCGTGAGGCGGGCAACTCCGAGATCCGCGGTGTCGCCGCCCGGTGACCGATAACCCCGAGGACCTGCGTCAGTGGCGGCTGCCGCGCGGACGGCACGGCCTGCCGCGCGAGCTGGTGGAGCGCTCGCAGCGCGAGCGGCTGCTCGCCGCCGTGGTCAGGGTCACGGTCGCAAACGGGTACGAGAAGACCACCGTCGGCGACATCCTCGGCGAGGCCGGGGTCGGACGCGAGAGCTTCTACGAACTTTTCGACGACAAGCTCGACTGCATGCTCGCCGCCCACAAGATCCTCGCCGACGACCTCGAGGAGCGAGTGCGGGTCGATTACCTGGGCGAGGGGCCATGGCCGGAAAGGGTGCGGCACTCGCTGGCGACGACGCTCGACTGGTTCGCCGCCGACCCCGAGGCGGCGCGCTTCTTCCTGGTCGAGCTGAGCACGGTCGGGCCGGCCTTCCGGGCGACCTTCAAGAGCGAGTACTCCCGTTTCACCGCGCTGCTCGACGAGGGGCTGGAGGAGGACGGGCCGGACCCCGAGCTGAGCGGAGCGGCGCAGATGGCGGTCGGCGCGATCGTCGCGCGGATCTACGAGGAGGTCGTCCTCGGCCGCGCCGCCGAGCTTCGCGGCCTGCTCCCCGAGCTCACCTACGGCTTTCTCGTCCCCTTCGTCGGCGAAGAGGACGCGCGGGGCGAGCAGGAGCGGGCGCGGGACTAATCGTCGCGCTCGGCCAGCGCCGCCGCCAGAGCCTCGCGCAGCGGCGTCCGCTCGACGCCCTCGAAGACTTCCATGCCGGAGGTGTCGGTGACCACCGTCTCGGTGGCGAGGCCCTCGATCAGCGGCTTGGCGACGCCGGCGTCGACCGGCGTCACCAGCCCGATCCATAACGAAGAGAGGAACGGCGTCAGCAGCGGCACCGTCAACCGCAGGGGCGGCCGGCGGCCCTGGGCGCGGGCGAGCTCATCGATCATGCCGCCGTAGGTGGTGACGTCGGGACCGCCGATTTCGATCTCCCGCTCGCAGGGCAGGTCGAGGTCGGCGGCCGCGGCGAGGTAGGAGATGGCGTCGGCGACCGCGATCGGCTGGGTGCGGGTGGCGACCCAGCGGGGCGTGATCATCGCCGGCAGGCGGCGGACGAGGTAGAACGCGGTGCGGAAGGACTCGCTGCCGGCGCCGAGCACTGCGGCGGCGCGGAAGTAGGCGACGGGCACGGCGCCGCGGCGCAGAGCTTCTGCCGTCTGATGGCGCGAGTCGAGGTGCTTGGACCCCTCCCCCAGCCCGCCGAGGTAGACGATCCGCTTCACCCCGGCGGCGGCCGCGGCGGCGGCGAAGTTCTCGGCGCCGCGATGGTCGCGCTCGGCGAAGTCGCCGTCGGAGCCGCGGCCCATCGAGTGGACCAGGTAGTAGGCGACCTCGGCCCCCTCCAGCGCCGGCCCCAGCGTCTCGGGCTCCAACACGTCAGCACGGAGGACCTCGCAGCCGGCCTCCTTCAGGTCCTCGGCGCGCTCGGGATGACGGGCCAGAGCCCGCACCTCCTGCCCTTCCTCGCGCAGCCGCTTGCAGAGCAGCCCGCCGATGTAACCGGTTGCACCTGCGACCGCGATCACAGCGGTCCTCTACCCGGGATGCGTGAAATCAGCCGTATCTCTCGCCGGTGACCGCTCGCAACTTGCTGCGGTCGTGGCGCGCGTGGACACGGCGCACGGTGCCCGAGCGGGAGCGCATCACCAGCGACTCGGTGGTCGCCCCGGGACCGCGGTAGCGGACGCCCTGGAGGACGTCGCCGTCGGTGACGCCGGTGGCCGAGAAGAAGACGTCCTCGCCGCCGCAGAGGTCGTTGGCGGTGAGGACCTGGTCGAGGTCGTAGCCGGCGTCGACGGCGGCGGAGCGCTCCTCGTCGTTGCGCGGCCAGAGGCGGGCGATCAACTGTCCGCCCATCGACTTCAGCGCCGCGGCCGAGATCACGCCCTCAGGGGTGCCGCCGATCCCCCACAGCAGGTCGACCGGCGATCGTTCGCTCACCGCCAGCAACGAAGCGGAGACGTCGCCGTCGGTGATCAGGCGGATGCGGGCACCGGCCTCGCGAACTTCGCGCATCGCCTCCTCGTGGCGCGGGCGGTCGAGCATGACGACGATCACGTCGCCGATCGACTCGCCCTTGCGCTCGGCGATCAGCTTCAAGGTCTCCGGCAGCGGCCGGTCGAGGTCGAGCAGGTCGGCGATCTCCTCCCCGCCCGCCATCTTTTCCATGTAGACGCAAGGGCCGGGGTCGAACATCGAGCCCTTCTCCGCGAGGGCGATGACGGCGAGCGCGCTCGGCATCCCCAGCGCGCAGAGCCGGGTCCCCTCCAGCGGGTCGACGGCGATGTCGACAATCGGCGGCGTCCCGTCGCCGATCCGCTCGCCGTTGTAGAGCATCGGGGCCTCGTCCTTCTCCCCCTCGCCGATGACGACCGTGCCGTCCATCGCGACCGAGTCGAGGACGTGGCGCATCGCGTCGACGGCGGCCTGGTCGGCGGCGATCTTGTCGCCGCGGCCGACCCAGCGGGCCGAGGCCAGCGCCGCGGCCTCGGTGACGCGGACGAGCTCGAGCGCGAGGTTGCGGTCGGGCTTAGTGGCGGGGGTGGCCTCCATCTTTCGCAACCCTATTGAAACGATTAGGGTCAGCGCATGGATCGCTGGGGGTTGACGCTGCCGCTGCCGGGCCTCTCGCTGGCCGAGCACGAGAGCCTGGTCAAGGGAGCCGAGGCGGCGGGCTACACCGACCTCTGGACGGGGGAGACCGCCGGGCCCGACGGCTTCACTCCGCTGGCCCTCGCCGCCGCCTGGACCGAGCAGGCGCGGCTCGGCACCGGGATCGTCGGCGTCTTCCAGCGCGGCCCGGCGCTGCTGGCCCAGCAGGCGGTCGCCCTCAGCGACGCCTCCGGGGGCCGCTTCGTCCTCGGGCTCGGCTCCTCCTCGGACCGGATCGTCGAAGGCTGGAACGGAATCCCGTTCGAGAAGCCGCTGAGCAGGGTGCGGGAGACGCTCGACTTCCTCGACCCAGTGCTGGCCGGCGAGCGCAGCGCGACCGGCTTCAAGCTCGAAACGGCGCCGCCCCACGAGGTGCCGATCGTGCTGGCGGCGCTGCGGGGAAAGATGCTCGACCTGGCGCTGCAGCGCGCCGCCGGCGCCTTCACCAACTTCCTGCCGCTCTCCGGGCTGCCGAAGGTGACGGCGCAGCTGCAGGACCCGCCGACCGGTTTCGAGCTGCTCTGCCGCTTCTTCTGCATCCCCGGCGAGCGCGAGCAGGTTGAGCCGCTGGCCCGCTTCATGTTCTCCTCCTACATCACCGTCCCGGTCTACGCCAACTTCTACCGCTGGCTCGGCTACGGCGAGCAGATCGAGCCGATGGTGAAGGCCTGGGAAGCGGGCGACCGCCAGGCGGCCGCGGCGGCGGCGCCCTGGGAGCTGATCGAGGACATGTTCATCTTCGGAGCGCCCGAGCAGATGAAGGAGCGCTTGGCGCTGTTCGTCGCCGGCGGCATCACCCTGCCGATCCTCACCCCGATCGTGACGCCGGACAAGCTGGCGGAGACGATCGACGCGCTGGCGCCCGCCTGACGCCGAAACCGCAAGAACCCGTCTACAAGACGGGTTTCTGCGGTTTCGCCAGAGTCTCGTAGGCGTCGGGGCGGCGGGTGGTGAGGAAGGGGAAGAGCTCCAGCCAGTCGCGGCGCTGGTCGAGGTCGAGGTCGGCGACGAGGACCGCCGGTTCGTTGCGCGGGGCGAGGGCGAGGACGCGGCCGTAGGGGTCGGAGATGAACGACGAGCCGTAGAAGGTGAGCGGCGGCTCGGTGCCGATCCGGTTGACGGCGACCATGAAGGTGCCGTTGGCGATCCCGTTGGCGACGATCACCTGCTGCCAGAGCGGCTGGGTGTCGAACTCGGGGTGGTCGGGCTCGGAGCCGATCGCGGTCGGGTAGACGAGGACGTCGGCGCCCTCCAGGCTGTAGGCGCGGGCCAGCTCGGGGAACCACTGGTCCCAGCAGGTCGGCAGGCCGAGTTTGGCCTCGCCGAGGCCGACCAGCGGGAATGCCTCCTCGCCGGTCGGGCCGGGGCGGAAGTAGCGGTCCTCGTGGTAGCCGGCGGTGACCGGGATGTGGAGCTTGCGGGTGCGGGCGACGAGCTCTCCCCCCGGCGAGACGACGATCGCGGTGTTGAAGCCGAGGCCGTCGCCCTCCTCGGCGCGCTCGTAGAGCGAGGCGTGGATGTGGGCGCCGGTGGTGGCGGCCATCCGCGCGGCGAACGCAAAGGTGCGCCCGCCCGGCAGCTCCTCCGGCTCGGCGCCGGCCGCTTCGGGGCCGGCCGGGTCGACCGCGAAGTAGCGGCTCAGGGTCAGCTCCTGCAGGCAGACGAGCTGCGCGCCCTCGCCCGCGGCGAGGCGGATCGCCTCCTCCAGCGCCGCCTCGTGCTCGCCGGGGTCCGGGTGCCAGCGGTGCTGGACCGCGCCGATCCGGAACGGCGCGCGCTCCGGCGAGCGGGTGCGGGCCGGGGACTCGGGCGGCTGCTCGGCGCGGATCAGGCGGATCTCGTCCACTGGTTCAAGATAGAGGGGAATGAGCGTCACCCTCAAATCGACGCCCGCCGCCGACGGCTTCCGGATGCCGGCCGAGTTCGAGCCCCACGACGGCTGCTGGATGCTCTGGCCGGAGCGGACCGACAACTGGCGCCTGGGCGCAAAGCCGGCGCAGGAGGCCTTCGCGGCCGTGGCGGCGGCGATCGCCGGCTCCGAGCCGGTGACGATGGCGGTCTCCGACGCCCAGTTCGAGAACGCGCGGGCGATGCTGCCGCCCGAGGTGCGGGTGGTCGAGGTCTCCAGCGACGACGCCTGGATGCGCGACTGCGGGCCGACCTTCGTCGTCGGTTCCGGCGGGCGCCGCGGGATCGACTGGCGCTTCAACGCCTGGGGCGGGACCGACGGCGGCCTCTACTTCCCCTGGGACCGCGACGAGCGGGTCGCGGCCAAGGTGCTGGAGGTCGAGGGCGCCGACCGCTACCGGGCGCCGATCGTGCTGGAGGGGGGCGCAATCCACGTCGACGGCGAGGGCACGGTGCTGAGCACCGAAGAGTGCCTGCTCAACCCGAACCGCAACCCGGAGCTCTCCAAGGAGCAGATCGAGCGGGTCCTGCTCGCCCACCTCGGGGCCGAGAAGGTGGTCTGGCTCGGCGCCGGCGTCTTCGAAGACGAGACCGACGGCCACGTCGACAACCTCGTCTGCTTCGCCCGCCCCGGCGTCGTGCTCCTGACCTGGACCGACGACGAGGACGACCCCCAACACGCGATCTCTAGCGACGCGCGCGACCGGCTCGAAGCGGCGACGGACGCCCGCGGGCGCCCGCTGGAGGTGGTGCTCCTCCCCTCCCCCGGCCCGCTTCAGATTTCAGCCGAGGAGGCGGAAGGGGTCGACGCCGGCGAGGGGACGCAGCCGCGCCGCGCCGGCGACCGCCTCGCTGCTTCCTACGTCAACTTCTACCTCGGCAACTCGCGGATCGTCTACCCGCTGCTCGATCCCCGGCATGACGAGGAGGCGGCGGCGATCCTCCGGCGGGTCTTCCCGGAGCGCGAGGCGGTCGGGGTACCGGCGCGCGAGATCCTCCTCGGCGGCGGCAACATCCACTGCATCACCCAGCAGGTGCCGCGAGGCTGAGCGCGTAGTCGCCCGCCGCGTCGGTGAACCAGCCGCCCAGCTCCAGGCCGGCGCCGTCGTAGGCGGCGGCGATCCGCTCGCGGGTGAACTTGGTCGAGATCTCGGTCCGCATCTCCTCGCCCGCGCCGAAGCGGATCTCGAGGTCGAGAGCGGCGAGCCGCACCTCCTGGTCGGCGAGCGAGCGCAGGCGGATGTCCATCCGCTCCGCCTCCTCGTCGTAGCGGGCGACGTGCTCGAAGGCTTCGAGGTCGAAGTCGGCGCCGAGCTGGCTGTTGAGGACCGCGAGCACGTTCTTGTTGAACTCGGCGGTGACCCCTTCGGCGTCGTCGTAGGCGGCCTCGAGCCGGCTCTTCTCCTTGATCAGGTCGGTTCCCAGCAGGAGGTGGTCGCCGGGGGCGAGCAGGGCCCGGATCCGCTCGAGGAAGGCCTGGCGCTCGCGCGGGTAGAGGTTGCCGATCGTGCCGCCGAGGAAGGCGATCATCCGCGGGCCGGAGCCGTGCGGCACCCGCTCCAGGTGCTGCTCGAAGTCGCAGACCATCCCGTGCACGTTGAGGCCCGGGTACTCCTCGACCAGCTCCGCCGCCGTTCGCTGGGTGATCTCCTCGGAGATGTCGACCGGGACGTAGGTGTCGAGGCTGCCGCAGTCGCGCATCGCGCTCAGCAGGTGGCGGGTCTTCGCCGCCGAGCCGGAGCCGAGCTCGACCAGCGTTTCCGGGCAGCCGGCGGCGGCGTGAATCTCGGCCGAGCGGTCGGTGAGGATCTCCCGCTCGGCGCGCGTCGGGTAGTACTCGGCCAGCTCGGTGATCCGCTCGAAGAGCAGCGAGCCGCGCTCGTCGTAGAAGTATTTCGGCGCCACCTCCTTCGGGTAGGCGCAGAGGCCCTCGCGGACGTCGCGCGCCATCTTCGCCGCGGCGTCGGCGTCGAGGTGGACGTCGATCGCGATCGTCATGCGTCCCTCGCGCAGCGCACGGTGGAGAAGATCTGGCTGCGCTGCGGCAGGTCCCAGTTGCGGAAGCTCGGCCGGGCGACCCGGGGATGGGTCGCCCAGGAGCCGCCGCGCAGCACCTTGTGCTCGTCGCCGAAGAAGACCTCGGAGTACTCGCGGTACGGAAAGGCGCGGAAGCCGGGGTAGGCGAGGAAGTCCGAGGAGGTCCATTCCCAGCCGTGGCCGACCCCGTCGAGCTGCGTTTGCGCCGCCTCCCACTCGAACTCAGTCGGCAGCCGCTTGCCGGCCCAGCGGGCGAAGCCCTCGGCCTGCTCCCAGGAGACGTGAAGGACCGGATCGTCGAGGGCGACCGGCTCGCGGCGGCCGCAGGAGGTGTCGACCCAACCGTCTTCGCCTTCGGCCCAGTAGAGCGGCGCTCCGGCGCCGGTGTCCTCCATGAACGAGATGTACGCGCCGTTCGTCGCCGGGGTTCGATCGATCTCGAAGGCGTTCAGCTCGACCGTACGGCGCGGTCGCTCGTTGTCATAGGCGAAGCCGCGGTCGGGAGCGCCGACCTCGTACTCGCCAGCCTCAATCGCGACCGTCTCCGGCCGACCGGACGCATTTGTCCCCGGTATGCGGGGAGAACTGCGTTCGGGTGCGACCGCGGCCGGGGGCTCGTAGCCGTCGACCAGCTGCAGGAGCTGGAGCATCGTCTCGTTGTGCTGCAGCTCGTGCGCGAGCAGCATCTCGTAGACGAACCCTTCCCGCAGCAGCGGGTCCTCGGCGCCGGCGTCGATCTCCACGCCCTCAAGTACGTCAAGGGTGCGCTCGCGGACGTCCGCCATGTAGGCGCGCAGCTCCGCATCGCGCAGGATCGGCAGCTCGCCGCGGACCTTGCGCGGGTTCTCGATCGCGTCGTAGAAGCGGCCGAGCTCCCCGTGCAGCGGCTCGCGCCGGCCGATCGTCTGCACCAGCCACAGCTCCTCGAAGTTGGCGATGTGGCCGAGGTCCCAGGCCAGCGGGCTGAGAATCGGCGAGTAGACCGTGTTCAGCTGCGCGTCGTCGAGCGGCTCGACCAGGGCAAGAGTGCGTGCTCGCGCCTCGGAAAGAGCTTCCGCGATCGCCGCCTTCGACGCTGAGGACACATCGGCCGGGATGGGAAGAGGCTAGCGCGCATTACGAACCAGGATGTGAACTAAGAGGTGTTCTCCGCCTCGGGGTCGCGCCAGACCCGCTTGAGCCAGGGCGGCGAGATCGCGAAGCTGGCGGTGCTTTCGGCCGCGATCGGCTCGAGGGGGATCAGGTTGACGCGGCGGCCTGGGGTGAAACGGTCGGTGTTCTCCAAGCCGATCGTGCTGCCGGCATGGCTGCCGCCGGCGACGAGCAGCAGGCGGGTCTCCGGCCCCCAGCCGTCGTGGGCGAGGACGCCGGAGTCGTAGGCCCAGTTAGAGGGCCGGCGCGAGCTGTTGTAGCCGTGGTGGGAGGAGGCGCGCTCCACGACGCTGCCGTCCGACCTGATGCGGATCTGGACGCTCTCCCAGTCGTCGGCGTGGTAGCCCTTGGCCCCGGCCACGGGAACCCCCCGCAGGGTCGCCGAGTCGGCGTAATAGAGCCAGTACTGCAGGTAGAGGTTGCCGGCGCGCTCGCCGGAGCAGTCGCCGCCCGCCGCTTCGGTTCGCTTCGCCTCGTCCTCGCGGCAGTCGACCGCGTGGACGAAGGCGGTGACCGGCAGGCCGGCGTCGGTCGCCGCGATCAGCCCGTCGCCCCCGGCGTCGCCGCACCCGCTGTCGCGGCAGCGCCGGAAGTCGACCGGCACCGCGCGCGAGTCCCGCTCGAAGGCGAGCATCGGCATGTGCCGCCGTGCCTGCTCCCCCACTTCGGCTCCGTAGGCGGCCGCCAACGCCGGCGCGTCGCCGCATTCGCCGGCCAGCGCCGTGGCGCAGAGGATGCGGTCGGCGACCGCGCGCGCCAGCGGCGCGCCGGGAATCCGCGCCCCCGCGGCAACCATCGCCAGTAACGCCAGCGAGACCAGCGCCACCAGCCCGACCCACTCGACCGTCCCCTGACCCCGCTCCGAGCCCATGCCCCGACGCTAGGGAGCAAGGTCATACCTGTGGGTGCCTAGAGTGCCGGCTTCGTGCCGGAACGATCGCGACTTCGATGGCTGGGGGCGTTGGCGTTCCTCGCCTGCCTGTTGCCGGCGCTCGCGCGGGCCGACGAGCGAGAGGTGGTCGGCCGCTCGCTCGACGGCAGGCCGATCGTCGTCTTCAGCGACAGCGCCCCGAACCCAGCGCTGAAGGTGCTCGTCGTCGGCGACATCCACGGCGACGAGCCGGCCGGGATGCGAATCGCACGCCGGTTGATCGCGGCAAGGGCGCCGGCGCGGACCGAGCTCCTGGTCGTGCCGACGATCAACCCCGACGGGCTCGCCGCCGGCTCCCGTGGCAACGCCCGCGGCGTCGACCTCAACCGCAACTTCCCCTTCCGCTGGCGTCCGCTCGGCGGCGGCGAATACTCCGGCACCGGACCGCTCTCCGAGCCCGAGTCCCGAGCCGCCCACCGCCTGATCCTGCGCGAGAAGCCCGACGTGACGATCTGGTTCCACCAGCCCTTCGGCCTGATCGACAAACCCGAAGGCAACCCCTTCGCCGCCCGCCGCTTCGCCGAACTGATCGGTCTCCCCCTCGTCCGCCTCCCCGGCCCCTACCCCGGCAGCGCCTCCCGTTGGCAGAACCACACCTTCCCCGAGAGCACCGCCTTCGTCGCCGAGCTTCCCCGTCGGGTCGGCAGCGCGCTGGTCAGGCGAGGTGCTGCCGCCGGTCGCACCCTCGCGGCCGAGATGGCCGACGTGGGAATCGGGAAGCGCTATCCTGCCTGCCGATCGCATGGGAGACCCCTGTGCATTGCCCGCCGATGAGCCGCCTCCGAGCGGCTCTTCGTGCGTGTAGAGCGCTTGAATCTGGGATTTGGCCGCGCTACACTGGCTTCGCGATCGCACGGGTCAATCGTGCATTGCCCGCCGATGAGCCGCTTCCGAGCGGCTCTTCGTGCGTCTAGAGGACCCCGGCGGCCACTGCCTTCGGAGCTGGCGCATCAAGGACATGCGCTTGCACCTCACACTGTTCGACGACGCGGTAGAGCTTGCGATTGGCCGCGCGAGCCCTCGCATTCCGGTCCCGCTCGCTGTCGAGCCGGTGATGTAGATAGGCAGCGAGGTCAGCTGCCTGTACCCCCGGGCTGTCGCGGCTATCGACGAACAGGACGTTGTCGATGATCCGGCACTCCCCGCAATCCTCGACGCAACACCGCTTGTGTTCCCGCACCGCGGCGGCGAACTCCCTGCGGGTGGTCTCCTCTTCGTCGGCGATCAGCAGGCAGTGCTCGCGCTGTCGCTTCACGCAGTCCTCGACAACCGGGAGCATCCCCCGAATCGCTTTCATACGGTGCAAGTTGAGGTCGTTCGGCGAGGAGGGATCGCTCCACTCCACCCCGACGAAGAGAACGTCGGTTGCCGCCTTGGTCAGCGCCTGAAGGCCACGCCGGTAGAGCCGGATCCGGAGATCGGCGAGGTTCTCCAGGGCGCTGAATCCCTTGGTGCCGTGAAAGAGCGCGTGTCCGTGCAGCTCGGCGGCGACGGTAGGAGCATGCTCCCGGGGAAGGATCTCGGGTACTTGGCGGATGTCGACGGTCAGCGAGGGCACGTTGTCCGCTGGAACCAGGGCAACGGCCAGCCAGTACCGGCCACCCCTGGTGTAGGACTCGTCTATGTAGCCGAGCAGCACGCGGACCTGCGCGACGTGTCGAAGCTAAAGATTCCCGATCTCTGCCGCGATTTCGCCGGCTGCCGCTTTGGCGTCGGCGAAGAGCATCGAGGTATTCGGTTCGTAGAAGAGGTCGTTGTCGATCCCCGCGAAGCCGGGGCTGAGGGAGCGCTTGATCACGATCACCTCTTGGGCCTCGGAGACCTCGATGATCGGCATCCCGGCGATCGGCGAGTCGGGGTCGTTTTTCGCCGCCGGGTTGGTGACGTCGTTGGCGCCGACGACCACCGCCACGTCGGTGCGCGGCATCTCCGGGTTGATCTCCTCCATCTCCTTGAGGTTCTCGTAGGCGACGTCGGCCTCGGCGAGGAGGACGTTCATGTGGCCGGGCATGCGGCCAGCGACCGGGTGGATCGCGTAGTTGACCGTGACCCCGCGCGCTTCGAGCTCGTCGGCGACCTCTTTGATCGCGTGCTGGGCCTGGGCGACGGCGAGGCCGTAGCCGGGGACGATCACGACGGAGTCGGCATAGGCGAGCTTGATCGCCGCGTCCTGGGCGCCGATCGAGACGTGCGGGCGCTCCTCGCCGCTGCCCCCGCCGCCGCCGGCCGGCGCGCCGCCGAAGCCGGAGAAGAGGATGTTGGAGACCGAGCGGTTCATCGCCGTCGCCATCTCCAGGGTGAGGATCGTTCCCGAGGAGCCGACCAGGGTGCCGGCGACGATCAGCGCGACGTTGTCGAGCGCGAAGCCCGCCGCCGCGGCCGAGAGGCCGGTGAAGGCGTTCAGCAGCGAGATCACAACCGGCATGTCCGCGCCGCCGATCGGCAGGACGACGAGGTTGCCGAGGATCGCCGCGAGGACGAGCAGCAGGATGAAGAGGCCCTGCGAGGGCGACTCGTGGTCGACCGCGAGGATCACGCAGATGGTGACGATCGCGATCAGCAGGACGGCGTTGATCACCTGCTGGCCCGGCGCCGCGATCGGCCGCGTCGGGATCAGGTCCTGAAGCTTGGCGAAGGCGATGTTCGAGCCCCAGAAGGAGACCGAGCCGACGACGCCGGCGAAGATCACCGGGATCAGCTCGTCCAGCGGGAAGTCCTCGCCGAGCGAGATTCCGTGGCGGATCTCCGACCAGGCGATCAGGGCGACGGCGCCGCCGCCGACGCCGTTGTAGAGGGCGACCATCTGCGGCATCTCGGTCATCTGCACGCGGATCGAGGCGATCACGCCGACCGCGGTGCCGATCCCGAGGCCGAGGAAGATCAGGCCCCAGTTGCCCATCCCGTCGAGCAGCAGGGTGGTGACCACGGCAATCGCCATGCCGCCGGCGGCGATCAGGTTGCCGCGCTTGGCGGTGGTCGGATGCGTCCCTTGTTTGATCCCGACGATGAACAGCGAGAAGGCGACGATGTAGAGGGCGGTGGCCGCGTCACCGCCCGGCTGCAGGACTGCGCGGACCATCAGGCGCCGCCCTTTCCGTCAGAGCTGGGCTTCGGTTTCGGCTTTTTGGCGAACATGCCGAGCATCCGGTCGGTGACCATGAAGCCGCCGACGATGTTGATCGCGCCGAAGGCGACGGCGATCGTGCCGATCACGTACTCCAGCCCGTCGTCGGCGTAGCCGAGCACGATCAGGCCGCCGAGCATGACGATGCCGTGGATCGCGTTGGTCTGCGACATCAGCGGCGTGTGCAGGGTGGTCGGGACCTTCGAGATCACCTCGAAGCCGACGAAGACGGCCAGGACGAAGATCGTGATCTCGGTCATCAGGCTCATTTCGCGGCCCTCTCGTTTTTGATCTCGCCGCCCCGGGTGATGCAGGCGGCGGCGATGATGTCGTCCTCGAAGTCGACCTTGGCCTCGCCCTCCTCGCTGACGATCAGGCCGAGCAGGTTCTCGAGGTTCTTGGCGTAGAGCTGGGAGGCCGGCGCCGGCATCTCCGAGGGGAGGTTGCGGGTGCCGATCACTTTCACCCCGCCCTCGACCACAGTCTGCCCTGGCTGGGTCAGCTCGCAGTTGCCGCCGGTCTCGGCGGCAAGGTCGACGATCACCGAGCCGGGGGCCATGTTGCGGACCCCCTCGGCGGTGATCAGCAGCGGCGCCGGGCGGCCCGGAATCGCGGCGGTGGTGACGATGATGTCCTGTTTCGCCGCGTTCTCGGCGAGGGCGTCGCGCACTTGCGCGTTCTCCTCGTCGGTCAGGGGCCGGGCGTAGCCGCCCTCGCCCTCGGCGTCGGGGATGAAGTCGAGTTCCAGCGGGCGGCCGCCGAGCGAGGCGATCTGCTCCCAGGCGGCGCGGCGGATGTCGAAGCCGGTGACGATCGCGCCGAGGCGCTTGGCGGTGGCGACCGCCTGCAGGCCGGCGACGCCGGCGCCGAGGACGAGGACCTTGGCCGGCGGCACGGTGCCGGCGGCGGTGGTCATCATCCCGAAGAAGCGGCCGGACTCGCGGGCGCCGATCAGGGTCGCCGCGTAGCCGGCGGCGGCGGCCTGCGAGGAGAGCGCGTCCATCGCCTGGGCGCGGGTCGTCCGCGGGATCGCCTCCATCGCGAAGGCGGTGACGCCAGCGCTGGCCAGAGCCTGGTTGGTGTCCGCCGCGACCCACGGGTTGAGGTGGGAGATCAGCAGCTGGTTGCCGTTCAGGCGGGAGATCGCGTCGACGCTCGGGACGGCGACGTGGAGGACGATGTCGGCCCCCCAGGCGGCGTCGGCGGAGCCGACCTCGGCGCCGGCCTCCTGGTAGGCCTCGTCGGTGTGCCCGGCGGCCTCGCCGGCCCCCGACTCGACGACGACGTCGACCTTCTCGTTCTTCTTCAACGATTTGACCACGTCCGGGATCAGCGCGACGCGGCGCTCCCCCTCAGCGGTCTCTTTCGGCACTCCGATCTTCATGGCGCGGCGCGGGAGGATATGCGATCAGGCCAGGAGGGTGTCCCGACCCCTGCCGCTCAGGCAGAGACGCCCGCGAGGGACGCCAGGCGCTCCAGCGTGTGCTGCTGCTCGGAGCGCTCGACGTGGACGGGTGACACGATCAGGCGGTCGATGCCGGCGCCGCGGAAACGCTCGATCCGCTCGGCGACCTCGGCCTCGGTCCCGACCAGCGAGGTCGCCTCGACGATCTCGTCGGGCATCGCCTCGAAGGCGCCGCCGCGGTCGCCGTCCTGGAAGCGCTTCTGCACCTCGTCGGCGACGTCGCCGAAGCCGAAGCGGTGGGCGAGGTCGACGTAGAAGTTGGTTTTGCGGCTGCCCATGCCGCCGAAGTAGAGGACCAGACCCGCCTTGACGACGTTCTTCGCCGCCTCCAGGTCGCCGTCGATCGCCACCTGCAGCGAGGGGCTGACCTCGAGGTCGGAGCGGTGGCGGCCGCCCTTGGCGAAACCGGCCTCCAGGTGCTCGCCCCAGGTCTCCTCGAAGGCGTCGACGCTGAAGAAGATCGGGATCCAGCCGTCGCAGATCTCCGCCGCCATCTCGACCGATTTGCGGCCGATCGCGCCGACGAAGACCGGGATCTCGTTGCGCAGCGGGTGGAAGTTGAGCTTCAGCGGCTTGCCCTCGCCGCCGGGCAGCGGCAGCGTGTAGTGCTCGCCCTGGTGGTCGACCGGGCCCTCGCGGGCGATGATCTCGCGGACCACTTCGATGTACTCGCGGGTGCGGCCCCAGGGCTTCGCGTAGGGCACCCCGTACCAACCCTCGGAGACCTGCGGCCCGGAGGGGCCGAAGCCGAAGAGGAAGCGGCCGCCGGAGAGTTTGTCGATCGTCGCCCCGGCCATCGCCGCCGCCGCGGGCGGCCGCGCCGGCACCTGCATGATCGCCGCGCCGAGGTTGATCTTCTCGGTCTGCGCCGCCAGCCAGGCGAGGACGCTGACCACGTCGGAGCCGTAGGACTCGGCCGCCCAGACGGACTCGTAGCCGAGCCCCTCGGCGGCACGGACGATCTCGGCGGCGTCCTCGCCGGCCGGGCCGATCCCCCAGTACCCCAGGTTGAGTCCAAGCTTCAGGCCCATCGCCTCCGCACCCTATTGAATAGAGAGCGAATGGGTAACGGCCGTCCCAGCATGGATCAAGGGCTCTCCAACAAGGAGGCGGCCGCGCGCCTGCGCAAGCTGGGGCCGCCGGCCGAGACCTCTTCGCGCTCGCTGGCGAGCATCGTCGCCGGCAACGTCTTCACGCTCTTCAACGCGATCATCGGCGCCTTCTTCCTGCTCGACATCGGCCTCGGGCTCTACGCCGACGCGATCTTCGGCCTGATCGCGGTGATCAACTCCAGCATCGGGATCTACCAGGAGAAGAAGGCGAAGGAAACGCTCGACGAAATCGCCGTCCTCGTCGCCCCCCACGCCCGCGTCGTCCGCGAAGGCGAGACGGTGGAGCTGCTGGCGACCGAGGTCGTCCCCGGCGACGTGATCGAGGTCGGGCCGGGCGATCAGCTGGTCGCCGACGGCAACGCGATCGCCTCGCGGGGGATGACGATGGACGAGTCGCTGCTGACCGGCGAGGCGGACGGGATCAGGAAGGGCGAGGGAGACCGCGTCCTCTCCGGCTCCTTCTGCGTCTCGGGCTCCGGCAGCTACGTCGTCGACGCGGTGCGCGAGGAGAGCTACGCGGGCAAGGTCGCCGGCGAGGCGAAGACCTTCCGCCACCCACCCTCGCCGCTGCAGGAAGAGGTCAACCGGGTGATCATCGCCTCCACCTACGTGATGGCGCCCCTGGCGGCCGCCCTGCTGATCAGCTTCAAGGTCCGCGGCACCGACCTCGCCGAAGCCGCGCAGACGGCGACCGCCGGGCTGGTGACGCTGATCCCCGAGGGGCTGGTGCTGCTGATGAGCGTCACCTTCGCGGTGGCGGCGATGCGACTGGCGAAGCGGAACACGCTGGTGCAGCAGATGAGCGCGACCGAGAGCCTCGCCTCGGTCGACACGATCTGCGTCGACAAGACCGGCACCCTGACCGCCGGCGAGCTGCGGCTGGCCGGGGTCGAGTACGCCGACGGGGTCGACCCCAAGTCGGGGGCGGCGGCGCTGGGGCGGTTCGCCGCCAGCGCCGGCGACCGCAACCAGACGCTGGAGACGATCGCGGGTGAGTTCCCCGGCACAGCGGGGACGGTGCGCGGCGAGGTGCCCTTCTCCTCGGAGTGGAAGTGGAGCGGTCTCTCGCTCGACGGGGGCGGCGAGGGCGCGACCTACGTCCTCGGGGCGCCGGACATCCTCGCCGAGTCGGGCGCCCTCACCCTGCCGCCAGGGCTCGCCTCCAAGCTGGAGGAGGAAACCGCGGCGGGCCGCAGGGTCGTCGCCTTCGGCCAGACCGGCGAGGCGCTGCCCGACGATCCCGCCGCCGGCGCGGCGCCGAAGCTGCAGCCGCTGGCGCTCGTCGTCCTGGAGGAGACGCTGCGCCCCGACGCGGCGGAAACCGTCGCCTACATGCGCGAAGAGGAAGTCGACCTGAAGCTGATCTCCGGCGACGCGGCGGCGACGGTGACCGCGGTCGCCTACGCCGTCGGCGTGCCGAGGGACGCCGGGGTCGTCGAGGGCCCGGACCTACCGGATGACGACGAGGGCCTGGCCAA
Organism: Solirubrobacterales bacterium; assembly: GCA_035634815.1. Lineage (GTDB taxonomy): Bacteria > Actinomycetota > Thermoleophilia > Solirubrobacterales > 70-9 > VAYN01. The sequence continues at coordinate 19,689 of DASQCF010000019.1, read as the reverse complement.
GGCGGCGCTGGAGAACACGATCTTCTGCCGGATCAAACCCGAGCAGAAGAAAGCGCTGGTCGGGGCGCTGGTCGCCGCCGGGCGTTACGTGGCGATGATCGGCGACGGGGTCAACGACGTGCCGGCGCTGAAGCGGGCGCGGATGGCGGTGGCGATGGGCTCGGGGGCGCAGGTGACCAAAGGAGTCGCCGACGTCGTCCTGCTCAAAGACCAGTTCGCGCGGCTGCCGGAGGCGGTCGGCGAGGGGCGGCGGATCGCCCGCAACATCCACCGCCTCGGCCGCCTCTACCTGACCAAGACCGTCTACGCGGCGACCCTGATCCTGCTGGTCGGCGTGCCCGGCTTCGCCTTCCCTTTCCTGCCGCGCCACCTCACCCTGGCGGCGTTCCTGACGATCGGCATCCCCTCTTTCGTCCTCGCCCTGCTGCCCTCCGACGGACCGCTCTACCGCGGCCGGCTGCTGCGGGCGCTGGCCGCCTTCGCGGTCCCGGCGGGGCTGGCGACGGCGCTCGGCTCGATCCTCTCCTTCTTCCTCGTCGACACCGTCGCCGGGGCCAGCCTCGACGCCGGCCGCACCGCGGCGACGACGACGCTGATCGTCCTCGGGCTCGCCTTCATCCTCCTCCTGGAGCGCGGGCCGGGCCGCGAGCACATCGCGATCCAGAGCAACATGCTGGCGATGGTCGCCGGACTCGGCGCCGCCTTCGCGGGCATCCTCGCGATCCCGTTCCTGCGCGACTTCTTCGACATGGTCCTGCTCAGCGCGCCGGAATGGTTCCTGGCGCTGTTCTCGGCAGCGGCCGGGCTGACCTTCGCCAGCCTGCTGTGGAAACTGCCGCAGATAGAACGGCTGGAAGTTCCCGGGGAGCGGGTGGAAGCGATGCCCAAACCCGATCCGCCAGCAGGGCCAGCTTAAAGGGCGAATCTTTCGACTAAGGGCCATGGGGGCGCGGGTACCCGGTACCTACCGTGCTCCTATGGCGACGACCTTGAGACCGGCCCGCCCCTTCCGTGGCGCCGGCGAGTACCCGCTCGAAGCGGGGAACTTCGACGAGGCGTTCGCCGCGACCGGGGCTCCGCGCCGTCCCTACGCGGAGCTGCTCGACGCGCTCGCGCGGCAGGGCTTGCAGCCGCTGCGCGAGCGCGTCCGGTCCAACGTCGCCGCCGCCGGGCTGCGGTTCGGGCCGGGCCGCGAGATCCCGGTCGACCCGGTGCCACGGCTGCTGGCGGCAAGCGAGTGGGAGCGGCTGCAGCCGGGGCTGCTGCAGCGGGCGCGGGCGCTGAACGCGTTCGTCGCCGACGCCTACGGGCAGCAGCGGATCTTCGAAGCCGGCGTCGTCCCGCGGCGGTTGCTCGAGACCTCCGAGGGCTTCGAGCCGGCGATGCGGGGCCTGCTCGACCCGGACGTGCCGCCGGCAACGGTCGCCGGGCTCGACCTCGTCCGCGACGCAGACGGCGAGATGCGGGTGCTGGAGGACAACCTGCGGATGCCCTCCGGGGCCGCCTACGCGATCGCGATCCGCGAGGTCGTCGCGGCCGAGATCGAGGCGCCGCTGCAACCGCGGCCGCTCGGCGACTACGCCGGGCGTATGCGCGACGCGATCCTCGCCGCCGCGCCGCCCGGCCGCGAGGAACCGGTCGCGGCAATCCTCTCCGACGGGCCCGAGAACGGGGCCTGGTACGAGCACGAGCGGTTCGGCCGCGAACTCGGGTTGCCGATCCTCACCCCCGACCAGCTGGAGTGCAGCCGCGGGCGGCTGTTCGCCCGCCGCGGCCGCGAACGGCAGCAGGTCGACGTGATCTACCGCCGCCTCGACGAAGACCGGCTCGGCGATCGCGACGGGACGCCGACCGCGCTCGGCGAGCTGCTGCTCCCGGCGCTGCGCTCCGGCCGGCTGCGTTGCGCCAACGCCTTCGGCACCGGCCTCGGCGACGACAAGCTCGCCCACGCCTACGTCGAGGCGATGGTCGAGTTCTACCTCGGCGAGGAGCCGCTGCTGCGCTCGGTGCCGAGCTTCGACCTCTCCGAGGAGTCGGGCCGCAGGGCGGCGATGGAGCGACTGGACGAGCTGGTGATCAAGCCGCGCGACGGCTTCGGCGGCCACGGGGTGACGATCATGCCGCGGGCGACCGAGACGCAGCGACGCCGGGCGCTCGGCCTGCTGCGCCGCCGGCCCGAGCACTTCGTCGCCCAGGAGACGATCGAGATCTCCAGCCACCCGACGGTCGTCGGAAACGGCCTGGCGCCGCGGCGGATCGACCTGCGCCCGTTCGTCGTCAGCGCCCCGGGCTGGGAGGCGGCGATGACCGGCGGGCTGACCCGCTTCGCGCGGAAGGCCGGCGAGATGGTCGTCAACAGCTCCCAGGGCGGCGGCTGCAAGGACACCTGGGTGGTCGCGGAGGAACAAGGTTGAAGCGCCGTTCGTTAGCGTCGCTGCAGATGAGACCCCTGATCGGAGTCACGACTTCCGAGGTGCGCTCCCCCGAGCGGGCGACCCCGATTCCCGAGGGAGAGCCGCGCGTCCGCGAGCTGGCCCTCGGGCTGACCTACATGCGCGCGGTCGAGGCGGCCGGCGGGCTGCCGCTGGTGATCCCGCTGATGGACGACGAGGCGATCGAGCCGCTGCTCGACCGGCTCGACGGCCTCTGCCTCTCCGGCGGGCCGGACCTGCACCCCGGCAGCTACGGCGCCGAACCGCACCAGGAGCTGGGCCCGACCGAGCCCGACCTCGACAGCTGCGAGCTCGCCGTCGCCCGCCGCGCCGACGCACGCGAGATGCCGATCCTGGCGATCTGCCGCGGCACCCAGGCGCTCAACGTCGTCCGCGGCGGCGCCCTGCACCAGCACCTGCCGGAGCTCTCCGAGCAGATCCCCCACCGGCAGAAGACGCCCGGCACCGAGACCAGCCACCCGGTCGAGATCGAGCCGGGCAGCCGCCTGGCGCTGGCGCTGGGCTACGAGGAGCTGCGGGTCGCCGACGCGCTCGACGTCAACTCCTTCCACCATCAGGCGATCGACCGCCTGGGAGACGGATTAAGGGTGACGGCGCGCGCTCCCGACGGGACGATCGAGGCGATCGAGGACCCAGGCCGGGCATTCCTGATCGGCGTCCAGTGGCACGCCGAGACCCTCGTCCACCGCCCACACGAGAAGAGCCTCTTCGCCAGCTTCGTCGAGGCCTGCCAGCAGGAGAGCGTGGGCATCGGCCGCCGCGGCGGCCGCGAGGTGGCGTGAGCGAGGAGGCCGGCACCGTGCCGGCCTGGGCCAGCTGGGCCGAGCCGCACGAGCTGGGCCCCTACACGGTCGGGATCGAGGAGGAGGTGATGCTGCTCGACGAGGTCAGCTGGGCGCTGGCGCACCGGATCGACTCCGTCCTCCCCCGGCTCCTCGGGCGCGACGGCAGCTTCACCGCCGAGACGCACGGCTCGGCGGTGGAGATCCAGACCGGCGTCCACGGCTCGATCGGCGCCGCGATCGAGGAGCTCGGCGCGCTGCGCGGCGAGCTGGCGCGAACCCTGGCGCCGCTCTCGATGCGGGCCGCGGTCGCCGGCACCCACCCGTTCGCCGTCTGGCAGGAGATCGTCGTCTCCGCCGGCGAGCGCTACCAGTTCGTCTACGGCTCGATGCGGGAGCTGGCGCGGCGCGAGCCGACTTTCGGCCTGCACGTCCACGTCGCCGTCCCCGACGCTGAAGACGCGATCCACGTCGCCAACCGGCTGCGGACCCACATCCCGCTGCTGCTGGCGCTCTCGGTCAACTCGCCCTTCTGGCAGGGCCGCGACACCGGCCTCGCCTCGGCGCGGACGCCGCTCTTCCAAGCCTTTCCCCGAGTCGGGATCCCGCGCGCCTTCGACGACTACGCCGACTACGTCGAGTCGGTCGACGTCCTGATCCGCTCCGGCGCGGTCCCGGAGCCGACCTTCCTCTGGTGGGACGTGCGCCCGCAGCCGCGCTTCGGCACCGTCGAGGTGCGGATCATGGACGCGCAGACGAAGCTCGGGGAGACGGCGGCGATCGCGGCGCTGGTCCAGTGCGTCGTCCGCGCCGAGGTCGAGGCGGGGACCCATCTAGAACGGTGGATGCCGCAGGAGGTCCTCTCCGAGAACCGCTTTCTCGCTGCCCGCGACGGGATGGAGGCGGAGCTGATCGAGCCCGAGCTCGACCGCCGGGTGCCGGCGCGGGAGCTGCTCGCCGACCTCGTCGCGATCTGCCGCCCCCACGCCCAGGACCTCGGCTGCGAGGCGGAGCTGGAACGGGTGCCGGAGCTGGGCGCGCGGACCGGGGCGCAGCGGCAGATCGACCTGGCGCGCTCGCTGGAGTCGCTGCCGCGGCTGGTCGGCGTCCTCGCCAGCGACTTCCTGGCGCGGAATTAGCCGTCGCTCGGCGGCAGCACGAACTGCGAGACGATCAGGTTCGCCGCCAGGCGCGGCTCTGAGCCCTCGCGGCGGCGCTCGATCCGGACCTCGATCACGACCGTGCTCTTGCCGACGTGGAGCGGCTCGGCTTTGGCCTCGATCTCGTCGCCGAGGACGCCGGCGGCGAAGACGTTCAACTTCAGCTCGATCGTGGTGAAGTTGTGGCCGGGCGGGATGCAGCGGAAGGTCGACCAGGCGGCGACCGTGTCGCCGAGCGCGGTCCAGACGCCGCCGTGGACGAAGCCGCCGGGGTGCAGGTGGCGCCTGTCGACGACGATCCCGCCGCGGGCGTGGGAGTCCTCGACCTCCAGCGCCTCGATTCCGAGGTCGCCCGGGAAGCTGCCCGGGAGGAAAGCCCGGACGGACTCGGGCGTGATCATCGAGCTGGGGTGCGCGGCGTCGCTCATCGGGGCGGCAGCCTATTTGGGATCGAGGCCGAAGCCCTCGAGGCCGTGGTCGCCGTAGGGCTCGTCGCGCTCGCGGACCGCCTCGCGGAAGCCGGACTCGGCGGCGCGGCGGACGAAGCCGTGCCCCTCCTCGGTGTGGCGGGCGATGCCGTCGAAGAAGGTGCCGAGGACCTGGGTCTGGGTCAGCCCCTGCGCGTGGACGGTCTGGTTGACCAGCAGCTTCATCATCACCAGCTGGTTGATCGGCATCCGCGCCACCCGCTCCAGCAGGCGCTCGAAGCGCTCGTCGAGCTCGGCGGCGGGTGCGGCCTCGGTCGCCAACCCCCACTCCGCCGCCTCGGCGCCGGTCAGCGAGTCCCCGGTCAGCAGCAGGCGCTTGGCCCGCATCGGCCCCAGCCGGCTCGCCCACATCGCCGTCGTCGGCGAGCCCCAGACGCGGGCCGGCGGGTAGCCGATCTTGGCGTCGGAGGCGATCACCAGCAGGTCCGAGCAGAGCGCCATGTCGGTGCCGCCGGCGACGCAGTAGCCGTGGACCTTGCAGAGGACCGGCTTCTCGGAGTGGAAGAGGCTCATGAAGCCGCGCACGTTGCGGCTCATGAACTGGTAGTCGGTGACCGGGTCCCAGTTGGTGTTCGGTATGTGGTTCTTGCCGATCACCGCCGGGTCGAGCGGCGAGCCGGGCGGCGGCGCCGTGCCCTCCCCCAGCTCGCTCATGTCGCCCTCGGCAGATGCGACCAGGTCGTAGCCGCCGCAGAAGCCGGTGCCGTTACCGGCCAGGGCGATCGCGTGGACTTCGGGATCGAGGTTGGCCCGCTCGACGCACTCGGCCAGCTCGACCGGCATCCGCGCCGTGATCCCGTTGCCCCGCGCGGGCCGGTTCAGGGTGATGCGCGCGACGCGGCCCTCGGTCTCGTAGAGAAGCGTCTCCACGAGCCGACCCTAACCGTTGTTTGGTGAGTTGAGCCGGCTATAGGCGGCCCAACTCACCAATGGTCCTTAGTTCAGGCGTTCTACCAGCATCGCCTTGCCCTGGCCGCCGGCGACGCACATCGTCTCCAGGCCGACCTGCTGGTCGTCGGTCTCGAGCACGTTCAGCAGCGTGCCCATGATCCGGGCGCCGGTCATCCCGAAGGGGTGGCCGAGGGCGATCGCGCCGCCGTGGGTGTTGAGCTTGTCTTCGTCGATCCCGCATTCGGCCATGATCGGGATCACCTGGGCGGCGAAGGCCTCGTTCAGCTCGACCCGGTCGACGTCGTTGATCGACATCCCGGCGCGGTCGAGGACCTTCTTGATCGCGCCGATCGGGGCGACGCCCATCAGCTCCGGCTCGTTGCCGTGGGTGGCGGCGGTGATGATCCGGGCGCGCGGCTTGAGGCCGAGCTCCTTGGCCTTGTCGGCGCTCATCAGCAGCACCGCGGCGGCGCCGTCGTTGAGCGGGCAGGAGTTGCCGGCGGTGACGCCGCCGCCGCCCTCGAAGGCCTCCGGCAGTTCGGAGAGCTTCTCCAGGGTCGAGGAGGCGCGGGGGCCGTCGTCCTTGGTCACCTCGGTGCCGTCCTCGAGCTTGACCGGGACGATTTCGCGGTCGAAGAAGCCGTCCTCCTGCGACTGGACGGCGCGTTCCTGCGAGCGCTGCGCGAACTTGTCCATGTCGGCGCGGCTGACCTCGTACTTCTTGGCGACGTTGACGGCGGTGATGCCCATGTCGATGTAGGCGTTGGGCTGGCCGTTCTCGCCGATCAGGTTCGGGTTGCGGTCGGCGGCGCCGGCGGGCTCGGTGCGCTCGTTGAACTTGCTCACCCACTCGACCCCGACGGCGAGGTAGGCGTCGCCCTCGCCGGCCTTGATCGCGTTGCCGGCGTGGCGGATCGCGTCGAGGCTGGAGGAGCAGTAGCGGGAGACGGTGACCCCGTTGACCTCCTGCGGCAGCTTCTCGCTGAGCAGGGAGATGATGCGGGCGATGTTGAAGGCCTCGAGACCCTGCGGCATACCGACGCCGCAGAAGACGTCTTCGATCAGCGCCGGGTCGACCTCGGGGTTGCGCTCGAGCAGCTGGTCGACCACGAAGGCGCCCGTCTCCTCGGGCCGCAGGGAGGCCAGCGACCCCTTGAAGGCGCGGCCAATCGGCGTGCGGATGGTGTCGACGATGACTGCTTCGGGCATTCCTGTTTCTCCTCTGGGGCTATGGAAGGGCTTGCGACTGCGGCAGCAGGGTAGTTGACGGGCGTCATGGACGTTTCGTGCGGATTCGCACAAAGATCGGCGGGAGCGTCTTGAACCTGCGTTACATTCGCCTCAATCCACCTCGCGCGGACTGCGAGATTTGCCGCTCGGCGGCAAAGAAAGGAGGGCCCCTTCATGCCTGAGGGTTACTGCGTCAAAGAGCGTAAGAAGGTCGAGATCAAAGACGCGAAACAGGTAACGATGAAGAACGGTCGCCCGGCGATCCAGGGTGTCTGCCCGGACTGCGGGACGAAAATCTTCAAGATCGGAAAACTCGAATAGGGCCCTCCCCACGGGGTATTTGAACCCGGCAATGCCGGGGAGCGTATGCCGGGTCGGATGATCCAGTTAGGAACTTCGACCCGGGGTGCGCTCAGCCGAGAACGCGACGTCCGCGAGGCCTACGCCGCCCATTCCGGCGAGCTGTACGGCTTCGCGGTTCGTTCGCTCGGCGATTCCGGCCTCGCCGAAGAGGCCGTGCAGGAGACCTTCGTCCGCGCCTGGCGGGCGGGCGACCGTTTCGACCCGAAGATCGGCTCGCTGCGCACCTGGCTGTTCGCGATCCTCCGCAACGTCGTCATCGACCTCGGCCGGGCCCGGGCGGTGCGGCCGGGGGTCGCCGAGGGCGGGATCGAGCCGTCGGTCGAGCCGCTCGACGAGGCGCTGCTCGCCTGGCAGGTCGAGGAGGCGATGCGGCGGCTCGGCGAGGACCACCGCCGGGTGCTGGTCGAGACCTACTACCGCGGCCGCCCCTACGCCGAGGTGGCGGAGAAGCTCGGGGTCCCCGAGGGGACCGTGAAGAGCCGCGTCTACTACGGGCTGCGGGCGCTGCGGGTCGTACTCGAGGAGATGGGCTATGAAGACTAGGAACAGCTGCCGCGAGTGGCGCGAGCTGCTCGGCGCCTACGCGCTCGGGCACCTGGAGGGCGACGAGCGCGCCGGGCTGGAGGCCCACCTGGAGGGCTGCGCCGGCTGCCGCGAGGAGTTGGCGGCGCTGCAGCCCGTGGCCCTGATGCTCCCCCACGCCGACCCGGCGCGGTTCGAGCTGACGCCGGAGCCGCCGCCAGAGCTGGGACGGCGGATCGCGGCGACGATCGAGGCCGAGAAGCAACGGACGCAGCAGCGGCGCCGCCGGCGCACCCTGGGCGGCTTCGCCTTCGGCGGCGCCGCCGCAGCCGCCGTGGCGGCGGTCCTGATCCTCTTCGTCTTCGGCGGCAGCAGCCAGGACGCCAGCCAGCCGGTCAGGTTCACCGACCTTCCCGAGGGCGTCAGCATCTCCGCGACGCTGGAGCCCCATGCCTACGGCACCGAGATCCACATGTACGTGCACGGGGTGCCCTCGGGAACTCTCTGCCGCGTCTGGTTGAAGGGGCCCAAGGGGGCGTCGTATCCCGCCGGCACCTTCCGCTACCGCTGGGGCGACGACTCCGACGCCGTGCTCAGCTCGGCGCTCGACATCTCGCGCACGCGGGAGCTCGTGGTCGACACGGGAAAGCGCACCTTCGTCGCACCGGTGAGACCGCCGGGCGCGACGGCAACCATCCGACAGGAGGAAGCGACGTGAAGAAGACGATCTACGGGCTCTGCCTGCTCGCCCTGATGGCGGTGGCGATCGCCGGTTGCGGCGGCGGCGACAGCACCAGCGGCGGCAGCGTCTACGGCGGTGGCGGCGGTGAAAGCACGGAAGAAACGAGCTCGGGCGGCCGCTACGGCGGTGAAAACACCACCGCGAGCAGCAACGGCGGCGGAGCGGGCATCGTCAAAGCCGCCAAGGTGGGCGACCTCGGGACGATCATCGTCGACTCCGAAGGGCTGACCCTCTACGACTTCCACAAGGACAAGGGCGGGGTGTCCTCCTGCTACGGCGCCTGCGCCGGTGCTTGGCCCCCGCTCCTGACCGAAGGCGAACCGCAGGCCGAAGCCGGGGCGATGGCGAGCCAGCTCGGCACCACCAAGCGCAAGGACGGGACCGTCCAGGTCACCTACAACGGCTGGCCGCTCTACACCTACGTCGGCGACAAAGGACCCGGCGAAGCCAACGGCAACGACTTCTCGCAGTTCGGCGCCCAGTGGTACGCGCTGCATCCCAACGGCGAAGAGCCCGGGGACTGATCCCGACTCGACGCTAAAAATCTCTCCACTGTTCGAGTAAAGTCCCTGCGGCAGTGAGCCGCAGGGATCGAACAGGGGGTGATGAGGTGAACAGGGCCAGCTACGCACTCTGCCTGCTCGCGGTGCTCGCGATTGCGATCGTGGGTTGCGGCGGCGGCGACAGTCCCGCTGCGACCGAAACCAGCGGGACCACCGCGGCTCCGGCCGCCGAAACCGAAGACACCGCGGAACACCGGCCGAAAAAAGAAGCCTGGGGAGTCGCCTTCGGCGCCGAAGGCGAAGAGCTCGGAATCATCATCTACGACCTCGCCGGCCACACCCTCTACACCTTCTCCAAGGACAGGGACGGGACGTCGCACTGCTACGGCGCCTGCGCCAAGGCCTGGCGCCCCGCCCTCACCGAAGGCAAGCCGCGAGCCGGCGGCGAGGCGCTTGCCGGCAAGGTCGGCAGCACGAAGCGCAAAGACGGCACGGTCCAGCTGACCTACGCCGGCCATCCCCTCTACAGGCATGCCGGCGAAAAACAGGTCGAAGTCAACGGCAACGGCGCCCACGCCTTCGGCGGCGTCTGGTTCGCGATCCGACCCAGCGGCGAAAAGCCCTAACCGTCTGCCCCAGGTCAGTCTTCGGCGACGCCGCTCAGCTTGGCCCGCTTGCGGTAGCTGAGCTTGGGCGGAACGAGCTCGCGAATCTCGGAGAGCAGTCGGGCGGAGAGCTCGCCCGGGTCCTCGCCGGGGCGGGGCTGGCCGCTGACCGGGTCGAAGAAGCGGATTCGCAGGCGCGGCCGCCGGGGGAACCCGGTCAGCTCGGTCGTGCCCTCGATCGCCACCAGGCTGACGTGGGCCTCCGGCACCTCCAGCGCCAGGCGGCCGACTCCGCTGCGGGCGCGCAGGACCTTGCCCTTGGAGCGGGTGCCCTCCGGGAAGACGCCGATGCAGGCGCCCGCCCGCAGGGTCTCGATCGCTTTCGCGAGGGCGTCTTTGTCGCCCTTGCCGCGCTGGATCGGGATCTGCCCCATGCCGTTGAGGATCGGGGCCAGGCCGCGCACGTCCCAGAGCTCCGATTTGGCCAGGGCGCGGATCTGGCGCCGCCTGCGGGCGGCGATCCCGACCATCACCGGGTCCCAGTGGCTGTCGTGGTTGCCGAGGATCAGCAGGGGCCCCTGCTCGGGCAGCACCTCCAGGCCCTCGACCTGCAGCCGGCCCCACCAGGCGACCGGCCGGTTGACGGCCATCGCCAGGGCGTAGGTGCGGGTTCGCTCGCGCATCGGACGGGGAGTTCTACTGGATAGCCTCAAGCGCAGTGACCGAGACCCAGCGCAGCGGCGGCATCGAGGTGGAAGGGCTCGTCCGCGAGTTCAAGAACGGACCGCGGGCGGTCGACGGCATCGACCTCGAAGTCGGCCAGGGCGAGATCTACGGCTTCCTCGGCCCCAACGGCGCCGGCAAGTCGACGACCGTGCTGATGCTGACCACGCTGCTTCCCCCCACCGCCGGCAGCGCCCGGGTCGGCGGCTTCGACGTCGTCTCCGAAGGGCCGCAGGTGCGCTCGACGATCGGCGCCGCCCTGCAGGAGGCCGCCCTCGACCCACTGCTGACCGGCCGCGAGCACATGCGGCTGCAGACCGCGATGCACGGGCTCGGCAAGGAGGAGCGCGCCGCCCGCGGCAGCGAGCTGCTGGAGCGGGTCGGCCTCGCCCACGCCGCCGACCGCAAGGTCGGCGGCTACTCGGGCGGGATGAAGCGCCGCCTCGACCTCGCCCTCGCCCTCGCCCACCGGCCGCGCATCCTCTTCCTCGACGAGCCGACCACCGGCCTCGACATCCAGAGCCGCACCGCGCTTTGGGAAGAGGTCTCGCGGCTCGCCGCCGAGGACGGGGTCACCGTCTTCCTCACCACCCAGTACCTGGAGGAGGCCGACGCGCTCGCCAACCGGGTCGGGATCATCGACCACGGCCACCTCGTCGCCGAGGGGACGCCGGCCGAGCTGAAGGCCGAGATCGGCCGCCCCACCGTGGAGGCGGTTCCCCGCACGGCCGAGGACCGCGAGCGGATGGCCGCTGTGCTCGAGCGCTTCGGCGAGCGGGCCGGTTCGTCGCCGCGCGGGGTCGCGGTCCGCCTCGACGGCGGCGAGTCGCAGCTGGCCGAGGTGGTGCGGGCGCTCGACGCCGAGCAGATCGCGATCGAGCACCTGCAGCTGCACGCCCCCTCGCTCGACGACGTCTTCCTCGCCAAGACCGGCCGCTCGCTGGAGGGCGCCGACGAGGCGGAGGAGGACGAGGCGGAGACGGCCGCTCCGGCATGAGCGGCCTCCGCACCCAGGTAGGCCAGCTCGCCCACCGCTCGGTCCTGCGCACCCTGCGCCAGCCGGCGCAGATCGTCCCTGCGATCGTCTTCCCGCTCTTCCTCCTCGCGGTCAACTCGGGCGGGCTCAAAGACGCGACCAACCTGCCCGGGTTCCCGACCGACTCCTACCTCACCTTCATCCTCGCCGTGCCCTTCATCCAGGGCGCCCTCTTCTCGGTGATGAACTCCGGCACCGACCTCGCCCGCGACATCGAGACCGGCTTCCTCAACCGCCTGGCGCTGACCCCGCTTCGCGGCGCCGCCCTGCTCAGCGGCCTCTTGGCGGGCGCCTTCGTCCTCGGCGTCGTCCAGGCGGTCGTCTACCTCTCGGTCGGGCTGATCGCGGGAGCCGAACTGGCCGCCGGGGCGGGTGGGGCGCTGGTGCTCATCGTCCTCTCGGTCACGATCACCGTCGCCTTCGGCACGATCGGGCTCTTCGCGGCGCTGCGGTTCGGCTCCGGCGAGGCGGTGCAGGGGCTCTTCCCGGTTTTCTTCGTCTTCCTCTTCCTCTCGGCGATGGCGCTGCCGCTCGACCTGCTGACGACCGACTGGTTCCACACGATCGCCAGCGTCAACCCGGTCACCTACCTGCTGGAGGCGATCCGCTCGCTGCTGATCGAAGGCTGGAACCTCGACGACCTGGCGCTCGGATTCGGGATCGCTTTCGCGATCGGGACGATCGGGATGCTGGCGGCAAGCGCCGCTCTGAAGACGAGGCTGGTGCGGACGTGAGGCGGGAGACGAGGGCCGGTCTCTCCGCCGTCGCCCGCGCGGTGGCCTGGCGCAGCATCCACAACTTCCTCACCAACCCGGCCTTCCTGGTTCCGTCGCTGCTGTTCCCGCTGTTCTTCTTCGTCTCCTTCGCCGGCGGCCTGGCGGCGATCGGCGAAGTTCCCGGGTTCGACTTCCCCAACGGCTACACCGCCTTCCAGTTCGTCTTCGTCCTCCTCCAGTCAGCGGCCTTCGGCGGCGTCTTCACCGGCTTCGCCATGGCGCGGGACTTCGAGAGCGGCTTCGGCCGCCGCTACATGCTCGCCGCCGGGCACCGCAGCGGCATCGTCCTCGGCTACGCGCTGGCGGCGCTCTTCCGCGCCTTCGTCACCTGGACCGTGCTGACCGCGGTCGCCGTAATCGCCGGGATGGACGTCGGCGGCAGCGCCGGCGAAATCGTCGCCCTCTACGCGCTGGCGATCCTGGTCAACGTCGCGGCGACGATGTGGGCGGCGGGGGTGGCGCTGCGGGTGCGGTCGATCCAGGGCGGCCCGCTGATGCAGTTCCCCACCTTCCTCGTCCTCTTCCTAGCCCCCGTCTACGTCCCCCTGGACCTACTAAGCGGCTGGATCCACGCCATAGCCTCGATCAACCCGGTAACCGCCCTACTGGAGGCCGGCCGAGGCTTCATCTCAGGAGACCCGGTCCTCGTCGGAGCCGCCTTCGCCATCGGCCTCCTCCTCTCCCTCCTCTTCGCCTTCTGGGCCCGCAGCGGCCTCCGAAGCGCCGAAGCAGCGGGCTAGCAACCAGAGCAAAAGCGAGGCTGACAGGGCGGGGATGGTGACCTCCTCCAGACACTCAACATCGAGCCATTGGCGAGATGTGTCTGGAGGGGGTCACCATCCCCGCCCCCCGGTAACCAGTTCGACCTATCTAAGTGATGAAAATCACGCCGCTGTTACACCGACAAAGCGAACCTCCATGTTCTTGGCTCTCCGCCCCGAAATCCGGCACCCCCTAGCGCTTCAGATTTGACGATCTAAAGTGTCTTTTGTGACGCAGAGACCCCTGGAGCTGATCCTTGCCCGCAACCTGATGTCGGCCCTCTCGACGCCGGCGTTCCTGGTCGACGAGGGTGGGCTCCTGGTCTTCTACAACGAGGCGGCGGGGATGCTGCTCGGCAAACGCTTCGAGGAGCTCGGCGCCGTCGGCCCCCAGGAGTGGGGCTCGCTCTTCGGCCCCTTCGACGAGAGCGGCGAGCCGATCCCCTACGACGACCTGCCGCTGGTCCGCGCCGTCCGCGCCGGCCGTCCCGCCCACGCCGAGCTGACCGTGCGCTCGACCGACGGGACCCGCCACGACGTCGAGGTCTCGGCCTTCCCGATCCAGACCCCGCACGGCTCCCAGGGCGCGATCGCCGTTTTCTGGCCGGCGCTGGCGGGCGGCAACGGAGCGGGGCCGGCGTGAAGGTCAAGCTCTGGGGGACGCGCGGCTCGATCCCGGCCCCGGGGCCCGAAACGATCCGTTACGGCGGCAACACCTCCTGCGTCGGCGTCACCCTCGCCGACGGCTCGATGCTGGCGCTCGACGCCGGCACCGGCATCCGCTGCCTCGGCCTGGCGCTGCCCGACGAGCCGACCCGCCTGCACATCCTCCTCACCCACCTCCACCTCGACCACATCCAGGGGCTGGTCTTCTTCGCCCCCGCCTTCCGGCCGCAGACCGAGATCGTGATCTGGGGCCCGGCCTCCCCCGAGGCCTCGCTGCGCGATCGCATCGCCCGCTACATCTCCGCCCCCCTCTCCCCGGTCGAGGTCCGCGAGCTGCCCTGCGACGTCTCCTTCCGCCACTGCCCGGAGAGCGAGTGGGAGATCGGCTCGGCCCGGATCCGCGCCGCCTCGGTCTCGCACCGCGGCCCCACCCTCGGCTACCGGATCGACGACGGCGGCTCCTCCCTCGCCTACATCCCCGACCACGAGCCGGCGCTCGGCGCTGACCTCGACCAGCTGGAGGAGGATTGGATCTCCGGCTTCGCCCTCGCCCGCGACGCCTCGCTGCTGATCCACGACGGCCAGTACACCGACAACGAGTACCCCGCCCACGTCGGCTGGGGCCACTCGGCGACCTCGCACGCGCTCAGCTTCGCCCGCCGCACCGGCGCCGACCGCACCGTCCTCTTCCACCACGACCCGCTGCACTCCGACGAGCAGCTCGACGAGCTCGGCCGCGAAGCGCGCGACCGCTGGATCGGGTTCGGCGGCGACCCGGCGCGGATCGAGCTGGGCGAGGAGCGGGCCGAGTACGAGCTGCCGGCCCGCGCACCCAGCGCTCTAGTCTGAAGGGCGTGTCCCCGGCCGAGAGGATCGAGGCAGCCGCCGAGCGCTCCCCGCTCGTCCGCACGGCGCTGGCGAAGGCGCGGGAAGCGCACGCGGGACAGGTCCGCAACGGCAGCGGCGGCATGCCCTACGTCGAACATCCGGTGGCCGTCGCCGCGCTGCTCGACGAGCACGGCTACGGCGAGGAGGTGCTGGCCGCGGCGCTGCTGCACGACGTCGTCGAGGACTCCGAGACGAGCCTCGACGAGCTGCGCGAGCCCTTCGGCGCGGAGGTCGCCGGCATGGTCGGGGCGCTGACCGACGACGAAGCGATCGACCCCTACCGCGAGCGCAAGGCCGAGCACCGCGAACGGGTGGCCGCCGCCCCGGCCGGCGCCCACGCGATCTACGGCGCCGACAAGCTGACCAACACCCGCACCCTGCGCACCGCCTTCGAAGACGAAGGCGACGCGGTGCGCAAGGAGTTCAAGGTCCCGATCGAGTTGAAGACCGAGGTCTGGGAAGCCGACCTCGCGCTGCTGCGGGAGAAGGCGCCCGAGGTGCCCTTCCTCGACGAGCTCGACCAGGAGCTCAGTCGTCTTCGGGCTTGCCTAGAGGCTCCTGCCCGGCCGAAAGCCTGAGCCGGCGCTGCAGCGGCAGCCCGAACCAGAAGAAGCCGAAGACGAGGACCGTCGCCGCGGTCATCGCCACCGTCGCCGCGGTCCCGAAGAGGACGTCGGTGATCAGCATGATCGCCCCGGTCATCGCCAGGGCGAGGAAGAAGAGGCCGACAATCGAGAAGCGGTTGGCGTAGTAGACGAGCCGGCGCTTCTGCTGGTAGCGGAAGGTAATCCGGTGATAGGCGGTCGGGGAGATCAGCATCACGGCTGCGATCGCGGTGCAGATCAGGGTCCCGAAATAGGCGCCCTTCTGGAACGGGGTGATCTTTTCGAAGCCCTGCTGGAACGGCACCGCGAGGAGGAAGGCGAAGAGGACCTGGACGCCCGGCAGCGCCACCCGCAGCTCCTGCAGCATCTCGCCGAGGTTGCGATCGAGACGTTCCTCCTCGGTCTCGTCGCGACCGGAGTCGCGTTCGGTTTGATCCCGCTCCCGCGGGGTTCCGTTCTCCATTAGAAGACCTTATGCAAACCGAGACCGCAATCGTGCTCTTCAACCGGGATCTTCGGGTGACCGATCATCCGGCGCTGTTCGCGGCCGCGCAGGCCGAGCGCACGGTGCCGCTCTTCGTCTTCGACGAGCGGCTGCTCGGCTCCCGCTTCGCGGCGCCGAACCGGATCGCGTTCATGCTCGAGGCGCTGCGCGACCTCGACGAGTCCCTGCACAAGGCGGGCGGCCGGCTCTTCCTCCGCCGCGGCGACCCGGTGCGCGAGGCGGTCGCGGTGGCGCGCGAGTGCGGCGCGGGCGCGATCCACGTCAGCGCCGACTGGAGCGCCTACGCGCGCCGGCGCGAGGAGCGGCTGAAGAAGGCATGCGAGGAGGAGCGGATCGAGTTCGCCGCCCACCCCGGCGTGACCGTCGTACCGCCGGGCGCGGCCACCCCCGCCGGCGGCGATCACTTCAAGGTCTTCACCCCCTACCACCGCGCCTGGAGCGGGCTGCCGCGGCGCCCCAGGCACGGCGCGCCGCGCAGGCTCGCGGTGCCCTCGAAGCTGGCGGCCGGGCGACTGCCGGCGCTCGACTCGCTGGTCGAGGCCACGCCTTCGCCGAACCGGCTGGCGGGAGGAGAGGCGGAGGGCCGCAAGCTGATGCGGGCCTGGCTGCGCGACGGGCTCGGCGGCTACGAAGACGGCCATGACGACCTCCCCGGCGACCGCACCTCCCGCCTCAGCGCCCACATCCGCTGGGGCTGCGTCTCGCCCCTGGAGCTGGCCGAGGAGGCGGGCGAGCGGCGCGGCGGCGCGGCCTTCGTGCGGCAGCTCTGCTGGCGCGACTTCCACCACCAGGTGCTGGCCGCGACCCCCTCGCTGCCCAGCCGCGACTACCGCCCGCGCCGCGACCGCTGGTCGCGCTCGAAGCGGGCGCTGGAGGCGTGGCAGCAGGGCCGCACCGGCTACCCGCTGGTCGACGCGGCGATGCGGCAGCTGGCCGAGGAGGGCTTCATGCACAACCGGGCGCGGATGACCGTCGCCTCCTTCCTCTGCAAGGACCTCTACGTCGACTGGCGCGCCGGCGCCTGGCACTTCTGGGACCTGCTGAGCGACGGCGAGATCGCCAACAACGCCGGCAACTGGCAGTGGGTGGCGGGGACCGGCAACGACACCCGTCCCAACCGCGTCCTCAACCCCGTCCGCCAGGCGAAGCGCTTCGACCCCGACGGCGCCTATGTGCGCCGCTACCTGCCGGAGTTGGAGTCGGTCCGCGGCAAGGCGATCTTCGAACCGTGGCGGATGGAAGGCTTCGACCGCCTCGACTACCCGCCGCCGCTGGTCGACCACGACGAGGCGGCGGCGGCGTTCAAGGCTCAGCGCGGCGCATAGGATCGGGCGATGGGACGACTGGCGGTCGTGCTGGGCAGCAACGCGCTCGGGCCGGGCGGCGAGGAGATCGCCGCCGCCGCGGCCGAGCAGGGGGCGGCGATCGTCCAGCGCCACCGCGCCGCCGACGGGACCTTCGTCCTCCCCCACGCGATCGACCACGAGGCGAACCTGCGGCCGCTGCTGGAGCAGGGGTGCGATCGGGTGCTGGGGATCGGCTCGGTCGGCTCGCTGCGGCCGGAGGAGCTGGGCGTCGGCAGCCTCGTCTGCCCCGACGACTTCATCGCCCTCAACCTCGGCGACTCGATCCACGGCGACGCCCGCGCCCACTCGGCGCCCGGCTTCGACCCCGAGCTGCGGGCGGAAGCGATCGCCGCCTGGAGCGAGGGCGGCCAGGCGCCGCGCGACGGCGGCGTCTACTGGCAGGCGCGCGGGCCGCGCTTCGAGACCCCGGCTGAGATCCGGCTGATGGCAGAGCACGCCCACGTGGTCGGGATGACGGTCGCCTCCGAGTGCGTAGTCGCCGGCGAGCTGGGGCTTGCCTACGCCGCCCTCTGCGTCGTCGACAACCTCGCCAACGGCCTCGGCGAGGGCGCGATCAGCGTCGCCGAGCTGGAAGCCGACCGGCAGATCAACGCCGAGCGCCTGCGCGAGGGCTTGGCGGCGGTCCTACCGCGCCTCGGGGCGGTGGGCCGATGACATTCGTCTGTTCCTTCTCGTTCCCAGACACGGAAAAGGAACAGGCGAAGGGGAGGAGCGCGTGAGCCTGACGGTTGAGAATGCGCTGCTGGACGGAAAGCGGGTCGGAGTTCGGTGCGAGGGTGGGACGATTGCCGCGATCGGGGGCGACGTCGCAGCCCAGGCCGGCGACGAGGTGCTCGACGCGGCCGGCGCTCACCTGGTCCCGCCGCTGGTCAACGGCCACACCCACGCGGCGATGACCCTCTTCCGCGGCTCCGGCGGCGACCTGCCGCTGATGCCGTGGCTGGAAGAGAAGATCTGGCCGGTCGAGGCGAAGCTGACCGACGAGGACGTCTACTGGGGCGCGCGCCTGGCCTGCGCCGAGATGCTGCGCAGCGGCACCACCCGCTTCTGGGACATGTACTGGCATCCCGGCGCGACCGCGCGGGCGGTCGCCGATGCCGGCATCAAGGCGACGATCGGGGCGCCGCTGTTCGACCTCGGCGGCAGCCCGAAGGAGCTGCGCGAGGCCGCCCACCGCGGGCTGGAGGAGCTGTCCGGGTTCGGGCCGGAGATCGCTCCCGCCCTCGCCCCGCACGCGATCTACACCGTCAGCGAGGAGTCACTGGCCTGGATCGCCGAGCTCAGCGCCGAGCGCGACCTGCCGGTCCAGATCCACCTCTCCGAGACCGAGGGGGAGGTGCAGGACTGCCTCGCCCAGCACGGCGCCCGGCCCGCCTTCTACCTCGACCGCCTCGGCCTACTGAGCGAGCGGACCGTCCTCGCCCACGGCGTCTGGCTCGACCCCGAGGAGCTGGCCCTCCTCGCCGAGCGCGGCACCACCGTCGTCACCAACCCGGTCGCCAACATGAAGCTCGCGGTCGGCGGCGTCTTCCCCTTCCCCGCCGCCCGAGCGGCGGGGGTAGCGGTCGGGCTCGGCAGCGACGGCGCCGGCTCCAACGACTCGCTCGACCTGCTCGCCGACCTCAAGACCTTCGCCCTCGCCCAGAAGCACGCCGGCGCCGACCCGACCGCGATCGACGCCGGCGAAGCCTGGGCGGTCGCCACCGGCGCCACCGCCCCCCGGCTCGGCGCCACCAGGCTGGAGCCCGGCGCCCCCGCCGATTTTCTCCTCCTCGACCCGGGAGCGCCCGAGCTGGGGATCGGCGAGCTGACCGCCGACCTCGTCTACGCCGCTGCCGGCGCCGTCGTCGACACTGCGGTCGTCGCCGGCCGGGTGCTGATGCGCGGAGGCGAGCTGCCGGAGCTGGAGGAAGTCGTGGTTAAAGCAGCCGGGCGAGCGGGGAGACTGGGCCTATGAACGAGCCCGCGGCCTCCTCCGTCCGCTACCAGGAGGCGACCAAGCGGTACGGCAGCTCGTCGACCCCGGCGGTCGACAAGCTGACCCTCGAGGTGCCGGCGGGCGAGATCTGCGTCCTCGTCGGGCCCTCCGGCTGCGGCAAGACGACGGCGATGCGGATGGTCAACCGCACGGTCGAGATCAGCGAGGGCGACGTCCTCGTCGGCGAGCAATCGGTCCGCGACCGCGAGCCGGCCCAGCTGCGGCGGGAGATCGGCTACGTGATCCAGCAGATCGGGCTCTTCCCCCACCGCACGATCAGCGAGAACATCGGCGCCGTCCCGCAGCTGCTCGGCTGGAAGAAGGAGCGGATCCGCGAGCGCTCGGCCGAGCTGCTGGAGCTGATCGGTCTCGACCCCGAGCTCGGCGACCGCTACCCGGCCCAGCTCTCCGGCGGCCAGCAGCAGCGCGTCGGCGTCGCCCGGGCGCTGGCGGCGGACCCGCTGGTGATGCTGATGGACGAGCCCTTCGGCGCGATCGACCCGATCAACCGCGAGCGGCTGCAGAACGAGTTCCTCCGCCTGCAGGCGGAGATCCGCAAGACCGTCCTCTTCGTCACCCACGACATCGACGAGGCGATCAAGATGGGCGACCGGATCGCGGTCATGCGCGAGGGCGGCCGGGTCG
>DASQCF010000018.1:0-42825 GCA_035634815.1 Solirubrobacterales bacterium | reverse complement strand
TACAAGGAGCTGCAGGACATCATCGCCATCCTCGGCATCGACGAGCTCTCCGACGAGGACCGCCAGACGGTCTCCCGCGCCCGCAAGATCGAGCGCTTCCTCTCGCAGCCGTTCTTCGTCGCCGAACAGTTCACCGGCCGCTCCGGCGAGTACGTGCCGGTGGCCGAGACGGTCCGCGGCTTCCGCGAGATCCTCGACGGCGAGCACGACGACCTCTCCGAGGGCGCCTTCTACATGCAAGGCTCGATCGACCAGGTACTCGAGAACGCCAAGTCCGCCGCGGCCGCATAGGAGAATCCAGTGGCAGCCGAGCACATGGTCGACGTCGAGGTCCTGACCCCGGAGGGGGAGGTTTGGAGCGGCGAAGCGCGCCAGGTCTCGACCCGCACCGAGGTCGGCGAAATCGGCATCCTCGCCAACCACGCGCCGGTTCTGGCGGCGCTGCGGCCGACCGAGCTCCGGCTCCATATCTCCGATTCGGAGACGAAACGCTACGCGCAGGCCCACGGCTGGCTGCAGGTCTACGGCAACCGTGCCCGGCTCCTGCTCGAGGAGGCGATCCCGCCCGAGGACCTCGACACCGGGGCCCTGAAAGAGCAGCTCTCCGACGCCGAGCAGCGCCTCTCGGAGGCCGAGGACGGCAGCGCCGAGCAGAACCGGGCGCAAAAAGACCGCGACCGGGCCGAAGCGTTTCTTTCGATCGCTGGAGCGTGAGGGGAACCGGTACCCCTCCTCCGGAATTGACCTCCCCTTCGCTTCGCTCCGGGGAGAACTTGCTGCGCGGCTCCGCCGCGCAAGAATCAGATTGCATTTCGCCGAACATTCCTGCGGAGGGGTACCGGTTCCCCTCCCACGTGGCCGCGGCGTTTCTTTGGTTTGAGGGTTCGGGCCTATGAGTGAGGAGCTGGTTGTTCTTGCGAAGCGGTTGATCTCCTTCGAGACCTGCGAGCCGGATGCGATCTCCGAGGCGGCGGGGTTCGTTCAGGGGTGGTTGGAAGCCCGAGGGATCGAGACGCGGGCCGACGAGGTGCGCGGTCTGCCGGTGGTGATGGCCGAGGTCGGGCCCTCAGACGCCCCGACCGTGGTCCTGCACGGGCACATCGATGTGGTGCCCGGGCATGCCGGGCAGTTCGTGCCCGAGACCGCCGGCGATCGGTTGATCGGCCGCGGTGCCTACGACATGAAGGGCGCGGTGGCGGCGATGCTGCTGGTCACCGCGGCGATGCGCGACCAGGACCGGGTGCGGGTCCGGCTCGGGATCGTCGGCGACGAGGAGTCCGAGGAGAGCTCCGAGCGCGGCTCCGACCACCTCGTCGACAGCGGCTTCACCGGCGACTTCGCGATTACCGGCGAGCCGACCGACCTGCACATCGGGATCGAGGCCAAGGGGGTGCTGGCGCTGCGCCTGGAGGTGGGGGGCACAGCCGCCCACGGGGCCACTCCCTGGCTCGGCGACAACGCCGTTCTCAACGCGATCGACGTTTTCCGCAGCATCGAGTCGCTACCGTTTGCCCGGCACAGCTCCGAGCTCTTCGACCGTCCGTCGATCAATATGGGGAGGATCGTCGGCGGCGATGCTCTCAACAAGGTGCCCGACCGATGCGTGATCGACGTCGACATCCGCTACCTCCCAGACCAGGACCCGCAGGAGATCCTGGCGCAGGTCCGCGAGCTGCACGGGATCGAGGTGAAGGCGCTGCTGACCCGGCCGCCGGCCACGGTCGACCGCGACTTCCCCTTCGTGCGGGCGCTGCGCACCTCTGCGACCGAGCACCACGACGGCGAGCCGATGAGCGTCGGCCGCGACGGCGCCTCCGACGCGGTCTCCTTCCTGCGGGTCGGGGTGCCGGCGGTGGAGTTCGGGCCGGTCGGCGCCGGCCACCACGGCCCGGGCGAGTGGGTCTCGATCTCCTCGCTGGACACCTACCGCCAGGCGCTGGAGTCCTTCCTGCGGTCGATCCCGGAACGGTTAGGCGATGACTGAGCTTCAGGGTCCCGGCTGGGCGCCGAAGAAACCACCGCCGAGCGGCGACGGCGAGCCGGCGCCGCAGCCGAAGCGGTTCTGGTGGCGCTTCGTCCTCGCCTCGGTCCTGATCGTCGCGATCTCGGCCGCGACCACGGCGACGGCGACGCTGCTCTACCTCGACAGCATCGCCAACGCGATCCAGCCGAAGAACGACAAGTTGCAGAAGAGGCTGAACAAGTTCCTAGCCGACGCCGGCGACGGCGGCGCCCAGACCTTTCTCGTGATCGGCTCCGACAAGCGTGCCAACGAAGCCGAAGACCCGGGCCGGTCGGACACGACGATGCTGGTCCGCATCGACCCCGACAAGAGCCTGATCTCGATGATGTCGATCCCGCGTGACCTCAAGGTTGAAATCCCCGGCTACGGGACCGGCAAGTTCAACGAAGCGTATTCCTACGGCGGCACCAAGCTGACCCTGCAGACGGTCAAGCAGCTGACCCACCTGCCGATCAACCACGTCGTCAACGTCGACTTCCTCGGCTTCGCCCAGGGCGTCTACGCGATCGGCTGCGTCTACGCCGACGTCGACCGTCGCTACTACCACTCCAACGAAGGCGTGGCGCCGTCCGAACAGTACGCCGAAATCAACGTCCAGCCCGGCTACCAGCTGATGTGCGGCAAGCAGGCGCTCGACTACGTCCGCTACCGCCACACCGACACCGACATCGTCCGCTCGGCCCGCCAGCAGGACTTCCTCAGCGCCGCCCGCTCGCGGGTCTCGGTCCAGGACATCGTCTTCGACCAGGGCGAACTGATCGAGGCCTTCACCGACTACACGACCTCCGACATCAGCGACGGCAAGACCCTGCTGGAAGTGCTGAAACTGCTCGCCGCCTCGCGCAACTCGACGATCAACGAGGTCCACTTCCCGGCCGAACTCGGCCCCAGCTTCGTCTACACGACCGAAAGCGCGCTCGCCGCCGCGGTACAGGAATTCCTCGGCGGTGAGACGACGCAGGAGGCGAAGGCCGCCCAGCGCCAGAGCCGCGAAGAAGCCGAAGCCGGCCGTAAGAAGCACAAGAAGCCCAAGCCGAAGAAGGCCGCCAAGCCGAAGAAGCCCAAGGTCGAAGTGGCGAAGCCCGGCAGCGACGGCCTGGTGCCGGCCGGAGAAGCCGGCAAGGCGGAGGCGAAGATCGCCGCCCGCCGCAGCCGCGGGTTCTTTCCGATCTACTACCCGACCCGGCTTCCGGAAGCGACCCGCTTCGTCGAAAGCGACCCCTACGAAAAGGTGGTCGACCCCTACGTCTACAACCTCAAGGACGAAGACGGCAACCGCCACCTCGCCTACCGGATGGTGATGGTGGCCGAAATGTCCGACGGCACCCATTACTTCGGCGTGCAGGGGATCCGCGGCTGGTCCGACCCGCCGATCCTCGACGATCCGAGCCTGACCAAGGAGATCAACGGGCGCGACTACGACATCTACCTCGACGGCGAAAATGTGAAAATTGTCGCCTGGCGGCGGGGGGATAACGTCTACTGGGTCTCGAATGACCTCCTGCGAACCTTGACCAACGATCAGCTGATCGGGATGGCGCGCTCCGCGAAGGTGCTGGTCCCGTCCGAGAAGAAGAAGCAGCACTCCAAGCCCGGAAGGAGCAGGGGATGAGCGAGCAGAAGGAAACCGTCGGGGTAATCGGGGTCGGCTGGGTCGGCCTGGTCACGGCGGCCTGCTTCGCCGAGCTCGGCCACCCTGTGATCGCCCGGGACATCGTCCAGGAGAAGGTCGAGGCCCTCTCCAGGGGGGAGGTCGCGATCCACGAGCCCGGCCTCGACGACCTGATCCGCCGCAACGCCGAGCGCCTCACCTTCACCACCGACATGGACGAGCTGCTGGGCGGCGCCCGCCTGCTCTTCGTCTGCGTCGACACGCCGCCCACCTACTCGGGCGACGCCGACCTCTCGCGCGTGCGCGCCGTGGTCCAGGAGCTGCCCGAGGACAGCGACCACGTCCTGATCATGAAGAGCACCGTGCCGGCCGGCACCGGCGAGTCGATCCGCCGCGACATGCCCGGCCTCGCTTACGTCTCCTGCCCCGAGTTCCTCAAGGAGGGGACCGCGGTCGAGGACTTCATGCACCCCGACCGGGTCGTGGTCGGCGCCGACCCCGGCGACGAGGCCGCGGCCGATGCCGTCGAGGCCCTCTACCGGCCGCTCGGCGGCGAGATCCTCCGCACCGACGTCGCCAGCGCCGAGATGATCAAGCTCGCCTCCAACGCCTTCCTGGCGACGAAGATCTCCTTCATCAACGAGATCGCCAATGTCTGCGAGGAGGCCGGCGCCGACGTCGGCCAGGTCGCCCAGGGGATGGGGCTCGACCAGCGGATCGGCAGCTCCTTCCTGCGGGCCGGCATCGGCTACGGCGGCAGCTGCTTCCCGAAGGACGTCAGCGCCCTGAAGATGCTGGCCGGCAACACCGGGTACCACTTCCAGCTGCTGACCGCGGTGATCGAGGTCAACGAGCTGCAGAAGCGCCGCGTCGTCGGCAAGCTGGAGAAGCACCTCGGCTCGCTGATCGGCAAGCGGGTGGCGCTGCTCGGCCTCGCCTTCAAGCCCGACACCGACGACATGCGCGAGGCCTCCAGCCTGGTGCTCGCCGCGCGCCTGCAGGGCGAGGGGGCCGAAGTTGTCGCCTACGACCCGGTCGCCGCCGGCCGCGCCGCGGAGCTGCTCGGCTCGGTCGAGATGGCGACCTCGGCGATGGAGGCGCTGGAGGGCGCCGACGCCGCCGTCCTCGTCACCGAGTGGGGCGAGTTCGCCGAGCTCGACTGGTCCGGCGCGGCGGAGCGGATGACCCGGGCGCTGCTGGTCGACGGTCGCAACTTCCTCGACCCCAAAGCGCTCGTCGCGGCGGGCTTCGAGTACGAGGGCATCGGCCAGACCGTCAGTACGGCCCGACCCGCACCCGCTCCCTAGTGCCTCCCACCAGTCAAGGGGCCCAAGGCATGCAGGCAATCGTCCTGGTCGGCGGCGAGGGAACCCGCCTCCGTCCGCTGACCAGCGACGTCCCCAAGCCGGCGGTAACGCTGGTCGACCGCCCCTTCCTCGCCTACGCGATCGAGTGGCTCGCCGCCCACGGGGTCACCGAGGTCGTGCTCGCCTGCGGCTTCCTCCCCGACGTGCTGCGCGCGGCTCTGGCCGACGAGGAGGAGCGCGCCGGGGTAGAGATCGTCTACGTCGCCGAGCCGGAGCCGCTCGGCACCGCCGGCGCGATCCGCTTCGCCGCCGAGGCGCTCGGCGAGCGGCTCCAGGATCGTTTCCTCGCCCTCAACGGCGACGTCCTCGCCGACCTCGACCTTTCGGCCCTCCTTCGCGCCCACGAGGAGCGCGGCGCCCGGGCGACGATCGGGCTGCACCCGGTCGCGGACTCCTCCGCCTACGGGCTGGTCAGCTGCGACGCCGACGGGCGGGTGCTGGAATTTCTGGAGAAGACGGGCGAGGCGGCGCCGGGGGAGATCAACGCCGGCGCCTACGTGCTGGAGCGCTCGGTCCTCGACCTCGTTCCCGCCGGCCGCGCCGTCTCGATCGAGCGCGAGGTCTTCCCGCGGCTGGTCGGCGACGGCCTCTGCGGGCTGCTGCTGGAGGGCTACTGGATGGACATCGGCACTCCCGACCGCTATCTGCAGGCGAGCTGGGACATCCTCGAGAACCGGGTGGAAACCCAGGTCCGCGCGACCGCGCCCGGACTGCTGGTCGGCGGCGACGCGGTGATCGACGAGGAGGCGAAGGTCGGCCCGCGCGCCGTCGTCTCGGGCGGCTGCCGGGTCGAGAGCGGCGCCGAGGTCGGGGACTCTGTCCTGCTCGACGGCTGCACCGTCGGCCGCGGCGCGCTCGTCCAGGGCTCGATCCTCGCCCCCGGGGCCGAGGTCGAGCCGGGCGCGCAGCTCGTTAACGCCGTCATTGGCCGAGATGAAAGAGTCCCGGCCTGATGAGCCCGATTCTCGAGGACACCCTCGACCTTCCGAACCAGCTGCGCGACGCCCTCTGGCGGATCGAAACCGCGAGGCTCGAGCCGGCCGACTCGGCCGGGCTGATGGTCTGCGGCATGGGGGGCTCGGCGATCGGCGGCGACCTCGCCGCCGCCGCCATCGGCGACCGGCTGACCAAACCGCTGCTGACGGTCCGCGGCTACGAGCTGCCGAGCTGGGCGACGCCCGAGTGGACGGTGCTCTGCTGCAGCTACTCGGGCAACACCGAGGAGACCCTCGCCTGCTTCGAGGCCGCCGAGGCGCTCGGCGCCCGGCGACTGGTGGTCAGCACCGGCGGCCAGCTGGTCGATGACGCTCGCGAGGCGGGCGTCCCCGTCGTCGGCCTGCCGGGGATCTTCCAGCCGCGGGTCGCCGTCGCCTACATGTTCGTCGCCGCCGCCGAGGCGGCGGCCCTGGCCGGGGTCGCGCCGGGGATCCGGACCGAGATCGACGCCGGCGCCGCCTTCCTCGAGCGCGAGGCGCTGGCGATCAAGGCCAAGGCGGCCGAGATTGCCGCCGCGCTCGGCGCCGCGCCGACGGTGATCTACGGCAGCGACCTGACCGCTCCCGTCGCCTACCGCTGGAAGACCCAGATCAACGAGAACGCCAAGCAGCCCGCCTTCCGCGCCGAGCTGCCGGAGGCCGACCACAACGAGATCTGCGGCTGGTCGCCCGAGGCCGGCGCCGAGGGGATGGCCGCCGTCTTCCTCGAGGACTGCGACCAGCACCCGCGCGAGCGGCGCCGCTTCGAGCTAACCGCCGAACAGGTCGCCGCCGAGGCCGCCACGGTGCTGAGGCTCGAGACGGTGGGGGAGACCCGGGTCGAGCGGCTGCTCTGGGCGACGCTGCTCGGCGACCTCGTCTCGCTTGAGATCGCGCGCCTGCGGGAAGTCGATCCGGAAGCGATCGTCGCGATCGACAAGCTGAAGGAGGGAATGGCGGCATGAGGGCGATGGTGCTGGCGGCAGGGCTGGGGACGCGGCTGCGGCCGATCACCTACGAGATGCCGAAGCCGATGGTGCCGGTGCTGAACAAGCCGGTGATGGAGCACATCCTGCGGCTGCTCGCGCGGCACGGGTTCAGCGAGACGATCGCCAACCTGCACTGGTTCCCGGAGCTGATCGAGGGCTACTTCGGCGACGGGAGCAGCTCTGGCGTCTCGCTCTCCTATAGCCGCGAGGAGCAGCTGCTGGGGACCTCGGGCGGGGTCCGCAACGCCGCCGACTTCCTCGGCGACTCCTTCCTGATCATCTCCGGCGACGCGCTGACCGACATCGACCTGACGGCGATGCGCGAGTTCCACGAGTCCCACGACGGGATCGCGACCCTGGCGATGAAGCGGGTGCAGGACACCAGCCAGTTCGGCGTCGCGATCGTCGGCGCCGACGGCCGGATCCAGGGCTTCCAGGAGAAGCCGGACCCCTCCGAAGCGCTCTCCGACCTCGCCAACTGCGGCATCTACATGTTCCGCAAGGAGATCTTCGACTTCTTTCCCGAGCCCGGAACGAGCAAGGCGGCGGGCGAGGGCGACCCGCGCGGCTTCGCCGACTGGGCGATGGACGTCTTCCCGCGCCTGCTCGACGGCGACGTCCCCTTCTACTCGCACGAGATCGACGCCTACTGGAACGACATCGGCAACCTCGAGGAGCTGCGCGAGGGCAACGTAGATGCCCTCACCGGCGCCGTCGAGGTCGAGCGCGAGGGTGAGCTGGTCGAGGGCTACCGCAGCGGCGAGCGGATGGAGGGCGAGCCCGACCTCGTCGGCCCGGTCCTCCTCGGTCCCGGCTGCGAGATCGGTGACGACGTCCGCATCGACGGCCCGACGGTGATCGGCGACAACGTCAAGCTGGGCGACGGCGCCCGCCTCAAAGAGGTCATCGCCCTCCCAAACGCCGAGATCCCCCCGCGCCAGGTCCTCATCAACGCCATAGCCGGCGCCCGCCCTTAGGCACCCTCCAGCAACCGCGCCCGGTCACACGGACAGCGCGAAACCGTGTCAGCCCGTCCTATAGACGGGCTGACACGGTTTCGGCAAATCACCGGTACTTAGAGACCTGTCGCTCCCCACCGCTACGGCACTGAGCGGAAGCACAGTCGGCTCAAAGATTTTGCTTTTTGCGCGCCACAGGTGCGCTTTTGCTCGGCAGGGTCGGGGCGTGGAGCTTTTGCCGCGGATCGGGGTTGCTTTGGTGCCGGCGCTTTGCGCTGCTTGCGGGCGGTCCTGCCGGTTCGATGCCGTCGTCTGCACTCGGTGCGGGCGGCGGCTGGCGCTTGCGGACCCGTTTCTGGGGGCCGGCCCCGATGGGCTCGACAAGGCCTGGTCATCGGCCTCCTACGAGGGGGTGGCCCGGGATCTGGTCGCGGCGCTGAAGTTCAGGCGGCTGCTGACGGTCGCCGATTTGATGGCCGAGCGGATCGAGTGGCTGGCGCCCGCCCACATGCTGAGCGGGACGATCGTGCCTGTGCCTTCCGCTCCGCCGCGCTTGCGGCGCCGAGGTTTCGACCCCGCCGGTGAGCTGGCCTCAGCGCTGGCGGCCCGGCTCGAAGCGCCGCTCTCGAACTGCCTCGAGCGCCGCGGCGGCGGCCGCCAGGTGGGTAAGCGGCGGGCCGAGCGGGTCGGCCACCCGCCGCGGATTCAGGCCCGCGCCGCGGCCCCGCGCAGCGCACTTCTGGTCGATGACGTCCTCACCACCGGGGCCACCCTCACGGCCTGCGCTCGCGCGCTTCGGGCCGTGGGGGCGTCCCGGGTAGTGGCGGTGACCTTTGCCCGGCGCCTCTAGTTGGCTCTCCGCGGCCCTACGGCCGTGCCTCGGCCGGGCGGCCCCGCATCTGGTCGACAAGCCGCCGGGTGCGACGGCGCTTGCGACGCAGTTCGCGATGCTTCTTCACCTGCCGGCTGATGTCCTCGGCGAGCTCGCTCACCGAGTGGGTCATCTCCGGGCTGCACTCTCGCGCGCGCAGCGTCACTCCCTTCAAGTAGAACGTCGCCTCCGCCACCTGGCTGTCGGCGACCCGAGGATTGCGCTCTTCGGAGAGCACCACCTCCAAGGTCGCGAGCGGCGAGACCTGCCGGCCCAGCCGCTGGAAGCGTTTCCGCACCGTCTCACGCAGGTCGTCGGTCATCTCGACGTTCCGGCCACGAACTTCAATCCGCATGAGGTTGCCTCCTTGTCGGTTGAGCACCGATCGTACGCCCCTCTCCGGGGGGCGGCAAGGGGCAATTAATGTCGCACCGCTAACCTTGAGCAATGCCAGCGATGGACCTCGTAACGAAGGCGCTGCGCGCGGGGGAGGGACGGAAATTCAAGTCCTACCAGAAGCGCGCGGAGGCGATCAACCGATTCGAGCCGGAGATGGAAGCGCTCTCCGACGAGGAGATCCGCAGCGAGGCCGACTCGCTGCGCGAGCGCGCCCGCAACGGCGCCTCCCTGGACGATCTCCTGCCGGAGGCCTTCGCCCTCTGCCGCGAGGCGTCGAAGCGTTCGATCGGGCAGCGGCACTACGACGTGCAGCTGATCGGCGGCATGGTCCTCCACGACGGCGGCATCGCCGAGATGAAGACCGGCGAGGGCAAGACCCTGACCGCGACCCTGCCCGTCTTCCTCAACACGCTCGCCGGCGAAAGCGTCCACGTGGTCACCGTCAACGACTACCTCGCCCGCCGCGACGCGGAATGGATGAAGCCGATCTACGACGCCCTCGGGGTCACGGTCGACGCGCTCCAGGACGGCGACGACCACGCCACCCGGCAGCGCAAGTACGGGCTCGACGTCACCTATGGGACCAACTCCGAGTTCGGCTTCGACTACCTGCGCGACAACATGGCCGACGCGCTGGAGCACTGCGTCCAGCGCGACCACAACTTCGCGATCGTCGACGAGGTCGACAACATCCTCATCGACGAGGCGCGGACGCCGCTGATCATCTCCGGCCAGCCCGAACAGGCGGCCCAGACGTACTACACCTTCGCCCGCCTCGCCAAACAGCTGAAAGGCGTGCCGGCGAAACAGAAACTGAAATCGCTGGGCGAGTCGCGCGAGACCCACGAAGCCGATTATGACTACGAGTACGACGAGAAGCACAAGACGGTGGCGCCGACCGAGCAGGGCGTGAAAAAAGCCGAGGACTTCATCGGCGTCGACAACCTCTACCTCGGCGAGCACGGCAGCCTCGTCAACCACCTCGTCCAATCGCTGAAGGCGGAGTCGCTCTACAAAAAGGACGACGACTACGCGGTGATCGACGGCGAGGTGATGATCATCGACGAGTTCACCGGCCGCATCCTCGAGGGTCGTCGCTGGTCGGAGGGGCTGCACCAGGCGGTCGAGGCCAAGGAGGGCGTCGCGATCCGCGAGGAGAACCAGACCCTGGCGACGATCACCCTGCAGAACTACTTCCGCCTCTACGACAAGCTCTCGGGCATGACCGGCACCGCCCTGACCGAGGCGACCGAGTTCATGAAGATCTACAAAATGCCGGTGGTCGAGATCCCGACCAACCGGGACATGGTCCGGCTTGACCAGAACGACCAGATCTTCAAAACCAAGGACGGCAAGTGGAAAGCGGTGCTCGACGAAATCGTCAGCCGCCACGAAAAGGGTCAGCCGGTCCTGGTCGGAACCGTCTCGGTCGAGGTCTCGGAGATGATCTCCGAGGCGCTCAAGCGCGACGGGATCAAACACGCGGTCCTCAACGCCAAGCCCGAGCACGCCGAACGAGAGGGCGAGCTGATCGCCCAGGCGGGCCGCACAGGCGCGGTGATGATCGCCACCAACATGGCCGGCCGCGGCGTCGACATCAAGCTCGGCGGCGACCCCGAGCACCTGGCGATCGCCGAGCTGAAAAAGCAGGGGATCACCCACGAGAGCGAGGGCTACGAGGAGGCGCTGGCCGCGAAGACTGCCGAGCTGGAGCCGCAGTGCAAGGCCGCAGCCGAGGAAGTGCGGGAGCTCGGTGGGCTCTTCATCTGTGGCACCGAGCGGCACGAGTCCCGCCGCATCGACAACCAGCTGCGCGGGCGCGCCGGCCGCCAGGGCGACCCCGGCGAGTCGCGCTTCTTCCTCTCCGCCGAAGACGACGTGATCCGCCTCTTCGCCGGCGACCGGATCTACAAAATCCTCGACAAACTCGGCCCGGTCGAGGACGACGGCACCGAAGTGCCGCTGGAAGCGAAGATGCTGACGAAAACCGTCGAGAACGCTCAGAAGAAGGTCGAGGAGCAGAACTTCCTGATCCGCAAACGCGTCCTCGAGTACGACGACGTGATGAACGAGCAGCGCCGCGTCGTCTACAAATACCGGCGCGAGATCCTCGAAGGCCGCGACATCTCCGAGAACGCCCGCGACGAGCTCGAGGGCGTGATCGAGCGCCTGGTGGACGAGTACACCGCCGGCGACATCCTCGAGGAATGGGACCTGGGCGAGCTGGAGACGCAGCTGCGGCAGATCTGGCCGGTCGGGATCGAGGTCGCCAGCCTGGCCCCGGAGACGGTCGATCGCGAGCAGCTCAAGGAAGCCCTCGACGACGACGCGATGAACGCCTACGACGAGCGCGAAGAGCTGCTCGGCGAGGAACTGATGCGTTATCTGGAGCGCTCGATCTTGCTGCAGGTGATCGACAACCGCTGGCGCGAACACCTCTTCGACATGGACTACCTGCGCGAAGGCATCCACCTCCGCGGCTTCGCCCAGATCGACCCCCTCGTCGCCTACAAAAACGAGGGCTACCAAATGTTCGAAGAGCTGATGCACTCGATCTGGGACGAGTTCTCGAAACTGGTCTTCCGCGCCGAGATCGAAATCCAGCCCGAAGCCGGAGCTGCGGTTGCCGCCAACGGCGAGGGCGATCCGGCGAGTTTCGCCTACTCCGGCGGGACGGCGGAGAACCAGCCTTCGGCGCTGAAAGAAGTGGTTGCCACCAGCGGCGCGGCCGCCTCGGACGTCGCCGCGGCGGGCGCCGGATCCCCCGGCAACGGCGAGGTCGTCGAGACGGTCGAAAAGGGCGAGCACGAGAACATCGGCCGCAACGACCCCTGCTGGTGCGGCTCGGGCAAGAAGTTCAAGAAGTGCCACGGCGCCTGAGGGCGCATGGCTGATCCCGTCCGCGAGTTCATCCGCGCCTTCAACGAGCGAGACCTGGATGCGTTCGTCGCGGTGCTCGACCCCGAGGTGGAGCTGCACGCCAGCCGCGGGCTGCGCAAGGGGGTCGAGGCGGCGCGGGTCTGGGCGACGCGGGCGCCGGGCGGGGTGCAGCAGACGATCGAGCTGGAGCAGCTCTACGAGGACGGCACCGAGGGCGGCGGCGGCCGCGCGGTGGCGCTGATCCTCCGCCGCTGGCACTGGGAAGAAGACGAGAGCGTCGCCGGGATCGACGCCATGGCCTGGGTCTTCGAGCTGCGGAATCACAGGATCCGCAGCTGGCGTCCCTACGACAGTCGCGACGAGGCGCTGCGGGCCGGACATTTCACTCCCCCCTGAAAGGGATTGGCAAGGCGCGCCTGCGCGCTTACGATGGTCCGATGAGCTCCGTCGCCCCCGACAACGTCGAAGCAACCGAGGCCTGGAGCGGCCCGCTCTTCGAGATCTTCCTCAAGTACCGCGACCTGACTACCGGCGGCCTCGGCGCCCACGGCGAGGTGGCGATGGGCTCGAACCCGCCGCGGGCGGGGGAGCGGGTGATCGACATCGGCTGCGGTTTCGGCGACACCACCCAACGGCTGGCCGAGCTGGTCGGGCCCGAGGGCTCTGCCCTGGGCGTCGACGTCTCCGCCCCGTTCATCGAGACCGCCCGCCAGGAGGCCGAGGAAGGCGGGCTCGGCAACGTCGAGTTCCGGCTCGCCGACGTGCAGACGCTGGAGCTGCCGCAGGAGTTCGACTACGCCTTCTCGCGGATGGGCATCATGTTTTTCGCCAACCCGGTCGCCGCCCTGCGCAACGTCCGCGGGGCGCTGAAGCCCGGTGGCCGCTTCACCGCCGTCGTCTGGCGGCGCAAGCTCGACAACGAGTGGGTGCGCCGGGCCGAGGAGATCGTCGACGAGTACCTCGACCACCCCGAGGAGACCGACGAACCGACCTGCGGCCCCGGGCCCTTCTCGATGGCCAACGCCGACACGGTCAGCGAACAGCTGAAAATCGCCGGCTTCGAGGAGATCGGGCTGCGGCGCTGCGACCTGCCGATGAAGGTCGGCGAAAACCTCGACCAGGCGGTCGAGTTCGGTATGGCCTTGGGGCCGGCCGGTGAGATCCTCCGCCTCTGGGGCGACCGCGT
Source organism: Solirubrobacterales bacterium (assembly GCA_035634815.1). Taxonomy (GTDB): domain Bacteria; phylum Actinomycetota; class Thermoleophilia; order Solirubrobacterales; family 70-9; genus VAYN01. The sequence continues at coordinate 29,565 of DASQCF010000018.1, read as the reverse complement.
CGACGAGATCCGCCCCGAGATCGCCGCCAAGATCCGCACCGCGATCGCCGACTTCGAGACGCCCGACGGCGTCTTCGCCCCAGCCTCCACCTGGATCATCACCGCCGCGGTCCCGGCATAACCCGCGAGACCGCAAAAAGGCGTCGTATAGACGTATTCCTGCGGTCTCGGCGGGGTGGGTTGCGGGACCAATAACCTGTGGCCATGGCCGACGCCGCCCAGAGCCAACCCGTAGCGCCGCGCCTCGCCTCTGTCCGCGAGCAGCTGTCCCTGCTCTCGGACTACCTTTGACCCCGCTGCGCTTGAGGCCGAAGCCAACCGCCTAGAGGAGGAGATGGGGAAGCCCGGTTTCTGGGACGACCAGGACGCTGCCGCCCGCACCTCCGCCGCCCACGCCCGCGCCCAGAAGCGCCTGGAGATGTTCCGCGGGCTCGAGGGGGACGTCGCCGACCTCGGCGACCTCGCCGAGATGGCGGCAGAGGATGAGGAGATGGCCGCCGAGCTCGACTCGCAGCTCGGCTCGGTCGAGCGCCGCCTGGCCGAGCTGGAGGAGGCGCGCCTGTTCAGCGGCGAGTACGACGCCGGCGACGCGGTCGTCACCGTCCACGCCGGCGCCGGCGGCACCGACTCCCAGGACTGGGCCGAGATCCTGCTGCGGATGTACCTGCGCTGGGCCGAACGGCGCGGCTTCGCGGTCGAGATGGTCGAGGCCTCGCCGGGGGAGGAGGCCGGCCTCAAGTCGGCGACCTTCATCGCCCGCGGCGAGAACGTCTACGGCCTCTTCGCCGCCGAGCGCGGCGTCCACCGCCTGGTCCGGATCTCCCCCTTCGACTCCTCCTCCCGCCGCCACACCAGCTTCGCCCAGGTCGACGTCGGCCCGGTGGTCGAGGACAGCGTCGAGGTCGAGGTCGACGAGGGCGACCTGCGGATCGACACCTACCGCGCTTCGGGCGCCGGCGGCCAGCACGTCAACAAGACCGACTCGGCGGTGCGGATCACCCACATCCCGACCGGGGTCGTCGTCCAGTGCCAGAACGAGCGCTCGCAGACCCAGAACAAGGCGGTGGCGATGCAGCTGCTGCGCTCGAAGCTGATCGAGCTGGAGGAGCGCAAACGCTCCGAAGAGCTCGCTAAGGCGCGCGGCGAGGTCAAAGACGTCGCCTGGGGATCGCAGATCCGCAGCTACGTGATGCACCCCTACACGATGGTCAAGGACCACCGCACCGAGCACGAGGTCGGCGACGTGCAGCGGGTCCTCGACGGCGACATCGATGAGTTCATCCGCGACTACCTGAACAAGACCGCCGCGGCTTCGGCCAGCTAGATCCGATGGCGCCGCTCTTCTACACCGGGCGGGAGGCGAGCGGGGACGCGCAGGGCCTGATGGTCCTCCACCACGGGCGCGGGACCTCCGAGAACGACCTGCTCGGGCTCGCCGACTTCCTCGACCCCGAGCAGCGGCTGAAGGTCGTCACCCCGCGGGCGCCGCTGCAACTACCGGGCTCTCCCGGCTACCACTGGTACCTGGTGCCGCGGGTCGGCTACCCGGATCCCGAGACCTTCGCCGCGGCGCGCGCCGCGCTCGCCGAACTGCACGACGGCCTCTGGGAGGAGACCGGCATCGGGCCGGACCGCACGGTCCTCGGCGGCTTCTCGATGGGGGCGGTGATGAGCTACGCGATGGCGCTCGGCGCCGAGCGCCCCGCGGTCGCCGGGATCCTCGCCTTCAGCGGTTTCGTGCCCACGGTCAAAGGTTGGGAGCCGGCGCTCGCCGACCGCACCGACACCAGGGCCTTCGTCTCCCACGGTCGCAACGACCCGGTGATCGGGGTCGAGTTCGCGCAAAGGGCGCGGGAGCTGCTCGTCGAGGGTGGACTCGACGTCACCTACCGCGAGTCCGAGCTCGGCCACCAGATCGACCCGGCGCACCTGCGTGAAGCCGCTACCTGGCTGGGTGACGTGCTCGGTTAGCCCGGTGGTGCCGTGATCGGTGGTGGTGCCGCCGATGAGCGGACTTGCCCTTGTGCCGGTGGTGCTTTGCCCGACGGTGCGGTCGATGGCGCTCGGATTCTTCGGATTCGCGTTCTTCGGCGGCGATTTCGGCGCAGAGCTGCACGTCTTCTTCGTCTTCGATCGCGCAGCCTTCTTCTTCGGCTTCGTCTTCGGTTTCGAGTTCGTCTTCGTCGCCGGCTTCAGCTTCGTCGCCTTCTTCGCCGGCCGCCGCGACCATCGTGCCGGGGTCGACCGGCAGGGTGATCGCCTGGGCCGCGGCGGCGCCGCAGAGCGCGACCAGCAGCAGCGCGGGCAGGAGGAGGAGAAGGAGCTTGCGCATCGCTCCTTTTCATCGGAGCGGAGGCGGCTGCGCTTTAGGAGCTGGACGTTCCGCCCAGCACTCCCTCCAGCTCCAGCAGCGCCTGCTTCATCGGCAGCCCGCCGCCGTAGCCGCCCAGGGCGCCGCCGGTGCGCAGCACCCGGTGGCAGGGGACGACGAGCGGGATCGGGTTGCTGCCGCAGGCGCTGCCGGCGGCGCGGACCGCGCGCTCGTTGCCGGCGCGGCGGGCCATCTCCGTGTAGGTGCGGGTCTGGCCGTAGGGGATGCGGTCGATCGCCCGCAGGACCCGCTGGCGAAAGCCGCCGCTGAGGCGCCAGTCGAGGGGCAGGTCGAAGTGGTCGAGCTTGCCGTCGAAGTAGAGGTCCAGCTCGCGGCGGGCCTCGTCGAGCTCACCCGGCGCCTCCAGCACCCGCGGCGAGACGCGCTCGGCGAGGTCGGCGAGGAGCTCCTCGGAGTCCTGGTTCGGGAGGCCGACGCGGACCAGGCCGCGCCGCGTGCTCGCCAGCAGCAGCGGCCCGAAAGGGGAGTCGGCGGTCGTGTAGGCGACGTCGAGCAGGCCCTCCTCGGCGGCGCGCACCTTGAACCCCTCGATGGTCCGGGCGATGGTCCCCGTGTCGGTTGCGGTATTCATGCCAGCTCCTTTCGCAGTCGTTTCAGTCCCTCGTGCAGGCTGCGCCGGGCGGCCTCGGGCGAGCAGCCCAGGGCGGCGGCGATCTCGGCATGCGGCAGGTCGCTGCCGTAGCGCAGCGCGACCGCGGCACGCTGCTTCGGCGGCAGCGCCCCGACGGCGTCCCAGAGCCCCTGGTCGGGCTCCGGCAGGCCGTTTTCGGCCGCCTCCTCCGGCACCTCGGCCACCGGTATCGGCGCCCGCCCTTTGGCCCGGTGGAAGTCGATCGCCTTGCGGTGGGCGATCGTCAGCAGCCAGCCGCGCAGGTTGCTCGCGTCGTCGAGCCGGGGGTAGGCGCGGAGCGCCGCCAGGAAGGTCTCCTGGAAGCAGTCCTCGGCCCCGTCGCGGCCGACTGCGCCGCGCAAGATTCCCATCACCGCGGCGGAATGCTCGTCGAGGACGTTTTGAAACGGCGGCAGCGGGGTCACTCTGTGGATTAAACGTGGCTGCGACCGAAAACGTGAGATCCCATCATTCGCCTGTTCCTTTTCGTTGCGCCGCGCCGATAAGGAACAGGCGAAGAGCTAGGCTGGCGCGGTGATCGAGCTGGCGGAGGAGATCGAGGAGCTGGTCGGGCGCGCCCTCGCCGAGGACGTGGGCGGCGGGGATATCACCGCGGAGGCAACCGTCCCCGAGGACGCCCGCGGGCGGGCGCGGATGGTCCAGAAAGAGCCGGGCGTCGTCTTCGGGCTTGCCGTCGTCGCCGAGGCGATGCGCCAGTGTGGGGTCGAGGACGTCGACAACCTCGTCGTCGAGGGCCAGTGGCGCGAGGACGTGCCGGCCGATGTGCTCGTCGCGAGCGGCAGCGCCCGCGGCCTGCTGGCGGCGGAGCGGGTCGCGATCAACTTCCTCGGCCACCTCTCCGGCGTCGCCACCCTCACCGCCCGCTTCGCCGAGGCGGTCCTCGGCACCGGCACCACGATCCTCGACACGCGCAAGACGACGCCGGGGCTGCGTCACCTGGAGAAGGCCGCGGTCGCGGCCGGCGGCGGGATCAACCACCGGATGGGCCTCTACGACGCGATCCTGATCAAGGAGAACCACATCGCCGCCGCCGGCGGGCTGGCGAAGGCGGTGCACGCCGCGCGCAGCGCCCAGCCGGAGAAGGCGATCGAGGTCGAGGTCCGCAACCTCGACGAAGCCGCCTACGCCCTCGGCATGGGCGTCGACCGCCTGTTGCTCGACAACATGAGCCCGGAGCTGATCGGCGAGGCCGTCGCCCTGCGCGACCAGAACGCCGGTGGCGCCGACGGGGTTTCGCTCGAGGCCTCGGGCGGGGTGACGTTGGAGAACGTCCGCGAGATCGCCGAGACCGGTGTCGAGTTCATCTCGATCGGGGCACTGACCCACTCGGCGCGGACGCTCGACTTCTCGATGCTGCTCGAGCTCAGCTGAGAATCCTAGTTTTAGCCAGGTACGGGGAAATACTCGGTAGCTGAGCGTTCAAGCGGCTGAACGCAGAAGGGGCCGACCGGGGGATGGTCCAATGCCCTCTTTGGGCAAATCCTGTCTGGACCAGTCCGATGGGGGTCTCGGCGACCTCAGAAAACCCCAGTCGGGAGAGAAAGATGACTTCATTCACCAGGCGCATTGACTGGCGTCTCGGCGTCGCCGCGATCGCGGCCGCCACGCTGGTCTGCCTCTGCGCCCTGCTCCTCGCCTCGAATGGCCGCGCCGTCGTCGCCGGAGCCGGTTTCACGACCTACGACGAAACCGCCGGCGGCTGCTTCAACGGCAACGGTGTCAACTGCAACATCTACGAAGGCAAGGACAAGGTCTACATGAGCGGCGGGCCCGAAAAAGGCGGTTCCGACCTCTCCGACGGCGAATACTTCTTCGCGGTCCTGACTCCCGGCGAGGAGAACGGCGGCTTCGTCGACGGCGCCGAGGGCAACCTCAGCGACACCGCCGCCGGCGGCACCGAAGGCGACCTCGGCAGCGGCGACGAAGTCACCAACCGCACCTTCACGGTCGAAGGCCACGAAATCGTCTCTTACCTCGGCACCCACCCGCTGGGCACCAGCCCTCAGAAAAAGCGCATCATCGGCCTCGCGCCCTTCGACGACACCGACAACAAAGGCAACGAGTACATCCTCGCGATCTGCCTGGTCGGCGCGACTTCGCCGAAAGAATGCAAGTACGACGCCTTCAAGATCAAAGAGGGCGAAGAAGAAGTGACGCCCTTCGGGACGATCTCGGGGCTCAAGTACTACGACGTCAACCACAACGGCCAGTTCGACCCCGGCGAGACGCCGCTGCCGGGCTGGGCGATCGATTGGTCCGACACCGTGTCCGGGACCGAGATCACCGATCCGAGCGGCCTCTTCGAAGTCAAAAACCTGATCGAAGACACCTACACCTTCGCCGAGGAGGCAGGCCCGGCAGGCTGGATCCAGACCGGCAACACGATCGACCAGTCGACCGCCTCGGCCGGCTCGAAAGTGACGCTGAACGGGGACAAGACCTACACGGTCGAACTCGCCTCCGGCGGCACCGCCAGCGGGCTCAACTTCGGCAACGTCTGCGAAGTCAACAACGGCAACGGGCTGACGCTCGGCTTCTGGTCGAACAAGAATGGCGAAAAGATCCTCCAGGCCAAAGATCCGGAATGGCGGGAACTGCTGAACAAAAGCAACCTGAGGCAGGCCAACGGGAACCTGTTCACGATTCCGGGCGGCAAATTCGCCGACGCCTACAAAGCGTTCCGCACCTGGATCCTGAACGCGACGGCGACCAACATGTCGTACATGCTCTCCGCCCAGCTGGCGGCGACGCAGCTCGACATCGCCTACAACAAATTGAACGGAAGCGACCTCGTCCTCGATCCAAAAGGCAACTGGGTCTCCATCAACCAGGTCATCGCCGACGCGATCGCTTTCCTCGCCACCCACGGAAACACCACTGCGGCGGGTCCCGACCGCGAACTGGCCGAGGCCTACAAGAACATTTTCGACCACCTGAACAACAACATTCAGAAAATCACCCCGGTCGATCCGAAATATTGCCCCGCCTACTCCTTCAGCGCCGGATAGGCGGCGGAGAGTCCAGTCGCGAAAGGGCCCGGCTTCGGCCGGGCCCTTCGTATTTCGGGGGTCAGGCTCGGGGGTAGGTGACGTTCAGGGTGAAGGAGGTCTTCGCCCCTTCGCCGCTGACCACGAGGCGATAGCCGCCGGCTGCGATTTCCCGCGTCAGCTGCAGGCCGCTCGCACCCTTTGCGCTCGCAATCGTGCTTCCGTCAGCGGCGAGGAGGGTGAGGGTCAGCGCGCTTGCCTTGGCGAAGGTGAGGGTCGCGGTAAGGGGACCGCTCCCGGTCGTCAGGCCGAAGCCCTTGCTCGACTGTTTGGCGCTGAGGCTGCCGCTGAAGGTCGCGGTCGAGAGGACCGGCGCCGGTTCGCCCGGCGGGGGAGTGGTTTCGGTCGGAGGCGATGGTTCGGAGGGGCTGCCGGCAAGAGCCTTGAGTGCGGCGGCGGCGTCGACGCGGCCGTAGCGCACGTAGGGCTGGGCGACGGCGGTCGCCTCGATCGCTTCCTCGACCTGCCGGTTGGACGCGCCCGGCGCCAGGGAGAGGGCGAGACCGGCGATCCCAGCCACCACCGGCGCCGCCGAGGAGGTGCCGCAGAAGGTGCCGTACCAGGAAGAGAGGCCAGTAGTGAAGTTGCAGCCGGGCGCCGCGACGTCGACCCAGGAGCCGAAGTTGGAGGTACCGGTCAACTGGTCGGCGGCGTCGCTGCCGGCGACGCCGATCACGGTCGGCAGCGCCGCCGGGTAGTTGGGGCTGCTGGAGGACGAGTTTCCGGCGGCGGCGACGAGGACGACGCCGCGGTCGTGCGCGTACTGGGCGGCTTCGGCGAGGGTAGTGCTCGCGGTCGTGGCGCCGAGGCTCAGGTTGATCACCTTGGCGCCGTGGTCGGTCGCCCAGACGATCCCGGCGGCGACGTTGGAGACCGAGCCGGTTCCGTTCGAGCCGAGGACCTTGACCGGCATCACCGAGCAGCGCCAGCAGTAGCTGGCGACGCCGACGCTGTTGTTGCTGCGGGCCGCGGCCACGCCCGCCACCTGGGTCCCGTGGCCGTAGTCGTCGCGGGGGTCGTCGTCGGCGTTGACAAGGTCGCGGCCTTGAACGAAGGCGCCCTGTAGGTCCGGCTGTGAGGGGTCGACTCCGGAGTCGAGGACGGCGACGACGGTCCGTTCGGAGCCGATCGTCAGCTCCCAGGCCGAGGGGGCATTGACCTTCAACGGCGACCACTGGCTCGGCCACCAGTAGTCGTTTGGGATCGCAGCCGCCCGCACGGTTGCGTCACGCTCGGCGAAGGCGACGCGCGGGTCCTGGCGGAGCGAGTCGAGCACGGCACCGGCGCGGTCGCTCCGGGCGCTGAGGACGGTAACGCCGATCCCGGGGATCCGCTTCATCTTGGTGGGGGCACCGGCCTTGAATTTGACGAGTAGGTTCGCGGCCGAGGCCTGGTTCGCGGCGAACGCCGGCAGGAGCAGCGCCGCGACCAGAACCGAGGTGAATGCGGGGGCGAAGGGGGGACGCCTGACGGGGAGCCACATGACGGGGCGGTATCGCCGTTAGAAAAGATTCCCTTGATAAAGACTTCCCCACCTGGACGAGTGATCGATACAGTCGTCAAATGTTCAAGAGAATTTCGTTGATTTCCGCTCTCGTTCTCGCCCTCGGCGCGACCGCTGTCGGGCTAAGTACGCTCGGCGCCGCGGAGGCCGACTTCAATTACAAGAAGTGCGGCACCTTTCGCTACAAGGGCAAGCATCTGCTGTTCACCCACCGCTACCCCTGCCGCAAGGCGAAGAGCAAGGCCAAGTACGTGCTGCGCAACCGCCACCGCCCGCCGCACTGGACCTGCTCGCTGTCGGAGCTGCCGAACGGGTTCGCGGCCTGCCACCGCGGTCGCCGCGCCTGGGAGTTTGTCCCCCGTTAGGGGCGTTCGCCGACGCGGGACGCCGGGATGAGCGCCGAGCACCCACGCGCGGTTCTGGTCGATGACCACCCGACTCTGCGCGCCAGCCTGAAGCGGGTGCTCGAGGCCGACGGCTTCGTCGTTTGCGGTGAGGCCGCCGGCTCCGAGGAGGGCCTGCACGTCGTCCGCGAGACCGAGCCCGACGTCTGCCTCGTCGGCGCCGGCATGGGCGGAACGCTGGAGATGATCGACGCGATCAGCGGCCACGACGGCGAGCCAGGCACGGTCGTGATCGTCCTTACCGCCTCGCGCGCGACCGAGAGCATGGTCGACGCGATTCGCGCCGGCGCCAGCGGTTACCTGCTGAAGGAGATGAACTCGGAGCGGATCCCGGCCGCCGTCCGCGGCGCCCTCTCCGGCGAAGCGGCGATGCCGCGGACGCTGGTGGCGCGGCTGATACGCGAGATCCAGCGCTTGGGCCGCGGGCCGATGCTGCCTGGACCCGGCGGCCTGGTCGAGCTGACGCCGCGGCAGTGGGAAGTCCTCGGCCTGATGGCCGACCGCCTGGAGACGGCAGAGATCGCCGAGCGCCTGATGGTCTCCCCGGTCACGGTTCGCCGCCACGCGGGGACGATCCAGCGCCGGCTCGGTGTCGCCGATCGCGAGGCCGCGGTGGAGCTGCTCCGCTCGGCGCGCTGAGGCCTTAGGCGAGGCCCTTACGCACGGCCAGGACGGCGGCCTGGATCCGGTTCTCTACCTCGAGCTTGGCGAGGACGCCAGAGACGTGGTTCTTCACCGTGTGCTGCGAGATCACCAGCTCCTCGGCGATCTCGGCGTTGTCCTTGCCGGCGGCGATCAGGCTCAGAACCTGGCGCTCGCGCGGAGTCAGCTGCGCGGCGTTCCCAACGGCGCCGTCGCCGTTGCTCGGCGCTTCTCGCAGTCGCTTCAGCAGCTGGGTGGAGAGGGCGGCGTTGAGCGGGGAGCCGCCGAGGGCCGCGGCTTTGACGGCGCTGACGATCTGCTCCGGCGGCGACTGCTTGAGGACATAGCCGCAAGCGCCCGCGTCGAGCGCCGCGAAGAAGTCGCGCTGGTCGGTCGAGGCGGTGAGGACGACGACGCAGGTTTTCGGCGAGACCGAGCGGATCCGCCGCGTCGCGTCGATCCCGCTGGCATCTGGCAGGCGGAGGTCGAGGAGCGCAACAGTGGGGCGGGCGTCCGCCGCGAGCGCGACGGCGGTGGCTGCGTCGCCGACTTCGCCGACAATAAATGCGCCATCTCCGAGGAGTAGATCGCGCACCCCTTCGCGAAAGATTTGGTGATCCTCGACGAGGAGCACCGAGGGTCCATCGAAACCGCGCCTTCCCACAGGGCTGTTCTACCAGTCAAGGCCGCCTGGGTCACTTCAAAAGTTTCGAGAGGCGGCGATCTTTCAGGACCCGGCCGCCGGTCTGCTCCTTCGGGCAGTAGTTCGTCTGGTGCTCTGAGAAGTAGACCGCCTCGATCATGGTCCCGCAGCGGGGGCACGGCTCGCCCTCGCGCTTGTGGATCTTCAGCGGCATCGGGACTTTGTCCGGCACCTCGGGGCCGATCGTCGCCTCGTAGTGGTCGATCGCGTCGCCGAGGACGTGGAGGGCGGCGTGCAGCCGCTCGACCTCCTCGGGCTCCAGCTCCGACCCTTTCTTGAACGGCGAGAGCCGCGCCTCCCAGAGGATCTCGTCGACCCAGGAGCGGCCGATGCCGGCGATGTCTTTCTGGTGGCGGAGCAGCGGGTGCAGGTGGCGCGGCTTGTCGATCGCGGCGGCGAACTCGTCGAGCGGGGGAGGGGGCCAGGTTTCCGGCCCGAGGCTGGCGACCATCTCGTCATCGTCGACGGCATCGGCGCTCAGCAGCTTCGCCCAGGCGCGCTGCTTGGTTCCGAACTCGCGCAGCCGCAGCTCGCGGCCGTCGCCGAGGCGGATCAGCACCCGCGAGGCTCTGTCTTTGGGCGAGGCGCGCTTGTCGAAGACGCGCAGCCGCCCGGCGGACATCAGGTGGATCAGCAGCGCCAGGTCGCCGAACTCGACCACCGGCATCTTGCCGATCCGGCGCACGCCGGTCACCTCGCGGCCGGCCAGCGCTTCCAGCGGCGGGTCGAAGGTCTTCATCACGTTCATCCCCGGCGCCAGCGCCGATTCGACCCCGGCGCCCGCCAGAGCGCTGTTGAGGCGACGGGCGACGATCTCGACCTCGGGCAGCTCGGGCATCCCGAAAAGGCTAGACGGGCGGTTCGATCAACTAAACTTCTCCCACGTTCATGCGACCGGTCCGGACCCAGTCCCGCCGGCGAACATCAGGAAGGAAAGGGCTCATGCAGGAGCTCCCGACGATCCAACCTACTCTCGCCCCGGAGCTGAGCTCGGAGCAGATCGCCGAGCTCGGCGACGAGGTTCGCGCGCTCGCGCAGGAGCGGAACGCCGTCATCCTCGCCCACAACTACGAGCTGCCGGAGATCCAGGACGTCGCCAACTACCGCGGCGACTCGCTCGGCCTCTCGCGCCAGGCGGCCGAGACCGACGCCGAGGTGATCGCCTTCTGCGGCGTCCACTTCATGGCCGAGACGGCTTCGATCCTCTCGCCCTCCAAGACGGTGCTGATCCCCGACCTCGACGCCGGCTGCTCGCTGGCCGACTCGATCGACGCCGAGCAGCTGCGCGCCTGGAAGGCCGAGCACCCCGGCGCCCTGGTGGTGATGTACGTCAACACCTCGGCCGAGGTCAAGGCCGAGACCGACTACTGCGTCACCTCCTCCAACGCGGTCGACGTGGTCCGCCACATCTGGGCCGAGCACGGGCCGGACGCCGAGATCCTCTTCGGCCCCGACATGTGGCTCGGCGCCTTCGTCGAGCGCGAGACCGGCTTGGTCGACGAACCTGGGCGCCGCGGCAACTTCCACATCTGGGACGGCGAGTGCCACGTCCACGCCGGGATCAAGCCGCTCGACATCGCCCGCACCCGCGAGGAGCACCCGAACGCCGAGTTCCTGATCCACCCCGAGTGCGGCTGCTCGACCCAGGCGATGGAGTACGTCGCCTCGGGCGACATCGACCCCGAGGGCGTCCACATGCTCTCCACCTCCGGGATGCAGCGCCACGTCGAAGCCCACCCCGACGGCGAGTTCATCGTCGCCACCGAGAACGGGATGCTCTACCCGCTGCAGCAGGCCGCCCCGCAGGCGAACCTGATCGAGGCCAACCGGATGGCCGTCTGCAAATACATGAAGATGATCACCCTGCCGAAGCTGCGCGACTGCCTGCGCGATCTGAGCGGCGAGGTCAGCGTTCCGGCCGAGGTCGCCGAGCGGGCCCGGGTGCCGATCGAGCGCATGGTCGCGATCGGCTAGCGGGCGCTCTGGCGCAGCTTTTCAAGCGCACGTTCGACAGCCGGTTCGGATCGTTCTGCAGCGCGGATAAGCGTCTGTGACCGTTTGCCCGCCCGCCGGATGGCATCTCGATTTCGCTTCAGGGTTTTCTCGATTTCCTTGTTGAGTTCCTCGTGAGTCATCAGTGTTCCCTTTTGACCATAGATCCTGATGCGAAGGCAGTTCGAAACCGCTCGATCAGCTCATCTGCTTTCTCCAGCCGCTCAGTGAGGTCAGCCACTTCCTCCTGCCCCACCAGGGAGGCCGTATGCCAGCGATCGAGCTGTCCCTCGATCTCCTTCATGGTGATCTCCGAAACCTCGAATGGCCCTGCCCGTCTCAGCCACTCTTCGTTCTTCACGCGCATACCAATCGAGATCACGATGAAGAAGCCGCCGAAGGCCAAGACTGCAGCGGCGGAGACGAAGAGAAGCCGCGCTGCCCAGAGAGTGGCCCGATTATCGAAGATCGTGTCGATGAAGTCGGGATCCTTCACCGAAGGCAGATCAGCCGGATAGAGCCCTTTGGCGAGCAGCACGATTCCCGCGATGCAGATGGGGAGGAGCAGGTGGTGCTCGGCCAGGTTCGAGTCTTCGGTGCTCTCAACTCACTCACGGATTGCAGACTAAGGGTTTCATCAGACAGAAAGTTGCAGTCAACTGTACGGCTGAGGTTTTCACCCGACTTTTAACTCGCTTTTCGGTTCCTTTGCCGAACCAGGAGCAAGGTGTGCTCGTACCCCCTGAAAGGAACGAGCATGACCAACCGCAGAGCAAAAATTGCAGCCGGGGCCACCGTCGTCGGCCTGGCCGCTCTCGGCGGGGTTGCGCTGGGGACCAACCCTGGGCCGCCGGCGTCGACGCAGGTGGCGAGCGCGTCCGGGTCGCCGTCGGTCGTCACCGCTTCGAGCGGCGCGGCGACGGTGCCGGTCGCCGAAACCGTGGCACGGCAGCAGACGCGGCCGCCGATCGTCACCCGGGCCAGCGGCGGCGCCGCCGGAACCAACTTCGCAGAGGAGGACTGAGCATGACCCCGACCAAGCAGAAGGTCCTGGTGGTCGCCAACCGGACCGCCGATTCGCCGGATCTGATCGAGGCGCTGCGTAGGCGCGCCGCCGAGGAGCCGACCAGCTTCACCCTGCTGGTGCCGGCGGTCCCGCACGGCCTCGCCTGGGCCGCCGACATGAAAGCCGGCTGGTCAGAGGCTGCGCTCCGTGCCGACCGCGCTGGCGCGCGCATCCGCCAGGCTCGTCTCGAGCTCACGGAGGTGATCGTCGGCGACCCGGATCCATACGCCGCGGTGGGCGACGTCCTCCACGCGCGGGAGTTCGATGAGGTCGTCGTCTCGACCCTGCCGAGGACGATCTCCGGCTGGCTGGCGGTGCGACTGCCGGCGCGGTTGCGGCGGACGGTTGGCCTGCCTGTTGCCGAAATGACCGCGCAGCCGCTAGCTGAGCCGTTGCCGACCGGGTCGGCGACGGAGTCGGTTGCTGCCTGAAATCGAATAAACAGGGCGGTTTTTTCAATCGAATAGCTTGCCTGCCTTCACTCCGGAAGAAGAGGAGGGGGCGGGTGAGCACGGGATTGCGGAGGGTGAGCATTTGGCGGCAGGACGGGACTTCGGAGGTAATCGGACTGAAGCAGCTCACCGATGCCACCGGGCTCATCTGGTTCGAGTTCGCCTGCGGCGTCGATGAGGCGGAGGCCGTTCTGGCGACGGTCGGCAAACGCTGCCCCGGTTTGACGGAGGCGATGCTGCGCGATTTGCTCACTCCCGACGAGAAGCCCGAAGGGCAGCGCTACGACGACGACATCCGTCTCGCCTCCTCTTTCAGCGTCGAGGCGCGGCGGCCGGAGAAACAGGTCGATCGCGGGACGCCGCAGGGAGTTGGGGTGCTCCGCTTCCAGCCGGTCGAGCTGTTGGCGGGGGAGAGTTGGCTGGTCACCTGCTGGCACCCCCGGCGAATCTTCCAGGGATCGAAGAAGGTCGACGAGCAGTCACCCGGAGAGGTCGAAGATCTACGGGAGGCGGTGGCGGCAAGGTGGAGGCGCAAACCCGGTGAGCGGCCGGGTGACCTCGGAATTTCGATCATGCACGAGCTGGCACTCACCTACGCGCCGGCTCATCGCACTCTCAATGCTTGGCTCGAGGACTGGGAGCTGAGCCTCTACATCGATGACGATCTTGACAATCACGACCAGCTGCCGGAGTTATGGGGCCTGATGGCGGTGCTCCGCGATTGGCTCAGCCCGCTCAACAAGGCGGGGCTGAGGTCCGACATCGGCAAGGCGTGGCTTCCCGTAAGCGAGCATTCGGCTGTGATCGAGGTCGACGACCGCATCGACAAAGCGCTGGAGCAATTGGGCAAGCTGAGCGAAACCCTGCGCCAGTCGTTCGGCCTGTTGCATCTGGAGCACTCCGAGGAACAGCGAAAGCGCAGCGAACGGGTGCAGCGGCGCAACGAGCTGCTGGCGGCGGGCTTTCTCGTGCCCACTCTCATCGTCGGCTTCTATGGAGCCAACACGTGGGTGCCCGGACAGGGAAGGCACTGGGGCTTCTGGGTGATGGTCACCTTGCTTGCTGTCCTGAGCGTGCTCGTCGTGACGGTCTTCTGGCGAGGCCACCAGCGCACCGAAGCCGAACTGGAAGCAGCCGAAGAGGACCGGAGGCGCAAGCGAGAGGAGCTGTTGCGGAGCTCGTGAAGGATCTGCCGACTGAGCTTTCACGCTCCTTTCCGGCGACTTTACCTACTCTTTGCCAACTCCCGGTCAGGCTGCGACCGTGCCCCCCAAGGCTAAGGAGAGGCGGCGCTGGTGGCCGCCGTCGGCTCGCGCGCTCAAATGGTCCGCCCTCGGGGCGGTGGCCTCCCTGCTACTGATCCAGGCGGTCCCCTACGGCCACGCCCACAGCAACCCGCCGGTAACCCAGGCGGCGAAGTGGCCGCCGGGACCGGGTCACCAGATCGCCGAAGCGGGCTGCTACGACTGCCACAGCAACCTGACCAAGTGGCGTTGGTACTCCAACGTCGCGCCGGCCTCCTGGCTGGTGACGCACGACGTCGAAGACGGCCGCGCCATCCTCAACTTCTCCGAATGGGACAAGCCTCAGCCTGACGCCGCCGAGGTGGCCGGGATGGTCTCCAGCGGCGAGATGCCGCCCCTGCAGTACACCCTGATCCACCGCTCGGCGAAGCTCTCCTCGACGGAGAAGAAGCAACTGGTCGCGGCGATCACCCGCCTCTACGCGACCGACCCGCCGCCTCCCGGCGGCGGTGGTGGCGGCTGAGACGCCTCAGTCGTCGTCGCCGTCGGAGTCGCTGCCGCCGCCGCTTTCGCCGCCGTGATCGTCCGGGCCGGTGGTTTCTTCGGCGGGCGGGAGCTCTTCGGTCGTGGTCGTCGGGGGGGACGAGGGGATCGTCGTCGTTTCTTCGCTTCCGGGACCTGGGTTGTCGCCGCCTTCGCCCTGGGGATTCCCTTCGCCCGGCACGTTCAGCGCCGGGGCCAGGGCGTCGCCGGCCGAGACCGATTCGGATGCGATCCCGATCTGCTGGCTGGTCAGGTTGGCGGCGGCGATCGCGATCGCGATCGCGATCGCCAGGCCGGCGAGGGCGAGCAGGACCCATTTCGCCGCCGCCGAGAGGCTCACGAGCGCACCTCCGCCGGTTCCAGCTCGATCGTCGCGGTCAGCCCGCCGTCCTCGCGGTTGCGCAGCCGGACCTCGCCGCCCCACTGGCGGGTCAGCTCGCGGGCGATCGCCAGCCCGAGGCCGGTTCCGGCGGCGC
Organism: Solirubrobacterales bacterium; assembly: GCA_035634815.1. Classification (GTDB taxonomy): domain Bacteria; phylum Actinomycetota; class Thermoleophilia; order Solirubrobacterales; family 70-9; genus VAYN01. Next base: position 14,469 of record DASQCF010000018.1, on the reverse strand, counting down.
CGACGCGCCCGGCGCTGCCGCGGCTGAAGCGTTCGAAGACGGCCTCCTCCTCACCGGGCTCGAGGCCCGGCCCTTCGTCGACGACGGCGATGCGGCCGGGTCCGACTTGCAGCCGCACGGTGGATCCCCGCGGCGAGTAGGCGAGCGCGTTCTCGACCAGGGAGTCGAGCGAGCGCTCCAGGTCCGGCGCCGCGCACCAGCCCTCCGCAAGCCCGGCCCCGGCGTCGAGCTCGATCGCGATGCCGCGATCCTCGGCATTGGCCCGCCAGCGGTCCACCGCCCGCCGCGCCGCCTCACGCAGGTCGAGCCGCTCGCCGGGCAGTTCGTGCTCGCCGGCGCGGCTGAGGATCAGCAGCTCGTCGACGATCAGCGAGAGGCGGTCGATCTCGCCCATCGCCGCGCCGAGCTCGCGCTCGGTTGGGGCGTCGCCGCGGGACCGTTCGGCAAGGTTCTCCAGCCGCAGCCGCAGCCCGGTCAGCGGCGTGCGCAGCTGGTGCGAGGCGTCGGCGACGAAGTCCTGCTGGACCCGCAGCAGGCGCTTGATCCGCTGCGTCATCTCGTTGAAGGCGCGGGCCAGCGAGCGCTGCTCGGTGCTGCCCTGGACGTCGACGGTGGTGTCGAGGTTGCCCTCGGCGACCTCGCGGGCGGCGCTGTCGAGGCGGCGGATAGGCCGGGCGATCTGCTGGGCGATCAGGGCGCCGGCGACGATCCCCAGCAACAGCACGACCGCGGCCAGGGCGGCGATGTCGAGGATCGAGGTCCTCACCGCGTCGTGGACCGCCTTGATGCTCTGGGTGATCCGCACCGCGCCGATCGGGCGGTTGCGGTCGAGGATCGGAACCGCGGTGGCGAGGATTTCGGCGCCGAGGGTCTCGCTGTTGCGGGTTATCTGCTCGCCGCGCCCTTTGAGCGCCGCTTCCACCTCGGGCCGGTCGTCGTAGCTGCGCCCGGCCGGGGCTCCCGCCGAGTCGGCGATCAGGTTGCCCCCGGCGTCGACCACGATCACCCGGCCGCGGACGCTTTCGGCCGAGCGCTCGGCGATCCGCCGCAGCGGCTGCGGCTGCGGTGGGTCGACGAACTCGGTGGCGCTGGTCGCGACCACCTCGGCCTGGCTGCGCGCCTGGCCCTTGACCTCGGAGTCGACGCGGTCGCGCAGGCTCAGCGCCAGCGGCACGCCGAAGGCGATCAGCGCCAGCAGCAGGACGTAGGCCAGCGCCAGCAGGAGGGTCGCCCGGAGGCTTACGGTTCCCCGTCCTCCGGCGCGGCGAAGCGGAAGCCGACGCCGCGGACCGTCTCGATGTAGGTCGGGTCTGCCGGGTCATCGTCGAGCTTGCGCCGCAGCCAGCCGACGTGGACGTCGAGCGTCTTGGTCGAGCCGAACCAGTTGGTGTCCCAGACCTCGGACATTAGGTCCTCGCGGGTGACGACGCGGCCGGCGTTGCGCATCAGCACCGCCAGCAGGTCGAACTCCTTGCGCGAGAGCTCCAGCTCCTCGCCGCGGAAGCGGGCGATCCGCGCCGCCGGGTCGAGCTCCAGCTCGCCGACCGCGACCGGCTTCGCCGACGCGGCGCCGGCGCCGTTCTCGCGCGGGGCGCTGCGCCGTAGGACGGCGCGGATGCGGGAGATCACCTCGGCGGCGCTGAACGGCTTGACGACGTAGTCGTCGGCGCCGAGCTCGAGGCCGACGATCTTGTCCATCTCGGTGCCGCGCGCGGTCAGCATCACGATCGGCACGTCGGAGCGGCGGCGCAGCTCGCGGCAGACGTCGCGCCCGTCGCCGTCGGGGAGGGCGAGGTCGAGCATCACCAGGTCCGGTTCCTCGGAGTCGGCGAGGGCGATCGCCCCGGCGGCGGTGGCGGTGACGACGGCTTCGAACCCCGCCCGTCGCAGCGCCTCGGCGAACGGCTGGGAGATCGATTCCTCGTCCTCGACGACGAGGATGCGACCCCCTGGCGATTGCGTGGCCATAACTCCACTGTAGGGCCTGCGCTGGGCGTTCGAGCCTGCACGAGGGAGGTTTTGCCAGGGCTTTACCCGTCGCTTTCCGGCACTTGCAGGGGGCCGTCGCACACTGCTCCCGCAAGCTGACGAACGGGGGATGAACGTGAAGAACGCCAAAGCCAAAGTCGCGACCGGGGCCACCGTCGTCCTTCTCGGAGGACTGACTGGACTGGCCCTGAGCCAGGGGGGCGGCGCGCCGAGCAAGCCGGTGGCGGACAAGCCGATCGTCCACACCAAGGTGATCCGGCGCACCGTCCACGTCACCAAGCACGCCAAGCCGAAGCACCCGCCCGCCGCGGCCCCGGTCGAACCCGCGGCTTCCGGCAGCGCGGCTGGAGGCGCCTACGTCGCCACCGGCAGCAGCGGCGCCGCGGAAGGCGAATCGGCCCCGGTCTACACCGGCTCGAGCGGCGGCGAAAGCGAATCCGCTCCGGTCACCACCGGTTCCAGCGGCGGCGGCGGCGAAACCACGCCGGTGACGACTGCCACCAGCGGCGCCGGCGGCGGTGGCGGCGAGGTCGAGAGCGACGGCGGTGGCGGCGAGAGCGAGCACGAGGGCGGCGGCGATGACTGAGCGCACCCGCTCCAAGCGGCCGCCGGCGAGCCTCGTCTTCTGGGCCTCGATCCTGCTCTTCGCGGCGCTCTTCGCCCTGCTCGCCTACCGCTTCTCGGCTGAACAGGCGAGCCAGGCGACCGCCCGCGCGGTCCAGGTCCGCAAGGTGATCAAGCGCCGGGTGGTGACGACGATCGTCCCCAGCCCGGGTCAGAACACGGTCAGCGCTAGCCCCGTCAGCAGCTCCTCCTCCTACTCCGCCGGCGCCGAACCGGTGGTGACGAGCTCCTCCTGATGAGCGAACACGATCTCACCTTCCAGGCGATGGGCAGCCACGTGCGGCTGCTGGTCGGCGAGCCGGGGCCGGGGATGGTGCCGGCGGCGGCCGCCGCCGAGCAGGCGCGGCGCTTCGTCGAAGACTTCGACGCCACGCTCTCCCGCTTCAAGCCCGACAGCGAGCTCTCGCGGCTGAACGCAGACGAGCGCGAACGGGTGCCGGCGTCGGAGCTGATGCGACGTGCGGTCGAGGCCGGGATCTTCGCCGCCGAGCGCAGCGACGGCCTGGTCGACCCGACCCTGGTCGGCGAGATCGAGGGGGCCGGCTACGTCTCCTCGCGCGCCGGGATGGCGGGCCTGCCGCTGAGCGAGGCGCTCGCCGACGCCCCGGCGCGGCACCCCGCGCACCCTCGCCCCGACGGGCGCTGGCGCGAGTTCGGGGTCGACGACGCGGCCGGGGAGGTGGTCCGCCCGCCGGGGCTGCGCTTCGACACCGGCGGCACCGGCAAGGGTCTCGCCGCCGACATGGTGGCGGCGACGCTGCGCGGCTACTCGCGCTTCATCGTCGACTGCGGCGGCGACATCCGCATCGGCGGCGCCGACGCCCTCGTCCACCCCTACGAGGTCTTCGTCGAACACCCGATCACCGGCGCCCGCGCCCACGTCCTGCGGCTCGGCTCCGGCGGCGTCGCCACCTCCGGGATCAACGTGCGGATCTGGCGCGACGCCGGCGGCCGCTTCGCCCATCACCTGCTCGACCCGGCGAGCGGGGAGCCGGCCTGGACCGGTCTGGTCGGCGCCACCGCCCTCGGCGACACCGCCCTGGAGGCGGAGACCCTCTCGAAGTCGGCGCTGCTCTCCGGGCCCGACGGCGGCCGCCGGGTGCTCGCCGAGCGCGGCGGTCTCCTCATCCACGACAGCGGCCGGGTCGAGCTGGTCGGCGCCCTCGCGGTCGCGCCGCGGATCCGGCTTCCGGAGGCAAGCCGATGAACGCCGTAGGCACCGCCGAAGCGATCCAGTCCCACGGCTGGTGGCTGGCCAGCCGCGCCTCGGGCCTGGTCGCGCTGGTCCTGGTCACCGTCTCGGTCTTCATCGGCCTGACGATGTCCGGCAAGCTGATGCGCCGGCCCGGCTTCGCGAAGAAGCTGCTGGCGGTGCACGAGCAGACCGCGATCGCCGGCCTGGTCGCGATCGCCGTCCACGGGATCGCCTTGCTCGGCGACCCCTGGTTGCACCCGGGCGTCGCCGGCGTCGCGGTCCCCTTCGCCCTCGGCTTCAAGACCTTCTTCACCGGCCTCGGCGTGATCGCCGGCTACCTCGCCGCGCTGCTCGGCCTCAGCTACTACGTCCGCCGCCGGATCGGGGCCAAGCTCTGGCGCAAGGCGCACCGGTTCACGGTCGTCGTCTACCTGCTCGGCCTGACCCATGCCCTCGGTGCCGGCAGCGACGCCTCCGCGGTCTGGTTCCGCTGGTGGGTGATGCTGACGACGCCCATCATCGGCGGCCTCTTCGTCTACCGCGTGCTCTCCGGCCGGGCCAAGAAACAAGCCCGGCAGCGGGCGCCGCGGCCGGGGCGAGGCGTGGTCGCCGAGCGTCGGCCGCAGCACCCGACCCCGGTCCTGGAGGAGGCGTGATGGCCGACGCCGGAGTCGTGATCGTCGGCGGCGGCCTCGCCGGCCAGCGCTGCGCCGAGACGTTGCGGCGGCGGGGCTACGAAGGGCCGGTGCGGGTCGTCTGCGCCGAGGCGACCCGCCCCTACGACCGGCCGCCGCTCTCCAAGGGCGTCCTCGCCGGGACCACGGAGGAGGCTGCGACCGCCTTCCGGCCGGAGGGCTGGTACGCGGAGCAGGAGGTCGAGTTGCTGCTCGGGGCCCGGGCCGAGCGGCTCGAGCCGGACATGCGGCGGGTCGTCCTCGCCAGCGGAGAGCCGCTGCCCTACGACCGGCTGCTGATCGCCAGCGGCGGCGCTCCCCGCCGCCTGCCCCTGCTCGAGGGCTTCGAGAACGTCCACTACCTCCGCACCCTCGCCGACGCCCGTCGCCTCCAGGCCGAACTGGCCCCGGGGGTGAGTCTGGCGATCGTCGGCGCCGGGTTCATCGGCCAGGAGGTGGCGGCGACCGCGCTGGGGCTTGGCGCCGAGGTGACCGTCGTCGAGGCGATGGAGGTGCCGCTGGCGCCGATCCTCGGTGCCGAGCTCGGGCGCTGGTTCGCCGACCTGCACCTCGATGCCGGGGTGCGGCTGGTGACCGGGGCGCTGCTGGAGGGCGCCCGCGGCCAGCGGCGTGTCGAGCAGCTGCTGCTCGCCGACGGAACCAGGATCGAGTGCGACGCGGTAGCGGTCGGGGTCGGCACCGTGCCGGCGACCGGGTGGCTGCGGGGGAGCGGCCTCGGCGAGACCGGGGTGGAGGTAGACCCCCAGGGTCGTACGGCCCTGCCCGGGGTGTTCGCCGCCGGCGACGCCTCGATTCCCTTCGACCCCCGCTGGGGCGCCCACAGCCGCACCGAGCACTGGGACGCCGCCGCCTGGCAGGGAGCCGCCGCAGCCAAGGCGATGCTCGGCGAGGAGCCGGGGACGCCGCCGCTGCCGAGCTTCTGGAGCGACCAGTACGGGGTCCGCATCCAGTCGGTCGGTCACCCTCATCTGGGGGATGTGGTCGCGATCGAGGGCGACCCGGCTGCGCGCGACTTCGAAGCCGTGTTCCTGCGCGAGAAGAGCCCCGTGGCCGGCCTGGCGGTCGGCCGGCCGCGGGCGATCCCCGCGCTTCGCAAACGAATCGAGGCCGCCCACCGGGCGGCCCGTGAGGAGGAGGTCCCGGCATGACCTATGTGCCCTCAGTCGACCCGAACGAGTGCAGCGCCCACGGCGACTGCGTCGAGGTCGCCCCGCAGGTGTTCCGCCTCGACGACACCGCGGTCGTGATCGGTACCGGTCCCGACGACCTGATCCTGGAGGCGGCGGAATCCTGCCCGGCGGTGGCGATCACGATCGTCGACCAGGAGACCGGTGAGACGGTCTTTCCCTGACCGACGCCTGTGGCCGGATCCGGCAGGTAAAGCCTTGGCAAAACATCGCCGCGCTTGAGGTTGGGTTTAGAAAGCGGTCGCAACCTCGGAGCCATGCATACCCCTCGCCCCCGCGCAGTCGTCCTCGGCTCGCTGTCCCTGTTCGCGGTCCTCTTCGTCGTCCTCGCCCTGGAGCTGAGCGCCAGCGCCAGCACCTCGGCGGGGAAGACCCAGGCGGCGGCGAAGGCGCGGCCGGCGCCGGCTGAAACCGCCGAACCGGAAGAACCGGCGACCGAATACCTCGAACCCGAAGTCGAATACGTCGAACCCGAAGCGGGATACGTCGAACCCGAAGCGGGATACGTCGAACCTGAACCCGAATACGTCGAACCCGAATACGAAGAAGTACCGCCGGTCGTCACCAGCTCCTCGTGATCGGCGGGATTCCCCACACCCTGGCGACTCAAGGCTGGTGGATCGTCAGCCGCTCCTCGGGGCTCGTCGCCTTCGTCCTGGTGACGATCTCCGTCTTCCTCGGCCTGACGATGGCCGGCAAGCCGGTCCGCCAGCCGGGCTTCACCCGCACGATGAAAGCGCTGCACGAGCAGACCGCGATCGCCGCCCTGGTCGCGATCGGCGTCCACGGCTTCGCGATCCTCGCCGACCCCTGGCTGAAGCCCGGTGTCGCCGGGGTGACCGTCCCCTTCGCGCTCGCCAGCCACCGCTTTTCCGTCGGGCTCGGGATCATCGCCGCCTACCTCGCCCTGCTGCTCGGCCTCAGCTTCTACTTTCGCCGCCGCATCGGTACCCGGCTCTGGCGGCAGGCGCACCGGGCGACGCTCGCCGTCTACGTCCTCGGCCTCCTCCACGCCCTCGGCGCCGGCAGCGACACCGGCTCGCCGCTCTTCCTCCTCTGGGTCCTCGGCAGCGGCGTCCCGATCGCGTGCCTCTTCGTCTACCGGCTCGGCGCGGCCCGCCGCAGCGACGAACGCCATCGGCGCTCCCCCCGTCGGGGCCGGTCGCTCCCGGACACGGCCTGAAAGATCGGCTGCGTGGGCGGGATCTTGCGGGGCCGAGGGGGCGAAGGAGTCACCCTGTGCTCGCAGAAGGCACCTCACGCATGGCGATCAGAAAAAGAAAGAACCAGGGCTCCGAGGAGCCGCGGCGCCCCCGCGGGCGTCGTGCGCCGATCATCGAGCTGAGCGACGTGACCAAGGTCTACCCGGGCGGCCACATGGCGCTCGACCGGGTCAACCTCTCGGTCGGCCGCGGCGAGTTCGTCTTCCTCGTCGGCCCCACCGGCTGCGGCAAGTCGACGCTGATCAAGATGCTGATCCGCGAGCTCACCGCCACCGAAGGCTCGGTCAAGATCGCCGGCCGCGACATCGGCGCGCTGCCGGAGAAGAAAATCCCGCAGCTGCGGCGCAACATCGGCACCGTCTTCCAGGACTTCAAGCTGCTGCCCGACCGCACCGTCTACGACAACGTCGCCTACGCGCTGCAGGTGATCGGCGCCAGCCGCGCCGAAATCCGCGAGCAGGTGCCGCAGACGCTGCGCCTGGTCGGGCTCTCGACCAAGATCCACAACTACCCCGACCAGCTCTCCGGCGGCGAGCAGCAGCGCGTCTCCGTCGCCCGTGCCTTCGTCAACCACCCGCCGCTGCTGCTGGCCGACGAGCCGAGCGGCAACCTCGACCCGGTCACCTCGATCGGGATCATGCAGCTGCTCTACCGGATCAACAAGGCCGGGACCACGGTCGTCGTCGTCACCCACGACCGCGAGATGGTGGACAACATGCAGCGCCGCGTCGTCGAGCTCTACGAGGGCCGCGTCGTCCGCGACGAGGTCTCCGGCGGCTACACCGAGGAGTCGACGACCGAATTCGGCCTGCGGATGCGGGCTGAGATGGGCGTCGGCGCCGAAGGCGAGCCGCGCACCAACGGGCACTCCGACCACGAGCAGCTGAGCTGATGGGCCGGATCGTCTTCTTCTTCCAGGAGGCCCTGCGCGCGCTGAAGCGCAACGGCGCCCCCAGCCTGGCGGCGATCGTGACCACGGTCGTCACCGTCGTCCTGCTCGGGATGCTGATTCCGATCTTCCAGACCGCCCAGGGCAAGAGCGAGGAAGTCCGCGACCAGCTGAACGTCCAGTACGCGCTCTACGACGACGCGACGAAAGCCGAAATCGCGGCGCTGAAGACGAAGTTCGAAGGCGTCCCGCACGTCGCCGAAGTCACCTTCATCAGCAAGAACGAGGCGCTGGCGACGCTGAAAAAGGAATTGAAGGACGACTCGATCGTCGAAGAGCTGCACACCAACCCGCTCCCCAACAGCTTCGAAATCAAAGCCGACGACGCCGCCAACCTGACCGCGATCCGGGCGGCGGTCTACCCGGACGGGCCGAAGGGGGAGCCGTTCTCCTCGATCATCGTCAAAGAATTCGACCGCACTCAGTCCTCGGCGAAGATCGAGCAGGTGACGAGCGCGCTGAAGATCGTCCTCACGGTGATCACCGCGCTGCTGATCCTCGCCTCGCTGATGCTGGTCGGCAACACGATTCGGCTCTCCATCTACACCCGCCGCCGCGAGGTCGAGGTGATGCGTCTCGTCGGCGCCACCCGCTGGTTCATCCGCTGGCCGTTCATGATCGAGGGCGTAGTCGTCGGCTTCGCGGGGGGCCTGCTGGCCATACTGATCCTGTGGCTGGGCAAGATCACCGTCGTCGACCCCCTCAGCGACTCGATCGGGGTCCTGGCGGCGCAGAACAACTCGACGCTGGGCTTCCCGGCGCTGGTCGCGATCCTCTTCGCCGCCTCGATCGTCGTCTCGACGATCGGCTCGGGCGTGACGCTGCGGCGCTTCCTCAAGGTCTGAGGCGGGCGTGAGAGCGCGCGGGGCCGTGGCTTTCGCCGTGGCGCTGGCGGCGCTCTTCGCCGCCGGGCTGTGGCTGGGCGGGCACCCGGGCTCCCTGCCCGGCCCGCTGCGAGACGTCTTCGTCGAGGAAACCGGTGGCCTGTCGGCCGAAGCGGCGGAAGCGATCGAAGGGAGCTACTACCGCTCGGTCGGCGGCCAGGAACTCAGCAATGCCTCCCTGCAGGGGATGGTGAGGCGGCTCCGCCAGAGCAACGAGGAGGACCGCTACTCCGAATACTTCTCCCCGGAAGCGCTGAACCGGTTCAACGAGCAGATCGAAGGCCATTTTTCGGGGATCGGGGTCGAAATCAAGCGGGTGAAGGCCGGCTCGGAAATCGTCAAGGTCTTCCGTGGCTCCCCTGCCGAAGGGGCCGGCCTGGAAGCGGGGGACACGCTGGTCTCGGTTGAAGGGAAGCCGATCGGCAAGCGCGACTCGAGCGAAATCCGCGACGAAGTCGTCGGGCCCGAAGGTACCCAGGTGACGCTCGGCGTCCGCGACGGCAAGAGCGGTGAGACCAAGGAGGTGACGATCACCCGGGCCCAGGTGGCGTTCCCCAACGTCAGCGCCAGCACCGAGGAGGTGGCGGGCAAGACGCTCGGCTACGTTCGCATGCTCAGCTTCAGCGAAGCCGCCCACGCCCAGCTCGCGCGGGGGGTCGAGAAGGCCGAACGGGAAGGTGCGGAAGGCATCGTCCTCGACCTCCGTCACAACCCCGGCGGCCTGCTCGACGAGGCGGTCCTCAGCGCCAACGTCTTCTTGCCGAAGGACGAAGTCGTGGTGAGGACGCGCTCGCGGACCCAAGGAAACAGCGTTCACAAGACTGCGGGAGATCCGAGCTCGGATCTCCCGGTGGTCGCCCTAATCGACGGCGGCACCGCCTCGGCGGCGGAGATCCTCGCCGCGGCACTGGCGGACGATGCCGGCTCGACCCTGGTCGGCACCCGCTCTTACGGCAAGGGCCTCTTCCAGGAGGAGCAGGACCTCGCCAACGGCGGCGCCCTGAAGCTGTCGGTCGGCGAGTTCTTCACGCCGGAAGGGGTGAACCTGGCGAAGAGCCACGGCATCCACCCCGACGTCAAGGTGAAGGACGATCCCAAGACGAAAGCCGACGAGGCCAAACAGCGCGCCTTGCAGGTTCTCGCCGGCCAGCTCGGCTGATGTCGGCGCGGGACACGGTCGAGGGGCTGCTGAAGGAGGAGCTCGGCTACCGCGGCTTTCGGCCGACGGTCGAGGGGGAAGCGCGGGAAGCGGCCGGCTGGGCCGAGCGCGAAAGCGGCCCTCGTCGCGACCTCACCGCGCTGGCGACCTTCACCGTCGACCCCGCGAGCGCGCGCGATTTCGACGACGCCGTCTCCGCCCAGGTCGAGGGCGACGGAGCCCGGGTCTGGATCCACATCGCCGACGTCGCCGCCCACGTCAAGCCGGGCTCGCTGCTCGATCAGGAGGCGCGGCGGCGCGGCAACAGCACCTACGTCCCCGGCGCTGTCGAGCCGATGCTCCCGCATGCCCTTTCCAGCGGCGCCTGCAGCCTGGTACCGGGAGTCGAGCGGCTGGCGGTGACGACCGAGGTCGAGCTGGGCCCGGGGATGGAGCCGCGGCGGGCGCGCTTCTACCGCAGCCGGATCCGCTCCGACGCACGCCTGAACTACGACCAGCTCGACGCGATTTTCGCCGGCCGGTCCCAGCCGCCGGCCGAGGTCGCCGAACCGCTTGCCGCCGCGCGTGAGGTCGCCGCCGGCCTCGGCGAGCATCGCGGCACCACCAGCCTCGACGTCGAGTCCTTCGAGCCGGAGTTCGAGTTCGACGCCGAGGGCGAAGTCCTCGCCGCCCACGGGGTCGCTCAGACCGAGGCGCACCGCCTGATCGAGCGTCTGATGATCCTCAACAACGAGCAGGTCGCCCAGCTGCTGGAGCGTGAACGGGCGCCGGCGATCTACCGGGTCCACGCCCAGCCCGACGCGGCGCGGATCGAGCGCCTGGTCGAGCAGCTCACCGCGCTCGGGGTGCCGACCCCGCCGCTGGGCCGAGGGCTCTCGGCGCAGGAGGCCGGACGGGTCGCCGCCGAGGCGAGCCGCCTGGTTCGTCGCGAGGCCGGCCGACGCGGGCATGGCCGCGAGGCGTATACCTCGCTCGTGCTTCGATCCCTCAAGCAGGCCTACTACAGCGAGCGGAACATCGGCCACGCCGGCCTCGGCAGCCCCGCCTACTGCCACTTCACCTCGCCGATCCGCCGCTACCCGGACCTCGTCTGCCACCGGGCGCTGCTGGCGCTGCTCGGCGAGGGCGAGGAGGCGCCGACCCTCTCCGAGGCCCGCGACGCCGCCGCCGACTGCTCGGCGCTGGAGCGCGAGTCGGCCCGGATCGAGCGCCAGGCCGACGACGTCTGCGCCACCTACCTGCTCGCCCGGGAGCTGGGGGAGCGGGGGCTGGACGTGGTCTTCGAGGGCGAGGTCTCCGGCGTCATCCGCTCCGCCGCCTTCGTTGCCTTCGGTGGCGAGCTCGGCGACGTCTACGAGGGGATGCTGCCGGCGCGGAGCCTGAAGGGGGAGTACTTCAAGCTCGACGAGGCCGAGGTGGCGCTGGTGGGGCGCGAGACCGGCGCCCGGGTGAGGCTCGGCGATCCGATATCCGTCCGCGTCGCCGGGGTCGACCCGCCGCGGGGCCGGGCCGAGCTGGCGCCGGCCGGGGAGGTCGCCTGATGGCGAAGAAGCAGAAGAAGAAACGCGAGCCGGCTTCGGGGGACGTGGTCACGAATAGGCGCGCCCGCCACAAATTCGAGTGGGTCGAGAAGATGGAGGCCGGGATCGTCCTGCAGGGCTCCGAGGTGAAGGCGCTGCGCAGCGGCCAGGCGCAGATGACCGACGCCTACGCGGTCGTTGAGAAGGGCGAGGTTTGGCTCCGCAAGCTGCATATCCCGCCCTACGAGTTCTCCGCGGTGGACGCCCACCCCGCCGAGCGCCCGCGCAAATTGCTGCTCCACAGGGAGGAGATCGAGCGCCTGGTCGGCAAAACCGCGCAGAAAGGGTTGACCCTGATTCCGACCAGGATCTATTTCAAAGGGCCGCGCGCGAAGGTGGAGCTGGCTTTGGCGCGAAACAAGGAGGGTCGCGACCGGCGGCGGGAGATCGCCGACCGGGACGTTCGCAGAGAGGTCGAGCGCGAGTTCAAGGGAAGGATGCGTTGAAGTTGAAACTGCCGAATCACATGCAAGGATGCAGGGCGATGCGGACTCGGAAGAGCTTCCCCGCCGCTGCCGCTGGGATCATCGGGGTGCTGATGGTCGCCCCCGCCCAGGCTGGCGCCGACTCGTTCCCGGAAAAGGCGAGCGATTACGTGAGCGACAACACCGCCTACTTCGTCGCCGCCCTGCTGGCGGCGATCCTGCTGCTCCTGCTGATCGTCCGCATCAGCCAGCGGCGGGCGAAGGAGAAGGAAGGCAAGCAGGCCCCCCAGCAGGCCGGGGGACCCCCGCCTGGCCCCGCGACGCCGCCGCCTGCCGCCGCGCCGGCCCCCGGCGGCGCTCCGACCGCCGAGATGGCCGCGGTGCCGGCCGCCGCTGCGGCCGCTCCCGCGCAGCCCGCGCCGGCACAGTCGGCGCCCCCGCCCGGCCAGTCCGTGCCGCCCCCGGGCCCGTCGGCGCCGCCGCCGGTCGCCGGCCAGTTCCCGCCGCCCGGCGGCGAGAGCGCCAAAGACCGCAAACGCCGCAAGCGTGACGAAGCGAGGGCGAACCGCCTGCAGATGCGCGAAGCGCGCAAAGCCGAGTTGCAGCGACGCAAGGAAGAGCGGGCGCGGATGAAAGCGCAGAAGCGCGGCGGCGCCGTCCCGGCCCCTGCCGCCCCGCCGGCGCCCGGCGCCCCTCCGGCTGCCGCCGCCCCGGTGGCCGAGGCGCCGAAAGAGAAAAAGTTCTTCGGGATCAAGATCGGCACCGGCAAGCAGAAGCGCGAGGCGGCCCTCGCCGAGCAGCGCCTCGCCGCCGCCCGCGCCGCCAACGAACGCGCCGTCGCCGAGGCGCAGGCCAGCGGCCAGGCGCCGCCCTCGGGACAGCTGCCGCCCTGGGAGGAGGCGACCACTTTGCAGCCGCCGACCGGCGGCCTCAGCGCGGTGCCGCCGGCGCCGGTTCCGGGTGGAACGCCAGGTCCCGGCGACTACGACCCGATGGCCGCCGAACAGCGGGTGCGCGACAAAGTCGCCGAGGTCCGCAGCGAGACGCAGCGGATCGGCGCCGAGGCCGACCAGCGCCTGCAGGGCGCTCCGCCGCCCGCCGCGCCCGCGGCCGACCTGCGCACCGCCGAGCAGCGCCTCGAGGACGAACGCCAGGCGCGCGAGCGGGCGATGCAGGACGCCGAGCGGCGCCTGCGCGAGATCGAGGAGCGGACCCGGGCCGCCGAAGAGCGCGCCGCCGAGGCGAAACGGCTGGAAGAACGTCAGGCCGAAGAGGCCGCCCAGGACCGGCGGTTGGAGGAGATGCGCCGCAGCGTCTCCGAAGCCGAAGAGCGGGCGCGCGAAGCCGAGCGCCGGGCCGAAGAGGCCGAGCAGGCCGTAGTCCGCGGCGTCCAGGCTGGGACGCCCCCGCCCGCGGCGCCCGCGCAGTCCTTCGCCCCGCCGACCCCGCCGCCGGCGCCCGACCCGCAGTCCTTCGCGCCCCCGACCCCGCCGCCCGCGGCCGAGCCGTTCTCGCCGCCGACCCCGCCTCCGCCGCCGGCCGAGTCCTTCGCCCCGCCGACCCCGCCCCCGCCCCCGGCGGAACCGGCGACGCCCCCGCCGCCGGAGCCGATCCAGTCGGCGCCGCCGCCGATGCCGCCCGCGCCCGAGCCGCCCGCCTTCGGCGGGCCGCCTCCCGCGCCTGCGGCGCCGAGCTTCGGCGCGCCTGGCGGCGAGCAGATCAACCTCAACACGATCACCTTCGAGCAGCTGCGCGAGCAGAACCTCTCGGTCACCCAGGCGACGCGCCTGCTCGCCCACCGCGAGCGGCTCGGCGGCTTCAAGTCGGTCGACGACCTCGACCAGGTCGCCGGTTTCCCGGTGGAGCTGGTCGAAGACCTGAAGACCAGGTCGACTGTCTGAGCACAACTCCGAACTTTGGGCCCCTATAGGGCACCGAACTTCGGAGTCGTTACCCGCCCGACTCCTCTTCCGCCTTCTCGAGCAGCTTCAGCCAGATCTCGCTTCTGCTCGGGTAAGGCGCGACCGCGTGTCGCAGTCTTGAGAGTGGGACCTCGGCGACGATCGCGACGGTTGCGGCCTGAAGGAAGTCGGCGGTCTCGAAGCCGGTGAAGGTGGCGCCGACGATCGTCCCCTTCGCCCGGTCGACCACGATCCGCGAGGTGCCGCCGGTCCCCTTGCCCTGGAAGCTGGCGCCGGCGGCGCCGTCGGTGGGGACGTCGATCTCCCGGGCGTCGATGCCCGCCTCCCGAGCCTGGTCGAGGGTCTTGCCGGCGGCGGCGACCTGCGGGTCGGTGAAGGTGACCCGCGGCGAGCCGATCCCCTCGGCGACCGCCTCGGTCTCGCGCCCGAGCAGGTTCTCGGAGGCAACCCAGGCCTGGTACTTGCCCATGTGGGTGAAGAGGGCGCGGCCGTTGACGTCGCCGATCGCGTAGAGCCAGTCGCGGCCGCCGACCCGCAGGCGATCGTCGGTCTCCAGATAGCCGTGCTCGTCGACGCCGACCCCGGCCGCTTCGAGGTCGAGGTCGGCGGTGTGGGGGACGCGGCCGACGGCGATCAG
>DASQCF010000017.1:0-31275 GCA_035634815.1 Solirubrobacterales bacterium | reverse complement strand
CTCCCAGGCGTTCATCTTGATGTTGACGCACTCGTAGAAGCCGAATTTGGAGTGCGAGCGGCCGAGGCCGGAGTCCTTGACCCCGCCCCAGGCGCACTGGCAGGCGCCGTGGCTGAAGGAGTGGTCGTTGACCCAGACCATTCCGGACTCGATCCGCCGCGCGATCCGGGCGCCGCGCTGGCGGTCCTTGGTCCAGACCGAGGCGCCGAGGCCGAACTCGGAGTCGTTGGCGAGGTCGATCGCCTCCTGCTCGGAGTCGACGACGACGATCGGCAGCACCGGCCCGAAGATCTCCTCGCGCATGATCCGCATCTCGTGGGTGACGCCGGTAAGGACGGTCGGGGCGACGAACTTGCCCGGCAGTCCGGCGACCTCGGTCGGGCCGCCGCAGCGCAGCGTCGCGCCCGAGGCGACCGAGTCCTCGATCAGGTCGCAGACGATCGCGTACTGGTCCTCCGAGGTCATCGGCCCGATCGCCGTGTCCCAGTCGAGCGGGTTGCCGAGCTGCAGCTTCTCCGCCTCGCGGACGACGCCCTCGACGAAGCGCTCGGCGACGTCGCGCATCACGTAGACGCGCTCGATCCCCGAGCAGGTCTGGCCGGCGTTGGCGAAGCCGCCCCAGACGGCGCCGGAGATCGCGTTGTCGAGGTCGGCGTCGGAGCAGACGATCATCGGGTCCTTGCCGCCGAGCTCCAGGACGCTGCCCTTGAGGTCGGCGGCGCAGACCTCGCCGACCTTGCGGCCGACCTCGACCGAGCCGGTGAAGAAGACCTTGCCGACGCTGGAGCGGCAGAGCGCGTCGCCGATCCGGCCGCCGCCGTGGACGACCCGGACCAGGCCCTCGGGGAGGCCGCCCTTCTCGAAGACGCGGGCGATCCGCTCGCCGAGCAGCGGCGTCAGGCTGGCCGGCTTCAGCACCACCCCGTTGCCGGCCATCAGCGCGATCGCGACCTCGCCGAAGGGGATCGACCAGGGGTAGTTCCAGGGCGCGATCACGCCGACGACGCCGATCGGCTCGTAGCTGAAGCGGCCTTTCTTGGAGAGCGTGAAGGCCTGCGTCATCGGCACCTTCTCGTCCGCGAGGATCTTCGGACCCGCCTTCGCGCACCAGTGCAGCGCGTCGACCGTCGGCAGCAGCTCCATCGTGTAGGACTCGGTCAGCGGCTTGCCCTGCTCTTCGGAGAGCAGCTTCGCGATCTCGTCGATGTCGTCGAGCAGGGCGTCGGCGGCGCGCTTCATGTAGCTGGCCCGCGTCTTCGCCGGCAGCTCCGCCCAGGCGGGCTGGATCCGCGCCACGTCGTCGACCACGCCCTGCACTTCCTCGGGGACGATCGTCGGCACGCTGCCGATCAGCTCGCCGGTCGCCGTGTTGAACGACTCCAGGGTCGAGGTGGGCTGGGACGTCGGGACTGCCGTTGCGCTCTCCATAGAGAGCGATTCTACGCCCCGAATCTCAAGGGCTTGGCAGGCCGGCGGGCAGCGCTGTCCTCGCCAGCGCCATCACTCCGTCCCGGTACTGCTGCTCGCTCAGCTGGCGGTGCGAGTGCCGGCTCATGTCCGTCGGCACCCAGCCGATCGCGTCCAGCGCCGGCCCCTGCTCCGCGCGCCAGAGGGAGATCAGCATCTCGATGTCGATCCGCCAGGGCCATTCGGCGACGTCCTCACTCCCCCTCAGCTCGAGTTCCTCCTCGCGATCCTCCTTTCGGAACTTCGACTTGAAGATCCCGGCGCCGATCAGGTGGCCACCGCTGCGGGTGATTCCGTAGAGGAGAAAACGGTCCCCGATCTCGATCCCGGTCGGTCGCTTCTTATGAGGGAAGTGGACCCGCTGCGCCAGCCGCGGGGAAGAGGAAAGCCCGCCGACGCCGATGTTCTTCTCGGTCAGCCACTCGTCGTCCAGCGGCGAGCGGGTGGCACCGATCGACTTGATCCAGTAGGCCATCTGGTTCCATTCTCCTATGGCCGACCAGCTTTTCGAAACGGGGGAGACCGAAAGCCCGCGGTCGCCCGCCGCCGGTCGGCACGATCCCGGCGCTCCCCTCGCCGTCCGCATGCGGCCGCGCTCGCTGGAGGAGATGATCGGGCAGGAGCACGTGCTCGGCCCCGGCTCGGCGCTGCGCAGCGCGATCGAGAGCGGCAAGCCGCACAGCGTGATTCTCTACGGCCCCCCGGGGGCGGGGAAGACGACGCTGGCGCGGATCGCCGCGGCGGGGGCGCAGGGGGCCTTCGAGGAGGAGTCGGCGGTCAACGCGGGCAAAGCGGAGATCCGCGCCGTGATCGAGCGGGCGCGGGAGCGGCGGCGGGCGAGCGGGCGGCCGACGATCCTCTTCCTCGACGAGATCCACCGCTTCAACAAGGCCCAGCAGGACGCGCTGCTGCCGGCGGTCGAGGATGGGACGTTGACCCTGATCGGGGCGACGACGGAGAACCCCTACTTCGAGGTCAACTCGGCGTTGCTATCGCGGGCCCAGATCTACGAGCTGCGGCCACTGGAGCCCGGCCAGGTCGAAGAGCTGCTGCGGCGGGCGCTGGGCGACCCGGAGCGGGGAATCGCCGATCCGCCCGCCGTGACCGACGAGGCGCTGGAGATGCTGGCGACGCGAAGCGGCGGCGACGCCCGGGTCGCGCTCGGCGCCCTGGAGCGAGCGGCTGAACGCGTAGCCGACATTGACCACAGCGGGATGGGGTCAAAGTCGGCTGCGGTCGACGTCGCCGCGGTCGAAGACGCGATGCAGCGCAAGGCGATCGACTACGACCGCCAGGGCGACCGGCACTACGACTTCGTCTCCGCCTGGATCAAGGCGACCCGCGGCTCCGACGTAGACGCCTCGCTCTACTACCTGGCGGTGATGCTGGAGGGCGGAGAGGACCCGCGCTTCATCGCCCGGCGGATGGTCATCCTCGCCTCCGAGGACGTCGGCAACGCCGACCCGCAGGCCTTGCTCGTCGCCGACGCCGCCGCCCGGGCGGTCGACCGGGTCGGCCTGCCGGAGTGCGCGCTGAACCTCGCCCAGGCCAGCGTCTACCTAGCACTGGCGCCGAAGTCCAACGCCTCCCACAAGGCCCTCTCCGCCGCCCGCGCCGAGGTCCGCGCCAGCGGGGCCAAGACCCCGCCGGACTACCTGCGCGACGCCCACTACCCGGGGGCCGCGGCGCTCGGTCGCGGCGAGGGCTACCGCTACGCCCACGACGAGCCGGGCGGGGTCTCCGACCAGCCGCTGATGCCGGAGGAGCTGCGCGGCCGGCGCTTCTACGAGCCGACCGATCGCGGCTTCGAGCAGGCGCTCGGAGAGCGGCTGGCGGCGTTAAGGAAAAAATTAGACAGCGCGTAAAATAGCCGCGCAACTTCTCGGTCCCCTCGGGGTTTCTAAGGGCGGCTCACCAAGCTAAGCCAGGGAGAGCCGACAATCCGGCCGGAGGCCTGGACTGGGGGGCTCCGGCCGGACTTCAAATAGGGGGAACGAGGGCGTCGAGAGGACTGGGCTCGGCGCCCTCCATTTATCGGCGAACGCCACATCGCCTATCTTGGGATCGTGGCCTCCGAGCAATCGCAGAAGCTCCGCCTCGGCGGGATGGCGCTCCGCAACGGGCTGCTGATCCACGGGCCGACCCACTGGGCGGCGGCGGTGCGCCGGCGGGACGGGTCGCTCGAAGTCGCCTCCGAGCGCAAGCCGGAGCTGGCGCCCGGGCTGGTCGCCAAGCTGCCCGGCCTGCGCGGCCCGGTGAAACTGGCCGAGGCGCTGGCGGTGCTGCCGCTGGTCCGGCGGCGGATGCCGGCGGCGCGGCTGCCGTTCGAGGACGCGCGGGTGCTGGCCGCGGTCGCCGCCACCCTGGCGAGCACCTCGCTGCTGCGCCGGCGGGCGCCGGCGAGCGCCTGGCGGGAGGGGATCGTGCAGGCGATCGGCGCGGTGCCGGCGCTGGTCGCCCTCAGCGACCGCGACCTCGCCGCCTACCACGGCGTCGAGC
Organism: Solirubrobacterales bacterium; assembly: GCA_035634815.1. Lineage (GTDB taxonomy): Bacteria > Actinomycetota > Thermoleophilia > Solirubrobacterales > 70-9 > VAYN01. The sequence continues at coordinate 27,309 of DASQCF010000017.1, read as the reverse complement.
ACAAGGCGATCGCCGCTTACGAGCGCGACGTCGACGACGTCGCCGCGGTGCCGAAGGAGCACGACCGCTGCGGCTCCAACCTGATCGTGCCGATGATGCTGCTCTCGGCCGGCGGCACCCTGCTGCTGGAGCGGATCGCCGAGAGCCCCAGCGCCGCCGCTCGGGCCGGCGTCGGCCTCGGCGGCGCCTCGCTGGCGGTCGAGATGTTCGCCTGGAGCGACCGCCACCACGGCGAGCCCCTGGCCGAGGCCTTCCACACGCCGGGCCGGGAGATCCAGCGCCTGGTCGCGACCAAGGAGCCGACCCCGGAGCAGTTGGAGGTCGGGATCGCCGCCCTGGCGGAGATCCTCCGGGCCGAGGCCTGAGCTCGACTGTTCCTTATCCGTGCCTAACAACGAAAAGGAACAGTCGAACGCCGGCCGCATAGACTCTGCGCCCTTGTTCGGAAGGATCGACCACATCGGAGTCGCCGTCGAGGACGTCGACGCCGCGATCGCCCTCTACGGCACCCACTTCGAGATGGAGCTCGCCCACCGCGAGACGGTGGAGTCGCAGGGAGTCGAGGCGGTCCTGCTCGACGTCGGCGACGGCCACGTCGAGCTGCTGGCGCCGCTCGGACCCGACACCCCCGTCGGCAAGTACCTGGCCAAGAACGGGCCGGGTCTGCACCACGTCGCCTACGCCGTCGACGACATCGACGCCGCGCTGAAAGGCATCGCCGCCGCCGGGATCGAGCTGATCGACTCCGAGCCGCGGGTCGGCATCCGCGGCAGCCGCGTCGCCTTCCTCCACCCCCGCTCGACCGGTGGGGTCCTGACCGAGATCGTCGAACCCGCGGGAGGACACTGATGGCTGAGGCGCAACGAGTCGAGATCGGCTTCGAGGGCGGCCAGGTGATCTCCACCCGGCTCGGCGAGGAGGACCTGAAGGAGCTGCGCGCCAGCCTGGAGCAGGGCGGCTGGCACGACCTCCACACCGAGGAGGGGACGATCGCCCTCTACCTCGGCAAGGTCCAGTTCCTGCGGGTCGAGTCCGGCGAGCACCGGGTCGGCTTCGGCAGCGCCTAGGCCGATGCGCCCGCGACACCTTCTCGGCGCGACCGCGGCAGCGACGCTGGCGGCGGCGCTCTGGTGGCGCAAGAACCCCTCCGCCTGTCCCTACGGGCAGCGCTTCTGGGTGGAAGCCCCGCACCCGATCATCACCCGCGAGCGGCTGCGCTCGGTGCTGGTCCCGCAGCCGGGCGAGCGGCTGCTGGAGATCGGCGTCGGCACCGGCTACTACAGCTGCGAGTTGGCCGAATGGGTCGCCCCGGGCGGGACGCTGGAGCTCTTCGACCTGCAGCAGGAGTTCCTCGACCACGTGATGCGGGCCGCCGGCGAGCGCGGACTCTCGAACCTGGTTCCGACCCGTGGGGACGCGACGCAGCTCCCCTACGAAGACGCCTCGGTCGACGCCGTCGTCCTCACCGCGGTCCTGGGTGAGATCCCGGACGCCGCGGCGGCCCTGCGGGAGATCCGCCGGGTGTTGAAGCCGGAGGGCCGGCTCGTCGTCGGCGAGCTCTTCGGCGACCCCCACTTCACCACCCGCGCCGGCCTCGAGCGGATGGGCGCGGAGGCCGGCCTGGAGATGGCCGAGCGCTCCGGCAACTGGTTCGGGTACTTCGCCCGGCTAACGCCGCAGTAGCGAGCGCACCCGGTTACGCGCCATCGCCGTCCTCGGCCAGGGCCATCACGCCCTGCTCGGCGCCGTCGCCGTCGCGGAAGAAGTCCCACAGCTCCACCCGGTTGCCGGCGGGGTCGAAGAAATACGCGGAGCGGTCGCCGCCCTCGTGCTCGACCGGACCGTCGACCTCGACCCCGCGCTGGCGCAGGCCGGCGCTCAGCGCGTCGAGGCGGTCGTGGTCCACCGAGAGGGCGAAGTGGACGTGGCGGCCGCCGCGGTCGGCGTGCTCCTTCTCGCCAGGCGGCCAGATCCCGAGGCGGCAGCGATCCCCCACCGCCAGCCAGACCCGGTCGTCTTCCTCGAGCAGCAGTCGCAGCCCGAGTTCGCGGTAGAAGCCCGCCAGGGCGCCGACGTCATCGGTCTCCAGCACCAGCTCGCAGATTCCAGCCACGGCCATAGTCGTGTGTCCCCGCTTCCTCCGCGGTTCAAGCCTCTCCCCGGTGACTTGCCGTTGTCTACTTGGCAGCGCGGGCGATGTACACGCCCTTCGTATGGGCGGCCTCGTCGAGCGGCTGCTTCGGAATCCCGTCGTGGTGATGGCCGTAGACGTCGAGGCAGGTGAGGCCGGCGGCCTCCAGCGCCGCCCGCACCTCGCTCTCGGGGAAGTGCCGCTCGCGGTGCAGCTCGGGCGGGATCGCCGGGCCCTGCGAGGCATCCAGGGGCTCGGCTTCGAAGCTCGCTTCGGCGATCGTCCCAGGCTCGGCGTCGGGGCTGGTCAGGCCCTTCCAGGTCATCCGCCAGCCGTCGCGCTCGACCACGACCTCTTCGGCGAAGAAGTTGCGGTAGGCCTCGATCGTGTTGACGTCGAACATCAGCAGCCCGCCGGGGCCGAGGTTGCGGCGCATACCGGTCAGCGCCTGCTCGAGTTCGTCGCGGCTGAGCAGGTAGTTGACGGCGTCGTCGAGGCAGCAGACGAGGTCGAACTCGCCGAAGACCGGCAGCTCGCGCATGTCGGCGACAGAGACCTCGACCCGGTCGCCGACCTTCTCGCGGGCGATCGCGACCATCGCCGGCGAGATGTCGCAGGCGGTCACCTCCCAGCCCTGCTCGAGCAGCGGGATGAAGCTCTTGCCGGTCCCGCAGGCGACGTCGAGCAGGCGCTTGCCGGGGATGCCGTGCTTCTCCAGCTTCGGCATCAGCTCCCCGAGCCAGAGGTCGTAATCGTGGTGGGCGGTGAACCCGTCGTAGACGGGGGCGATCGCCTCGTAGGCGATCTCGGCCCAGCGCGCCTGCTCTTCCCCCTTTTCCCCGCTCACGCTTGAGAAGACCTGCGCAACTTCAGGACAGTTTCCGTCGCAAGGGTGGCAATCTCATGCACCGCTTATGTAGGTTCGTTCAATCAGCGCTCCGATAGGGCATCGCCGCGGGAACGACGATGGCTGGGAGTGGGGTGAGGCACAGAGGGTCTGTCTTCGACTGGCGTATCGCTACGCGAGCAATCCGGGCGAGGCCGAGGACATAGCTCAGGATGCCCTGCTCCGGGCCTGGCGTCGGCGCTCGACCCTGCGCGATCCCGCCAGCCGCAACTACTGGCTGGCGACGATCGTCCGCAACGAGGCCTTCCGCCAGCACGCCCGGGTGCGGCCCGACCCGACAGCGCTGATCGAGTTCCGCGAGGGGGCCGAGGACGAGGCGGTGCTGGCGGCGGTCGAGCTCGCCGACCTTCACGCCGCCCTGGCGCTGCTCAGCGAGCGCGACCGGCGCCTGCTGGAGATGAAATACGAGGAGGACCTGACCCAGGCGGCGATCGCCCACCGCCTCGGGATCCCGGAAGGGACCGTCAAGGTGCGGTTGCACCGGGCCCGCAACAAGCTGCGGCTGCTGTACGCCGGGGCGAGCGCGGCGGGCTGAACTTCGGACCGCTGTATAACGACCGCGCGGCGCCGCGCGGCGAACATCTCTACATGGAGACAGCAGCCCGTCAGATCGTCGCCTTCGGCGGCGGCGGCTTCTCGATGGAGTCGGGCAACCCCCTGCTGGACGACTACGTCCTCGGGCTGACGAAGGCCGAGCGGCCCCGGGTCTGCTTCCTGCCGTCGGCCAGCGGCGACGCCGACCACTACATCGTCCGCTTCTACCGCGCCTTCTCCGCCCACCGCTGCGAGCCGACCCACATCTCGCTCTTCCGCCGCGAGCAGGGCCCGAGCGACCTGCGCCGCCACCTCCTCTCCCAGGACCTGATCTACGTCGGCGGCGGCAGCGTCGTCAGCCTGCTCGGCGTCTGGCGCGCCCACGGAATCGACTCGATCCTGCGCGAGGCGTGGGAAGCGGGGGTCGTCCTCTGCGGCCTTTCGGCCGGCTCGCTCTGCTGGTTCGCCGAGGCGGTCAGCGGCTTCCACGGCGAGCCGAAGCGGCTGCGCGGCCTGGGGCTGCTGCCGTTCAGCAATTGCGTCCACTACGAGCGCGGCTCGAAGCGGGGGGAGGCCTACCACGGGTTCCTGCGCGAAGGGATGTGTGGCGGCTACGCCGCCGAGGACGGCGCCGCCCTCCACTTCCGCGGCGAGGAGCTGAGCCGGGTCGTGGCGTCGCGCCCGCAGGCACGCGGCTACCGGTTGGACGCCGCCGGCTCGCGGGTGGTGGAGATGCAGATCGCGACCACCTTCCTCGGCGACCGCGAGGCGCCGCCCGCGGCGCCGCTGCCGGAGGCGCTTTCGACCGCGCCCGCCGCCTGATGGCAGCCGAGCGGGGAGTCGCGACGGCGACGCCGGTGCGGCGGATACTCGCCCTGGGCGGGCACGAGTTCAGCTCCCGTCCCCCCGACCGCGCCGTCTGCGAGCTGCTGCTCCGCCTCGCCGGCGAGGGGGGCGGCGAGCGGCCGCGGATCTGCATCCTGCCGACCGCGAGCGGCGACACCTCCGACCAGATCGCCAGCTTCTACTCGTCCTTCGGCGAGCGGCACTGCGAGCCCTCCGACGTCTCGCTCTTCCGTCTCGGCCGGCGGCCGATGGAGCTGCGCGACCACCTCCTCGACCAGGACCTGATCTATGTCGGCGGCGGCAGCCTGGTCAACCTGCTGGCGGTCTGGGAGGCGCACGACATCGCCTCGATCCTCAGCCTCGCCTGGCGCCAGGGGGTCGTGCTCGCCGGCCAGAGCGCGGGGGCGATGTGCTGGTTCGAGGCCGGGATCACGAAGTCCTCGGGCCGGCCGCTGGCCGCCGCCGGCCTCGGCCTTCTGACCGGCAGCCTCTGCGTTCACTACAACAACGAACCCGAGCGCCGGGCCGCCTACCTCGATGCGATCGGCGACGGGATGCCGGCGGGTTACGGCCTCGACGATTACGCCGGTCTCCTCTGGGAGGGCGAAGGGTCTCCTTCGGCCCTGACCGCCCGCCGCGGCGCCCGCGCCTACCGGGTCAGCCGCCGCGACGGCCAGGTCGCCGAGTCGCCCCTGCCGGCCCGTTTCCTGCCCGCTCCCGCTCCGGCCGCCCTGCGCGAGGACATCGCCGAGTTCCGGCGGATCAAGACGATGCGCAAGCGTGCGGGATGGCTTGGATAAGAATATTTCGTACCAAACCGATACCAAAGGAGTATGGTGGGTGGAAGGCGACGGGTAAGTTCTTGCCCGCGCACCTTTCTGACCAACTGCAGTTTCCAGGGCTTTTCTTCGTAGGGCGAGCCCGGCAAGGTCGTGAATATGTGGGTCCCCAGGGAAAATCTTGAGTCCGGGGGAGAGGCATCGAAAAATGCTCGTGCAATTATGTCGACGCACAACTCCTCCCGACGCATTACCCGTATGCATTTGTCTGGACCGATGTGAAGCGGGCAGGGGCAGTCGCGCTGTCCCTCCTCTCGGCCCCGCTAAACGTTCATCTGCTTGCGGCGCTTGACGGCGGCTCGCTGCCGTTGATCGACCTTCGGCGCGCTGTCGGCTCCCCCCCGCAGAGCACGATGAGGGTTTACTCGCGGACACTGGTAGATCTCGGCATCCTCGAACGGCAGCGGCAGCCGGCATTTCCCGGCACGGTCGAGTACGGCAGCACCGAGTCGGGCAAGGCGCTGCTGGACATCGGCGCGGTCCTCGAGAGTTGGCTGCAGGAAGCGCCCTCGGGCCCGATCGCCCTGGGCAGCACGGCAAGCAAGAGCGCGACCAAGGCGCTGGTCGAGGGATGGTCGACGAACATCATCCGGGCGATCGCGGCGAAACCGCTCTCGCTCACCGACCTCAACCGGCTGATCCCGCGGATCAGCTACCCCTCGCTCGAGCGGCGCCTGGGTGCGCTGCGGCTGGCTGACCTGGTCGAGCCTCATGCCGGCGACGGCCGGGGGACGCCTTACCGGGCGACGCCCTGGTTGCGGCGCGCCATCGTGCCGCTCGCGGCCGGCGCCTGGTGGGAGCGCCGCCACCTCGCCGATCCGCCGGCGGTCGGCCGCCTCGACGTCGAGGCGGCCTTCCTGCTGGCGATTCCGCTGGTCGACCTGCCGGCGGGGCTCAGCGGCAAGTGCCGGCTTGCGGTCGAAATCCAGGGCGGCTCCACCCCCGTCTTCGCCGGGGTGCTGATCTGCATCGAGGACGGCAAGATCATCTCCTGCTCTTCCCGCCTGGAAGGGGAGGCCGATGGCTGGGCCTCGGGGAGCGCCGGCACCTGGCTGCGACGGATGAGCGGCAGGGACGGGGATCTGGAAATCGGCGGCGACGCGGAGCTCGTCCGCGAGGTGGTCGACGGGGTTCGCAGGAGCACGCCGCTCAAGGTCGGGACCTAGCGTCCCTCTGCCGTAGTTCGACGCATCTCCAGAGATACACACGCGGCGCTTTGGCCGACCTGTGTTTGCAGGGAAATCGCCGCCGGTCGGGTCGAATCTGTATCGCCTCAGCGCCTTCCGCACGGTTTTTGTTGAGTAGCGGCGGGTCCGCAGTCACGCTACCCGCGGGTACTGGGAGGTGGACGAGAGACCATCTTCCCTCCTTGGAGAGAGGCGTCCACTTGGTGGGCGTCTTTCTTTTTTCCAGGAGTCCTACAGCTTCCAGCGGAAGCCGATCTCCTCGATCGCCGGTTGCAGCGGGCTGCTCGGCAGTCCAGGGCTGGTCGCCTGAGCGGGATCGTTGTAGCCGCCGGGGGCGACGTCGTTGGGGGTGTCGGGGTGGAAGATCGAAGCCAGGTACTGGATCTGGCCGCGGCCCTGTCCGAGCTCGGTCTGGCCGCCACCGTAAGCACCGATCCCGCGCTCCTCGCAGTAGTCGTAGGCGGCGAAGAGGTTGCGGATCGGGCCGAATCGGGAGGGCTTGACGTTGACCGTCTTCGGCGGCGACCACGGCATCGCCTCGATGTCGGCGATCGAGTGGATCGGGGCGTCCCAGGTGACCCGCTCGGAGACCGGGTCGAGCAGCGGTTTGGTCTCCTCGGTCACGTCGGGATCCTCCAGCCACGCCTCGGGGAAGGTCTCGATCAGCTTCGCGTAGAGCTCGGGGTCGGTCTCGACGTCGACCGGGGTGCCTTTGTAGAAACCCTTGAGGTCGAGCGAGTCGACCGCCCCGGTCTCCGCCAGCGCCGCGATCAGCTCGTCGTCCCAGTCGTTGGCCGGGTCGAGCTTGAACCGCAGCGTCGGGTAGACGGCGAGGCGGGCGCGCAGCGGCTCGATCGAAGAGCGCGCACCCTCCTCCCAGCCGGCGAGCCGCATCGAGTTGACGAAACTCACCGGCTGCGGCTCGCGGTCGAGGACGGCGGCAAGGTTGGTTCCCGCCTGGCGCAGCGCCAGGTCGAGCGCCGCCGACTCGAAGGCCCAACGGCGGTAGTCGACCGACACCTCCCCGCGCTCTGGTGCGCCGGCCGGGAAGAGGTCGATGCCGTCGAGCCGCTCGGAGAACTCGGCGAAGGTGAACCTCCCCTCCAGCCCCTCGGGCGGCCCGTGGCTCTGCTGGCCGATGTGGTCGACCGCGTCGTAGACGACGTCCTCGCCGATCCCCTCGTGCCCGTCGCCCCGCAACTTGACGATCGTCGTCAAGCGTTCGAAGGAGCCGTTCGTAATCTCAAGCCCCTCGAACTCACACCCCTCAATAAGAAGCGGCAAGTCCGCGATTGAGTCGAAGCTGGACATGGTTTGAGCCTAAAGCGCCACCCGAAGCGTCTTCAACTCCCGGTCGGACCCACCGCGGACATAGCCGCCGTGGTCGAGGCTTTCGCGGATGAACTCGAGCGTCTCCGGAGTGAGCCGCTCGCCCGGCAGCACGTTCGGAATCCCCGGTGGGTAGGCCGCCAGGCCCTCGGCCGCGACCCGGCCGGCGGCGGCCTCGAACGGGACCACCTCCTGCGGCCCGAGGAACGCTTCCCGCGGCGTCAGCACCAGCTCGCCCCAGGGCGGCGCCGGCGCCAGCTTCTCGTCCGGCGACCCCGGCGTCTCCTCCAGCTCGGCCACCGCCGTGCGCAACCCCTCGACCAGCCGCTCGCCGCTTGCCTCCGCCTGCTCGCCGACGCCGAAGATCGCGACCACGACGTTGCCGGAGTAGAGCTCGAGGTCGATCCCGCTGACGTGGAAGGCGGTTTTCCACAGCCGCTGGGCGCTGGAGCCGGTCCCGCGGACGTCGATCCCGAGGCGCAGCGGGTCCCAGCCGGTGACCCCTGGCCGCCCCACCATCCGCTCGTCGAGCACGTCGAGGCCGGGGATTTCACGGATCTTCTCCCGCGTCTTCGCCAGCCCCGCCAACGCCTCGCTCAGCATCTCCTCGCCGTGGACGTACATGTGCCGGCGCGCCGCATCGAGCGAGCCGGCCAGCAGGCCGCTGGGGCTGGTCGTCTCGACCAGGCTGACGCAGCGGTCGACGACGGCGCCGTCGATGCGGCCGCCGCGGCCGAGGTGCAGCATCGCCGACTGGGTGAGGCTGCCGATGATCTTGTGGGTCGAGGAGGTGACCAGGTCGGCGCCGGCCTCCAGCGCCGCCGTCGGCAGGTCCGGGTGGAAGTGGAGGTGGGCGCCCCAGGCCTCGTCGGCGACCAGCGGCACCCCACGCGAGTGCGCCACCTCGACCATCCCGGCGACGTCGGCGCAGGCGCCGAAGTAGGTCGGGGAGACGACCATCGCCGCCACCGCGTCGGGGGTTTCGTCGAGCGCCGCAGCCAGCGAGTCCGGCGTCAGCCCGTGGGCGATCCCGAGCTCCGGGTCGAGCTCCGGGGCGACGAAGGTCGGCCGCATGCCGCTGAGGACGAGGCCGTCGATCACCGACGAATGAACGTTGCGCTGGACGACGACCCGGTCGCCGCCGTGGGCGAGCGCCATGCAGGCGGCGTGGTTGCCCTGCGAGGCGCCGTTGCCGAGGAACCAGGTGCGGCCCGCCCCCCAGGCCTCGGCGGCGAGCTGCTGGGCCTGCTGGAACGGCGTCGGTTCGGGCCCGACGTCGACCCCCTCGGTGACCGAGGGAATGTCGTTGCGCAGCCCCGGCTCGCCGACCAGCTCCAGCATCGCCGGATCGGCGCCGATGCCGCCCTTGTGCCCGGGGACCTGGAAGCGGCCCGGGTCGCGCTTCGCGTAGGCGAGCATCGCGTCGACGTAAGGAGTAGCGGACTGACCGTCTCCTGGCATCGATCCGAGTCTACGGGTCGCACTCGGGGCGGTTGGACAATCTCGCGCCCGATCTTTAGACAGAGCCGACGAGCGGCTTGCTGGAGAATCCAGGGATGAAGCACACGCGGCTCGGCTACTGGATCGAGGAGGCTGGCGAGGTCGAGCCCAGGCCGGCGCTGAGCGGCGAGCGCGAGGCCGACGTGTTGGTTCTCGGCGGCGGCTATACGGGGATGTGGTGTGCCTGGTATGCGAAGCAGCTGGAGCCAGAGGCGCGGGTCGTCTTGCTCGAGGCCGAGCCGGTCTGCGGGCGCGGGCCGAGCGGCCGCAACGGGGGCTTCTGCAACGCGATGTGGTTCTCACTCGCCTCGATGCGCGCGCGGTGGGGAGACGCGCAGGCGCTGGCCGCCGCCCGCGCCGCCGAGCGGGGGGTGGCGCGGATCGGCGCCTTCTGCGAGGAGCACGACCTCGACGCCTGGTTCCAGCCGGCGGGATACCTGCAGGTCTCGACCGCCCCCGCGCACGACCGCTCCTGGGAGCGGGCGGTGCGGGCCTGCGCGGAGCTCGGCGTGGCGGAGATGCTGCAGCCGCTGAGCGCCGAGGAGGTGGCCGAGCGCTGCCAGTCCCCGGCCTTCCGCGCCGGGGCGGTCTCGCCGACCTCGGCGACGGTGCAGCCGGCGCGCCTGGCGCTGGGGCTGCGGGCGCAGCTGCTCGCCGCAGGGGTCGAGATCTTCGAGTCCTCGCCGGTGCGCTCGTTCCGGGAGGCGGGGGACGGGGTCGAAGCGAGGACCGCCGCCGGCTCGGTCCGCGCCGGGCGCGGCGTGCTGGCGATCGGCAGCGCCGCCAAGGCCGGCCCCCTCCGCGGCCGGCTCACCGTCGCCTCCTCGCACATCGTCCTCACCGAGCCGGTGCCCGACGTGATCGAGCAGATCGGCTGGACCGGCGGCGACTGCATCACCGACTCGCGCTCCCTGCTCCACTACTTCCGCACCACCCGCGACGGCCGCATCGCCTTCGGCTGGGGCGGGGGCCGGATCGCTGCCGGCGCCCGCACCCACGGCCGCTCCGAGCTCGACGCCGCGGTGGTCGCCGCCGCGACCGAGCACCTGCACGACTACTTCCCGGCGCTCCGCGGCCGCCGCATCACCCATGCCTGGGGCGGCCCGATCGACGCCTCGCCGACCCACCTCCCCGCCGTCCACTTGCTCGCCTCTGGCCGCGCCTGGGTCGCCGCCGGCTACACGGGCAACGGCGTCGGGCCCTCGAACATGGTCGGCCGCACCCTCGCCTCGCTGGCCCTCGGCCGCGACGAGGAGGACGCCCGCCTCGCCTTCGTCGACCCGAAGTCCCCCCGCGTCCCGCCCGAGCCCTTCCACTGGCTCGGCGGCGAGGCGATCCGCCTCGGCATCCTCAAGAAGGAGGAAGCCGAGATGGAAGACCGCCGGCCCGGCCGGGTCGCCTCAGCCGTGGCGAAGGTGCCGGAGCTGATCGGCTTCCACATCGGCCGTTGATCGAACTGCATCAACTTCTACACCCAGGAGAAGTAGAAGGTGATGCAGTTCAGGTGGCGGCGGGGGCGCCTGCCGGGACGCCGACGCCGGCCTCTTGTTCGGGCCTGACCGAGGCCATCTTTTCGCCGCGGCGCTGCTGCCAGGTGGCGAGGCCCATCGTCGCGCAGGTGAAGAAGAAGAGGATCATCGCGATCACGTTGACCTCGACCGGGATGCCGCGCTGGGCGGCGCCGAAGATGTAGAGCGGGAAGGTCACCGTGGTCCCCGAGTTGAAGTTCGAGATCACGAAGTCGTCGATCGAGAGCGCGAAGGCGAGCATCGCGGCGCCGAAGATGCCGGGCATGATCAGCGGCAGGGTTACCAGGCGGAAGGTTTCGAGAGGGCTGGCGCCAAGGTCTTTCGCCGCCTCCTCGAGGTGGCGGTCGAAGCCGATCAGGCGCGAGCGGACGACGACGACGACGAAGCTGATGCAGAACATGACGTGGGCGATCAGCAGCGTCTGGAAGCCGAGGCTGAAGCTGCCGATCAGGAGGAAGAAGGAGAGCAGCGCCGAGCCCATCACCACCTCGGGCGTCGCCATCGGGATCACGATCAGGAAGTTGGCGGCGCGGCGGCCGAAGAACTCGTAGCGGACCAGAGCCAGCGCCATCAGGGTCCCGATCACGGTCGAGATCACCGTCGCCAGCACCGCCAGTTTGAGGCTGGTCACCAGCGCTTCGTTCAGCTCCGGGATCCCGAAGGCGTTGCTCCAGTGGTCGAGCGTGAAGCCGACCCAGGTGAAGTTGTAGCGGCCGGCCGGATCGTTGAAGGAGAAGCCGAAGATGACGGCGATCGGGATCAGCATGTAGAGGACGACGAGGACGCCGACGATCTGGACCGCGTGCTCGCGCAACCAGCGCCATGCGCCGCCCATCAGACCGCCTCCTCGCCCATCAGCGACTCCGAGCCGGCGAAGCGGATGTAGATCAGGACGAGGACCAGGATCGCCGCCATCAGCACGAAGGAGAGCGCCGCCGCGGCGGGATAGTCGGACTGTTTGAGGTAGAGCGACTGGATCACGTTGCCGATCATCTGGTTGCTGGCGCTGCCGAGGAACTGGGCGTTGACGTAGTCGCCGGAGGCGGGGATGAAGGTCAGCAGCGTCCCCGCCACCACCCCGGGCGCCGAGAGCGGCAGCGTTACCCGCAGGAAGGTCTGGGTGGCCGAGGCGTAGAGGTCCTTGCCGGCCTCGATCAGACGAACGTCAAGGCGCTCCAGGCTGGCGTAGATCGGCAGCACCATGAAGGGGAGGAAGTTGTAGGTGAGGCCGGCGATCACGGCGCCGGCGGTGGCCAGCACGTGCCCTTCGGGCGCAAGCCCGACCGCGTCGAGCACGCTGACCACCGGGCTCTGGTCGGAGAGGATCGTCTCCCAGGCCAGGGTCCGGATCAGGTAGGTGGTGAAGAAGGGCGCGACCACGGCGAAGAGCAGGACGTTGCGCCACCGCCCCGCCTTGAAGGCGATCGTGTAGGCCAGCGGGTAGGCGAGCAGCAGCGCGAACAGCGTCGCCAGGCCGGCGTAGACGAAGGAGCGCACGAACTGGCTGTCGTAGAGCTGCAGCGCGTCCTTGTAGTTGGCCCAGTGCCAGCTGAATTCGTAGGAGCCGAAGACGCCGGAGTTGAGCGACAGTTCCGCCAGGTAATAGAGCGGGATGACGAAGAACAGAAGCAGCCAGGCCGCTCCCGGCCCGAGTAGGAAGTAGGGAGCGACCCGGCGTCTCATCGGCTCAGCCGTTGAGGACCGCGTTGAATTCGCGGTTCAGGTTCTGTTCTTCTTCGCCGGTCGGCGACGGCTGGATCGTGCAGTTCTTCGTGAAGGACTGGCTCGGGAAGATCAACTGGTTCTTCGCGATTTCCGGTTCTTCCTTCAGCAGGATCGGTTTCACGTTTTCAACCGGGCTGACGTAGTTGACGTAGGCCTCGATCTGCGCCTGGTTCTTGGGGTCGTAGACGTAGTTGATGAAGTCCTCGGCCGCGGTGGGGTTCGGAGCTCCGACCGGGATCACCATGTTGTCCGACCAGAGGATGCAGCCCTCGGTCGGCATCCGCCATTCGATGTTCGGGTTGTCGGCCTGCAGCTGCACCGCGTCGCCCGACCAGCCGATCACCGCGACGGCGTTGCCGCTGGTCAGGTCGCCGCCGTAGTCGTTGCCGGTGAAGCGGCGGATCTGGCCTTCGTCGGCGGCCGACTTGATTTTGTCGATCGCCTTCAGCCAGTCTTCTTCGCTGGCTTCGCTGGGATCGATGCCGAGGCACTTCATCACCAGCGGCACCGTGTCGCGGAGTTCGTTCAGCATCTCGACCTTGCCCTTGTACTGCGGGTCGAAGAGGTCGCAGATCGACTTCACGTCCGGCGCCAGGTCCTTGCGGACGATGATCCCGGTCATGCCGCTCTGCCACGGGGCGCTGAATTCGCGCTTCGGGTCGTAGGACGGTTCCCGCAGGTTGGCGACCAGGTTCTTTTCGAAGTTCGGCAGCGCCGACTTGTCGAAGTTCTGCAGGTAGCCGAGTTCGTGCATTTTGTTCGCCATCCAGTCGGTGACGACGAACAGGCTGCGGCCGCCCGATTCCCCCTGTTTCAGCAGCGGGTCCATCTTCGCGAAGAACTCTTCGTTGGCGTTGACGTCCTCGATGTATTTGACCGAGACGCCGGTTTCCTTTTCGAAGTCCGGCACGGTCTGCTTGTCGATGTAGAGCGGCCAGTTGGAGATCGTCACGTCCCCCGAGGCCTTCTTTTCGAGTTCGACTTCTTCGGATTCGGTGTCGCCGCCGTTGATGCTGCTGCCGCCGCCACAGGCGGCAAGCCCGAGGGCCAGCGCCACAACTGCGACCAGGACGGCGAGAATCGCCGGGCTCCTGCGTAGGTCCTTCTCGCTGCTCATCTGAGGATCAACCTCCCTGGCTAGTTTCCAGTTGTTGCGACTGGTCGGCGGCGCTGGCGCCGTCGGTGCTACCCGCGACGGCGCCGTCGGGCGCCTCACGGACAAGGTGCATGTGCTCGGGCTCCCAGCTGAGCGCGACCCGGGCGCCGCCGCCGGGCAGGCGCTGGCGCTCGTTCTCGTCGGCGTTGGGGACGAGGACGGTCATCCGCACCCCCTCGCCGAGGTCGACGGCGATCTGGGTCGCGGTCCCGAGGTAGAGCGAGCTGGTGACGGTGCCCTCGACCCGGGGCAGGCCGCGACTGCCGGCGCCGTTCTCGCCGGTCTCCACTTGGAGCTTCTCCGGGCGCACGACCGCGTGGCAGCGGTCTCCCTGGGAGAACCCGTCGGTCGCGGTGGCGATCGTCGTCCCCTCGTCGAGCTTCACCTCGTGGGGGCCGGTCACCGTCGCCGGCATCAGGTTGGAGACGCCGATGAAGCCGGCGACGAAGGTGGTCGTCGGGCGGTCGTAGACCTCCTCCGGCGCCGCGACCTGTTCGACCCGGCCGCGGTTCATCACCGCGATCCGGTCGCTCATCGTCAACGCCTCCTCCTGGTCGTGGGTGACGTAGACGAAGGTGATGCCGACGTCGCGCTGGATCCGCTTCAGCTCGACCTGCAGTTCCTTGCGCAGCTTCAGGTCGAGGGCGCCCAGCGGCTCGTCGAGGAGCAGGACCTTTGGCAGGTTGACAAGCGCCCGCGCCAGCGCCACCCGCTGCTGCATGCCGCCGGAGAGCTGCGAGGGGCGGCGGTTCGCGTGGGAGGCGAGCCCGACCCGCTCGAGCTCGGCCTTGACCCGCTCGGAGATCTCGTCCTTGCCGACTTTCTTGCGCTTCAGCCCGAAGGCGACGTTGCTCTCGACGCTGAGGTGGGGGAAGAGCGCGTAGCTCTGGAAGACGGTGTTGGTCGGGCGCTTGTGCGGTGGCAGCGCCGCCACGTCGTCGCCCTCGATCCGGATCTCCCCCTCGCTCGGGCGCTCGAAGCCGGCGATCATCCGCAGCGTCGTCGTCTTGCCGCAACCGCTCGGCCCCAGAAGGGTGAAGAACTCCCCCCGGGCCAGATCGAGGCTGAGGTCGTCGACCGCCACGAACCGGTCGAAGCGCTTGGTCACGCTTCGCAGCTCGACGCTGGGGGTATCTCCATGGGCGTCCATCGGTGCTGTCCAGGCCTCCTGTAGGTGGCCAGCCACTACCCGAATGTGCGGCTGTCTACCAGCGACCGTAAGCCCCGGTGGAAGGGCGCGCAAGGGGCGAATGTCCTAAAAGCACAGGAGTGACTTGTACACCAGGTACAAGCGCGCTCCCAGTCCTTGACCCAAAGACCACTTGCGAATGTTGGATTCTGGCTCTAGCGTTGTCCATAACGTCGTAATCCGAGGAGGAGGGCCGTATGGCCACCGCGTCGCAAGCTCCCGCAGGTACCGATCTCCAGCAGCTGGCCCGCCAGCACCTCTGGATGCACTTTTCGAGGATGGGCGCCTACGGCCCCGACCACGAGGTGCCGATCATCACCCGGGCCGAGGGCTGCTACGTCTACGACGATCACGGCAACCGCTACCTCGACGGTCTCTCCGGCCTCTTCTGTGTCAACGCCGGCCACGGCCGCACCGAGTACGGCGAGGCGGCCGCGCGCCAGGTCGAAGAGCTCGACTTCTACACCCTCTGGTCCTACGCCCACCCCAGAGCGATCGAACTGGCTGCGCGAATCGCCTCGCTGGCGCCCGGCGACCTCAACCGCGTCTTCTTCACCTCCGGCGGCTCGGAGGCGGTCGAGTCGGCGCTGAAGCTGGCGCGCAACTTCCATCGCGTCCACGGCAAAGGCCAGAAGCACAAGGTGATCGCCCGCGAGGTCGCCTACCACGGCACCTCGCTCGGGGCGCTCTCGGCCACCGGCATCACCGAGCTGCGCAGCCAGTTCGAGCCCCTCACCCCCGGCGGCTGCCACGTCCCCAACACCAACATCTACCGCTGGCCCGAGGCGCGCGACCCGCTCTGGGCGGCCGACGCGATCGAGGAGCGGATCGTCTTCGAGGGCCCGGAGACCGTCGCCGCGGTGATCCTGGAGCCGGTGCAGAACGCGGGCGGCTGCTTCGTCCCGCCCGACGGCTACTTCCAGCGGGTGCGCGAGATCTGCGATCAGTACGACGTGCTGATGATCTCCGACGAGGTGATCTGCGCCTGGGGCCGGCTCGGCCACTACTTCGGCTGCGAACGCTTCGACTACATCCCGGACATGATCACCGTCGCCAAGGCGCTGACCTCGGCCTACGCGCCGATGGGCGGCGTGATCGCCTCCGACCGGGTCGCCGAGCCGTTCATGCAGGGCGACGCCTCCTTCTCCCACGGCTTCACCTTCGCCGGCCACCCGATCGCGGCGGCGATCGCGATGGCCAACCTCGACGTCTACGAGCGTGAGGACCTCTGCGGCCACGTGCTCGCCAAGGAGGGGGAGTTCCGGCAGATGTTGGAGTCCCTGCACGACCTGCCGATCGTCGGCGACGTGCGCGGCGCCGGTTACTTCCACGCGGTCGAGCTGGTCAAAGACAAGGAGACGAAAGAAAGCTTCAACGACGAGGAGTCCGAGAAGCTGCTGCGCGGGTTCCTCTCCGGCGAGCTCTACAAGCGCGGGCTGATCTGCCGCGCTGACGACCGCGGCGACCCGGTGGTGCAGCTCTCGCCGCCGCTGATCGCCGACACCGAGCAGTTCGATGAGATCCACGACGTCCTGCACACCGTGCTCGGCGAGGCGTGGGACCAGGTAGTCGGCTAGGAGCGAAAGTGCTCACCGTCCAGAGCCTGCTTGACGAGCTCGACCTCGAGCTGGCGGCCGGCGCTGACGCTGCCGCGGCGCCGGTTCGCTGGGTCCACATCTCCGAGCTCGAGGACCCGACGCCGTGGCTCTCCGGCGGCGAGCTGATGCTGACCACGGGCATCCCCCTGACCAGCGCCGCCAAGCAGCGCGCCTTCATCCGCATCCTCGCCGACCGCAACCTCGCCGGGCTCGGGTTCGGCACCGGCTTCAACCACAAATCGCTGCCGAAAGCGCTCGTCGACGAGGCCGAGAAGCGGGAGTTCCCGCTCTTCGAGGTGCCCTACTCGGTGCCGTTCATCGCGATCACCGAGAAAGCCTTCGCGCGCCTCGTCAACGAGCAGTACGAGGTCCTGCAGCGGGGGATCGCGGTCCAGCGCCGGCTCGAGCGGCTGGTCCTGGAGGAGCGGGGCCTGGAGGAAATCGCCGCCACCGTTGCCTCCGCCGTCGGCGGCACCGTCGCCGTCCTCGACGCCCGCGGCGAGCGGCTCGCCGGCAAGGGCTTCCGCCGCCAGCTCTCAGCCGAGGCGATCGCCGCGATCCGCAAGGAAGCGCTGAGCCACGCCCACGACGGCCACCCCTTCGTCCCCTCGCACCCGAATGTCGCCGGCCGGGCGCTCGCCCACCCGGTGATCTCCCCCGGCGGCGGGCCGCCGCAGGCCTGGGTCGTGATCGTCCGCGACTCGGGCGGGCTCGGCGACTTCGAGCGGCTGATCCTGCAGCAGTCGGTCGCGGTGGTGGCGCTGGAGCTGATGCGCCGGCGGGTCGCCCGCGAGACCGAGCGGCGCCTGGCCGGGGATGTCCTCGCCGCCGCCCTCGGCGGCCGCATGGACGCGACCGAGCTGCGCCGCCGCCTGGAGCCCTTCGGGATCGGTGAGGAAGCGGCGGTGCTCGTCTTCTCGCTCGAGGACCCCGGCGGGGCGGCCGCGCAGCTGGAAGCCGCGCTCGCCGCCGACGCCTGCCCCGCCGTCGTCGCCCCGCACAGCACCGGCGGCCGCGAGCTGCTCTGCGCGGTGATCGACTGCGCCGACCGCGACCCGATCGAGGTCGCCACCGCGGCCCGGCGCGAGCTCGCCCCCAACCGCGGCGGCATCCGCGCCGCTGCTAGCCGGCCGGCGGCACCCGAGCGCCTGCGCCACTCCTTCCACGAGTCCCGCTGCGCCCTGGAGGCGACCGCCTTTGACAACGGCTCCGCCCCGGAGGTCGCCTCCTGGCGGGACCTCGGCGCCTTCACCCTGCTGCTCTCGATCCAGGACGACGACGCGCTGGACCTCTACTGCGACAGCGTGCTCGGCCCGATCGAGCGCGGCGACGAGGAGTACGGGGGCGAGCTGCTGCGCTCGCTGGAGGCCTTCATCGAGCAGAACGGCCAGTGGGAGCGGGCGGCCCGCCAGGTCTACTGCCACCGCCACACGCTGCGCTACCGGATGCGCAAGGTGGAGGAGCTGACCGGGCGCGACCTCTCTCGTGCCCACGACCGCATCGAGTTCTGGCTGGCCCTGCGAGCGAGGGAGCTTGTCGCATGAAGATAGGAGTGCCGACCGAGATCAAGTCCGACGAGTACCGCGTCGCGGTCACCCCCGCCGGGGTGCGCGAACTCTCCGAGCACGGCCACGAAGTGCTGGTCCAGGCCGGCGCCGGCGAGGGCAGCGCGATCACCGACGCCTCCTACGAGGCGCAGGGGGCGACCGTCGTCCCCGACGCGGCCGGCGTCTTCGAGGCGGCGGAGATGATCCTCCACGTCAAGGAGCTGCAGCCGAGCGAGATCGAGATGCTGCGGCCGGGGCAGCTGCTCTTCACCTACCTGCACCTGGCGCCGGACCCCGAGCAGACGCGCGGGCTCTGCGGCTCGGGCGTCACCGCGATCGCCTACGAGACGGTCGAGGACGCGCGCGGGCGGCTGCCGCTGCTGGCGCCGATGAGCGAGGTGGCGGGGAAGATCGCCACCCAGGCCGGCGCCTTCATGCTGGAGAAGCCGATGGGCGGCAGGGGGATCCTGCTCGGCGGGGTCCCCGGGGTCGCGGCCGCCAACGTGATGGTGATCGGCGGCGGCGTCGTCGGGATGAACGCGGCCTTCATCGCGATCGGGATGGAAGCCGACGTCTTCGTCTACGACCGTTCGATCGACCGCCTGCGCGAGCTCGAAGTCGACTTCGGCGGCCGCTGCTCGACCGTCTACTCGACCACGCTGGCGATCGAGGAGATGCTGCCGAACGCCGACCTGGTGATCGGCGCCGTGCTCGTCCACGGGGCGCGGGCGCCGTACGTGATCCGCCGCGAGCAGCTGGCGCTGATGAAGCCCGGCGCGGTGCTGGTCGACGTCGCGATCGACCAGGGCGGCTGCTTCGAGACCTCGCGGCCGACGACCCACCGCGAGCCGACCTTCGAGGTCGACGGGATCACCCACTACTGCGTCGCCAACATGCCCGGCGCGGTCCCGATCACCTCCACCCACGCCCTGACCAACGCCACCCTGCCCTACGCGCTGGCGCTCGCCGATCACGGCGTTGCCGAGGCGATCCGGCGCGACCCCGGCCTGCGGCCAGGGGTCAACGTCGCCGGCGGCAAGGTGACCCATCCCGCCGTCGCGGAGGGTGTGGGAATGGACTACGTCCCGGTCGAGGACGCCCTCGGGCTGGAGCAGCCCGTAAAGGGGTAGGAGAAACTTGGAAACCAGCACCCACGGGGGGATCTGAATGAGCAGCTACGCGGTAGTGAATCCGGCCACCGGCGAGACGATCAAGGAGTACCCGGAGATCTCCGACGAGGAGCTCCGCGCCGCGATCGACCGCGCCGACCAGGCATCCCGGACCTTTCCGGCCTCGACCTCCGTCGCCGACCGCGCCGCGCTGGTGCGCAAGGTCGGCGAGCTGCACTCCGAGCGGCGCGAGACGCTGGCCGAGATCATCGTCCGCGAGATGGGCAAGCCGATCGAGCAGGCCCTGATGGAGGTCGACTTCGCGGCGATGATC
Organism: Solirubrobacterales bacterium; assembly: GCA_035634815.1. GTDB lineage: Bacteria > Actinomycetota > Thermoleophilia > Solirubrobacterales > 70-9 > VAYN01. Next base: position 7,849 of record DASQCF010000017.1, on the reverse strand, counting down.
TACGGCTTCTACGCCGACAACGCCGAGAGCCTGATGGCCGACGAGCCGATCGAGCTGCTCGGCGGCGAGGGCACCGCGGTGATCCGCCGCAGCCCGTTCGGGGTCCTGCTCGGGATCATGCCCTGGAACTTCCCCTACTACCAGGTGGCCCGCTTCGCCGGCCCGAACCTGGTGATCGGCAACACGATCCTGCTCAAGCACGCGCCGCAGTGCCCGGAATCGGCGGAGGCGATGCAGCAGATCTTCGACGACGCCGGGGTTCCGGAGGGCGCCTACGAGAACATCTACGCGACCAACGAGCAGATCGAGTGGGTGATCGCCGACCCGCGCGTGCACGGCGTCTCGGTCACCGGCTCCGAGCGCGCCGGCGCCGCCGTCGCCGAGATCGCCGGCCGCAACCTGAAGAAGGTCGTGCTGGAGCTCGGCGGCTCCGATCCCTTCATCTTGCTGTGCACCGATGACCTCGACGAGGCGGTGACGGCGGCGGCCGAAGCGCGGCTCGATAACACCGGCCAGTCCTGCAACGCGGCGAAGCGGTTCATCGTCGTCGACGAGCTCTACGACGACTTCCTCGAGAGGTTCAAGCAGCAGCTGGAGGGCGCCAAGCCGGGCGACCCGACCGCCGAGGACACCGCCGTCGGCCCGCTCTCTTCGCAGACGGCCGCCGACCGGCTCGAGGACCAGGTCAAGCGGGCGATCGACAACGGCGCCGAGGTGGTCGTCGGCGGCAAGCGCGACGGCAACTTCTTCGAACCGACGATCCTCACCGGGATCGAGCCGGGCAACGAGGCCTCCCAGGAAGAGTTCTTCGGGCCGGTGGCGCAGGTCTACAAGGTCGGCTCCGAGGAGGAGGCGATCGAGCTCGCCAACCAGACCCCGTTCGGGCTCGGCTCCTACGTGATGACCACCGACCCCGAGCAGGCCGACCGGGTCGCCGACCGGATCGAAGCCGGAATGGTCTACGTCAACCTGGTCGGCGCCGACAGCCCGGAGCTGCCGTTCGGCGGCTTCAAGCGCTCCGGGTTCGGGCGTGAGCTGGGCCGCTACGGCGCCGACGAGTTCGTCAACAAGAAGCTGATCCGCAGCGCCTGAGCCTTTTCGGCTCGGCGAGGGTTACAGGGTCAAACGACGAACAGGCGGGCATGAGAAAGGTCGTAGTTCTGGCAGCGCTCGCGGCGCTGCTCATAGTTGGTACCGCGCTGGGCGCCGCTCCGGCGGATGAAGCCGAAGACGTGCCGCGTTGCCACGGGCGCAAGGCGGAGATCGTCGGCACCGACGGCGACGACGTGATCCGGGGCACCCCGGAGCGCGACGTGATCCAGGCCGGCAAGGGCGACGACGTCGTCTTCGCCAGCCTCGGCAACGACCTGATCTGCGGCGGGCCGGGGTCCGACCAGCTGCACGGCGGCCGCGGCAACGACCAGGTCTACGGCGACGCCGGCGACGGCGACCAGGTGAGCGGCGCGCTCGGCGACGACAAGGTCGTCGGCGGGCCCGGCGACCGCGACGAGGTCGCCGGCGACCTCGGCATCGACATCGTCAACGGCGGCCCCGGCGACGAAGACCTGGTCCACGGCGACTACGGCTACGACCGCATGTCCGGCGGCGCCGGGGGCGGCGACATCGCCTCCTTCGCGACCGCGCGGGCGGGCGGCAAGGGCAGCGGCGTCTGGGCTTCGCTGCGGACCCACCGGGCCCGCGGCGACGGCCACGACAAGCTCTTCGGCTTCGAGAGCCTGGAAGGCTCGGCCTTCCGCGACACGCTGATCGGCAGCCCGCAGGCGAACGTGATCGACGGCGGCCTCGGCGACGACCACCTCATCGGCGGCGGCGGTCGCGACGTGATCGACGGCGGCCAGGGGACGGACGGCTGCGTGGGCGCCAAAGGGCGGACGACCTCCTGCGGCAAGGAGCAGCCGCCGAAAGCCTCCGCCTACGTGCAGCTGAACGAGACGCCGGGCGGCGGCGCCGGGCTGCAGATCGTCGGTGGCGGCGGCCGCGACCAGTTCGTCGTCGCCTTCGACGAAGCGACCCAGACCTTCGGCGTCAGCGCGAAAAAGGGCCTGGCGATCGGGCCTGGCTGCGCCCACGCAGCCCACACCGCCCTCGCCGTCACCTGCCCGGCCAACGGCCCCGGCCGCTGGCTGATGGCCGACCTCGGCCCCGGCAACGACAGCCTGCGGGTCGAAGGGTCGCTGGAGTCGATCGGCAGCGTCCGCTTCGCCGGCGGCCTCGGCAACGACACGATCAAAGCCGGCCCCGAGGACGACCTGGTCGAGTCCGGGCCGGGGGCGGACAAGCTCTACGGGGGCGACGGTGCCGACGGCCTGGTCGGCGGGCTGCCGGGTCCGACCTACCTCTACGGCGAAGGCAGCGGCGACCTGCTGGCGGCCGGCGGCGGCTGCGCCGGCGGGGCGCTGGTCGGCGGCCCTGGCCGCGACGACGCCTCCTTCGCCGAGACCCAGGCCCATCCCGGCCTGCTGATCGTCTCCTTCATGGCGCACGCGGCCTGGGTGACGACCGTCAAGGGCTGCGACCACGTCCATCTCTCGAAAACCGACGAGGACATGGAGGGCTCTTTCGACTGGGACGTCCTGATCGGCGACAGCGGTCCCAACGCGATGCTCGGCCAGCCGGGGGCGGACCGCTTCTACGGGATGGGCGGCGACGACATCATCGACGCCCGCGACGGGGTCAAGGACTTCTCAATCCAGTGCGGCCGCGGCGAACCGCCGCGTAAAGTCAAAGTCAAGGGCAAAAACGGCAAGCCCCAGGTCGAAGAAACCGAGGGCACCGGCGAACCCGCCGGCCGCGCCATCACCGACTCCTTCGATCCCAGCCCCTACAACTGCGCCTTCGTCAAACACGGCACCCCAGTCCCCGGCCTAAACGGCTGAAGCCGCCCACGCCTGGGCCGAAGTAAGGGCGCAATTCGCGAATAACGCCTGAGCCGCAGCGCCCGAGGGACGGGCCGCGGGGGGAGAACCTAGGTGGCGTTCGTCCTTTCCTAGGCATATGCCTAGGAAAGGACGAACGCCGGCATCTGTTGAGCCCTTGTCGCGGCTCGCGGAGCGACAGCATGGGGTCGTTTCGACGGCTCAGTTGCGGGAGTTAGGGCATGCCGAGAGCGTGGTGCTCGAATGGGTGACCTCAGCACGGCTGCACCGTCTTCACCATGGGGTCTACGCCGTGGGGCATCGGCGGTTGACCTGGCATGGGCGTTGTTGGGCGGCGGTGCTGGGGGCGGAAGCTAACGAGACAGACGCGGTGGTTTGGCCGGCGGTGGCGAGCCATGGGTCGGCGGCCTACCTCTGGGGGCTGTATCGGTTCGCGCCGGAAACGATCGACGTCACGGCACCGATCCGGCGGCGGGCGAAGCGGGACTTCCGGGTGCACTTCTCGTCGATCCTCGCTGCGGAGGATCGGGGGGAGCGGGAAGGGATCCCGGTTACCTCCGTGCCGCGGGTGCTGCTCGATCTCGCGATCCGCGCCCGGCCAGATCAGGTGGATCGGCTGCTGGAGCGGGCGGAAGAACTCGAACTTTTCGACCTTCGCGCGATCGAAGATGTCCTCGACCGCGCCGGTGGTCACCGTGGTCGAGGGCGCTTGCGCCGGGCGCTCGCGCTGTACCAGCCCGACCCGAGCTTCACCCGCTCGCGCTTCGAGAAGCACTTCCGCCGCCTCGTCATCTCCGCCGGCCTGACTGCCCCCTCGATGAACTTCAACCTTGAGGGCTACGAGCTCGACGCCTACTGGCCGGACCTGCGCTTCACGGTCGAACTCGACCTCTTCGAGACCCACGGCACCCGCGCCGCATTCGAGCGCGACCACCTGCGCCAAGAGGAGCTGAAGCTGCTGGGCGTCGAGATGATCCGCATCACCCGCCCCCGCCTGCAGCGCGAACCCGAGGCGGTGATCCGCAACCTCGCCACCCTCCTCGATCGCCGCCGCGCCGAGCTGCACCGCGCTTGAACTAGGCTAGGTCGGTGGCACCGAAGACCGCCAAAGGGGACGAGGCCGCCGCCGTCGCCGCCGCGATCGCGCAGTTCGAGGCCGAGTTCGCAGCAGCCGCGCCGCCCGCGCAGGCGCAGACGCCCGCCTGGCAGCGCGCCGCCCTGCTCGAGGGCGTCGGCGCCAAGGAGACCATCGAGGACCTACGAGGAGGATCCGCATGGCTGTCGTGAAAATCATCGAGCTGGTCGGTAGCTCCAAGACGTCCACCGACGACGCCGCCAAACAGGCGCTGCAGCAGGCGCAGGGCTCGCTGCGCAACATCCGCGCCGTCGACATCGTCTCGACCGGAATCCGCGGCGAGAACCTCGACGAGTACCGCGCCCACGTCCGCGTCGCCTTCCTGATCGAGGGAACGGAGGTCGACTGATGGCGGATGCGCCGCGGGGGGAGACCCCGGAGGTTTCGCGCGCCGAGGCCCGCAAGCTGATCGACGAGGGGGCGCAGCTGATCGACGTCCGCGCGGACCACGAGTGGGAGGTGGGACGGATCGCCGGCGCCACGCACCTGCCGCTGCCGGAGCTGCCGCAGCGGCTCGGCGAGGTCGATAAGGACCGCCCGGTCGTCGTCTACTGCCGCGGCGGCAACCGCTCCTCGATGGCCACCGACGCCCTCACCGACGCCGGCTACGAGGCGGTCAAGCTCAGCGAGGGGATCGTCGGCTGGAGCGAGGAGGAGTTGCCCCTGGAGCCCGAGGGCGGCTACGTCGCCGATTCCGGTGAGGCGGCCTCGATTCTGCAAGCGCAGAAAAAACCGTCTCACAGCTGAACATTCCGCTCTCAGCAGGGGTTTCCCAGCCTTCAGCCCGCGCTTGCCGCCGCGCCCGCGACCGCTCAGGAGATTAAATACCTGAATCCCAATCGGGTTTGCTACCTTTCCGGCATGGAGGTAGCCGTCGCAGAGAACAAGGAGCAGCGGGGCAAGGGCCGGGTCGGAACTCCTCAGAACCCGGAGACCTACGAGAACGTCCCCGGCTACGTGATCCCGATCATCGAGCGCGAGTTCGACGATTTCGACAACGAAGCCGAGCAGTTCCTCTCCGGCCAGCTGGAAGAGAACCAGTTCATCGGCTTCCGCCTCAAACAAGGCGTCTACGGGCAGCGCCAGCCCGACGTCCAGATGATCCGCATCAAGCTTCCCTTCGGCGGGGTCACGCCCGAGCAGATGGACACCTTCGCCAGCGTGGTCGAGAAGTACGCGCCGCTTAACAAGGGCCACATCACCACCCGCCAGAACATCCAGATCCACCACGTGCCGCTGCGCGACACCGAGCTGCTGCTGCGCGAGATCGCCGAAGCCGGCCTCTCCTCGCGCGAGGGCTGCGGCAACACGGTCCGCAACGTCACCGGCGACCCCTGGGCCGGCGTCGCTGCCGACGAGGTCTTCGACCCGACCGCCTACGGCACCGCCTACGTCCGCTACTTCGTCCGCCACCCGACGACGCAGCTGATGCCGCGCAAGATCAAGACCTCGTTCACCGGCTCCGCCGAGGACCGGGCGATCAGCGGCATCCACGACATCGCCTTCCTCTCCGTCGAAAGGGACGGCGTCAAGGGCTTCGAGGTCCGGGTCGGCGGCGGCACCTCGATCATGGCCCGCGTCGCCCCGACCCTCTACGAGTTCGTCGAGGCCGACAACGGCGACTACCTGAAGGTCGCCGAGGCCGTCTTCCGCATCTTCGACCGCCAGGACTGGCTGCGCGTCAACCGCGCCCGGGCCCGGATCAAGGTCCTGGTCGACAAGATCGGCATGGACGCCTTCCGCGAGCTCGTCGACGAGGAGCTCCAGGGCGACTGGGTCGCGGAGCGCGAATTCGGCCCCGAGCTGGTCGAGCGCCTCAGCTTCAGCGTCGACGAGGAGGCCAACGCCCCCGAGGCGCCGCTCGCCCCGTCCTCGCCCAACGGCGACCGCACCGAGTTCGAGCGCTTCCTCGCCGGCAACGTCGCGCCGCAGCGCCAGGAGGGCTTCTCCACCGTCGAGGTCAAGGTCACCCGCGGCGACCTCACCCCGGAGCAGTTCCGCGGCCTCGCCCAGATCATGCGCGAGTTCACCGGCGGCGCCGCCCGCTCGACCGTGCAGCAGAACTTCGTCCTGCGCTGGGTCCGCGACGAGGCCCTCTACGACCTCTGGGAGCGCCTCGGCGCCCTCGGCCTCGACGAGGCCGGCGCCCGCGAGATCACCGACGTCGTCTCCTGCCCCGGCACCGACAGCTGCAAACTCGGGATCACCTCCTCGATGGGCCTCAACCGGGCGATCAAGGAGCGGGTCACCTCGATGCAGATCACCGACGAGCTGACCAAGCGGATCCACATCAAAATGAGCGGCTGCCCCAACGGCTGCAGCCAGCACCACATCGCCAACATCGGCTTCTACGGCGCCTCGCTGAAGGTCGGCGGTCGCCAGATGCCCGCCTACATCCCGCACATCGGCGGCAACTTCGAGGGCGGCGAGGTCATCTTCGGCACCCGGCTCAAATCCCGCCTGCCGGCGAAACGCGTCCCCGAGGCCGTCGAGCGCTGGATCCACCTCTACGAGGCCGACCGCAACGAGGGCGAGGAGTTCAACGCCTTCGTCGAGCGGGTAGGTGCCGAGCCGTTCGAAGCAGCGGTCAAGGAGCTGACCCTGCCCGCCGAGTTCAGCCTGGAGACGATGGAACAGTTCATCGACTGGAACCGATCGAGCCCGTACGAGGTAGTGCGGGGAGAGGGGGAGTGCGCGATCTAGCGCCCACCCGTCTTTCATGAAGCCGCCTCCCGTCACGCTCTCCGGCACCGTCCCCACACCGGCCGACCTCGACCACGAGGCGATCGCCGCTGAGCTGGAGGACCGCTCGGCGCAGGAAACGCTGGAGTGGATGTTCGAGCGGTTCGGCGCCCAGCACTACATCGCCTGCTCGTTCCAGAAAACGAGCTCGGTGACCGCCCACCTGGCGAGCACGGTCAACCCCGAGGCGCGCTTCTTCTACCTCGACACCGACGTCCTCTTCGAGGAGACCTACGAGACCCGCGACCGCCTCGCCGCGGCGCTGGGGATCGAGTTCGACCGGTACCACAACCTGACGTTGGCCGAGCAGGAGGCCGAGCACGGCCCCGAGCTCTGGAACCGCGATCCCGACGCCTGCTGCGGCATCCGCAAGGTCGAGCCGATGCGCCGGGCCCTATCTTCCGTAGACTGCTGGGTCGCCGGCGTCCGCCGGGCAGACTCCAGCTCCCGAGCCAAAACCCCGAAGTTCGGCTGGGATAAGCGCTTCAACCTCTGGAAGCTGAACCCCCTTGCGGACTGGACCGAGCGCGACGTTTGGAACTACATCCGTGAGCACCACCTCCCGTACAACCCGCTTCACGATCACGGCTACCCGTCGATCGGCTGCACCCACTGCACCCGTCCGGTCGAACCGGGCGGGGATCTGCGCGACGGTCGCTGGAGCGGCCTCGCAAAGACCGAGTGCGGGATCAACTAGCGGCGCCGGCACGCCGCCCAAGACCCAAAGAACCCTTCCCCCGAATCGATAGGTGAGATGAGCGAGACGATGGCTGAGTTGTCCCTGACCCTTTCCGAGCGCCACACGGCGGACTTCGAGATGATCGGCAACGGCGGTTTCGCGCCGCTGACCGGCTTCCAGGGTTCCGCCGACTGGGAGCGCGTCTGCAGCGAGATGCGGACCGTCGACGGCGATTACTGGCCGATCCCGATCACCCTGGCGAGCGACCTCGAGTGCGAGGTCGGCGACGTGATCGAGCTCTCCTCAGACGAAGGCAAGAAGCTGGGCCGCCTCACCGTCGAGGAGATCTGGGAGCGCGACGTCAAGCGCGAGGCCGAGCAGGTCTACGGCACCACC
>DASQCF010000016.1:0-85211 GCA_035634815.1 Solirubrobacterales bacterium | reverse complement strand
GGTCTGCAAAGGCGACGGCCAGATCAAGATCGAGATGCACTTCCTGCCCGACGTCTACGTCCCCTGCGAGCAGTGCCACGGCAAGCGCTACAACCGCGAGACGCTCGAGGTCCGCTTCAAGGGCAAGAACATCGCCGACGTCCTGGAGATGTCGGTGGAGGAGGCGGTCGGGTTCTTCGAGAACGTGCCGAAGATCGCCCGCCGCCTGCGCACCCTGCACGACGTCGGCCTCGACTACATCCGCCTCGGCCAGCCGGCGACGACGCTCTCCGGCGGCGAGGCGCAGCGGATCAAGCTCGCCACCGAGCTCTCGAAAGTCGCCACCGGCGACACCCTCTACATCCTCGACGAGCCGACCACCGGCCTCCACTTCGCCGACGTCCAGCGCCTGCTCGAGGTGCTCGGCCGCCTCGTCGACGCCGGCAACACGGTGGTGGTGATCGAGCACAACCTCGACGTGATCAAGACCGCCGACCGGCTCATCGACCTCGGCCCCGAGGGCGGCGAAGGCGGCGGCGAGATCGTCGCCACCGGCACCCCCGAGGAGGTCGCGGCGGCGGCCGGTTCCTACACCGGCAGCTTCCTGGCCGAGCTGGTGCAGCCGGCGAAGCCGAAGCGCCGCAGGCGCGAACCTGTGGCCGCCTAGGCCAACTCACCGACTCTTTCTGCTGCGAGACGGCCACTCTTTGCCCCTCCCGGCATGGAGTGGTGAATGAAATGTCCGCAAAGGGGTAGTGGTCCAAATGCCAAATCCCCGAGGAGGAGGGTTATGTCCAACCCAGCGTTGTTGCGGCGTCTCGTAGGTGTCGGTTGTGCGTTGCTCGCGGTAGGTCTGTTGGTGGCCGGCTGTGGCGGCAGCAGCGGAGGAGGCGGGACGAAGATCGCCCTCCTGCTCCCCGAAAACGAAACGCCCCGTTACGAATCCAACGACAAGCCCGACTTCGAAAAGGCTGTCGAAGAAAACTGCGAAGACTGCGAAGTCCTCTACAGCAACGCCGGCGGTGACGCCTCCAAACAGCAGAGCCAGGCCGAAGCGGCGCTGACCCAGGGCGCCGAAGTCCTGGTCGTCGACCCGATGGACTCTAAATCGGCCGCGGCGATCGCCGAACAGGCGAAAGCCCAGAACGTGCCGGTGGTCAGCTACGACCGGCTGATCGAAAACGGCGAAGTCGACGCCTACGTCTCCTTCGACAACGAAAAAGTCGGCGAACTGCAGGCCGAAACGTTGGCGAAAAAACTGAAAGAAGACGGCAGCGCCAGCGGCCCCGTGATCATGATCAACGGCGACCCCGCCGACCCCAACGCCGCCCTGTTCAAAAAGGGAGCGCACAAGGGGTTCGACGCCGCGGGCGTCCAGGTCGCGAAGGAGTACGACACCCCTGGCTGGTCCGCCGAAAACGCCCAGCGCGAGGCGCAGCAGGCGATCACCGCGCTCGGCAATGACGGCTTCGCCGGGATCTACGCCGCTAACGACGACACCGGCGGCGGCGCGATCGCAGCGCTGAAAGGCGCCGGCATCAACCCCGAAGAAAAGCCGGTCACCGGTCAGGACGCGACCGTCGCGGGCCTGCAGCGGATTCTCGCCGGCCAGCAGTACCTGACGGTCTACAAGGAAATCCCGCCCGAGGCCAAGATCGCCGCTGAACTCGCGATCGCCCTGGCCGAAGGCGAAGAAGCCCCGAAGGACCTGATCACCGAAGAAATCAACAACGGGAAGACCGACGTGCCGTCGGCCATCCTCGAACCGGTTGCCGTGCTGAAAGACAACGTCAAGTCGACGGTCGTCGCCGACGGGTTCGTCAGCCCCTCGGAACTCTGCACCGGCGCCTATAAGTCCGCTTGCGCGGAAGCAGGGATCTCCGGGTGATCTAGTGGCAACTGGCGCTCCACTCCTGGAGCTGGAGAAAGTCAGCAAGCGGTTCGGCCCGGTCCAAGCTCTGGACCGGGTCGACTTCGCCGTCCACGCCGGCGAGGTCGTCGGCCTCGTCGGCGACAACGGCGCCGGCAAGTCGACGATGGTGAAGACGATCGCCGGCATCTACTCCGCCGACGAGGGGACGATCCGCTTCGACGGCGAGGAAGTGAAGATCAAAGGCCCCCAGGACGCGACCGAACTGGGGATCGCGACCGTCTACCAGGACCTCGCCCTCTGCGACAACCTCGACGTCGTCGCCAACCTCTTCCTCGGCCACGAGGAGGTGGCGCCGGGCCCGGGGCGGATCTCGCGCCAGCTCGACGAGGCGAAGATGGAGCACGAGACCAGCAACCTGCTCTCCAACCTGGCGGTGACGATCCCCAGCCTGCGCAGCGAGGTCGGAACCCTCTCCGGCGGTCAGCGCCAGCAGGTGGCGGTCGCCCGCTCGCTGCTCGGCGAGCCGAAAGTGGTCCTGCTCGACGAGCCGACCGCGGCCCTCGGCGTCGCCCAGACGGCGCAGGTCCTGAACTTGATCCGCCGCCTGCGCGAGCGCGAGCTCGGTGTCGTCGTGATCAGCCACAACCTCGCCGACGTCTTCGAGGTCGCCGACCGGATCTTCGTCCTGCGGCTGGGCCGCGCCGGCGGCGAGTTCGACGCCCAGCAGACGACCGAGGAGCACGTCGTCGGGGCGATCACCGGCGTCGGGGAGAAAGACAACGGCGGCGCCGGCAAAGAGGCCGAGCGAGCGGAGCTGGAGGCGGAGAAACGCGAGGAGGAGGAATGACCGAGACGGTCGAGAGCGCCGAAGCGCAGGGCCCCGAAGCCGACAAGGGCGACAACGGCGCCCGCCGCGAGACGATCCGGCGGATCATCCAGGGCGATCTGGCCTCGCTGCGCGTCGTCATCGGGCTGGCGCTGATCTGGATCATCTTCCAGTCCCAGAACGACCGCTTCCTCTCTTCGGAGAACCTGACCAACCTCGGGCTGCAGATCACCGCGGTCGGGTTGATCTCGGTCGGGATCGTCTACGTGCTGCTGCTGGGTGAGATCGACCTCTCGGTCGGCGCGGTCAGCGGTCTCGCCGCCGCGGTGATGGCCGTCCTCAACGTCAAACACGGCTGGAACCCCTATCTGGCGATCGTCGCCGCGGTCCTGGTCGGGACCGCCATCGGCCTCCTCCAGGGCTTCCTCTTCAGCCGCTTCGGCGTCCCATCCTTCGTCGTCACCCTGGCGGGACTGCTGGCATGGCAGGGAGCCTTGTTAGAGGTGCTGGGATCGACCGGATCGCTGAACATCAACGACCCGAAGATCACCGGCCTCGCCAACACCTTCTACTCCGATGCGGTGGGGTGGATCTTCGCCGTCCTGGCGATCGCGGCCTACGGGGCGGTGCTGGCGATCGGCTACAAACGCCGCCGCGACGCCGGGTTAGCGGCCGAGAACCCGACCTCGCTGATCGTCCGCTTCGTCCTCGTCGCGGTCGTCGTCATCGCCACGATCTTGGTCTTCAACTCCGACCGCGGCCTGCCGCTGGCGGTCCTGATCCTCGTCGGCTTCGTCGTCGGCATGGAGTATCTGGTGCGGATGACCGGCTTCGGCCGTCACGTCTTCGCCGTCGGCGGCAACGCCGAGGCGGCGCGCCGCGCCGGAATCAGCGTCAACGGGGTCCGCATCGCGGTCTTCGCGATCGCCGGCACGATGGCGGCGATCGGCGGCATCATGGCCGCCTCGCGGCTGCTCGCGGTCAACCAGAACTCCGGCGGCAACGAACTCCTGCTGCTGGCGATCGCCGGCCCGGTGATCGCCGGGACCAGCCTCTTCGGCGGCCGCGGCTCGGTCTGGACGGCGCTGCTCGGCGCCCTGGTGATCGGCTCGATCTCCAACGGCATGGACCTGCTCGCCCTCTCCTCGGCGGTCAAGTTCATGGTCACCGGCGGCGTCCTCCTGCTGGCTGTCCTGGTCGACGCGGTCGCGCGCCAGCAGCGCCAGACGTCCGGACGCGTCTAGCGCGAGACGAGCAACGAGGCGCCGATCGCGCCGCCTAAATCGCCGAGGGAGGCGACGCGGACGGCGGGCGGGCGCTCGTCGACGAAGAGGTGCTTGCTCATCTCTTCCATCAGCGGGTCCATCAGGCGCTCGCCGAAGCGGACGCCGAGGCCGCCGCCGATGATCACGGCTTCGGGGTCGAGCAGGTTGACGGCGGAGGCGATCCCCGTACCCAGGGCCTCGACCGCGCGCTCGATCAGTTTTTCGGCGAGGTGGTCGCCGTGGTCGAGCGCCCGCTCCCAGATGCCGCTGTTCAGCCGCGGTTTGTCGTGCTTTTCCATCAGCTTGAAGAGGTCGGTCTTGTGGCCCTCTTCGTGCTGGCGGCGCGCCTCGGCTTCCATCGCCGAGCGGCCGGCATAGGCCTCCAGGCAGCCGCGACGCCCGCAGGGGCACTTGGCGCCGCCACGCTTGACGACCACGTGGCCGATCTCGCCGGCGGCGCCGCGGCCGAGCCACGGCCTGCCGTCGAGGACGAGGCCGCCGCCGACGCCGGTGCCCCAGAAGACGCCTATCAGGCTCTGGAACTCCTGCCCGGCGCCGAGGTGGAACTCGGCTTCGGTTGCGACCTGGACGTCGTTCCCGACCCTGACCTCGGCCCCCAGCGCCTCTTTCAGCTTTTCCGCCAGCGGGAAGCTGCCCTCCCAGCCGGGAAGGTTCCTGGCCGAGGAGACGACCCCGGTCTTCTCGTTGGCGTCGCCGGGCGAGCCGACCCCGATCCCGGCAAGGTCGGCGGTCTCGACCCCGGCTTCCTGCGCGGCCTCGCGCAGCGCGTCGGCCATCGCCGCGGCGACGTCCTCGGGTCCGCCGCTGGTCGGCGTCGGCTGCCGCGCCTGCCCGGACACTTCGCCGCGCCCGTCGACGATCGCCGTCTGGATCTTGGTGCCGCCGAGGTCGACGCCGCCACGCAGGTCAGCCACGCCCGCAGTCTACGCGGCGTTCGTCCTTTCCTAGGCATATGTAGGGGAAAGGACGAACGCCGGTGGCATAACGTGCCGGAATGGCGACGAAAGGCTGGCGACTCTGGTGGAAGAAGCGGCGCTGGTATGAGCGCAACCACCGCCTGCTGCGGCGCTGGCGGATCGACCGCCACGCGGCGCGCGGCGGGTTCTTCGTCCGCCACCCGGTCGAGGGCGAGGTGCTGGAGGCGCTCGACGAGGGGCGGCTGACGATCGGCGAGGGGACGCTGCTGGAGCCGGGCTGCTGGCTGACCCTGGCGCCGGGCGCCCGGATCGAGATCGGCGCCGGCTGCTTCCTCAACCGAGGGGTGATGATCGCCGCCCATGAGAGCGTCGTCATCGGCGACCACACGATGTTCGCCAACGGCTGCTTCGTCGGCGACGCCGAGCACCGCTTCGACGACCGCGAGAAGCCGATCACCTGGCAGGGGTTCACGACCAAGGGGCCGGTGCGGATCGGCGCCAACTGCTGGTTCGGGATCAGCTGCGCGGTGACCAGCGGCGTCAGCGTCGGCGAGCGCTGCGTGATCGGCGCCAACTCGGTCGTCACCCGCGACGTCGAGCCAGGGACGATCGCAGCCGGGGCGCCGGCGAAGCCGATCCGCAGGATCGACTTCGCCGCTCCCGGGGGGTGACTACTGGAGGAAGCCGGTTGCTGCGACGGTCTTGAGAACCTGCGCGGCCGTTTTCGGCTCGTCGAAGGCGCCGTTGGGGGAGAGGTTCTTGGAGGTCGGCTTCAGCAGCAGGCCCGCAACCGATGCGTGCCGCGCCTCGACCGACCAGATCGACAGAGCCGCCGCGGCGTAGGCGGGGCTGACGATGTTGAGCGCCTGCCCCGAGTAGGCGCCGACGCCGGTGTTCTCCAGCGCCACCGCCGTCTTGATGAAGGCCGACTCGCTCGCGGTGGTGTTGCCGAAGTCGACCTTCGGGGCGGCGATCGCCTTGCTGCCGAGCGCCTTCTTGAGGAAGGCGACGTGGGCGTTCTCGTCGGCGGTCACCCGCTTCAGGAAGGCCTGCTCCTGGGCGCCCTTGAGGAAGGTCTTCTTCTTGTTGTTGGCGGTCGCCTCGTTGTAGAAGGCGGCCTCCAGGTACTCCAGCGTGAGGGCGTAGTTGAGGATGCCGATGTCGCCCTTGCCGAACTTCGCCGGGGGACGTCCCTTGCCCGCGGCCATCGCCGCCGCCGGGGTGAGGGCGCTGAGCAGGGCGCCACCGCCGACCAGGCCGCCGCCCGCAAGTCCAGCCTTCTTCAGGAAGCCGAGCCGGGTGTCGCCCTCCAGAGCCTCCGTCGCCTCGTGCGCTGCCTCCTGCACCACGTCTTTGATCTCCGAGCTCATGGCTTCCTTCCCATAGGTGTCTTTCCCCACCCTGCGAAAGGGGGCCATGGACGGATCAACAGATCGAAAAGACTTTCCGGCCGGATGTCACAGAACCGCCACGAAGCGTGCCTATAATTTGGTTTCGCACGGCCGTGACCCCTAGGGCATGGACCTATGACTCCCACTCTCCTCACCGATAACCGTCGCCTCCCCGTGGCCGCGCCCGCAATCAGAACCAAGCGCGAGCTCCGCTCTGCGCTGCGTTCGGCCCGCCGCGCCGGGCAGACGATCGGCCTGGTGCCGACGATGGGCTACCTGCACGAGGGGCATCTCTCGCTGATCCGCGCCGCTCGCGCCGAGTGCGACCTGGTGGTGATGAGCCTGTTCGTCAACCCGACCCAGTTCGGCCCCAATGACGATCTCGACCGCTACCCCCGCGACGAGGAGCGCGACCTGCGGCTCGCCGCCGAGGCCGGCGCCGACCTCGTCTTCGCGCCGCCGATTGACGAGGTCTACGCCGCCGACGCCTCGACCGCGGTCGAGGTCGCCGGCCCGCTCACCGGCGTCCTCGACGGCGACGCCGGCCGCCGCGGCCCCGAGCACTTCCGCGGCGTCACCACTGTCGTCGCCAAGCTCTTCAACCTCGTCGGCCCCGACGTCGCCTACTTCGGCCAGAAGGACGCCCAGCAGGCGGTCGTGATCCGCCGCATGGTCCGCGACCTCGACTTCCCGGTGCGGATCGAGGTGATGCCGACCGTGCGCGAGCCCGACGGGCTGGCGATGAGCAGCCGCAACGCCTACCTGCAGCCGGCCGACCGCGAGCGGGCGACGGCGCTCTCCCGCGCCCTCGCCGCCGCCGAGCGCGGCGCCCGCGCCGGCTCGCTGGCAAAGGGCCTCGCGGCCGCCGAGGCCGAGCTCGCCGCCGCCGGCATCGAGTCCGAGTACCTGGAGGCCCGCGACGCCGAGACCCTGGAGCCGGTCGACCAACTCGGCGACCGCCCCGTGCTCGTCGCCGTCGCCGCCCGCGTCGGCGCCGCGCGCCTGATCGACAACGTCTTGATCCACCCGACCAACGTCCCGAACACCTAGCCCGCGAAAGGGGTCGCTGTGCAAAGGCAGATGCTGAAGTCGAAGATCCACCGGGCGACGGTGACCGACTGCGACGTCGACTACATCGGCAGCATCACGATCGACACCGAGCTGATGGCCGGCGCCGATCTGATCACCAACGAGCAGGTCCACGTCTGGGACGTCGACAACGGCTCCCGCTTCGTCACCTACGTGATCGACGGCGAGCCCGGCTCGGGGACGATGCAGGTCAACGGCGCCGCCGCCCACCTGGTCGAGCCCGGCCACAAGATCATCGTCGCCTCGTTCGGCGCCTACGACGAGAGCGACCTGGAGCGCTACGACCCGGTCGTCGTCCACGTCGACGACGACAACAAGGCGATCGCCGTCGACAGCCACCCGGAGGTGCTGCTGAAATGAGCTCAGGAGGCCGTTCCCACACCGCCCCGACTTCCGACCGCAAGCCGGTCAGCCTGCCGCGCCTCGCCGAGATGCAGGCCAACGGCGAACCGATCGTGATGGTCACCGCCTACGACTACCCCTCGGCGACGGTCGCCGAGGCCGCCGGCGTCGACATCGTCCTCGTCGGCGACTCCGCCGCCAACGTCGTCCTTGGCTACCCCGGGACCGAGATGGTCTCGATGGACGAGATGGTGATGCTCGGCAAGGCTGTGCGCCGCGGCCTGAAAACGCCGCTGATGGTCGGCGACATGCCGATGGGCAGCTATGAGGCGAGCAACGAGGAAGCGATCCGCAGCGCCCAGCGGCTGATCAAGGAGACCGGCTGCCAGGCGGTCAAGCTGGAGGCCGGCGGCGTCATCGTCGAGCGCGCCCGGGCAATCGTCAACTCCGGCATCCCGGTGATGGGCCACATCGGCCTCACTCCGCAGACCGCGACCGCCCTCGGCGGCTACAAGGCCCAGGGCAAGAGCGCCAAGAGCGCGATCAAGCAGCTGGAGGACGCCCTCGCGCTGCAGTCGGTCGGCTGCTTCGCGATCGTGATCGAGGCCGTCCCCTCGGCGATCACCGACGAGATCGTCGGGAAGCTTGAAGTGCCGACGATCGGGATCGGCGCCGGCGGCGGCACCGACGGCCAGGTCCTCGTCTTCCACGACCTGCTCGGCATCACCACCGGCCACATGGCCAAGTTCGTCAAGCGCTACGCCGACGTCCACGAGACGATGGTCGCCGCGGTGAAAAGCTACGGCGACGAGGTCCGCCGCCGCCACTTCCCCGAGCCCGAGCACGTCTACAGCGTCGAGCCGGCCGAGCTCGACGAGTTCCGCCGCTACCTCAGCGAGGAGAGCCTGGCCAGCGCCAAGGGCTGGGAGTGGGAGCCGCTGCCGTAGCGGCTCCGGAGTCGCGACCGTTCGCGCTGCGGCAGGCAGCTGGCGAGGATCGAGAGGTTGGGGCAGAGGCGCGCGGTGAAGCCTTCGCCGGTCAGCGGTAGCGCCGCCAGCCCCGGCAGCGTCACCGCGAGCGGCCCTTCCCAGGTCACGGGGCCGGGTTTCGGATCGCGGAACCTGGCGTAGCCGCTGAAGGGCGAGGGAGGGGAGGCCGCCGCGCGCGAGGCACCGGTGGCAGTGAAGTCTCCCTGCTCCCCCGGCACCCGGACCGAGCGCTCGATCCGCATCCCTTCCACGCGTTCGGAGGTTTCGGCGGTGAACTGGATGGTGCGGCGGCCGCTGCGCTCCCGCGATGCCCGAAAGCTGACCTCACGCGCCGCGGTCTTCATCCGCGTCGCGAGAACCGTTTCCCGCGGCAGGCCCGGCGGGAGCCCGGGCCGGAAGCTCCCCAGCCCGCAGAAACCGTCCGGCAGACGAAAGACGCCCCCTTTGGGGTTCCGCACTTCGGTGGCTACGTAGCCACCCTCGCCGACGAAGTCCACGCTTCCCCGGAAGACGCCGATTTCGATCACCCAGCGGCAGTTCCGTTCTGGGCGTTCCACCACCTTCTTCTTTCGATGGAAACCGAGATCCACCTGGCCGAGCGTGCCGAAGGTCGCATGAATCCCGGCGCCCCGGGGCGTGCGGACCGAGTAGCTGGCGCTGGCGGTCTCCCGCTGCGCGGTCAGAGCCACCGTGGATTTCCCTTTTTTGAAGCGGATGGCGCCGAGATCGACCTCGTAGCCGTTGCTTTCGTCGAGTTCGATGGTGCTGAGCGTGATGCCCTCCGGGGCGCGCGCCAATGCGCTGGCCGGCAACGTCAAGGCCGCTGCGCAGAGGAGCAGGGAGAGCGCTCTTGCCAGCCTCATTTGCCGAGAGCCTTGATTCGCCCGAGGGGCCGGACCCCGATGGCTTCCCGCAGTTTCTTATCGCCCTTGCAGCGGCGACCGAGGCAGAGCATCGCTTCGAACTGTGGGCCGGCTAGCTCCACCGGACCGACTCCCGGCAGGTCGGCAGTCAGGTCGCCGAGCCAGGTGAAGTCCTCGGCCTGCTGCAGGAATTCAGCGCTGCCGGCAAAGAGCCCGGGTGGATCGACCGCAGCCGAAAGCGGTTTCTCGCCGATCTCGATCAGCTTGGCGTCTTCGCTGAACCCTTCGACGCTGTTGGAGATGAACATCCGCTGCCGCTGCCGGAACAGACCCGCGTGGAACAAAAGGGGAGTGAATCCGGCAAAAGGCTCCACGCGGTTCGCTTCGAAGCTCAGCGTCCCCCGCCCCCGGGGTCCCGCCGCGATCAGTAGCGCTTCGTCGGACGCAGCGCTGGCTCGGGCGGGGCGCCAGCTGCAGGACTGTTCGGGCGAAAACTCGATCTTTCCCGCGACCTTCGGTCGGTCATAGGCGGTGTACCCCTTTTCGCCCTTGATCCGGATCCGGCCCTCGAAGGTTCCGACCCGAATGAGGTCGCCGGGTCCCTCGCAGTTGTCGGCAGGGGAAGCGCGGTAGCGCTTGCGCTCCTCGAAGCGGAGGTTGATCCAGCCGACGCCCGGCAACCGCGCGTCGATCCGGTCCTTGCGGAGGCTGCCGTCGAGGACGGTGTATTCGACCTCCCGGTCTCCGTTCTCCGCCTCGACATTGACGTTGGTATCGAAGGCGGTAATCCGCAGGTGGTAGCCGTGGCTGGCCTTGACCCTGATGTCTGCGTAGCGCAGGGGCGTGGAAGTGAAGCCCGACGCGGTCGCCGGCCCAACGAGCGCGACCGCGCAGACGAGAACCCCCAGCAGCCCCCTTGCCTTCATCGGCGCAGAGTATCGGAACCACCGGCACCGGTATGCGGCGAACTACGATTGGGGCGGATGCCGATCTACGAGTTCGAGTGCGAGGTGTGCGGGGCGCGGTTCGAGGAGCTGATGGCGAGCGGCCAGGCCGCTGCCTGCCCGAACTGTGGCTCGGAGCGCACCCGGCGACTGCTCTCGACCGTCGCCCCGCCCGGGCGGCAGCCGCGCGGGGCCGGGGTGCGCTCGGACGAATCTCGGCGGCGCGAGCGCGAGGCGGCGCGGGGCGAGCGCCTGGCCGCGGCGAAGAAGAAGCGGGCGGCGGGGGAGAAGCCGTGAGCGCGAGCGCCGAGGAGCGGCGCCAGTGCCTGGTCGAGCTCTACAAGGAGGTCACGGACTGCACCAAGTGCCCCCTGCACGAGACCCGCACCAAAGCGGTCTTCGGGGCCGGCAACGCCGACGCCGACCTGATGTTCGTCGGCGAGGCGCCCGGGGCCGAAGAGGACCGTTCGGGCCTGCCTTTCGTCGGCCGCGCCGGGCAGCTGTTGAACCAGATGCTGGAGGAGATCGGCCTCGCGCGCGAAGACGTCTTCATCGCCAATGTCCTCAAGTCCCGGCCGCCGGGCAACCGCGACCCGATGCCGGACGAGATCTCCGCCTGCGAGCCCTACCTGTTCGAGCAGGTGCGGCTGATCGAGCCGCGCGTCGTCTGCACCCTCGGCAACTTCGCGACCAAGCTGCTGAGCGGCAGCCCGACCGGGATCACCAAGGTCCGCGGCACCCCGCAGGTACACGAGCTCGGCGGCCGCACCGTCTTCCTGCTGCCGCTCTTCCATCCCGCAGCCGCGCTGCGCACCCCGGCGGTGAAGGAGACCCTGCGGGGTGACTTCGCGACGATCCCCGAGCTGCTGGCTCGGCCGCTGCCCGACCCGGTCCCGAGCGCCGAGGAGGTCGCCGAGGCCGAAGCGGGGGACGACCAACCCCCGCCGCCGCCCGCCGACCAGCTCGGCTTCTTCGGATGAGCGCCCCCGCCGCGGAGGTCGTCGAGACCGGCAGCGCCGAGGAGACCGAGGCGCTCGGCGCCCGCCTCGCCGAGCGCCTGGGGCCCGGCGACGTCGTCCTCCTCTCCGGCGAGCTCGGCACCGGCAAGACGACCCTGGTCCGCGGCGCCTGCCGCGCGCTCGGCGTCACCGAGCCGGTCACCTCGCCGACCTTCACGATCGGCCAGACCTACGGCGGCGGCCGGATGCCGGTCTCCCACCTCGACCTCTACCGCCTGCAGTCGCTGGAGGGGGAGGACCCGGCGCTGCTCGCCGACTACCTGCGGCCCGAGGGGGTCGCCTTCGTCGAGTGGCCCGGGGCCGGCTCGGGGCAGCTCGACCGCCCGGCCTTCGAGCTCCGGCTCGCCCACCTCGGCGAGGACCGCCGCCGGATCGAAATCCTCGCCGCTGGGTAGGGGGTGCAGGGAAAAAGCGCAGCGTTCGCCGCCTGACCGTGTTCAGGGGGTAGCGCGCCCAGCTTGTAGCATCGGCGCTCGGAACTCGATTTAGAAAGGCAAGGACGGGATGAAGGGACTGAAGGCACTCGCAGCGGCCATGTTGGTGAGCGGACTGCTGATCACGGCGGTACCCGCTTCGGCCAGCGCGGCGGCCTACAAGCACTACGTCGGCTGCGGGGTCTCCCGCAACGCGAAGCCCTCGCATTCCTGCCCGAAGAAGGCCAAGAAGGGCGCCTTCTTCAAAAGCCTCAACGGCGACGTCGCCTACAGCGTCTGCGTCAAGTTCCCGAGCGGGAAAAACCTCTGCGCGCAGGCTCAGGAAGCCGAACAGGGGACCCTCTACGTGAACAAGATCACCTCGACGATCCCTGGCAAGCACGTCGTCAGCTGGTACGTCAAAGGCAAGAAAGTCGGCTCCTGGGCTTTCCGGGTCACGGGGTAGCGCACCGCTGATAGTCGTCGGCTTCGACACCGCGACGGTCGACACCGTCGCCTGCGCCTGGCGCGACGGCGAGGTTCTGCACGAGTCGCAGCTGGGGCTGTCCCCGAGCGGGAGGCCCCGGCACGCGACCGGCCTGCTGAGCGAGGTCGAGGATGCGGCCGAGGCCGCCGGCGGCTGGGACGCGGTCGACCTGATCGCCGTCGGGGTCGGCCCCGGCAGCTTCACCGGCCTGCGGATCGGGATCGCGACCGGGCGCGGCCTCGCCGCCAGCCTCGGCCTGCCGGTGCGCGGCGTCTGCACCCTGGACGCGGTCGCGGCCGGGATCGACGAGGCGGGCAATTCGTCTGTTCCTTATCCGCCTCCAGCAACGAAAAGGAACAGACGAATGGTGCTCCCCGTGCTCGACGGCTGGCGCGGGGAGGTTTTCGCCGCCCTCTACGCGCCCGACGGCGCCCGGATCTCGGAGCCGGCCGTCTACCGGCCCGAGGGGCTTGCCGCCCGCCTCGGTGCACTGGACACGCCCCCTTCGGTCGCCGGTTCGGGGGCGGTACGATTTCGTCACGAGCTGACCCGAGGCGGCGTCCGGATCCCGGACGACTCCGATCCCGTCCACCGGGTCGCCGCGCGCCACGTCTGCGCGCTGGCGGCGGCGGGGCCGGGAGAGGATGCCGACGGGCTCGCCCCGATCTATCTGAGACCCCCCGACGCGGAGCGGTGGCTTGAGCGAGACGCTTCACAAAGAGCACGATGAGCTGAGCCGGGAGGTCCAGGTCCGCAGGCTCGCCTACAGCGACCTGCCGGCGGTGATCTCGATCGAGCGGCGCTCCTTCCCGACCCCCTGGTCGTTGGCGATGTTCGTCCTCGAGCTCTCAAAGCCGTCGGGGATCTGCCTTGCGGCCAGCGCCGGCGACGAGCTGCTCGGCTACGTGATCTGCTCGCGCTACGACCAGGTCTGGCACCTGATGAACATCGCCGTCGACCCCGAGAACCGCGGCACCGGCGTCGCCGGGGCGCTGATCCGGCGGCTGATCGAGGAGGCGGGGGGCAAGCTGCCGTTCACCCTCGAGGTCCGCGTCTCCAACCACCGTGCGATCGGCATGTACGAGCGCTTCGGCTTCCGCTCGGCCGGCGTCCGTCCCCGCTACTACCACGACAACGGCGAGGACGCGCTGATCATGTGGCTGGACTGATGACTCGAATGGGGAGCTGGAACTGATGCTGCTGGCGATCGAGACCTCGTGCGACGACACCTGCGCCGCCGTCCTCGACGGCGGGCGGATCCTCAGCAACGTGATCTCCTCGCAGGCCGCCGCCCACGAAAGTTTCGGCGGCGTCGTGCCCGAGGTCGCCGCCCGCCACCACCTGGAGCTGGCGACGCCGGTGGTCGAGGCGGCGCTGGCCGAGGCGGGGGTGACGCTCGACGACATCGAGGCGGTCGCCGCGACCGCCGGCCCCGGGCTGATCGGCGCCCTGCTGGTCGGGATCAGCACCGCCAAGGGGATCGCCGCCGCGCGGCGGCTGCCGCTGATCCCGGTCGACCACCTGCAGGGCCACGTCGCCGCCAACTTCCTCGAGCCCGAGCCGCTGGAGCCGCCCTTCCTCTGCCTGATCGCCAGCGGCGGCCACACCCTGCTCGCCGGTGTCCGCGACCACGAGGGCTACGAGCTCCTCGGGCAGACGCTCGACGACGCGGCGGGGGAGGCGTTCGACAAGGCGGCGCGGCTGCTGGACCTGGGCTACCCCGGCGGGCCGCTGATCCAGCGCGAGGCCGAGGGCGGCGACCCCGAGGCGTTTGAGATGCCGGTGGCGATGTCCCGCAACCCCGGCCTTGACTTCAGCTTCAGCGGCCTCAAGACCGCGGTCCTCTATCGCTGCCGCGAACTCGGGCCGGAGGCGGTGGCCGAGCGGCGCGCCGACCTCGCCGCCTCCTTCCAGGCGGCGGTGATCCGCCAGCTGACGACAAAGCTGAAACGGGCGCTGAAGCAGAGGGGGTGGGAGGCCGTCGCGCTCGGCGGCGGGGTCGCCGCCAACGGCCCCCTGCGCGAGGCGGTGGGCGAGCTCTGCGAGCAGATGGGGGTGCGGCTGAAGCTGGTCCCGATCGCCCTCTGTACCGACAACGCAGCGATGATCGGCTCGGCGGCGCGCTACGCGGAGCCGATCGCCTACCCGGACTACCTCGGCTACGACGCCTTCGCGACCGGGGAGACCGTCGCCGCCGTCCCCCACTGAGCCCGATGGCCGACGTCGTCGTCTACTCCCGGCCGGGCTGCCATCTCTGCGAGGAGGCGCTGGCGCAGATCGTCGCCCTGCACGGGGAGGGGTACCGCTTCGGGCTTCACGAGGTCGACATCGAGAGCAACGAGCTGCTGCTGCGTCGCCACCTCGAGCGCATCCCCGTCGTCGAGGTCGACGGGATCGAGGTCTCGGAGCTGATCCTCGACCGCGATGCCCTCAAGGCCAGGCTCGATACTGTGGGGGCATGGTCGAGGTGATCGAGGAGTTCGACGCCGCGGAGGCGTTCCCAGTCGAAGGCGAGCGCCTCTCGCTTGGCGTCGCCGCCCGCCTCTCGCGCTACCTGCAGGTGCTGACGCAGGCGCGGAAGATGGGACGGGAGACGATCTCCTCGCAGGAGCTATCCGAGTACACCCACATCAACCCGACCCAGATCCGCCGCGACCTCTCCGGCTTCGGCAAGTTCGGCAAGCGCGGCGTCGGCTACAACGTCGAGTCGCTGGTCTCGGAGATCCGCAAGATCCTCCGCACCTCCGGCCAGCACAACATCGCCCTCTTCGGCGCCGGCAACCTCGGCCAGGCGATCGCTACCTCCTCGATCTTCGCCGACCACGGCTTCCAGGTCGTCGCCGTCTTCGACAGTGACCCGGGCGTCGTCGGCAACCCGATCGGCGAGCTGACGGTGCGCGACATCGGCGACCTCCCCGACGTGGTCGCCGAGGAGGAGATCGTCGTCGGGGTGCTGGCGGTGCCGGCCGACGCCGCCCAGGACGTCGCCGATCGCCTTGTCAAGGCGGGGGTGAAGATCATCTTCAACTACTCCGAGCAGCTGCTGCAGGTGCCGCCGGAGGTCACCGTCCACACCTCCAGCCCGGCAGTCGACCTGCTCTACGCCTTGTATTTCTACCTCGCTTAGAGGCCGCCCTTGTCCATCGACCTCGATCTCGCCCGCGAGAAGTTCGAGTCCTCGCAGGACTTCACGATTGGCCTCGAGGAGGAGTTCGCGATCCTCGACCCGAGGACGCTGGAGCTGGAGCACCGCTTCGAGGACGTGATGGCCGCCTGCCAGCGCGACGAGGAGCTGGCGGAGGCGGCGGCGGGCGAGCTGATCGCCTCGGAGGTGGAGATCCGCTCCGGGCGCGCCGAGACCTTCGCCGAGGCGATGGAGCGCCAGAGGGTGCGGCGGGCGCGCCTCTTCGAGACGGTCGGCCAGATGGGGCTGACCCTGGGGGCGATGGGAACCCATCCCTGGGCGAACTATCTGGATCAGCGGATCATCGACACCCCCCACTACAACCGGCTGCGGCACGAACTCGGCTACGTCGCCCAGCGCAACAACACCTGGAGCCTGCACCTGCACATGGGTGTCCGCGGCGCCGACCGGGCGATCGCGGTCTGCGACCGGTTGCGGGAGCTGCTGCCGCTGCTGCTCGCGGTTTCGGCGAACTCGCCCTTCCTCGACCGCCGCGACAGCGGCCTGCACAGCGTCCGCTCCGAGATCTTCACCCGCACCTTCCCACGCTGCGGGGTGCCCTCGCCGTTCGGCGACTGGGCCACCTACGCGTCCTTCGTGGAGTCGCTGCAGCGGCTCGGCTCGGTGGTCGAGTCGACCCAGCTGTGGTGGAGCGTGCGGCCGCACCACAGCTTCGGCACCGTCGAGGTGCGGATCTGCGATGCGCAGACCCGCGGCGACGAGTCCTTTGCGATGGCCGGGCTGATCGCCGCCTGCATCGCCCAGGCCGCGCTCGACTACGACGAGCACGGCTACGACGGGCGGGGGGCGCCCCTCGCCGATCGCGAGATCGAGGAGAACCTCTGGCGGGCGATCCGCCACGGCGCCGGCGGCCGGATGATCGACTGGCGCCGCGGCGAGGAGCTGCCGACCCGCTCGCTGCTGGAGCAGGTGCTGGTCTGGGCCGAGCCGGCTCGGGCGCAGCTCGGCCTCGACCTGCGGCTGCCGGAGCGAAACGGCGCCGAGCGGGCGCGCGAGGCGCTCGATTCGGGGGTTTCGATCGAGGATGTCTACCGTGACGCGGTCGCCGAGACGCGGCGAACTTATGCGGGAGCGCACGCCTCCGAGCCCGCCTGAGCGGCTGCCGGCGGGCGCAAATCACCTTCCAGAGCGGGTCTCGGCGCTCGTCGCCGCCTTCGTCTATAGACTCCCGCGCCGCTAAAACCACCGGAGGAATAGGAACTTTGACCGAATTTCTGACCGATTACGGAGTTGTCGTCGCGCTGGTCTGCGCTGGCGCTGCCGTTCTCTATGGACTTCTCGTTACCCAGCGCCTGCTCGCCAAGCCGGCCGGCAACGACCGCATGCGCGAAATCTCTGGCGCCGTCCAGGAAGGGGCCCAGGCCTACCTCAGCCGCCAGTACACGATCATCGCCGCGCTCGCGGTGCCGATCGCGATCCTGCTGCTGCTGCTGCAGAACTGGGAAACCGCGGTCGGGTTCCTGATCGGGGCCGTGCTCTCGGGCGCCACCGGCTTCATCGGGATGAACGTCTCGGTGCGGGCCAACTCGCGCGTCGCCGAGGCGGCGCGCGGCGGCGTTCCGCCGGCGCTCGACGTCGCCTTCAAGGGCGGCTCGGTGACCGGCCTGCTGGTCGTCGGTCTGGCGCTGATCGGCGTCGCCGGCTACTACGGCTTCCTGCTCCTGATCGGCAGCACCGACAAGGAGGCCGTCGACGCGCTGATCGGCCTCGGCTTCGGTGGTTCGCTGATCTCGGTCTTCGCCCGGCTGGGCGGCGGCATCTTCACCAAGGCCGCCGACGTCGGCGCCGACCTGGTCGGCAAGGTCGAGGCGGGGATCCCCGAGGACGACCCCCGCAACCCGGCGGTTATCGCCGACAACGTCGGCGACAACGTCGGCGACTGCGCCGGCATGGCCGCCGACCTGTTCGAGACCTACGCGGTCACCTCGGTCGCGGTGATGCTGCTCGGCGTCCTCACCTTCAACGGTGACTTCGCCCGCGAGGTCGCGATCTACCCGCTGGTCATCGGCGGCGTCGCGATCATCGCCTCGATCATCGGCGCCCTCGTGGTGCGGACCAAAACCGACCGCGTCGAGGGCGCGCTCTACCAGGGCGTGATCCTGGCCGGCGTGATCTCGATCGCGGCCTTCTACCCGATCACCGACTGGCTGATGAGCGATCCGCTCCGGGTCGGCGTGCTCGACACGGCCTCCGCCGCGATCTCGGTCGCCGACCTCTGGCTCTGCGCGGTGATCGGCGTCGCAGTCACGGCGCTGCTCTTCGTGATTACCGAATTTTATACGTCGACCCGGTTCCGGCCGGTGAAGACGATCGCCCGCGCCTCCGAGACCGGGCACGCGACGAACATCATCCAGGGCCTCGCCCAGGGCTTCCAGTCGACCGCCGCCCCGGCGCTCGTCATCGCCCTGGCGATCCTCGGCGCCAACGAGCTCGCCGGCATCTACGGCATCGGCATCGCCGTGATGGCCCAGCTCTCGCTCTGCGGTCTGATCGTCGCCCTCGACGCCTTCGGGCCGATCACCGACAACGCCGGCGGCATCGCCGAGATGGCGGAGCTGCCGGAGGACGTCCGCAACGTCACCGACCCGCTCGACGCGGTCGGCAACACCACCAAGGCCGTGACCAAGGGTTACGCGATCGGCTCCGCCGCGCTCGCGGCGCTGGTGCTGTTCGCCGCCTTCAAGAGCGAGCTCGCCGACGAAGCCCCGCAGGGGTACGACCTCAACGGGCTCTTCAACCTGACCAGCCCGGACGTGCTGATCGGGCTGATCATCGGCGGCATGATGGTCTACCTGTTCTCCGCTCTGGCGATCGAGGCCGTCGGCCGCGCCGGCGGGCAGGTGGTCGAGCAGGTCCGCAAACAGTTCAAAGACCACCCGGGGATCATGGAGGGGACCGAAAAGCCCGAGTACGGCGAAACGGTCAGCATCGTCACCCTGGCCGCGCAGAAAGAGATGATCGCGCCGGCCCTGATCCCGATCATCGTCCCGGTGATCGTCGGTCTGCTCAGCGTCGACGCGCTCGGTGGCCTCTTGATCGGCGTCATCGTCGTCGGCCTCTTCCAGGCAATCAGCATGACCGCCGGCGGCGGCGCCTGGGACAACGCGAAGAAGCTGATCGAGGACGGCGCCCACGGTGGCAAAGGCTCGCCCGCGCACGAAGCGTCGGTGACCGGCGACACGGTCGGCGATCCCTACAAGGACACGGCCGGCCCGGCGATCAACCCGATGATCAAGGTCGCGAACATCGTCGCGATTCTGATCATCCCGATAGTGCATTTCTAAACGGGCTTAGAGGGGAGGGGGTAGATACCCCTTCCCCGAAGACCGTCGCGCAGCTGAGGCGTCCGTAAGGGCGCCTTTGCTGCTTCTTGAGCCTTCGTGGAAGGGGTATCTACCCCCTCCATGACAGTTGCGGGTGGTGCCGACCGGGATGGTCTGACGCTCCTCCAGCTCTAGACGATGCCGCCGCGGGGTGGGTCCAGCCAGGGTGGGAGGACGCGGGGGTCATCGCCGCTCTCCGATTCGGTGACGCGGGTCTCGGTGCCGGTCGGTGGTTTTGCCGGCGGGAGGTTGATCTTGGCTACCGTCCACTCGCCGTTCTTGCCTTCGACCGGAACCCAGCGATGGGTCTCTCGGTCGGGGTGCTCGGCCGCTAGCTGCTCGCTTTGTTCCTTTGCTTCCTGTTCGGTCATCTTTGAAGAGTAGATCCGCTTCGACTCGGTCCGCACCAACCCCTACACCCAGCAGAAGTAGGGGTTGGTGCGGACCGGGCTTGTTAGCGTTCCCGCCGTGCGGGGTCTTGTTCATAAGGCGACCTATCCACTGCGGCGCTGGCCGCGGCTGACCAAGCTGGCGCTTGGTGGCGCCGTCGTCTTGGTGTTGCTGGTGGCGCTGGCCAATGCCTACGTGCTGACCCATGGTGGCGATTCGACGGATTCGGTCGCCGACGTGCCGGCCGCCGAAGTGGCGATCGTGCCCGGGGCCCTGGTTGAGCCGGATGGGGACATGAGCGCGATGCTGGCGGCGCGGGTCGAGCAGGCCTCGCGACTCTGGCACGCCGGGAAGGTGGAGAAGGTCCTCGTCTCCGGCGACCACGGCACCTGGCGCTACGACGAGCCGGACACGATGCGCAAGGCCTTGGTTCGGGACGGGGTCGCGCCGCGGGACATCTTCGAGGACCACGCCGGCTTCGACACCTGGGCGACGATGGTGCGGGCGCGCAGCATTTTTGGCGTCCGCGACGCGGTGGTGGTCACCCAGGGCTTCCACATGCCGCGGGCGCTGTACCTGGCCGACGCGGCCGGGATCGACGCCACCGGGCTGACCGCCGACCTTCAGGGCTGGGGCGCCCAGGGGCGCAAGAGCGAAGTCCGCGAGGTGCTCTCGCGGGTCAAGGCGATCGCCGACGTCACCCTCGACTCGCCGGCGCTGGCCGGCCCGAAGATTCCGATCGCGACCACCGACGGTCGTGAAAGCTGGGGCCAGGATCCACCGCCCGGGACGCCCCCCGCGGGCTCGCCCAGCGGCTGAGTGTCGAGTTTGTCTCGCATAGGGAGACAAACTCGACATCGAGAACCTTGACCGGCCTCAGCAGCGCGCCAGCGAGTTCGCGTAGAAGCGCAGGTACCGCCCCCAGTGGCGGTCCCAGTAGGCGCCGTCGTGGCTGCCGCTGCCGGTGTGGGCGCTGAGGTTGGCGCCGTCTTCGCGGAGGTAGCCGACGAAGCCTTCGTCGTAGACGCGGAACGGGTCGGCGTCGCCGTAGTCGTTCCAGACCCGCATCCCGGCGAAGGCGTCGGGGTTTTCGCGGACCATGCCGACGACGTCGTTGCGCTCGAAGTCGGCGGCGTCGTCGAAGGCGCCGGGCGCGGTTTCGCCGCCTTCGAACCAGAGGGCAGGAGAGTGACCGCCGACGGCGCAGAAGCGCCGCGGGTGCAGCAGCGCCAGGTCGTAGGCCCCGAAGCCCCCCATCGAGATGCCGCCGATCGCGACCCGCCGCGGTTCGATGCCGAAGCGCTCGACCACGGTCGGGATCACCTCCTGCATCACGTATCGCCCCCAGGCGCCGTCGTCGCGGTCGTGCCAGTAGCTGTGGGTGCCGCCGTCGGGGAAGGCGACCAGGGGCGCCCGGCGGCCCAACCGCGCCAGCCCGTCGTAGACCGCCTCGTTGCCGGTGAAGGTCTCGTCGGAGCCGCCGCGACCGTGGAGGAAGACGAGCAGCGACCGCCTGCCGCGCGGTTTGGTCTGCGCCGGCACCACCACGCTGACGCCGAGCCGGCGGCCGACGGCCTGGCTGTGGACGTCCAGGTGGACCACGCGCGCGCCGTCCTTGTCCACCGGCGCGAAGACAGTGGCGGCGAGGGCGAGGTAGACGGCGCCGGCGGCGAGCAAGGCGAGAACTATGACGGCGACCCGCCGGCGCCTGCGGATCTGCGCGGCGGTGGGGCGGCGGGGACGGCCCATCGCCGGCCAGACTACCTGCGACCGCCCAGGCCCCCGGTAGGATTTCCGCCATGAGGTGGGGGATATTCAGCGCGTTGATCGCGGTTCTGCTGGCGCTGCCGGCGAGCGCCCTGGCGGCGCCCGGGAACGACGACTTCGCCAACCGGCAGCTCGTCAGCGGCGCGCTGCCGATCGAAGTCGCCGGCTCGAACGTCGAAGCGACCAAGGAGGAAGGCGAGTTCATCCCCGGCCTGGCGCCGGCCGGCCACTCGGTCTGGTTCGAGTGGGAAGCCGAAGCGGACGGCTGGGTCACGATCGGCGCCTGCGACGACGAGTTCCCGACCGTCCTGGCGGTCTTCACCGGCACCGCGGTGAACGCGCTCACCGTCGTCGCCGAAGGCAACGGCTCGGAAGGCCCCGACTGCCCCTTCTCGGGACGTCAGTTCAGCTTCGAAGCCGAGGCGGGGACCAAATACGAGATCGCCGTCGACGGCAACGGCTTCCACCTGCCGGAAAGCCCGCCACCGGTCACCGAAGGCGCGATCGCCCTGCGGATAGAGGAGACTCCGCTGCCGTCGAACGACGACTTCGCGGACGCTGCGACCCTCACCGGCTCGATCTCCGAAGAACCGGGCGGTAGACGCTTCTTCTTCACCAACACGCGCGGCTTCAACTGGAAGGCGACCACCGAGGAAGGCGAGCCGGAAGCCGACACCACGGGGGCCTCGGTCTGGTACTCGTTCACCGCCCCCGAGGACGCGGAGTACCACTTCGGCGCGCCCTGCTGCCAGTCCGCCTTCTTCCTCCACCGCGACCTCTACACCGGCGACGCGCTGGACCAGCTCACCCCGCTTGCGGTCGGGGTCGAATTTCCGGAAATCGAGCTCGCCGCCGGCGACACGGTGCGGATCCGGATCTCTGGCCCGCGCGACTCCGAAACCGACGAGCCCGCCGTCGCCAACTTCGGCTTCAACGTCACCGCCGAGCTGGCGCCGCTGCCGCCCGCGACCCCCGGCGGCGGCGAGAACCCGCCCGCGCCGCCACTTCCCGCGCCTGAGACCGCGATCACCAAGAGCGCCTTCAACCAGCACACCCGGATCGCCCGCTTCCGCTTCTCCTCGACCGTCGAAGGCAGCGCCTTCCAGTGCAAGCTAGACAAGGGCGCCTTCAAGCCCTGCACTTCGCCGAAGGCCTACAAGCACCTGAAGCCGGGCCGCCACGCGTTCCGGGTGCGGGCGCTGGCGCCCTCGGGCCTGCTCGACGAATCGGCCGCGGTCGGGCGCTTCTCGATCGCCGCCCCGCAGCGCCGCCGCTGAGCCCCCGCCGGGGTCAGGAAGGGTAGATTCGCGCCCGTGGACGACGGGCCGATCAACGTCGCGGACTTCCAGCGCCTCGGGGAAGCAAAGCTCGACCCCGGGCCGCGCGACTACTTCGCCGGCGGCGCCGGCGACGAGCTGACGCTGCGCGAGAACGTTGCCGCCTGGGGAAACTGGCGGCTGCGGCCGCGGGTGCTGAACGACGTGCGCGAGGTCTCGACCGCCGTCGAGCTGCTCGGCGGGCCGCTCTCGATGCCGGTCCTCGTCGCGCCGGTCGCCTACCAGCGGATGGCGCACCCCGAAGGCGAGCGGGGGATGGCCGCCGGCGCCGACGCGGCGGGCACGGCGATGTGCCTCTCGACCCTCTCGACGACCCGGCCGGCCGAGGTCGCCGCCGCCGCGCCCGAGGGCCGGCACCTCTTCCAGCTCTACGCCTTCAAGGACGCCGGCGTCACCCGGGCGCTGATGGACGAGGCGATCGACGCCGGCTTCGAGGCGATCCTCGTCACCGCCGACGCGCCGCCCGGCGGCAACCGCGAGCGCGATCGCCGCCACGGTTTCACCCTGCCGAAGGAGCTCGGCACCCCGAGCCTGACCGCCGCCACCGGCGGCGAACGCGCGCTCTCGATCGAGGAGACCTTCGCGCTGATGAACCACGCGCTGACCTGGGCCGACGTCGCCGACCTCGCCTCCGAATGCGCCGTCCCCGTCTTCGTCAAGGGCCTGGTTACCGCCGAGGACGCCGAGCTGGCGCTCGACCACGGCGCCGCCGGCGTCGTCGTCTCCAACCACGGCGGCCGCCAGCTCGACCGCTGCATCGCCACCGCCGAGGCGCTGCCGGAGATCGTCGCGGCGGTCGACGGCCGCGCCACGGTCCTGGTCGACGGCGGCATCCGCCGCGGCATCGACGTCGCCACCGCGCTGGCGCTCGGCGCCGACGCGGTCCTGGTCGGCCGGCCGGCGCTCTGGGGCCTCGCCGCGGGCGGGAGAGAGGGCGTCGCCCGGGTCCTGGGGATGCTGCGCGAGGAGCTCGAACTGACCCTCGGCCTCTGCGGCTGCACCTCGCCGGCCGAGCTGACCCGCACGCACGTGCGAAGAGCCCCGCTCGCGTCCGTATATTCGGTCTGAGTGACCGCTTCTCGTCCCTCATAAATGGCCCAGCGGATCCCCAGAGACGAATCGCTGAGCCGCGTCCACGGCGTCGGAGCGCTGTTCTCCGCCGCCTACGGCAACGTCGGCTCCTCGATCTACTACGCCCTCGGCGTCACCGCTGCGTTCGCGCTCGGGCTGACCCCCGTCGCCTTCGTCATCTCGGGCCTGATCTTCGCCGCCACCGCCGCCACCTACGCGGAGGCGACGGTGATGTTCCCCGAGGCCGGCGGCTCCTCCAGCTTCGCCCGCCACGCCTTCAACGAGATGGTCAGCTTCGTCGCCGCCTGGGGGCAGATGCTCAACTACACGATCACGGTCGCGATCTCGGCCTTCTTCGTGCCCCACTACCTGGCGGTCTTCTGGCCCTGGCTCGGCGACAGCCCGGGAGACATCATCGGCGGCGCGGTGCTGATCGTCGGCCTGGCGCTGATCAACATCCGCGGCACCGAGGAGTCGGCGAAACTCAACCTCGTCCTCGCCGTCGCCGACCTCGCGACGCAGGTGATCCTCGTCGGCATCGGCGTGGTCCTGGTCCTCAGCCCGAGCATCCTGGTCGACAACGTCCACCTCGGCGTCGCCCCGACCTGGAGCGACTTTCTGCTCGGGATCGCGGTCGGGATGATCGCCTACACCGGGATCGAGACGATCTCCAACATGGCCGAGGAGGCCAAAGAAGCGGCCCGCTCGATTCCCCGCAGCGTCGGCCTCACCGTCGTCGCCGTCCTCGCCCTCTACCTGCTGATCCCGATCGTCGCCCTCTCGGCGATGCCGGTCACCCAGGACGCCGCCGGCCACTACTCGACCGCCCTCGGCTCGACCTTCGCCGACGACCCGATCCTCGGCATCGTCGAGAACCTCGGGCTCGCCAGCGCCCCGACCGAAATCCTCCGCTACTACGTCGGCATCCTCGCGGCGGTGATCCTCCTGATCGCCACCAACGCCGGCCTGATCGGCGTCTCCCGCCTCACCTACTCGATGGGCCAGCACCGGCAGCTGCCCGAGGGACTGCGCCAGGTCCACCCGAAGTACCGCACCCCCTACATCGCGATCCTGATCTTCTCGGTCATCGCGATCATCACCCTGCTGCCGGGGCAGACCGACTTCCTAGCGACGATGTACTCGTTCGGGGCGATGCTCTCGTTCACGATCGCCCACGTCGCGGTGATCCAGCTGCGGCGCAACAAGCCCGATGTGGAACGGACCTGGAAGCCGCCCTTCAACTTCCGCGCCTTCGGCTTCTCGGTGCCGATCAGCGCCGTCCTCGGCGGCCTCGGCACCTTCATCGCCTGGCTGGTGGTGATGGCGCTGAACCCGCGCACCCTCGTCGTCGGCCTCGGCTGGATGGCGCTCGGGATCGCGGTCTACGTCCTCTACCGCCGCAACCAGGGCCTGCCGCTGACCCAGACGGTGAAGGTCGTGCTGCCGGAGCCGCTGGGGGTCGAGGAGGTCGAGTACCGAAGCGTGCTCGTCGCCTTCGAGGACGAGGAGACCCTTTCGCCGGAGATGGTGGCGACGGCGGTCAAGCTCGCCGGCAAGCGACGCCGCGGGATCCACGTCCACTCGATGATGACGGTGCCGACCAACCTGCCGCTGAACGCGGAGATGTCCGAACGCGAAGCCGAGGCGCAGAGCAAGATCGAGGAGGCGAAACTGATCGGCGGCCAGCGGGTCACCGGCCACGTGGCGCGGGTGCGGCCCGGCCAGGCCGGCTACTCGGTCGCCGACGAGGCGGCGGAGATCAAGGCCGAGGCGATCGTCGTCGGGCTCCGCTACCGCAACGGCGTCCCGCTTTACGACAAGACCCTGCAGACGATCCTCGGCGAGCGGCCGTGCCGGGTGATCGTCGTCTCCGACCCGACCGACAAGCCACCGGCGATCCCCGGCGCCGCCCTGGCGGAGGCGAGCCGGTGAGCGGCGAGCGGGTCTACCGCGGCGCGGTCCGCGCCTTCTCCCTGGTCTTCGTCGCGATCGGGCTCCTGGTCCTGGTGGTCACCCTCGCCAACGGCGGCGGGCCGGCCTCGCTCGGCTTCCTGATGGGCGCCGCGTTCCTGCTGGTCGGCGTCGGCCGGCTCTGGATCGGCATGAGGATGGAGCGGTGAGCGCTCCGGAGGGGGTGCCACCGCAGGACGGCAAGGGCGCGAAGCCGGCGGAGCCCCGCTCCGAACCGGTGATCATGCGTGGGCTCGGGGTGCCGGCGCTGTTCGCCGCCGCCTACTCCGCGGTCGGCTTCTCGATCTACTTCGCCCTCGGCGTCGTCGCCGAGCGCGGGCTGGGGTTGACGCCGCTGATCTTCCTCGCCGCCGGCCTGCTCTTCGGTCTCACGACGCTCACCTACGTCGAGGGCGGGGCGATGTTCCGCGAGCGCGGCGGCTCCTCGACCTTTGCCCGCCACGCCTTCAACGAGCTAATCGCCTTCATCGCCGGCTGGGCGATCTTGATCGACTACCTGATCGTCATCGCCCTGGCGGCGATCTCGGTGCCGCACTACCTGGAGCCGGTGAGCGGCGACTTCGCCCAGCCGGGCTGGGAGATCGGGATCGCGACGGCGGTGATCGTCACCGTCTGCGTGCTCAACATCTTCAACGTCACCGGCCGCGAGCGGCAGGGCTCGCTGACCCTCCTGGCGCTGGCCGACCTCGGGCTGCAGCTGGCGGTGATCCTCGTTGGCTGCCTGGCGGTCATGCACCCGGACCGCCTCACCGCCCAGCTCGACCTCTTCACCGACCCCAGCTTCAAGGACATCGTCTACGCGGCGGTGATCGCGATGCTCGCCTACGCGGGGATCGAGGCCGCCTCGGACCTCGCGCCCGACATCGACGTCAGCCGCCGCGACCTGCGCCGGGTGGCCAGCGTCGGCGCCCTCGGCGTGCCGCTCGTCTACGCCGGGATGGCGGCGATCGCGCTGATGGCGGTGCCGGTGGTCGGCGGCCCCGGCGGCCCGCACACCGCGCTCGGCGGCGAGTTCATCGAGGAGCCGGTGCTGGGGGTGGTCTCCGCCTACGAACCGGCCTGGGTCGCCGACACGATGCGCTGGCTGGTGGCGGCGATTGCAACCCCGGTCCTGATCTGGGCGGCGAGCACCTCGATGCTCGGCGTCTCCCGCCACATCTACACGCTGGCGATCAACCGCCAGATCCCCAGCTGGCTCGGCAAGCTGCACCCGAGGACGGCGACGCCCTACGTGGCGATCGTCCTCAGCGGCCTGATCGCGATCGGCCTCGTCGTCCCGACCAGCGTCAAGCTGCTGGCCGGGATCTACGCCTTCGGGGCGACGCTGGCGATCACCATCGCCCACCTCTCGATCATCCGCCTGCGGATCACCAAGCCGGACAAGCGGCGCCCGTTCAAGATCCCGATGGGCTTCGCCTGGGGCACCGCGCAGCTGCCGCTGCCGGCGATCGTCGCCGCGATCGTCAGCGGCCTCGCCTTCGTCAGCGTCCTCGCCTACCACTCGACCGCGCGCTGGGTCGGGCTCGGCTGGATGCTCTTCGGGCTCACCTTCTACGTCGTCTACCGCAAGGTCTTCGAGGGGACGACGCTGACCAAGCGGGTCTCGGTCACCGAGCGGGCGCTGACCAAGCAGGTGCCGGAGATCGAGTTCAGCAACATCCTCGTCCCTGTCTTCGGGACCAAGTTCGACGACGACATCGTCGCCACCGCGGGGCGCTTGGCGGCGGCCGAGGCCGGCACCCCGAAGGGCGGGCACGACTCGCGGCTCGACGTCGTCTACGTGATCGAGGTGCCGCTCACCCTGCCGCTCGACGCGAAGCTGCCGAAGGAGCGCGAGGACCAGGCGCGGCGGGCGCTGCAGCGGGCGCGGGAGGTGGGGGAGGAGTACGAGGACGTCGAGGTCGTCACCGACGTGATCCGGGCGCGGAAGGTCGGCGCCGGGATCCTGGAGGCGGCGCGGCGCAGCAACTCCGAAGCGATCGTGATCGGCGGCGAGGAGCCGACCAAGATCCGCGGCGGCGGCGTCCTCGGCGGGATCGGCGCCGCTAAGCCGGCGGAGATCGGGGCCGCGACCGAGTACGTGCTGAAGAAAGCGCCCTGCAGGGTTCTTCTCACCGCTCCGCCGGAACCGGAGTAGCCCGCCGAGTTCACGGCTCCGGACTAGTATCCGGCCCATGTTCGTTCTGATCGTCGGTTGCGGCCGGGTTGGCTCCTCGGTGGCGAGGGCGATGCTCCGCGAGGGGCATCAGGTCTCCTGCCTGGACGAGGACCCCGAGTCTCACGCCCGCCTCGAGGTGGGCCTGGAGAAGAGCTGGGAGGACCTCGGCGGCCAGTTCACGGTCGGCGCCGGCCTCGAGAGCGAGGCTCTGGAGGCCGCCGGGATCGAGGGGGCCGACGTCTTCATCGCCTCCACCGACGGCGACAACACCAACATCGTCATCTCCCAGATCGCCCAGCGCCGCTACGAGGTGCCGACGGTGATCGCCCGCGTGCTCGACCCGCTGCGGGCCGAGTGGTACCAGCGCCAGGGGCTTAACACGGTCTGCCCGACCCGGGTCGCGATCGACATGCTCGAGGACGCGGTCCGCTCGGCCGGGGCCCGCGGCGGCTCCCCCGACGACGCGCCGGCGGCGGCGTAGGGGAGCTGGAGAGCCATGTACATCATCGTCGTCGGCGCGGGGAAGGTGGGCTGGAACCTGGCCCGCGAGCTGCTCGACAAAGGCCACGAGGTGACCCTGGTCGAGAACGACCGCCGCCGCTACCTGACCGTCGAGCAGGAGCTGGAGCACAACGTCTCCTACGGCGACGCCTCCGAGCTCTGGGTGCTGGAGCGGGCCGGGATCCAGCGCGCCGACATGGTGATCGCGGTCACCGGCGACGACGAGGACAACATGCTGATCTGCCAGGTGGCGAAGGAGAAGTACCTCGTCGACCAGATCATCGCCCGCGTCAACAACCCGCGGAACCGCCGCCACTTCGACCTGCTGGGGATCAAACCCTCGGTCTCGGCGACCGACCTGATCCTGCGCCTGCTGGAGCACGAGGTGCCCGAGTACGGGCTCGTCCACCTGCTCGACCTGCAGGAGGAGCAGCTGGAGATCATCGAGATGCTGCTCGGCAAGGACTCCGGGGTCACCGGCCGCCGGGTCGGCGACCTGCAGATGCCCGAAGGCAGCCTGCTGATCTCGGTCCTGCGCTCCGGCAAGGGCTTCGTCCCCAACGCCGACACCGTGCTGGAGGAAGGCGACGAGATCCTCGCCGTCCTCGACCCGGGCAAGGAGGAGGACTTGAAGGCCCTCTTCGGTCCCGAGGGCAACGGGGCTAACGGCGCCTAGATCCGGGTATCGGGCTCTCGATGGCTGATCGCGAGGTCGATTTCCTGCTGATTGGTGGCGGCATGGCCTCCGCCCACTGCGCCGCCGAGCTGCGCCGCCGCGGCGCCGAGGGCTCGATCCTGCTGGTCGGCCGCGAGCCGGAGCCGCCCTACGAACGGCCGCCGATCTCGAAGGAGTACCTGCGCGGCGACGCCGGCCGTGAGGACGCCCACGTCAACGGCGGCCGCTCCTGGTACGAGGAGAACGGGGTCGAGCTGGCGACCGGCAAGAACGTGATGGGGATCGACCCCGAGGCGCGGACGGCGAAGATCCAGGGCGGCGAAGAGGTGGCGTTCGGCAAGGCGCTGCTCGCCACCGGGGCGAACGTCAACATCCTCCGGGTCGAGGGGGCCGAGAACGAGGGCATCCACTACCTGCGCGCCTTCGGCAACGCCGACGCGATCCGCGCCGACGCCGAGGCCGCCGAGCACGTGGTCCTCGTCGGCGGCAGCTACATCGGTTGCGAGGTAGCGGCCTCGCTGACCGCGCGGGGGACGAAGTGCACGATCCTGGCGATGGAGGAGGTGGCGCTCTCGCGGACCTTCGGCGAGGACGCCGGCCGCTGGTTCCAGGGGCAGCTCGAATCCCACGGCGTGAGCTTCCACGGCGGCGAGACGTTGAGCGCCTTCGAGGGCGACGGGCGGGTCGGCGCGGTCCTCACCGAGAGCGGCCTGGCGATCGAGTGCGACGCGGTCGTCGTCGGCGCCGGGGTCAAACCCGACGCGATGCTCGCCCAGCGGGCCGGGATCGAGGTCGGCGACGGCGGCATCGTCTGCGACTCGAAGCTGCAGACCTCGGCGGCGGGGATCTTCGCCGCCGGCGACTGCTGCTCGTACGAGAGCGTCGTCCACGGGGAACGGATCCACGTCGAGCACTGGGACGTGGCGATGCAGCAGGGCAGCCACGTCGCCGGCAACATGCTCGGCGACGACGCCGACTACGAGGTGGTGCCGTACTTCTTCAGCGACCTCGCCGACTGGGCCAGCCTGGAGTACGTCGGCCCCGCCTACGAGTGGGACCGTGAGGTGTGGCGCGGCGACCGCGAGAGCGGCGAGTTCTCCGTCTGGTACCTGCAGGGCGACCGGGTCGCCGGCTGCCTCAGCGTCGGCCGCTCCGAAGAACTGGCGCAGGCACGCCAGATGATCGCCGAGGGAACCCCCTTCGCCGACTAACAGCGCTCGGGTCCCTTATCCTGAGGAACGCCGTTGCGGCCTGGTGTAATGGCAGCACGCCTCGCTCTGGACGAGGTAGTCGGGGTTCGAGTCCCTGGGCCGCAGTAAAAGCCAGCGTCACCTAACTCCCCTGCAAAGGCGTCGAATCGCTTTGCTAGCGTCGCCCCCCAATGCAGACCCCCGGCAACAAGACGATCCTGCTCATCCTCGGCGCCCTGGTCGCGCTCGTCATCGCTGGCTGCGGCGGCGGTGGGGGGGACGAAAGCGAAACTTCGACGCCGACGGTGGAAGAACCGGTGGCGCTGACCAAGGACGAACTGATCCAGCAGGGCGACGGCATCTGCGCCGAGGTGAACGCGGCGGTGGGCGCGCTGAGCGGCTCGGAAACGGCTGAAACGACGGCGGGCGAGACGACCGAAAAAGTCGCCAACCTCTACGTCGGCATGATCGAACGGCTGCAGGACCTCGGCGCCCCCGAAGGCGAAGAAGCCGACTACGCGAAGTTCATGGAAGCCGGCGAAGAGCTGGCCAAGGTCGAGGGCGAAGCGAAGCTCGCGGCCGAACGCGAAGACGTCGCGGCGATGGAAGAAAAAGGCCAGGAAGCGGCGGCGGCGTTGGAAAGCTTCCAGTCCGAAGCGGCGATCTACGGCTTCGAAGACTGCAGCGACGAACCCGGCCTGCCGACCCCCTCGGCGGGCGGCGAAGCGACGCCGGGCGGCGAAGAATCTGAAGGCGAACTCGAAGAAGGCGGCGTCGAACCCGAATACGTCGAACCGGAATACGAAGAACCCGCCCCCGAAGAAGAAGTGGCGCCCGAAACCGGCGGCGCCGGCGGCAGCCCCGAAGCACCGGAACCGGCCCCCGAAACGGGCGGCGAATCCGGCGGCGTCGGACCTGGGTGATCAGCCTCTTAATGAGGGCGCGTCAGTGGGGGTCCCTGGGAGCACCTCCGCCGAGAGAAGCGGGAACTGCTGTCGCCCAACCGTTTTGGCTCGGCTCCATGCTCCAGCTCACGCTGTCCGCCGAGACCGCAAGAACGGCTCCTGAGGGACCGTTCTTGCGGCCTCGGCGCGCGGACGCCATCCCTGGCTAGAGATCAGCTCTGAGTTTTCCGGCGGCGGACAGGCCAAGAAATCCCATGACTCGTTAAATCGGTGGGGACAGACCGATGAGGCGAGCGAGTACGTCGGCTAGGAGCCCGCCGCCTGCTCCGGTTAAGACCTGAGCGCCGGCTCCTGCTGCTTTGCCGCGAAGGACATCGATCAGAGTCAACGCTTCATCTCGATCTTCGGCGTTGATCTCTGGAAGGCCGCGAATCTCGGTTTCCGCTCGATTCAGAAGGTCACCGAAGCTCACAAAGTTGCTTATGTCGCCTGCTGCTATCTGGCCGGCGACTACTGAGCCATAAAAGTTGATGGCGGGGGCTGGCTGGCGTTCCTCTTTCAGTTGATCATGTGCCTTCATGGTCAACCGGAGGCCATCGGAAAGTTGAAGTCGCTGCAGCGGATTTGCCTGATCAAAGCCGGGCGCATCTCCTTCCACGAATCCCTGCGACAGCAAATCAATGAACCGCTGTGCGAAGGCTTCCTCCGAGCCAGGCCCTGCTAGCCCTTCGCCTACGGCTCGGGACGGTAGATCTCCAGGCTTGTCGAGTGCCCCAGGGGATTCTTGCTCCAGCGTGGCCAGCCAACGAAGAGTAGCGTCGATATTTGGCGTGTGGCCAGGAGGAGGAGAAGAGTTCGACCGATTCGCAAGTCCTTCGGCTTGTTGCCGGCCTCGAACCGTCAAGCTGAAAACCCGCTTGGCCTGCTTCGTGGGTTCGTTTCGAACAAACTCCAGCTCCGCGAGGTCATCAACGTCCTCAGCCGTCGGGCGCATCCAGCTCGCGTCCCAACCCGGATGCTTTATGCCAACGCTTCCACCGGCGGCATAGATGAGAAGGAATGGCTGTCGCTCTTCTTCCCTTCGCCTTATCTCGGCTTCGGCTTCTCCTAGGCGACGAAGAAACTCCGTCAGTCGGTGATCCATGAAGCAAGCCTAGAAGGGCGGGGGAGGGTCCTTTTGCGCGAGTCCGCGAAAACCGTCGTATATCGACGTTTTCTGCGGTCTCGTCGAATCTCACAGCTCGACTGGGTGGAGGGTCGGGTATCCCCTGAACGACCGGCGTCCTGATTTTCGCACTGGCGACTTAGCGAGAGACAGAGCACTTAGAGGCGAAAATCCCAGGGAGAGAAGGGGATACCCGACCCTCCCTAAGACCAGCCGAAGCTAGGCCGCTGATTCGGACCAGGCTCCGTAGAGCTTGGCGTAGACGCCGTTGGCGGCGATCAGCTCGTCGTGGGTGCCCTGCTCGGCTATCTGGCCGTTTTCGAGGACGACGATCTTGCCTGCTCGGCGGATGGTGGAGAGGCGGTGGGCGATGACTATCGCGGTGCGGCCGTGGAGGAGGCGCTCGAGGCCGCGCTCGATCGTTTTCTCGGTGCGGACGTCGACGTTGGAGGTGGCCTCGTCGAGGATCAGGATGCGCGGTTCGGCGAGTAGGGCGCGGGCGAAGGCGACGAGCTGGCGCTGGCCGGCAGAGAGCTGGATGCCGCGCTCGCCGACCTCGGTGCCGAGGCCGTCGGGCAGGGCGGCGACGAACTCGGTCGCGCCGACGGCGGCGATCGCCGCTTCGATCTCCTCCTCGGACGCCTCGGGCCGGCCGAAGGCGACGTTTTCGCGAACGCTGCCGCTGAAGAGGAAGCCCTCCTGGGGGACGATTCCGAGCTGGCGGCGCAGCGCTCGCTGCTGCACGCCGCGCAGGTCGTGGCCGTCGACGCGCACGATCCCCTTCTGCGGGTCGTAGAAGCGGGCGACCAGCTTGGCGAAGGTCGACTTGCCGGCCCCGGTGGCGCCGACCAGGGCCAGGGTCTGTCCCGGCGGCACGTGCAGGTCGACGTCGCGCAGCGCCCAGGTGTCGGCGGCCGACTCGCCCTCCTCGGCGTAGGAGAACCAGACCCCGTCGAGCTCGATCTCGCCGCGCAGCGTCCCCGGGTCGATCGCCCCCGGCGCGTCGACCATGTCGGGCGCGGTGTCGAGGAGGTCGAAGATCTTGTCGAGAGCCGCCATTCCCTGCTGGTAGGTCGTGTAGAGCTGGGAGAGTTCCTGGATCGGTTCGAAGAAGCGGGTCAGGTAGCCGACGAAGGCGACGACGACGCCGACTTCGAGCGCCCCGTCGATCGCCTGGCTGCCGCCGTAGAGCAGGATCACAGCGGTACCAACCGCCGCCAGCAGTTCGACCGCCGGGAAGTAGGAGGCGTTGAGGTAGACGGTCTTCATGTTGACGTCGCGGTTCTGTTCGTTGAGGTCGGTCATCGTCGCCACGTGGCGCGGCTCCTGGCCGAAGCTGCGCACCACCCGCACGCCGCTGAGCGTCTCCTGCAGGTAGGCGGTGACCGCGGCGATGCGCTCACGGGTGGCGCGGTAGGTGCCGGCGGAGACGATCCGGAAGACGACGCTCGCCACCGCCAGCAGCGGGAAGGTGATGAAGGTGATCAGCGCCAGCTTGA
This sequence comes from Solirubrobacterales bacterium, assembly GCA_035634815.1. Lineage (GTDB taxonomy): Bacteria > Actinomycetota > Thermoleophilia > Solirubrobacterales > 70-9 > VAYN01. The sequence goes on along the minus strand of DASQCF010000016.1, from coordinate 51,635 downwards.
CGTCGAGAAAGAGCATGATCACGACGATCCCGACCAGGGTCAGGGTGCTGGAGAAGATCGTCACCAGGCCGTTGGTGACCAGTTGGTTCAGCGCTTCGACGTCGTTGGTCATCCGCGAGATCAGGACGCCGGGGCTGCGGCGGGTGAAGAAGCCGATCGACATCGACTGCAGGTGGGTGAAGATCCGCTCGCGCAGGTCCTGCAGCGCCCGCGTTCCGATCCAGCCGACGAGGTAGGTCTCCCAGTAGGTGGCGACGGCATAGAGGACGGTGGCGAAGACGAAGGCGGCGACGATCCAGTCGAGCGTGGAGACGTCGCCGGCGCTGATGCCGCTGTCGATCGCCTTGCCGAGGAGGTAGGGAGGGGCGAGGGCGGCGCCGGTCTCCAGCACCAGGGCGACGAACATCAGGATCACCCGCCGCCGGTAGGGCCGCAGCAGGCCGATCATCCAGCGCACCTTGCGCGCCCGCTGGTCTTCGCCGCGGACCAGGCGCCAGAGGTCGGCGAAGAGCCGGCCAATGTTGCCGATCCTGCCGCCGCCCTCGTTCACAGGCGCGCCACCTCCTCGCGCTCCTCGAGGTCGTGCTGGAGGAAGACCGAGTCGGCGAGGCCGTGCTCGGCGATCTCGCGGTAGAAGCCGCAGCCCGCCATCAGCTCCTCGTGGGTGCCGCGGTCGACGATCGTGCCGTCGTCGAGGACGACGATCTCGTCGGCCAGGGAGATCGTCGAGAGGCGGTGGGCGATGATGAACGTCGTCCGTCCCGCCATCGCTTCCCGCAGGCCCTTTTTGATCTCGGCCTCGGTCGTCGCGTCGACCGAGGAGGTGGCGTCGTCGAGGATCAGGATGCGGGGGTCGGCGAGCAGCGCCCGGGCGATTGCGACCCGCTGGCGCTGGCCGCCGGAGAGGGTGAGGCCGCGCTCGCCGACCCGGGTCTCGTAGCCCTCTGGCAGCTCGCGGATGAAGGCGTCGGCCTGGGCGCGGCGGGCAGCGGCTTCGATCTGCTCGAGCGAGGCACCCTGGTGGGCGTAGGCGATGTTCTCGGCGACCGAGGCGGTGAAGAGGAAGCTGTCGTCGGCGACGAAGGCGATCTGCGAGCGCAGCGACTCGACATCGATCTCGCGGACGTCGGCGCCGTCGACCAGCACGGTCCCCTCGTCTGGGTCGTAGAGGCGGGCGACGAGGCCGACCAGGCTGGTCTTGCCGGCGCCCGAGGGGCCGACCAGCGCGACCGTCTTGCCGGCTTCGACGTCGAGGTCGACTGCGCTCAGCGCCGGCGCGGCGTCGCCGTAGCGCAGGGTGACGCCGCGCAGCTCGATCGAGCCGTCGCCGGGCGGCAGGGCGGGGGCGCCGGGCGGGCTCTGGATCGCCGGTTCGCGGTCGAGAATCTCGAACATGCGGTTGCCGCTGGCGACGGCGCGCTGGGCCATGCCGAGCGCCATGCCAAGCGAGCGCATCGGCCCGGCGAGCATCGCGACGTAGAAGTAGAAGGCGACGAAGGCGCCGGGGCTGAGGCTGCCGTTGATCACCTCGCGGCCGCCGACCAGCAGCACCAGCGCGATCCCGATCTGCGGCAGCAGCCCGATCAGCGGGCTGAAGAAAGCCTGGACCCGGGTCGTGTAGATGCTCTGGTCGAAGACGCGGGCGACGACGCGCTGGAAGCGGTGCAGCTGGTGTTCCTCGCGGGCGAAGGCCTTGACGATGCGGATCCCGGAGACGTTCTCCTCTGCCTCGGCGGTCAGTTCGCCGATCCGCTGCTGCACCTCCTGCTGGGCCGGGCGGGAGATCTGGCTGTATTTGGTCGCGGTGACGATCACGAACGGGGCCGGGATCAGCGCCACCAGCGCCAGCAGCGGGTTGACGACGATCATCACCGCCGCCGCCAGGGTGATCGTCAGCAGGTTCTGGGTGATGAAGATCAGCCCGTAGCCGAGGAAGAAGCGGATCGACTGCAGGTCGACGGTCGCCCGCGACATCAGCTGCCCCGTCTGCTGGGAGTCGAAGAAGCCGAGGTCGAGCCGCTGCAGGTGGGCGTAAAACTGCTGGCGCAGGTCGAATTCGACCGCCAGCGAGACCTTGCCGGCGACCACCCGCCGCACCACCGTCAGCCCCAGCCGCAGGATCCCGGCGCCGACGATCGCCAGCGCCAGCGGCAGCAGGTCCGGCTTGTTCCCGTCCTCGATCGCGTTGACGGCCTTGCCGATCAGCCACGGGATCAGCACCGTCATCCCCATCGCCGCCCAGGCGAAGACCAGCGATCCCCACAGCTGCGCCCGGTAGGGGCGCAGGAATCCCATCAAACGGCGATAAGTGCGCACCTAGCCACTATACAAAGTGAAGTAATGGACCTCCGTGTCGACTTTGTCCTCCCGTAGGGGACAAAGTCGACATTGTTCTATTCCAGGCGCGACGCGGCCTTGGCGCTGGGGACCTTGCCCTCTTCGCACTTTTTCGCGTGGTGGCCGGGCTTCTGCAGGATCTGGAAGTTGGTGACGTCGTGGAACTGGGTCGTCATGCCGCTGTTCTGGGCGAGGTTGACGACGAGGCGGTAGAAGCCGGGGACGAGAGCGTGGTAGTAGATCTCGGGCCGGGTGGCGGGGGAGTAGGACCCCGAGGAGCCGATCCGTTCGGCGAGGACCCCGTTGGGGCCGGCGTACTTGGCGTAGTCGAAGGATTTGCCGACCAGGCGGCCCTTGCCGACCGGGCTCTTGATCGCGTCCGCCAGCTTCTTCGGTTCGACGCAGTCGGGGACGCGCTTGAGGCTGAAGCGCAGGTGGCCCTCGCCGAGCTGGGGTTCGCCGCCGAAGTGGCGCGGCGCGAGCTGGAAGTTGTCCACCGCGACCTTGACCACGGCGGCGTGGCTGACCTGGCGGGCGCCGTTGCGGGGGGAGATGATTTCGACGGTCGGCGCGCCGAGATGCGCTTCGGTTGCGGCCTTGGCGTCGTCGGAGCTCTGCGAGCCGCCGAAGGCGAGCGCCAGCGCCACGGCCACGGCGGCCAGGGCGACGGCCGCCACGGTTGCGTTCTTCGCGCGCACGGCGGGGAAGACTACGCGGAACGCCGGAAACGCCTGCTCGTCTCGCTAACCTGCGCCGTTCGGATGTCGCCTGCCACCGAACTCGCCCTCCGGATACGTGCCGCTTCCCGCCGCCCGGCGAGCTGGTGGCAGCTGGCCAAATTCGGCATCGTCGGCGGCTCCGGCTACCTGATCAACCTCGTCGTCTTCGCCCTCCTCGCCGGTCCGCTCGGCATCCACCACATCGCCGCCGCGATCGGTGCTTTCGTCGTCGCCGTCAGCAACAACTTTTTCCTCAACCGCCACTGGACCTTCGGCCCCGGTGAACGCCCGGCCCACTTCCAGGCGGTCCGCTTCTTCGCCGTCAGCCTCGCCTCGCTGGGGATCAACCTCGTCGTCCTCGAACTCCTCCTCTCCGGCGGCGTGATGGGAGAGCTCCCCGCCCAGGCCGTCGCGGTCGCGGTCGCGATGCCGTTCAACTTCCTCGGCAACAAGCTGTGGACCTTCGATAGCTAGGGGCAGGCCGCCTTTACGCCTCAGGCATGATTGGTCTGATGAGCGAGCGACGTAACTACGACCCGCAGGCGATCGAGGCCGCGCGCCAGGAGACCTGGGAGCGGCGCGGCGACTTCGCCGCCCCGCAGCCGCAGGACGGCCAGGAGCGCGTCTACGTCAAGCCCTCCAGCCCGTTCACCTCGGGCAACCTGCACATGGGCCACGTCCGCGACTACTCGATCGGCGACGCCTACGCCCGCTTCCGCCGCGGCCGCGGCGACGCGGTCCTCTTCGGGTTCGGGTTCGACGCCTTCGGGCTGCCGGCCGAGCTGGCGGCGATCGAGCGTCAGGAGCCGCCGGCCGAGTGGGTCGCCCAGTGCGGCGAGCGGATGCTCGGCCAGATGAAGCGGCTCGGCTTCTCCTTCGACTATGACCGCGTCTTCTACAGCTCCGACGAGGGCCAGTACCGCTGGTCGCAGTGGCTCTTCAACACGCTCTGGACCCGCGACCTGATCTACCGCGACGACGCCACCGTCGACTGGTGCGACACCTGCCAGACCACCCTCGCCTCGATCCAGGTCGAGGACGGCCGCTGCTGGCGCTGCCACAACGAGGTGCGGCTGATCCGGCGCCCGACCTGGTTTCTGCGGATCACCCCCTACCTGGAGGAGAACGACCGCAACACCGAGGCGCTTACCGAGAGCGGCAAGTGGGACGACCTCTCGCTGGCGACCCAGCGCTACATCCTCGGCCGCTCCGACGGGGTCGAGCTCGACCTCGGCGACGGCGAGCGGGCGCTGACCGTCTTCACCCCGCACCGCAAGTTCGCCGGTCTGGCGAGCTTCGTCCTGCTCTCGCCCCGCCATCCCGACGTCGACGCCTGGATCTCCGGCGAGGGGATTCGCGAGCAGCTCGAGCAGATGCGCTCGGGCGGCTGGGAGCGGAGCGCCCGCGACGCCCGCTCGGTCCCCGTCCTCGACACCGGCGCCGCGATCGCCGGCCCCGACGGCGCCGAGCTGCCGGTGATCGTCTCGCCGCTCGTCGACGCCCGCTTCGGCCCAACCGCCGCGCTCGGCATCCCGGCGATCGACGAGGCCGACCGCGACATCGCCGCCCGCCTCGACCGGGTCGAGGCGCCCGCCGGCGGCGAGGAGGAGGACGGGCCCGCCCCGGCGCCGGTGGAGGGCGCCCGCGAGGCGACCCGCTACCGCGCCAACGACTTCTCGATCTCCCGCCAGCGCTCCTGGGGGACGCCGATCCCGGTGATCCTCTGCGAGGGGTGCGGCCCGGTGCCGGTGCCCGACGAGGATCTGCCGGTCGTCCTCCCGCGCGACCTGAAGCCGACCGGCGAAGGGAATCCGCTGGCCGAGCGCCCCGATTTCGCCGACGTCGAGTGCCCCAGGTGTGGCGCCGCCGCCAAGCGCGAGACCGACACCCTCGACTGCCATTTCGACGCGCTCTGGCTCTGGGTCCCGGCTGCGGTCCCGCCCGAGGGTCGCGAGGAGCAGATGTTCACCCACCCCGACCTGCAGGAGTGGCTGCCGTCCGAGCGCCTCGTCGCCGGCAACGACAGCGGCGGCTTCGTCTTCGACCAGCGCGTCGTCACCAAGGCCCTGCGGGACATCGGCCCCTTCGCCTTCATGGGGGGGGGCGAGCCGTTCGCCGGCTGCCTCTTCCACGAGATGGTGATCGCCGACGGCCGCAAGATGAGCAAGCACCTCGGCAACGTCGTCAACCCCGACGAGCTGGTCTCCCAGCACGGCGCCGACACCGTCCGCCTCGCGGTCCTCTATGCGGCCGGCCCGGCGAAGACGCTGAACTGGAGCGACGGCGCTGTCCGCTTCGCCTCCCGCTTCCTGCGCAACCTCTGGAACTACAGCCACGAGCGGCTCGCCGGCCTCGAGGGGCTGGCGCACGATCCCGAGGCGGCGGCCGACACCGAGCACATGCGCGACCGGCTGCGCAAATGGTGCGAGAACGGGCTGGAGCGGATCACGGCCGACGTCGAGCAGCTGCAGATGCACAAGGCGGTCCGCAACATCACCCGCCTGCTGGAGCGGATCCAGGACTTCGAGAAGCGGGTGATCAAACGCCGCGGCGAGCTCGACCGCGCCGACGCCGAGGCGCAGATCGCCGCACTCGTCCTGCTGGCGCGCACGCTGGTCCCGTTCGCGCCCCATCTGGCCGAGGAGTTGCTCGTCGCGCTGGGCGTGGGAGAGGGCGCGGAGGCGCTCGGCGCCTGGCCGGCGACGGCCGAGATCCCGGTTTCGCCGGCTCCCGCAACCACCTCCTGAGCGCCTGTTCGTTCGTCTCCGCGGCGAATGAGCAAATACCCTTGATTGCTACAACGAACTCTGTTATGAATTGGTCCAGCCGGGCGATCAACCGGTGAAGGAGGCGGGGCTCTCGGATATGGGAAACCGCCTTGGGGTGGCAAAGGAGGACCAATCCTGAGCCAGGATCTAAATCGTCATGACGGATCCTGGTCACGTCGGCTCGGCCGGCGTCGCCCCGCCTCCCTTCACTTACTGGCCCGGCGATTCTCATCCAGGGGTATGGAGGCAGCGCCCGGGGGGCGCTGCCTCGACGCGGAGGAGCTGCAGCGGTGCTTTCCTAGCTCCGCGGCGGGCGCTTGACGTCGAAGCGCCGCGCTTTCGGCAGCCAGGAGATCCCCTCGCAGAGTTCGTTCGGGGTCGTCTTCAGCGCCCCGGCGAGCTTGACGATCGTCGCCAGGCGCGGCTCGCGACCGGCCCGCTCCAGAAGCGAGACCTCGGTGCGGTGCAGGTCGCACAGGTAGCCGAGCTCTTCTTGCGAGACACCGGCCGCGGTGCGGGCCTTCCTGAGGTTGACGGCGAAGCGCTCCTGGGGAGTCATAGATCCCGCGATCCTAGCTTGCGCCGGCTGCCCCGTCCGCTACCTTGTTCGAGATAACTTGCAATCGCGCTGAGAAGTCGGCGGCAAAGGAGGAGCTATGAGTGACGCGGCAGATCCGCATCGCACCGAGCCCTACGGGCTCCGGACCCACTCCTGCGCCACCGAACTCACCTGCCGCGAGTGCGGCTACCGCACGCCCCTGCTCGACCGGGCTTTCAAGTGTCCGGCCTGCGGCGAAGGGCTCGACGTCGACTACGACTACGACCTGGCGAAGCAGCGGATCGCCGAGCGCCCGATGGCGGAGCGGCCGTGGAATATCTGGCGCTTCGAGGAGCTGCTGCCGATCCTCAACCGCCGCGCCCAGCAGCGGGTCGCCCAGTTCGCCGGCAAAACGCCGCTGATCCACGCCGAGCGGCTCGGCGCCGAGCTCGGCCTCAGCAACCTCTACCTGAAGGACGACTCGACCAACCGGCCCTCGCTCTCCTACAAGGACCGCGTCGTCGGCATGGCCATCGCCCGCCTGCTGGAGCTGGGCAAGGACGAGGTCGGCTGCGTCTCGACCGGCAACGTCGGCACCGCCGTCGCCTCGCTCGCCGCCCAGGCCGGCGCCAAGCCCTACATCTTCTACCCGGGCAACATGGAGAAGGGCAAGGCGAAGGCCTGCCGGGCGATGGGCGCGCAGGTAATCCAACTTGACGCCAACTACGACGGGGCCAACCGCGCCTGCCGCGAGCTGGCGCTGGCCACCGGGATGGAGTTCGCCAACATCACCCTGCGGCCGTTCTACGCGGAGGGGGCGAAGACGATGGCCTTCGAGGTCGTCGAGGAGCTGGGCTGGCAACCGCCGGACCACTTCGTGATTCCGGCCGCCGGCGGCACCCTCTCCTCCCGCGTCCACAAGGGCCTGGTCGAGATGCAGACCGTAGGGCTGGCCGAGACCACCGGCTCGAAGATCAACATCGCCCAGGCCAGCGGCTGTTCGCCGATCGCGACCGCGATCGTCGGCGGCGGCGAGATCGAGCACCAGACGCCGGAGACGGCGGCTCACTCGCTGGCGATCGGCGCCCCGGGCGACGGCAACCTCGTCGTCGACGCGGTGCGCTCGCGCCAGGGCTCGGCGGCGACCGCCTCCGACGATGAGATCTGGAACGCGATTGACTTGCTGGGGGAGACCGAGGGGATCCTCACCGAGCCCGCCGGCGGGACGACGATCGCCTCGACCGCGCGGCTGGCGCAGGAAGGGAAGATCGGCCCCGACGAGACCGTCGTCGCGGTGATCAGCGGCAACGGCCTGAAGACCCTGCACGAGCATCCCGAGAAGGACTGGCCCGAAGGGGTCCCCTGCGAGGTCGGCGCGATGGAGGAGTTGCTGAACGACTTCCGCCGCGCGGCGGCCACCGCGGTTCGCTGAGCGACGGATAGGGTCTGGCTGGTGAGCCAGCCACTGCCCCAGGTCGAGGGCGTCTCCCACCACACGGTGGGCGCCCGCGGAGTCCAGTTCCACTACGCCGAAGCAGGCGGCGGCGAGGACGTCGTCCTCTGCCTGCACGGCTGGCCGCAGCACTGGTACGAGTGGCGGCACCTGATGCCGGCGCTCGCCGACAGCCACCGGGTGATCGCGCTCGACCAGCGCGGCTTCGGCTGGTCGGAGGCGCCGGCGCGCGGCTACGAGAAGGAGAACCTGGTCGACGACATCATCGCCGTCCTCGACGAGCTCGGGATCGAGCGGGTGAAGCTGGTCGGCCACGACTGGGGCGGCTGGATCGGGTTCCTACTGGCGCTGCGGGCGCCGGAGCGGGTCGACCGCTACCTCTCGCTCAACATCCTGCCGCCGTGGACGAGCATGCGGGCGATGGCCCCCCACCTCTGGCGCTTCTGGTACCAGTGGCTGATCCTCGCGCCGGGGATCGGCTACCGGCTGCACACCAGCGGCAAGTTCGTCCCCAAAGTGCTGGCCGGCGCCTCGGTCCGGCGCGAGGTCTGGGACGACGCCACCCTGCACGCCTTCTCCGACACCTTCACCGAGCCGGCCCGGGCGCGAGCGGCGGTGCAGATGTACCGGGTCTTCAACCTGCGCGAGGCGCCGAAGATCGGCCGCGGCCGCTACGCCGACGCTCGCCTTACCGTGCCGACCCGGCTCCTATTCGGCACCGGCGACCAGGCCCTCAAGCACACCCTCCTCGCCGGCTACGAGCGCCACGCCGACGACATGCAGCTGGAGCTGGTCGACAACTGCGGCCACTTCATCGCCGACGAGATGCCCGACCTCGTCGCCGAACGCGCGCGGGAGTTCTTTCGGTAGGTGGTTGGTGGGGAGGGGGCGGGGCACCCCTCCCGGGAGCACCTCCGCTGAGAGGAACGCAGATTGGCTGACGCCTCAGGCGCCGTTGGCTCAGCTCCATGCTGAGTACCCGGGAGGGGTGCCCCGCCCCCTCCACGATCCGCATCAAGAGACGGCCCGTCCGGGACAAGCTTTTCCATAAAGCTAAGTGACTTGAGGCGTCAGCCAATCCCCGTTTCTCTCGGCGGAGGTGCTCCCAGGCACCCCCCACCGACCCCCTCCTAACCACCTAGCTCCGAATCCGGGCCTCTTCCAGGTCCAGGTCCCGCTCGATCTGACGCAGGGTTTGGTCGCGCAGGCGGCCGACGCCGCGCAGCGCCAGCAGCTCCTCGCGCTCGACCCCGATCAGCTCGCGCCGCAGCTGCCCGTAGTCGACGATCCGCTGCTCGCGGACGGCGGTCTCCTGGTCCTCGCCGGCCAGCACCGCCTGGCACATCCGGAAGCGGGCCCGGTAGAGGTCGCGCAGGCGCAGTAGCTGCTTCTCGCCGGCGCGCTCGTCGTCCTCCATCTGGTCGATGCGGTCGAGCGCCGACTGCGCCGCCTCCATCCGCGCCACCGCCTCTTCGTCGGACCAGCGGCGCGGGTTCTCGAGCCCGAGGGCGCGGACGATGAACGGCAGCGAGAGGCCCTGGCCGACGATCGTGACCAGGATCAGGGCAAAGGTGAGGAAGATGATCTCCGGCCGACCGTCGACGCTGAGCGGCACCGCCAGGGCGGCGGCGAGGGAGACGGCGCCGCGCATTCCGCTCCAGCCGACGGCGAAGCGCTGCCCCGCGGTTTCGCCGGCGTCGGAGCCCATCGCGAAGACGAAGGCGAGGCGGGCGGCGATCGAGCTGGCGGCGATCGCGACGATCGGCCAGACCAGATCGCCGACCCCGGTGGAGCTCGCTTCCAGGGTGTCGACGATCTCCGGCAGCTGCAGGCCGAGGAGGACGAAGAGGGTGATCTCCAGCCCGAAGACGAGCACGCTCCAGAAGGCGACGGCGTTGAGGCGGACGTCGGCGTCGAGGGTTTGGGGGGAGCGGTAGCCGGCGTAGACGCCGGCGACCACGGCGGCGAGGATGCCGGAGACGTGCAGCTCCTCGGCGCCGATGTAGGCGCCGTAGGCGGTCAGGACCGAGAGCATGATCGTCAGGTCGGAGTCGCTGAGGCGGCGCAGGACTCGGTCGGAGAGGACCCCGATCGCGAGCCCGGCGAGGATGCCGCCGGCGGCGACGCCGACGAACTCCAGCGCCGCGCCGCCGAAGCTGAAGGCGCTGCCGGTCGCAACCCCGACGGCGATCCGGTAGAGGACCAGGGCAGTGCCGTCGTTGATCATCGACTCGCCTTCGACCAGCAGCCGCACCCGCTCCGGCGCCCCGAGGCGGCGGAAGATCGAGGTCGCGGCGACGGTGTCGGTGGGGGCGATGACGGCGCCGAGGGTCGCGGCCTCGGCCCAGGTCAGCCCGGGCACCGTGGCGTGGGCGACGAGGGCGACGACGGCGGCGGTGAGGAAGACGAGCCCGACCGAGAGCAGCGCCAGCGGTCGCATCACCGTCCGCAGCTCCAGCGGCGAGGCGCGCCAGCCGGCCGCGTAGACCAGCGGCGGCAGGAAGACGAGGAAGATCGTGTCCGGCTCCAGTTCGACGTTCGGCAGGCCGGGGACGAAGGCGATCGCCAGGCCGCCGACGACGAGGACGATCGGGGCGGGAATCTTGCCGATGTCGGCGAGCCGCACCAGCAGCGCCGCGGCGAGGACGAGGACGAGGATCGACTCGATGTCGTTCACGGGCCACATAACATCAAGGGAGACGTGGACGAACTTCTCTCACCGCCGCTGGAGGACCTCGACCACGTGCGCGGCGAGCGCGGCGCGCCGCTGGAGCTGGTGATGTTCGGCGACTTCCAGTGCCCGTTCTGCCTCGGCGCCCAGTCGGTCCTGCGCCGGGTCCGCGAGCGCCTCGGCGACCGCCTTCTCTTCGGCTTCCGCCACCTGCCGATCCCCGAGCGCCACCCGCTGGCCCCACTGGCCGCCGAGGCGAGCGAGGCGGCGGCGGCGCAGGACCGCTTCTGGGACTACCACGACGCCCTCTTCGCGGCCCAGCCCCGGCTCTCGCCGGAGACGATCTTCGCGGTGGGGGCCGACCTGGGTCTGGATGCCGAGCGGATGGGCTCAGAGGTCGACGCCGGCGCCTGCCGCGACCGCGTCGCCCGCGACCGCGCCTCCGCCGAGGCGAGCGGCGCCACCGGCACCCCGACCTTCTTCGTCAACGGTGTGCGCTTCTTCGGCGCCTACGACGCCGGCTCCCTGGTCGAGGCGCTCGACGGCTAAACGGGTACTTCTCCCGTACCTGTATATACTGCGCCGCCTTGACTTCTGGGGAGACCTTGATCGGACGCGGCCGGGCCGCTGTTCTGGCGCTGGCGGCGCTGTTCTGCCTCGCGGCTTTCGCGCCCGCCGCCGCCTTCGCGGGCTCGATCTCCGGCACCGTCACCGACGCGGGGACGGCGGAACCGATCGAAGGGCTCGAAGTCTGCGCCTATCCGCTTTCAGAAGAAGGGGAAACCTGGATCTGCGAAGAGACCGACGCCAGCGGCGAATACACGATCGGCGAACTCGACCCTGACGAATACACGGTTGAATTCTGGGGCCGCCCCCTGAACTACGTCCCGCAGTACTTCGACGGCAAGGAAGCCTGGGAAGAAGCCGACCCGGTCCTGGTCGGAGCGTTCGACGTCACCGAAGTCGACGCCGAGATGGTCCTCGGCGGCAAAGTCGAAGGGACCGTCGAGGAAGCCGGGAGCGGCAACCCGCTCGAAGAAGTCTTCGTCTGCGCCTGGACCATCTCGAGTGAAGAGTTCGGCGGCTGCACCGAAAGCGACTTCCTCGGCGAATACGCGCTGAAGGGGATGGCCGCCGGCGCCTACGAAATCGAATTCTGGCCGCTGGAACAGAACTTCCTGCCGCAGTGGTACGACCACCGGGCGCACTGGTGGGAATCCGATCCGGTGGTGGTGACCTCCGGCGCGATCAAAGCGGGCATCGACGCCGACCTCGTGGCCGGGGCGACCGTCGAGGGGCAGGTCCGGCGCGCCAGCGACGGCTCGCCGCTGACCGAAGTCGAAGTCTGCGCCTGGAGCACCGATCCCGAAGGGGCCTTCCGCTGCGTCGAACCGGGCGGCGATGGCCGCTACGCGATCGAGGGGCTGCCCGCCGGTCAGTACAAGGTCGAATTCTGGCCCTACGACGAATCCCTGCCGGTCCAGTTCTGGGACCACAAGGCAAGCTGGGAAACGGCGAATCCCCTTTTCCTCGGCACTGGGAGCGTGACGACCGGTATTGATGGCGATCTCGGGCCGGGTCCGGCGCCGTCCCCGCCCGCGGTGACGCCGCCGGCTTTCACGCCTTCGATCTCGCACCATCGCAAGCGCTGCAAGAAGGGCTTCCGCAAGAAGCGGGTGCACGGCAAGGTGCGGTGCGTGAAGAAGAAGCCTAAGCACCGCCACCGGCACGTCCACGGCCGCCCTCCGGTCCGGGATCGCGCCACCTTCCGCCACGGCCGCTGAGCCCCTGGCGCGCCTGCGCTAGGTTCGGCGCGATGAAGGCATTGGTCCAACGCGTCAGCCAGGCGGCGGTCGACGTCGAGGGCGACCGGGTCGCGCAGATCGGGCCGGGGATGCTGATCCTGCTCGGGGTAGGGGTCGGCGACGGGACGGAGGAGGCGGACAGGCTCGCCGAGAAGGTGCGGAAGCTGCGGATCTTCGACGACGCCGAGGGGCGGATGAACGAGCCGCTGGGCGAGCGCGAGGTGCTCTGCGTCAGCCAGTTCACCCTCTACGGCGACGCCCGCCGGGGCAACCGGCCCAGCTACGTCGAGGCGGCGCGGCCGGAGGTCGCCGAGCCGCTCTACGACCGCTTCTGCGAGCGGCTGAGGGCGAAGAAGGGCGTCTTCGGCGCTTGCATGGGGGTGGCGCTGGTCAACGACGGGCCGGTGACGCTGATGGTCGAGGTCCCCGCGGCTACCGAGCCGTCAGCCTGAACGCTTCGCGGGCGAGCGCGGCGGCGGCCGCCGCGCGCTGCGGGCGCGGCAGGCTCGGGTCCGAGTAGGCGATCGTCAGCCAGCGGTTGCCGCGCACCGCGTAGAGGGTGCTGAAGGCGGGGATCCAGCTGGCGGTGTGTTCGTGGGCGGAGCGGTCGCCGACGCCCGCCACCGCGTGCGGCCGTTTCACCGGGTCGGCGCCGTAGAACTGGACCTGCTCGACCATCCGGTTGGCGTAGCGCTGCCGCGCCGCGTAAGCGGCGTCGAGGTAGACGGACACGCGCAGGTCGCCGCCCCGGAGCAGGCAGCGGGAGGACGGGGGAGAGGGCTCCGATTGAGCGCTGAGCCGACCGTCCCTTCGACCTTCGACCGCCCGCCGCAGAGCGTGGCAGTCGCCGCGGCCGATCGCGGCCTGCGTCGCCGCCTGACCCGGGTGGTCGCCGAAGTAGCGGTTGGCGTCGGTGGCGGCGGGGGAGTAGATATCTGAGCCGGAGCCGCAACCGGCGATCGCTGCTGCGACGAAAACGCTGACCCAGAGGGCCTTGAGGTTGCCGAGATGTTCTGTCTGAAACACGTGGTAATGTTATGTCTGAGATGGAAATACTTGTCCTAGCGGGAATCTTTACGGAAACGAGTTCGGACCTCGTTCCCTCGCTGGTCGCATCCACCGGCCTTACCGGCGCTGCGTCTCGCTATGCGGCTGTCTTGGCGGGCGGGGATGATGATGGGGTCGAACGGGCAACGGCCCTTGGCTTCTTTTCGGGCCTCGGGCTCGGAGGGTTTGTCCTACTTTTGGAGGCGATGAGGTGACCTACACTCGGAGCATGCGTCAACTTCTGCTGCTCGTTGTGCCATTTATCGTGTTGGTGGGGGTGGCGATCTTGCTGGGCCAGGTCGATGCTGCGCCCGGCGCTGGATTTGCCGCGCTCTGCCTGATCTCAGTTCTCACCGGCGTCGGCATCGGTCTCCTCGCCGGTCGGCCCGGCGGATCCCGCAGACGGGACCGGGTGGTGGCTACCTCCAGCCGTCGCGCAGCACGCGCCGGGCGTTAGCTCCGAGCACCGCCTCGACCTCCGGCCGGGACAGCCCCTTGGCCTCCAGCATCTCCCGCACCCGACCCAGCTCGCCGGCGCTCTTGCAGTCGTCGGGCGGGTCGGTCCAGCCGTCGAAGTCGGTGCCGATCGCGACGTGCTGCCATTCGCCGCCGCTCCAGGCGTTGATCTGCTCCATCGTCCGCCAGATTGCCTCCAGGCCGTTCTTCGGATGCGACGGTTCCAGCCAGTAGGGCATGAAGATGACGCCGACCGCGCCGCCGGAGGCGGCGATTTCGCGCACGTCCTCCTCGCTCATGTTGACCGGCACCGGGTTCAGCGCCTGGACGCCGATGTGGCTGGCGACGATCGGGATCTCTTTGCCGACCAGGGCGTAGACATCTCGCCGCGAGGCCGGCGAGCAGTGGGTGAGGTCGGGGATGATCCGCCGCTCCGCCATCCGCTTGACCACGGCCTTGCCGGTCTCGGTCAGGCCGCGCGAGTCGTCCACCTTGGTGTCGAGGCGCCAGAAGAGGATCTTGTGCTGGCTGGCCGGGATGCACTCGCTGTGGCCGGCGATGTCGTTGGGGAAGAGGTGGGCGAGGATCAGCGAGGCGAGCCCGCGCTCGGCGAGCTTGTCGAGCCGGTCGAGACGAGCCTGGACGTCACCCGCGGGCAGCCCGGCGCTGAGCTGGTGGCCGCCCTCGATGGTGTGGACGAAGACCCGCTTCCCGGCCGCCAGCGCCGCGTCGAGTTCGGCGTTCGAGCGCGCGACCGCGAACTCGTCGCCGGCGCGGGCGACCTGGCGCTCCATCGCGTCCATCATCCGCAGCGTGACCTCCCAGGCGTTGTCCAGTTTGAGGATCTTGCGCCCGCCCGGGGCCAGGCGGGCGAGGAGGCGGAGCGGGGGGCTGTGGAGCTGCTCCTCCTCGGGGACGTGGAGGACCGACCAGAGGACGCGGACGTCGCCCTTGCGCAGCATCGGGAAGTCGGTGAGGCTGGCGAGCGGGTTGAAGGTGCTGCCGGCGAAGTAGTGCTTGCGCAGGTCCCGGCCCCAGAAGTAGGCGTTCATCGCCGGGTGGGCGTGCATGTCGATCAGGCCCGGGAAGGCGTCGTTCGCACCGTTGCTCACAGCGGCCCCAGCCTCTCGGTCAGGTAGTCGTTGAGGAAGATCGGCGAGATCAGCGGCTTGAAGCGGTCGAAGTCGTGGTTGGCGCGCACGAACTCGGGGTCGATGAAGTTGACCTTGCCCCAGTGGGCCTTGAAGGGGACGCCGGCGCGCCGCAGGTGCTCCCAGAGTCCGCGCAGGTGGGCGTAGATCTGCTCCTTCTCGCCGGGGGAGCGGCAGACCTCGGTCAGGTACATCCAGTTGAACTTGACGACGTAGGGGACGTCGTCGCGGTTCCAGGCCGACATCGGCGCGCCGTCGACCCTGGTCAGCTCGATCTCGGTCGGGATGTTGGGCCAGCCCGCCTCCCCGAAATAGTCTTCGCACTCGCCGATCACCCGCTGGACGTCCTGCGGGCGGAAGCCCCACTCGGCCATCGCCACCCGCAGCGGCGCCCGCCGGTCGACCGGGAGCATGTTGCGCAGCGGGCCGGTGAAGCGGGTCTCGTCGTAGGTGAGGGCGAGGACGTTGTAGATCCCGTCGAGGACCGGGTTCAGCAGCGGCCCGGTGTCGGCGATCTTGTCCATCGCCGCGAAGACGACGTCGAGGATCTGCTCCGAGCGTTCCTCCGGGTAGTCGCCGTCGGGCTTCGATTGCTCGCGCGGGACCGCGGTGGCGGCCCACAGCAGCGCCTTGTCGCTCTTCTGCAGCCAGTTGACGCGCCAGAAGTCGTACTGCCGCGAGGTCGCGTCAAGGTCGGTCAGCACCTCGTCGAGACTGACGACCTTCATCGTCACGTCGAAGAAGAGCTCCTCGACGAGGCTGAAGTTGACCCGGGTGATGACGCCGAGCAGGCCGAGCGAGCAGATCACCGCCGGGAAGTCCGGGTCGCCGCGCGAGATGCGGCGCTCGACCGCCTGGCCGGAGGCGTCGACGGTGACGAGCTCGACCCATTCGAGCTTCTCGTAGAGCCCGTGGCGGGAGCTGGCCGGCGCGGTGCCGGTGGAGATCAGGCCGGCGAGGGTCTGGTGGTCGGTCCCGCCGGTGGCGGTGACCGATTTGCCGTGCCGGCCCAGCTCGGCGAGGAACTCGTGCAGGGAGACGTTGGCGGTCGCGGTCACCGCGCCCCCGCCCGCTTCGAGCTCGATGCTCTTCGGCAGCGAGGAGACGTCGACGATCGTCTCGCCGACCGCGATCTCCGAGCAGGAGTGCAGGCTCCCCGGCACCCGCACCCGGCCGTTGCCGGTCTCGCCGCGGTGGACCTTCTCCAGCATCTCCTTCAGCTCGTCGACGTCGGCCGGTCGCAGCACCGTCGCCGGCGAGAAGGAGATCAGCTCGCCCCAGTCCTGCAGCGGAGAGGTTGAGTAGTCGGGCATCTTCGTCCCGACCCTAACCGCAGCTCAGAAAACCCGCTTGTCTCAGCTCAGCAGCCCGAGCTCACCGGCGCGGTGGCTGGCCTCGACCCGCGAGCGGCAGTCGAGCTTGCCGAGCAGGTTGCGGACGTGCATGTCGACGGTGCGTTGGCTGATGAAGAGCTCCTGGGCGATCTCGCGGTTGGTGCGGCCGACGGCGACGTGGCGCAGGACCTCCAGCTCGCGCCGGGTCAGCTGGACGCCGTCGGCGGCCGCGGCGGCGCGGCTGCCGAGCCGCTGCGCGACCGACTCGCCCAGCTCCGCCACCTCTTTGGCGGCTCGTGCCGCCAGCGGTCGGGCGCCGAGCTTGGCGGCGCAGCGGTAGGCGTCGCCGAGCCGCTCCAGCGCCTCCTCGCGCTCGCCGGCGGCGGCCAGCGCGACCCCGGCCCGCAGTTCGACCTGCGCCCGCTCGTGCGGGGTCGCCATGTTGCGGTGCAGCTCGACCGCGCGGGAGAGGCTCTCGGCCGCCCCGGCGGCGTCGCCTTCCAGCAGCGCCAGCTCGCCGACCGCCTGGGCCAGTGCCGCGACGGCGTCGTCGTGGCCGCCCTCGGCAGCCATCTTGCCCAGCGCCGCCGCGCAAAGCCGGGCGTCCTTGCGCCGGCCCTGCTGGGCGAACCAGCTGGTCGCCCAGCGGATGCCCCAGACCGCGTAATGGTGGTCCTCGCTCTGCTCCCAGCGGGCGAGCAGCTCGCGGCAGTGGGTCGCCGCCTCGTCGTCGAGCCCTTCGGCGGCGGCGACGATCGCCAGCGAGGTGGTCGAGTCGACGTACATGTTGTAGTGGCCGACCGCGGAGGAGACCGCGCGCGATGCGCTCAGCATCCGCCGTGCCGCCGCGTACTTGCCTTCGAAAGCGTGGATCGCGCCGATCAGCCCCTCCGCGACCCAGACCGCGGTGTCGGCCTCGATCAGCTCGCGGCCGAGTTCCGCCGCTCGCGACCAGTCGCCGCGCTCGCGGAGGACGTAGACGAGGCAGGTGACGCAGGCGACCTCGGTCCCGGCGTCGCCGTCGGTGCGGCAGAGGTCGAGCGCGGTGTCGAGTGCCTCCTCGGCCTGGCGGTAGTCGGCGCCGTCGTAGAGGACGAGGCTGAGCCGCTGGTAGAGCTCGGCCGCGACCGGGGTGAGGTCGTGCTCCAGCGCCAGAGCGAGGCCGGTGCGGACCGACTCCAGGCCCTTGTCGAAGTCCCCGCCCTTCGCCTCGACCACGCCTCGCAGGCCGAGGATGCGGGCGTCGAGGTCGACGCGCTCGGCGGCCCGCGCGTCAGCTGCGGCGAGCTCGGCCAGCTCGACCGCCTCGGAGTAGCGGCCGCCGCGCCGGTGGTGGTCGGCCATCGCCAGGCGCTCAAGGGCGGCCTCGGCGGGGCACCCGGCGGCGGCGAAGGACTCGGCCGCGAGGCGGCGGGCGGCGAAGGCCTGGTCCCGCTCGCCGCCGAGGTCGTAGACGGCGGCCAGGCGTCGCTGCGCCTCGGCGTAGCCGAGCCGGTCACCGTGCCGGTCGCAGCTGGAGGCCAGCTCGCGCCAGGCTTTCGTCGCTTCGCCGATCTCGCCGACCAGCTCGGCGCAGCGGCCGTAGCGCTGCAGCGTTTCGGCCCGCAGGTCGTCGGTCTCGTCCTCGGGCCAGAGCTCGATCGCTTTGCGCGCCGCCCGCATCGCGTCGCGGTGGGCGTGGACGGCGTCGGACTCCTGCGCGGCGGCGAGCAGGGCCTCGCGGGCGCGGGCCTCGTTGCCGGCGCCGCGCCAGTGGGCGGCGATCGCGATGTTGCGGCCGCCGCTCGCCTCCAGCGCCTCGGCCAGCTGGCGGTGGAGGTCGCGGCAGCGAATCCAGGGGACCTCGGCGTAGAGCGCTTCCTGGGCGAGCGAGTGGCGGAAGCTCGCCACGCCCGGCTCTTCTTCGATCAACAACCCGACCTCGACCAGCTCGGCCAGCCCCGCGGCCGGGGCGAGCTCGGCCGCCAGCCCAAGGTCGACCTGCTGGCCGACCACAGCGGCGGTCTCGGCGGCTTCGCGGGCATCCGGGGAGAGGTCGGAGATGCCGACCAGGACGGCTTCGCGGATCGAGTCGGGAACCGGGAGCTCGTCCCGCTCGGCAAGCTCGAGGCCGCGGCGGCCGGGCCGGAGGGCGTCCCTGGCGTTCAGCGCGGCGACCAGCTCGCCGACGAAGAAGGGCGAGCCCATCGTCCGGTCGTGGACGGTGCGGGCGAGCGCGGGGGAGGGCGTCTCGCCCAGCAGCTCCTCGAGCAGCTCGCCGACGGCGGGGCGGTCGAGCGGCTCCAGGGCCAGCTCGTCGAGCCGGCCGCCGCGGCGCAGCTCGTTGCGCAGCCAGCGCAGCCGGTGGTCGCGGGGTAGGCCGTCGGAGCGGTAGGTGGCGAGGACGAGGACCGGCAGCTGCCCCAGCGGGTCGGCCAGCGCCGCCAGCAGCTCCAGCGTCGTCTCGTCGGACCACTGCAGGTCGTCGAGGACGACGATCGCCGCCTCGCCCTCGCTGAGGTGGGCGAGAGCGCAGCGGACGGCCTCGAAGATCGTGCTGCGTTCGCTCTCGGCGGCAGCCTCGCCGAGCTCGGGGAGCAGCAGCGCCAGGTGGGGGAGGAGCGGGCCGCACTCGGCGAGGGCGTCGGGGTCCTCGCGGAGCCGCGAGCGCAGGGCGTCGACGATCGGCCCGTAGGAGACGGTGGACCCGGCCGTTGCCGTTCCCCAGAGGGCGACATCGAAGCCGGAGGCCGCCGCGGCGGCGAGCGAGCTCTTGCCGACTCCGGCCTCGCCGGAGAGGAGGGCGATCGAGCCCTGGCCGAGGCGCGCGCGATCCGCCGCCTCGTTCAGCTGGGCGAGCTCGTCCGCCCGCCCGACCAGGGGAGTCCGCTCGCTCATCGCAGTCAGTCTAGGCACGGCACGAGGGCCGCATGCAAGGCGCTTTGGCAAACCACCGGTTCACCAAAGCGCCTTGCGGGACGGCCGTGATGGCTAGTTCGACGCCGGGACCGGATCGGGCCGGACGACGACGGTCTCGAGGATCGGGACGATCTCGTCGCAGGGCAGGCCAGCGGCCTCGGCGTGGGCGCGGATCGTCTCGGGGCTCTCGCCTTCGTAGACGCAGAACGTTCCGACCTCGCCGCTCTCCTCACCGAGCGCGTAGCTGCGGATCCACCGCACCCCCGAGCCCGGTTCGTCGCCGACTTCGGCCGACTTCTTCCCGGCCACTTCCAAATCCGCCGGAGTCCGCCACCCGTTGCGACGAAAGATTCCGTAAAGCTGCATTTCAAGCCTCCAATTTCGTGTGCTTTGACGTTGCACAGCGAATCTAGGCCCGCATCAGCGCCTTTACATCAGTGAGAGTGCCGTAATTTCGTGGCTGGCATGCCGTGTTCGACCTTTCTTCGGGGGGCCCGTCGCTCAGCGCCTGGCGACGAGCACGAAGGCAGCCCAGTTCGCGGGATCGGCGAAGGGCCGCGCCTCGTATGCGGGGCCGCTGGCGATGTGCGTCTGGTCCTCCCACTGGAGCTCGCCGATGTCGGGTGCGGGCTGCGCTTGTCCGGTGAGTGCCTTGAGCGACTCGAGAGAGCGCAGGACCTGGTCGTTGTTTTCCGCAGCGCTGTGTGCCGCCCCCGCCGCTTTTAAGGCGCGGAACGTCGCGTCGTCGTCGCTGGTCGGATTCGCGCGCAGGCGCAGCGCGACCTCGATCAGCTGCCTGGCGGTGAGGTCCCGGATCGCGCGTTGGGCGCCGGCGAGGGCGACACCCACCCCCTCGAGTCCCGGCTTCCCCTCCTTTTCGAGCCGGGAATAGAAGTCCTCGACCAGTAGAAAGGTGGCCAAGTCCGGCACTTTCCACAGGGCGGCAACTAGGGCTCGCGCCCCTCGCCCGAGCAGGGTTCGCGAGATGCCGGCAAGCTCATCCCCGGCTCGAACCTCCTGCTGTCCGCTGCTGCAGGCGCTGAGGAAGACGAGGTCGCCGCTCCAGTCCAGTGCGGCCAGCTCACGTATCGAGAACAGTGACGCCCCGCCCTCTCCGCCGAGCAGGAGGCCGCTGCGCTCGCCCTTGCTCGGATGAAAGACGGCGTGGCAGGCGAGGTGGACGAGGCGGAACGGCACGTGTCCGTCTTCGAGTAGGCCCTGCAACCACTCTGGGTCGCAGGCCGAGCCGGTGGTCGCCTCGACGCCGTACCGGCCGGCGACGGCGCCCGCCTCGAGGGCCGCGAAGGGCAGGTCATCGAGCGGATCGCCCCCCACCAGCGCTTCGCTGGCGTCGTCCTCGCTGGCGTCAATCCGCAGCAAAGATCCGCTCGGCAGGTGGTAGACCCCAGACAGCGGGACGAGCTCCCCGTCCTCCTCGTCCAGGTGCAGCGGCAGTGCGTGGAGGATCGAGTGTGGGCAGAGGTACGTCGGCCGACCGTCTCCGACCTCGCGCACGAAGCGGGACAGCTCCCGCAGAACCGGATGCCGGAGCGCATCCAGGGCGCCGTCTTCGCCGCGCAGCGCATTCCGCCGCACCAGGGCGCTCAGCTCACGCCACTCCTCAGGTCTGGAGTCCGCGAGCGGGCGGACCTCCAGCCTGCCTTGCCCGTCGAGCACGAAAGCGTAGGCCTGGCGCGGTCCCACGAACAGCTCGATGAGGATCGGATCCCCGCTTCTCGCGGTAAGCGCCTCCGTCAGTTCCGTCGCCGTCGCCGGCTGGGCGAGCTGCGCCTGGTCGGCCAGCCCGTTCGCGCCGATCGCGTCCAGCAGCGAGCGAGACTTCGAGCGCTCGAGCAGATGCACCGCCTCTGCCGTGCGGCCGAGCTCGATCGCGACTTCGATCCCCTCGGGAAACGGGGCGCCCATGATCTCTCCCAACTCGCCCAGCTCTCCAAGCGGAAGCGCCCGCTTGCGTATCTCCTCGTAGGCGTCGCAGGCGGCCAGCAGGCGCGCCAGCGTCTCCTCGTCGCGAAGACCGTCGTTGAACCGCTCTGCTCCCAGCGTCGCTTGGATTGAGAGAAGGGCGCGAAGGTCCGTCGCTTCCCCCAGCATCTCGTCCAGCTGCTGGGCGATCGAGGCTGCATCGTCGGCATCGCCCGGACCGTCCCGTCGCTTCAAAATCGTGTACAGCTTCAGCAGCCGCAGGCGCAGACGGTACCGCAGCAGTTCAGCGTCCTCGTTGCCTTCTTCGAAGATCGGCTCGATCGTCTCGATTGCCCGGCGGATCGCCGCCTCTGCCAAGTCGAGCGCCTCATGGCTGAGGCAGATCGATGCGTCGAGGGTTTCCAGCACGCCGCCATCGATCGCCGGCTCGGTTCCCTTCTCGTATCTCGGCTCGCCCTCTTTCGCGAAGGCCAGGGGCCGCAGCGCCAGAGCCCTGGCGACCAGCTGCATGGGGTCCAGCTCCGCCAGCTCACCGGGCGCGTCGAGCACCAGACGACACAGGTTCGCGCAGGCCGTCATCTCGCGATAGGCATCCCCCAACTGGTGGGCGAGGGTGCGGGCCGCGAGCAGGTAAGCCTTCGCTTTCGTAAGTTGCCCGGTTTCCGTGTAGATCGCGCCGAGGGCGTGTTGGACGCGGGGCATCATGTGGATCGCGCGCAGGTGCTGCCAGTGGCGGAGCGCCTCCAGCATCTCCGCCTCGGCCTCCTCGAAATCTCCGTTTTCGAAATGACGGTCGGCGTCCCGGCCGAGCTCGTCCGCGCGCTCGGCGAGGATGCCGATTTCGAGCCTGACCTCGAGCTCGTTGACCTCGTCTCCCATTTCGTCATGGCGCTGCGCCGCCAGGTGCTCGAAGGTTTCCTTTTCGATCGTCTGAGCGCGCTCGGGAAAGGCCAGGTAGCGCTCTTCGTTGAGGTTGTCGGTCTCCAACTGGGCGATCAGCTGGTGTGCCTCCGCGAAGGTCGCCGACGCCGCCTCGGTGTCACCGGCGGCACGCTGGTGCTGCTCGAGATGGCGGAGGGTTTCGTAGCGGTCGTATCCGGCGCCGCTTTCGGCGAACATTTCCGCGGCTCGCCTGCCGGCGGCGATCGCTTCCTTCCAGCGTTCCTGTCCCGCCAGGGCGACCGAGAGATTGTCTTCGATCGCGGCCCGCAGCATCAAGGGCAGCTTCGGGTGGGAGCCTGCTTCGCGCAGGACTCGCTCGGCGTCTTTGAAGCGTTCGCTATCGGCGAGAAAGTTGCCCTTGTTCGAGAGGACCGCCGCGTGGCCGACAGCATCTCCGGCTTTCTGTGCAAGCTCTGCCGACTCGTCGAAGAGGCGCAGCGACAGGGCCGATTCGCCGTCGATCCTGGCGACTATCGCCAGACCCTCCACGGCTCCCGACTCCAGGTCTGGACGACCGAGGCTGTGGGCCATCCGGCGCGCCATCGTGTAGACGCGAACGGCCTCCGGCAGATCACCGTGTTTCCGCGTCGCCTGGCCGAGCAGACGCAGCGCTCGGAAGGTCTCCAGGCTCGGCTCCTGGCTGAACACGCCCTGCTCCAGAGCCGCCATCAGGCCGGCCCTGACGTCGCTGTGGGCCCCGTCCGCGAGCATCTTGTGGGCCGCGAAAAGGACCCGCTCGGCCTCGCTCAGCGGAGACTCGGTCATTCGCCGGCGGCGACGAGGATCTCAGCTGGATCTGGGTCCTCTGGCAGCGCTACTGAAGTTGCGTCGATTCCTCGTACCGATGCCGCGACCAAGCGGCCGAGCATCTCGTCGTACCGCCGTTTGTAGTCCGCGTAGAGAGTTTGCTGTTGCGTTTCGGTCAGCTCGTCGGTGTAGAGGCTGCCGGCCGTCTTGCGCCATTCGCGCTCGGCGACGTCGGTTTCCCCCGCCCTGAGGCAATCTCGGGTCGCCTGCCAGTACTTGTAGAAGTCGAGCTTCTTGTAGTCGTCTCGCTTGAGCCGCGGCTCGATCCCCAGGAGGACGAAGTCGTGCGCGGTGTACGGCTTCGCCTTGCCGGCCTCGATGCTGTGCAGCCGGCCGTCCCGGACGGTGAACCCGGCGCCGGGTTCACCGTCGCTCATTGGTTTGCGCATCACCACGAGGTGCATTGGGCGCAGGTCGTTGGGGCCGGGGTTGTCGGGATCTTCCGCTCGGGACCAGCCCTGGTATTGACCGCAGCGAAGCTCGAGCGCCTCCTCGTCGAGGAATCGGGTGAGGGCGGAGATGACCGAGTCCGCTACCGGTTTCCAGGCGATCAGCGAGCCCGGTGCGAGCGCTCCGGCGATCTGCTCGACGGCTCCCAGCGTCTTGTTCAGCCAGTTCTTCGTTTCGGTCCGGAACAGGGCGACGAGGATGCTGACGTTGTCCCCTTCGTAGGGGATCGGGCCAGCGACCCGGATGTTGCGGATCTCGATCGCGTCCTCCTTCTCGATCAGCGCAAGCTTTCCGCTCAGCTCTCCGGCACCGAGCAGCGCCGGCAGGGAGCGCGGCTCGCCCTGGTGGATGAAGTCGGTGACGACCGCGAGAAACGGCTGAAACTCCCGCCACAGTCTGCGCTCCTCGGTCAGCCAGATCTGCCTAACCGTCACCTCCAGGTACACGCCGTCAGGCGTGAAGGGAATGGGCGTGGTTCCTCCGCTGGACTCCAGGGGCAGGGTGAAGCTCGAAATACCCTCCCGCGTCCGGCCTTGAAGCCATGAGATGAAGCTCGCCACCGAGATCGGCCGATCCTAATCCCAGTGCTCAACCACACCAAAAACATTCGGGTTTGCTGTTGGCGAGCTGCGATGCCGGAGGAGGGACTCGAACCCCCGACACGCGGATTATGATTCCGCTGCTCTAACCAGCTGAGCTACTCCGGCGGGGGGGATGATGGTAGCGGTGCAGCGACGAGGCGGATCTCCCCAAACTGGCTGGTCGGCGATGCGGCCGGTGCTGGTCGGATTTCTCATCGTCGCGGATGCTTTTGCCGTGGCTTCGCTGGCGATCGCGCGCCCGGAGGGGTGGCTGCCGCCGTTTCTTACGTTCGGCTTTGTGCTGCTTGGGCTGATCGGCTTCGAGCTGTGGGCGATTGGACACCGGCGGGATGACGAGTGATTTCCGCGTCCAGAGCCGAATAGTGGAGCAATCTCTTGCATTTGAGCGCAAATGCCGCGGATGCAGGGGAAATATGGGTGCAACTCAGGGTCGGCATGGGTAGGGTTGCCCGATGACCACGGAACTGGACAGGGCGGTGAAGACGGTCATCCGGCAGTGCATGGGGATCTCGCCGGGCGAGGACGTGCTGGTCGTCTGCAACCCGGTCACCGAAGAGATCGGCGCACTGATGCGAATCGAGGCCCAGGGGGACGGCGCCGACGCCACCCTGGCCGTGATCTCCGAGCGGGACTCGGCCGCCGCGGAGCCGCCGCGGGCGGTTGCCGCCGCGATGGCCGCCGCCGACGTCGTCCTGGCGGCGACGATCCAATCGCTCTCCCACACCGAAGCGCGCCGCGCGGCGACCGAGGCCGGGGTCCGCGTCGGCTCGCTCCCCGGCGTCACCGAAGAGATGCTGGTGCGGCTGATGACCGGCGACTTGGAGGAGATCCGCCGCCGCGGCTGGGCGATCGTCACCGCGATGAACCGCGGCTCGGAGGCGCGGATCACCTGTCCCCACGGCAGCGACCTGCGGCTTGGGCTGCAGGGCAGGCTGGGGAACGTCGACGCGGGCGAACTCGGCAACCGCGGTGCGTTCGGCAACCTGCCCTGCGGCGAGGGCTACATCGCTCCGGTCGAGGGGACCGCCGAGGGCACCCTCGTCGTCGACGGCTCGATCGCCGAAGTCGGCCTGCTGGAGACGCCGGTCTCGATGACTATCCGCGAGGGCCACCTGGTCGCGACCACCGGCGCCGACGGCGCCCGGCTGATGGAGCTGCTGAGCGCCCACGGCGATGACGGCACCAACGTCGCCGAGCTCGGGATCGGCACCAACGAGGAGGCGATCCTCACCGGCAACTTCCTCGAGGACGAGAAGATCCTCGGCACCTGCCACGTCGCCTTCGGCGCCTCGGCGGCGATTGGCGGCACCGTCCAGGTCCCGGTCCATCTCGACTGCGTGGTCCTGGAACCGACGATCGAAGTCGACGGCGAGACGATCGTCACCGGCGGCGAGCTCCTCATCTGAGGCCCGGGACGATGCCGCCCCTGCTCGCGGTGCCAAACATCTCGGAGGGGAGCGACCAGGAGCGCCTGGCGCGGCTGGAGCGCGCCTTCGCCCAGGGCGTCACCCTGCTCGACCGCCACTCCGACGCCGACCACGGGCGCACCGTCTTCACCCTCGCCGGCGCCGGCGGGGCGCTGGTCGAGGCGCTCGCCGCCGGCGCCGAGGAGGCGCTGGAGACGGTCGCGATGGACCGCTACCGCGGCGCCCACCCGGCGATCGGCGCGCTCGACGTCTGCCCGGTCGTCTGGGTCGACCTCGCCGACCGCGAGGCCGCGCGCGCCGAGGCGGTGGCAGCCGCGACCCAGATCGGCGGCCTCGGCATCCCTGTCTTCCTCTACGGCGAGCTGGCCCGCGACTCCGGCCGCGCCGAGCGGGCCTACTTCCGCAACGGCGGCCTCGGCGAGCTCTGGCTGCGGATGGAGTCCGGCGAGCTGCGCCCCGACTTCGGGCCCGACCTGCCGCACCGCACCGCCGGCGCCACCCTGGTCACCGCCCGCCCGCCGCTGGCCGCCTTCAACGTCGAGCTCGACAGCGGCGACGTCGAGGTCGCCCGCGCCGTCGCCGCCGGCCTGCGCGAGTCCGGGGGCGGGCTGGCGGGGGTGCGGGCGATCGGCCTGCTGCTCTCCGGCGGGCGCGCCCAGGTCTCGACCAACGTCCACGATCCCCTCGCCGTGCCCCTCGGCGCGGTCGTCGAGCGGGTCCGCGAGCTGGCGGCGCCGCTGGGCGCGCGGCCGCTGGAGGCGGAGCTGGTCGGGCTGATCCCGCGAGCCGCACTCGCCGGCTACCCGGCTGACGTGCCGATGCGCGGCTTCGACCAGCATCGCCACGTGATCGAGGCGCGGCTCGCCGACACGACCGACTAGATTTGGGGCGGTATGGCCCAGACGAGGAAGAAGCGTCGGCGCAAGCAGCGCGGCACCCAAGGGGGGCGCGTCGACACCAACCCGCGCAAAGGCCGTCCCCGCAGCCGCGAGGAAGCGAAAGCGCGCGCCCGCCAGAAACGCAAACCCGCCCCCCAGCAGGACCTGCCGCCGACCTGGCGCAACTCGTTCGTCCGCGGCCTCTTCGCCGCCGTCATCTTCGCCGTCCTGCTGATCCTGATCTTCAAAAAGCCGGTCGGCGGCTCGGTCATCTTCGGCCTCTTCATGCTCGCGTTCTATGTCCCCGCCGGCTACTACATCGACATGGCGATGTGGCGGCGGCGGGAGCGCGCCCGCATCCGCGCCCGCGGCGAGTAGCGGGTCCGATGGCCCTCGACGTCGAGATGCTCACGGTCGGCCCCGTCGCCGAGAACTGCTTCCTGCTCCGGCCTCGGGGCGGCGAGAAGCTGCTGGTCGTCGACCCGGGCGAAGAGGCCGAGCGGATCCTCGCGGCGGTGGAGGCGAGCGGGGCCGAGGTCGAGGCGATCCTCCTCACCCACTGCCACTTCGACCACATCGGCGCGGTGACGCCGGTCGCCCGCGCCACCGGCGCGCCGGTCTACTGCCCCGAGATCGAGGTCCCGATCCTCGCCGACATCATGGCCTTCGTCCCCTGGGAGGGCTTCGGCCCGTTCGAGAGCTACGAGGCCGACGAGGTGCTCCGCGGCGGCGAGACGCTGGAGCTGGCGGGGCTGGAGCTCGACGTCGTCTCCACCCCCGGCCACAGCCCCGGCCACGTCACCTACGCGGTCCGCGGCGAGAACGCGCTCTTCTCCGGCGACGTGCTCTTCCAGGGCTCGGTCGGGCGAACCGACCTGCCCGGAGCCGACGGGCCGACGCTGCTCGCCTCACTCGCCACCCTGCTGGAGACCTTCCCGGACGAGACCGTCGTCCATCCCGGCCACATGGGCCTGACGACGATCGGCGCCGAGCGCGCCACCAATCCCTTCCTGGGCGCGCTGACGCGGTAGATGGCCAGCAAGTTCCAGGCACCCCGCGGGACCTTCGACATCCTGCCCGAGGCGGCGCGGGCGCGGGCGCGCCTGGAAAGCGCCGCGGCGGCCGTCTTCGCCCGCGCCGGCTACGAGCCGATCGCGACGCCGAGCTTTGAGGACACGGCGCTGTTCGAGCGCGGCGTCGGCCAGTCGACCGACATCGTCCGCAAGGAGATGTTCACCTTCGAGGACAAGGGCGGGCGCAGCCTCACCCTGCGGCCGGAGGGGACCGCCTCGATCTGCCGCGCCTACCTGGAGCACGGGATGCACAAGCTGGCGCAGCCGGTGAAGCTCTCCTACCTCGGCCCCTTCTTCCGCCACGAGCGCCCGCAGGCGGGCCGCTACCGCCAGTTCCACCAGCTCGGGATCGAGTGCATCGGCACCGACTCTCCGCTCGCCGACGCCGAGGTGATCATGCTCCTCTCCGACCTGCTGGGGGAGCTCGGCGTGCCGGGGGTCGAGCTGCGGCTCGGCAGCCTCGGCTCCTTCGAGGCGCGGCGCGCCTACCTGGAGGACCTGAAGGCGCACCTGCACGCCCACGAGGACGAGCTCTCCGGCGACGTGCGCGAGCGGATCGACATCAACCCCCTGCGCGCCTTCGACTCCGACCACGAGGGGACGCGGGCGGTGATGGCGAGCGCGCCGACGCTCGTCGGCCAGTTGCATGGCGAGGACGCCGAGCACTTCGCCGAGGTGCGGGCGCTGCTCGACGCCGCCGGGATCGCCTACGTCGTCGACCCGACCCTGGTCCGCGGCCTCGACTACTACACGCGGACGATCTTCTCCTTCGTCTGCGACGCGCTCGGCGCCCAGTCGGAGATCGGCGGCGGCGGCCGCTACGACGGCTTGATCGAGCATCTCGGCGGGCCGGCGACGCCGGCGGTCGGGTTCGCGGCGGGGATCGAGCGGATCCTGCTGGCGCTCGACGAAGCGGTGCCGGCGGCCGGGCGCGACGCCTTCATCGCGGTCGCCGACCCGGGCCAGCGCGGGCGGGCGATGGCGCTCGCCGTCGAGCTGCGCCACGCCGGGGTCTCGGTCGAGGTCGATCTCGCCGGCCGCGTCCTCAAGAGCCAGCTCAAACACGCCGACCGGATCGGCGCCGCCCGCGTCCTCATCCTCGAGGCCGACGGCAGCGCCCAGCTGCGCGACATGAGCACCGGCGAGCAGCGCGCGGCCGATCCCGGCAAGCTTCTCGACGAGATGACGGGAGGAGAGAGTTGAGCACCGAGCTGCCGGCGCTGCGCGCGAACGGGTACCGCGACTCGTGGTGCGGCCAGGTGCTGCCCGACCGCGTCGACTCGGAGGTGCGGGTCGCCGGCTGGGTCAACCGGCGACGCGACCACGGCGGGCTGATCTTCATCGACCTCCGCGACCGGACCGGGATCGTCCAGCTCGTCTTCAACCCCGACAGCTCCGGCGAGTCCTTCGAGCTGGCGCACAAGCTCCGCGCCGAGGACGTGCTGAGCGCGAGCGGGACGGTGGTGCGCCGCTCCGAGGACACGGTCAACGCCGAGCTTCCCACCGGCGAGGTCGAGCTGCTGGTCACCGGCGCCGAGCTGCTGGCCGGGGCGGAGACGCCGCCGTTCCAGATCGAGGGCTTCAGCGGCGAGGTGGGGGAGGACACGCGGCTGCGCTACCGCTACCTCGACCTGCGCCGCGAGCAGATGCGCGAGGCGCTGCTGCTGCGCCACACGGTCGTCGCCGCGATCCGCGAGTTCTTCGACGGCGACGGCTTCGTCGAAGTCGAAACGCCGGTCCTCACCCGCTCCACCCCCGAGGGCGCGCGCGACTTCCTCGTCCCCAGCCGCCAGCAGCAGGGCTCGTTCTACGCGCTGCCGCAGTCGCCGCAGCTGTTCAAGCAGCTGCTGATGGTCTCCGGCCTGGAGCGCTACTACCAGATCCCGCGCTGCTTCCGGGACGAGTCGACCCGCGCCGACCGCCAGGCCGAGTTCACCCAGCTCGACGTCGAGATGTCCTTTGTCGGCGTCGAGGACGTGCTCGAGGTCAACGAACGGATGCTGGCGCACGTCTTCGAGCGCGCCGGCGGTCCGGCGGTCGAGACGCCGATGCAGCGGATGGCCTACGACGAAGCGATGGACCGCTTCGGGACCGACCGCCCGGACCTGCGCTTCGGCCTGGAGCTGGTCGATCTCGGCGACGCCCTGCGCGAGACCGAGTTCAAGGTCTTCCGCTCGGTCCTCGACGGCGGCGGCGCGATCCGCGGGATCAACGCCGGCCGCCGGGAGCTGCCGCGCTCCGAGCTCGACGGCCTCATCTCCCGTGCCCAGGAGTTGGGCGCGAAAGGGCTGGTCTGGGCCTTCCGCGAGGGCGAAGGCTGGCGCTCGCCGACGGCGAAGTTCCTCAGCGAGGCCGAGCTCGCCGACCTCAATCGGCGGCTCGGGGCCGAGGAGGGCGACCTGCTGCTGCTGGTGGCCGACAAGCCGGCGGTGGTCAACGCGGTGCTGGGGCAGATGCGGCTCGACCTTGCCGAGCGCTTCGACCTGATCGACCCCGGCGCGAGCCGCCTGCTCTGGATCGTCGACTGGCCGCTGATGGAGTGGAACGAGGGGGAGAAGCGGTGGGACTCGCTGCACCATCCCTTTACCGCCCCCGCGGGTGAGTTCGACCCCGACAACCCCGGCACCGCGCGCGCCCAGGCCTACGACGTCGTCTGGAACGGCCAGGAGCTGGGCGGCGGCTCGATCCGCAACCACGAGGCGAGCGTCCAGGAGGCGATCTTCGGCGCTCTCGGGATCGACCGGGAGACCGCCCGGGCGCGCTTCGGCTTCCTGCTGGAGGCGCTGCAGTACGGGGCGCCGCCGCACGGCGGCATCGCCTACGGCATCGACCGCATCGTCCAGCGCCTCGCCGGCGCCGAGACGATCCGCGACGTGATCGCCTTTCCGAAGACCGCCTCCGGCTTCGACCTGCTCACCGGCGCCCCGGCCCCGGTCGACGAGTTGCAGCTGCGCGAGCTCGCGATCGGCATCCACAAGCCCAAACTCCCTGGGCACTAGATGCCGGGCCGCCGGTTCCCGCGCACCCGGATGGCACGCCCGGCACTTCGCATCTCTGCGTCCTCGGGCTTGCCTTTGGCACCACCAAAGGCTTCGCCCTGCGTTCTTGATCTGCTCGGCCGGGCGCACCCCCGGTCGCACGCGAACCGACGGCCCGGCATCTGATGGGCCTGCGGGACTGGCTTCCCCGCAGGTGGCGACCGGCTCCGGGGCCGGGGCAGACGCCGATCCACATCGACGACCCGAGCTTCGACAGCTGGGAGGTGGTGCGGGACTTCGCCGACGTGAAAACCGCCCGCGCCTGGCACCAGGCCCTGGTCGAGGCCAACATCGAGGCGGTCCTCACCTCCGACTGGCCGCTCGACCGCTTCGGCCGCGGCGACATCTCGCTCCGCGTCCCAGCCGATCGCTGGAGCGAAGCCGAGTGGCACCTCTCGAACCTCGACTGAGCACGAAAAAGGCCCCAACCCGCCGTTGCCGCCTCTGGCTTTGATCCCTTCAAATGAAGGTGGGTGCCTGCTCCTGCCCCCAAGGGGACCGGAGACTTGTCAGCTCCCGTGCCGTTTGTGTTGGGTCAAACGGTGAGACGGCTCTCGTACGGGTTCGAGCCTGGGCTCAACTTACCACTCCGGCGGTTCGTCTAAACGCCCAAAGACGCCGAAGAATCGGCACGTTCTGCGCACCACCCGCGCGCCCGGATGACGCACCCTCCTGCGCATGGGAAACGAGATTGCGATTCACCACCTCACAGGTGGCAAATCATCGGCTCGCGATAGGGACAAGGCGATGTCGGCCTTGGCGCGCCGGCAGCACGGAGTGGTGGCGCGGCGTCAGCTGCTTCAACTCGGGATGAGCGCGCGGACTGTCGATGTTCGCCTGCACCGAGGGCAACTGCATGAGGTCTTCCGTGGAGTATTCGTCTTCGGTGCTCGCCGTATCAGCCGGCGGGGTCGCTGGATGGCTGCGGTGCTCGCGGCTAGAGAGGGAGCCCTGTTGAGCCACCGCTCGGCCGCGCGGCTGTGGCGCCTCCTGCCGCCGGCGACCGAATGGATCGACGTGACGTGCTCTCCCGGCCGCGTCGTAAGGCGGAAAGGCATCGTCGCCCACGAGTCAACGGTCGCACCGGACGAGCGGATGGTCGTGGACGGGATACCGGTCACCTCGCCGTTCCGGACCGTCTTCGACCTGGCGGCGGTGCTGGACAGGCGGGGGCTGGAGCGGGCTTGGCATGAGGCGGAAGTGCAGGAACTGCGGGACCGGGTCTCGCTGCCGATGCTGCTGGAGCGATATCCGGGGCGAAGGGGCTCTCGCAATCTACGGGCGCTCTTGGAGGCGGCGGAGCCGGTCGGGTTCACGCGCAATGACTTCGAGGAGGCGTTCGTGGCGCTGGTCGACGCCCATCGCCTGCGGCGGCCACGGATGAACGGCGACCTGCACTTGCGGGGGCGCTTCTTCCAGATCGACGCGCTCTGGGAGGAGGAGCGGGTGGCGGTGGAGCTCGACAGCCGCTCGGTCCACGGCACGAGCAAGCACTTCGAGGAGGACAAGCAGCGCGACCGGATCCTGCTCGCCGAGAGCTATCGCACGATTCGGGTCACGTGGCGGCAACTGCACGAAGAACCGGAGGAGGTGGTGGCGGATCTGCGGAAGGCGCTTGGGCAGGGCCGTCACCCACACCCACATGGCAAGTAGGTGTGGGTGACGGCCCTGTGAGCGCGGCTCGGGGTGGAAGGACGGCTTGCGCTTTACCCTTCGTGCGATGGATCGCGAGCTCTTCGAGCACTTCCTGAGCGACGAGAGCCGGCGTGGGCCGGCTGCCGAGGGCGCCTTTACGGGCGCCGCGGGCGGGGCTGCGTGCGGCGATCTGTCGCGAATCTCCTTCATCGTCGCCGACGGCTGCATCGAGAACGTCTCCTTCGACTCGGAGGGATGTGGAGCCACCAAGGCAGCCACCGCTGCGGTCGCCGAGATGGTCGATGGCTCTTTTGTTCTTGAGGCGGCTCTGATCGACATAGACACCGTCGATCAAGCAATCGGCGGACTCACGCCCGCCAAGCGCCACGCAGCCCAGCTGGCCACGGACGCCCTCCACCGAGCTTTACAAGCGGTCGCGTCTTCGTCGCTGGACCTAATCCCGGCTCAGGTGGGAGGGGGAGGTCCCCCGGAGGAGCCTCCCCATCTTTTGCGACGGAGGGGGACCTCCCCCTCCCGACGCGTAGCCGTAGCCATGTCCGGCGGCGTCGACTCGGCCGTCGCCGCGCTGCTGGCCCGCGAGGAAGGCGCCGAGGTCGTCGCCGTCACGGTCAAGCTCTGGTCCGACCCGGACACCGATGGCGCCAAGGCCTGCTGTTCGCCCGAGGCCGTTCTCGGCGCCCGCGGGCTCGCGCACCAGCTCGGCATCCCGCACTTCACCCTCGACCTGGAGGCGGACTTCCGCCGCCGCGTCGTCGACCGCTTCATCGGCGGCTACGCCGAGGGCAGCACGCCCAACCCCTGCATCCTCTGCAACGGCGAGGTGCGGCTGGCGGCGATGATCGACCTTGCCGAGCGGGTCGGCGCCGAGCGGCTGCTGACCGGCCACTACGCGCGCATCGTCGAGGACGCCGACGGCCCCCTGCTCGCCACCGCCGCCGACGCCGCCAAGGACCAGAGCTACATGCTCGCCGCCTTGCCGCCGGAACTGCTCAACCGCCTCGGCTTTCCGCTGACCGAGCTGACCAAGCCCGAGGTGCGCGAGATCGCCGCCCGCCACGGCCTCGCCGTCGCCCGCAAGGCCGAGAGCCAGGACCTCTGCTTCCTCGCCGGCCAGGGCAAGCGCGGCTTCCTCCGCCGCCACGGCGGCCTGCGCGAGCACGAGGGCGCGATCGTCGACTCCGCCGGGCGCACCCTCGGCCGCCACCGCGGCCACCACGACTTCACCGTCGGCCAGCGCCGCGGCATCCGCGTCTCGGCGCCGGAGGCCCTCTACGTCCTGGCGACGGACGCCGCGACTAACACGGTCACGGTCGGCACCCGGGCCGAGCTGGAGAAGCGCAGCGTCAGCGTCCGCGACGCGGTCCTGCACCGCGATGGCGGCACGGTGGATGCGGTAAAGCTGCGCTACCGCTCCCGCGCCCTACCGGCAAGGGTTGAGGCAGGGCCGGGACGGCACCCCCACCTGGAGGTGGAGCTGGGCGAGGCCTTCGCCGGCGTCGCCCCGGGGCAGACGGCGGTGCTCATGGCCGGCGATCGGATCGTCGGCCACGGCACCATCGCTGCCTAGGCGCTCAGCCGCTCAGACGGCCGAGCTGGAAGCGACCGTTGCGGCCTCTTCCCGTCGCATCTGGTTGACGCCCTTGACGCATTTGCTGAAGGGCGTTCCTTTGACGCCTTTGACGTGCTTCTTGCTCAGCGTCTTGCACGCCTTCTTTGCGCTCACGTCTTCGTTCTTGTCCGCCTGTGCCATCGCCTTCACGCAGCGGCTGAAGGCGGTCCCCTTCTCGCCTTTGACGTGTTTCTTGCTCTGTCCGCGGCAGTAGTAGCCATAGGCTTTGCCCTGAGGCGCCGTCTTCGGCCCCTGCCCGGGGTTTTCGTACTTCGGCCCCTGCGGAGTTTCGGGGTGGTATTCGGGCCCGTCGGCGACGCCCAGCGCCGGCAGCAGGGCCAGCGAGAACACTGCCAAGGCCATCGTGATCAACATGCGCAGCTTCATCGTTTTGCCTCCTTCGACAAAGTCGAACGAACGATCCAGTCATGCCTGAAACGCGCGAATGAGCTCCCTGTTAGGGCAAAGATCTCGATCTGGCCATCCGTCCAGGCAGGGAGGCAGGTGTCCCGACCGAGAAATATTTAGGCTTCCTAACATGAGGGCGCAGGAGATCCGGGAGACCTACTTGGCGTTCTTTGCCGAGCGCGAGCACAAAATCGTGCCCTCGGCCTCGCTCGTGCCCTCCGTCCACGACCCCTCGGTGCTGCTCACCACCGCCGGGATGCAGCCCTTCAAGCCCTACTTCCTGGGCCGGGAAAAGGCACCGGCGCCGCGCCTCGCCGACGTGCAGAAATGCTTCCGCACCACCGACATCGAGGAGGTCGGCAACACCGCCCGCCACATGACCTTCTTCGAGATGCTCGGCAACTGGAGCTTCGGCGACTACTTCAAGGCCGAGTCGATCCCCTGGGGCTGGCAGCTCTCCACCGAGGGCTTCGGGATGGACCCGGAGCGGATCTGGGTCACGGTCTTCGGCGGCGACGAGGAGCTCGGCCTGGGACCGGACGAGGAGGCGATCGAGATCTGGCGCGCCACCGGCGTCCCGGAGGAGCGGATCGTCCGCCTCGGCCGCGAGGACAACTTTTGGCAGGCCGGGCCGACCGGCCCCTGCGGCCCCTGCTCGGAGCTCTACCTCGACCGCGGCCTGGAGTTCGGCGCCGAGGGCGACCGGCCCGGCGACGACAGCGACCGCTTCCTGGAGTTCTGGAACCACGTCTTCATGAGCTACGACCTCGCCGAGGACGGCTCCCTGACCGAGCTGCCGACGAAAAACATCGACACCGGCATGGGCCTCGACCGGATGGCGGCGATCCTCCAGGGCGTCCCCTCGGTCTTCGAGACTGACCACGTGCGGCCGCTGGTCGACCTCGCCGAGGAGCTCTCCGGCCGCCGCTACGACGAAGGCGGCGCGGTCACCCGGGCGATGCGGATCGTGGCCGACCACAGCCGCGGCGCCGCCTTCCTGATCGCCGACGGCGTCGTCCCCTCCAACGAGGACCGCGGCTACATCCTGCGCCGGATCATGCGCCGCGCGATCCAGCAGGGCCGCACCCTCGGCCTGGAGTCGCCCTGGCTCGGCCGCTTCGCCGAGCGCGCGATCGAGCTGATGGGCGACGCCTACCCGGAGCTGGTCGCCGAGCGGGAGACGATCCGCCGCTGGGTCGGCGACGAGGAGGAGAGCTTCGGCCGCACCCTGGAGCGCGGCACCGAGCTGCTGGAGCGGCTGGTCGCCGAGGCGAAGGAGGGCGAGACCTCTTGGATCGACGCGGCCGCTGCCTTCAAACTCCACGACACCTACGGCTTCCCCTACGACCTGACCAAGGAGCTGCTGGCCGAAAACGGCCTCTCGGTCGACGACCAGGGCTTCCAGGAGCTGATGGAGGAGCAGCGTCAGCGGGCGCGGATGGCGAGCGCCACCGCCCACGGCTCGGAGAACACCCACGAGCGCGTCCTCGCCTTCGCCGAAGCGGCGCCGGAGACGACCTTCGTCGGTTACGAGACGCTGCGGGCGACGACCGGCCTCGCCGCCGTGGAGCCGGTCGACGGACGGGCGCTGGTCAAGCTCGAGGAGAGCCCCTTCTACGCCGAGGGCGGCGGCCAGGTCGCCGACTCCGGGGTGCTGCGCTGGGGCGGGGAGGAGGCGCGCGTCGTCGACGTCTACCGCCTCGGAGACGACCAGGCGCTGGAGGTCGAGCCGAGCGGCGCGGCGATCGAGCCGGGTGTCGCGGTCGAAGCCGAAGTCGAGGCCGAGACCCGCCACGCGACGATGCGCAACCACACCGCGACCCATCTCCTGCACGCCGCCCTGCGCGAGCGGCTCGGGACCCACGTGCGCCAGGCGGGCTCCGCCGTTCGCCCCGACAAGCTGCGCTTCGACTTCACCCACGGGCAGGGGCTGAGCCTCGAGGAGCTGCGCGACGTCGAGCAGCGGGTCAACGAGTGGGTCAAGGCGAGCCGCCCCGTGCGCTGGATGAACATGAACCGCGCTGAGGCCGAAGAGCTCGGCGCGATGGCCCTCTTCGGCGAGAAATACGGCGAGTGGGTTCGGGTGGTCGAGGTCGACGGCGTCTCCCGCGAGCTCTGCGGCGGCACCCACGTCGCCAACACCGCCGAGGTCGGCATCTTCAAGATCGTCTCCGAGGGTTCCAGCGCGGCCAATGTGCGCCGGGTCGAGGCGATCACCGGACCCGCCGCGATCGACTTCTTCCGTGAGCGCGAGGCGCAGCTGCGGGAGGCCGGCGAGCTGCTCGGCAACCCCCAAGACCCCCTCGCCGCCGCCCGCCGCGCGTCCGAGCAGCTGAAGGAGGCTAGCGCCGGTGCCGAGAAGGCCCAGCGCGAGCAGCTCGGCGGCGCCGCCGACGGGCTCGCGGGTGAGGCCGAGGCGCTTCCGGGTAGCGATGGCCGCATGGTTCTCGCCGCCGTCGACCCGAGCCTGCAGGCGAACCCGAAGCAGCTGCTCGATCTCGCCAACCGGGTGCAGTCGAAGCTCGGCCCCTCGGTGGTCGTCCTCGGCGGCGAGTTCGGCGGCAAAGCCGGCCTGGTGGCTCTGGTCTCCAAGGACCTCGCCGGCGCCGGGCTCTCGGCCGGCGCGATCATCCGCGAGATCGCCCCGATCGTAGGTGGGGGCGGTGGCGGTCGCGACGACATGGCCCAGGCCGGCGGCAAGGACCCCTCGAAGCTGGGCGAGGCGCTCGCCGCCGCCCGCGCGGCGATCGAGCGGGATCTCGCCTGAGGACATGCGGGTGCTCGCCCTCGACCACGGCACGGTGCGGATCGGCTGCGCGCTCTCCGATCCGAGCGGCACCCTGGCGACGCCGCTGACGGTGATCGAGCCGCCGGAGGCGCGCGCCGTCGCCGAGCTGGTCGCCGAGCACGGGGTCGAGCGGGTGGTCGTCGGGCTGCCCCTGCACCTGAGCGGCGAGGAGGGCAGCCAGGCCGGCCTCGCGCGCAGCTTCTGCCGCGAACTGGAAGCGATCCTGCCGGTGCCGGTCGACACCTACGACGAGCGCCTCACCTCGCGCATGGCCGACGCCAGCCGGCGCGGCGGCGCCGCCGCGGCCCGCGACTCGCTCGCCGCCGCGCACCTGCTCGAGACCTACCTGGAGAGATCCCGGCCCGGCGGCAAGGACGAGACGGACGAGCCATGAGCGAGGACTGGCTCAAAGAGGATCCCTTCGCCGATGCCGACGACCCCGCCGCCCGCGAGCGCGAGGAACGTCGCCGCGAACGCGAAGAGAAGCGGGCGAAGAAGGCGGGGAAGAAGGCCCCGGTCGAGAAGCCGGCGCCTCCGCAGGCGTCGCCTCCTGCGGAACCGCCCGCGCCGGAAGAGCCGCCGCTGCCGCCGCGAACGCCCGAGCAAGAATTTTGGGACGAGGAGCCTGATGCCCCGGAGGTTCCCCCGGCCCCGGCGGCGTTCGAGGCGCCGGCGGAGCGGCAGCAGCAACCGCCGCCTCCGGCCGCGCCGCCTCCCGCCGTCTCCGGCAACGGCCGCCCCCGCGAGCCGCGCCGGCCCCCGGCCTTCCTCAAGAAGCTCGGCCGCCACCCGTTCCTGATCTTCGCCGTGGTCGCAGCCCTCTTCCTCATCTGGTTCCTCGCCGCGCTCTTCCAACCGTTCCACGGCGACGGCTCCGGCAAGGTGGCGGTGACGATCCCGAAGGGCTCCAGCGTCAGCGAAGTCGGCGACCTGCTTGCCGAAGAAGACGTGATCGACAACTCGACCCTGTTCCAGGTCCGCGTCACCCTCGCCGGCAAGCGCTCAGAAATCTATTCCGGCAACTTCACCCTGGCCGAAAACATGAGCTACGGCGCCGCGATCGACGCCCTCTCGGTGCCGCCGGTGAAGCGGACGCTCTCGGTGACGATCCCCGAGGGATACACGCGCTCGCAGGCGGCGCAGGTGGCCGAAGAAGCCGGCGTCCCCGGCGACTACACCAAGGCGACGATCAAATCGAAGTACCTCGACCCGGCCGAATACGGCGGTAAGGACGCCAAGGACCTCGAAGGCTTCCTCTTTCCCGACACCTTCGAACTGAAGCCGACCGCGCCGGTCGCCGACCTGGTCCAGCTGCAGCTGCAGGACGTCAAGCGCCGGATCAAGGGCGTGAACATGAAGTACGCGAAGTCGAAGAACCTGACCGTGTTCGACGTGGTGACGATCGCCTCGATGGTCGAGGACGAGGCCGGCGTCGACAGCCAGCGCGGGCTCGTCGCCTCGGTGATCTACAACCGCCTGCACGAAGGGATGCCGCTGGGGATCGACGCGACGATCCGCTTCGCGACCGGCAACTACACCGAGCCGCTGACCGAATCGGAACTGGCGATCGACTCGCCCTACAACAGCCGCACCAACGCCGGCCTGCCGCCGGGGCCGATCAGCAACCCGGGCCTGGCCTCGCTCGAAGCCGCCGCGCACCCGCCGCAGACGGACTACCTCTATTACGTGACCACGCCCGGCGCCTGCGGCAAGCTCACCTTCGCCAAGACCGAAGCCGAATTCGAAGCCGCGGTCGACAAGTACAACTCGGCCCGCGAAGCGGCCGGCGGCAACTCGCCCGACTCCTGCGGAGAATGAGCGATGCCAAAGCTCGCGGTGCTCGGCCATCCCGTCTCCCACTCTCGCTCGCCGGCGATGCAGAACGCGGCGCTGGCGGCGCTGGGGCTGGACGACTGGAGCTATCAGGCGATCGACGCCGCCCCCGACGCCTTCGAGATGACGGTCAAGGAGCTGGCCGAAGTCGGCTACGCCGGGGTCAACGTCACCGTCCCCCACAAGCAGGCGGCGCTGGCGCTGGCCGGCGAGGCGAGCGAAGCCTCGCGGCAGATCGGCGCCGCCAACACGCTGGTCTTCAAGGGTGGGGGGATCGAGGCCCACAACACCGACGCCGACGGTTTGCTGGCGGCGCTGCCGGACCCGCCGCGGGGTCGGCGGGCGCTCGTCCTCGGCGCCGGCGGCGCGGCCCGCGCGGCGCTCTGGGCGCTGCTCTGGGAAGGGGCGAGCGCCGACGTCTGGAACCGCACCCCCGAGCGCGCCGAGGAGATCTGCGCCGAGCTGGGGGGGAAGGCGGTGAGTGTGCCGCGGCAGGAGGACTACGACCTGATCGTCAACACCAGCGCCGCCGGGCTCGACGGCGAGGACCCTTTCGACCACCTGCCGCTGGCGCGCGAGCGCTTCTCCGAGGCGCAGACGATCGTCGACATGGTCTACGGCACCCGCCGCAGCCGCCTGCTGAAAGCCGCCGAAGGGGCGCGGGCGACGGTCGTCGACGGCCTGGAGATCCTCGTTCAGCAGGGCGCGCGCTCGCTCGAAATCTGGACCGGCCGCACGCCCGACATCGACGTGATGCGCGCCGCGGCGGCGGGTGGCGAATAGTGGCCCCGATAGGGGCCCAAACTCGCCAATCGTTCCGCCGATAGCCTTGGCGCGATGACGACGTTCCGTTTCACCACCGCGGGAGAGTCGCACGGGCCGGGGCTCGTGACGATCGTCGAGGGCATGCCGGCGGGCCTGGAGCTCGACCGCGAGGCGCTCGACCGCGACATGGCGCGACGGCAGCTCGGCCACGGCCGCGGCGGCCGGATGAAGATCGAGACCGACACCGTCGAGGTCCGCGCCGGCGTCCGCCACGGCCGCACCCTCGGCAGCCCGATCGCGCTGCTGGTCGCCAACCGCGACTACGCCAACTGGGAGGAGCGGATGAACCCCTGGCCGGTGGAGGGCTTCTCGCCCGACGAGGTCCACCTGCCGCGCCCGGGCCACGCCGACCTGGTCGGCGCCCAGAAATACGGCCACGCCGACATCCGCAACGTCCTGGAGCGCGCCAGCGCCCGCGAGACCGCGGCCCGCGTCGCCGCCGGAACGATCGCCCGCGCCTTCCTCGCCAGGCTCGGGGTCGAGATCCACAGCCACGTGCTGCAGATCGCCTCGGTCCGCGCCGCCGAGCGACCGGATCTGAAGCCGGAGGACTTCGCCGCCGTCGACGAGGACTCCGTCCGCTGCCTCGACCAGGAGGCCAGCAAGGCGATGGTCGAAGAGATCAACCGCCTGCGCAAGGCCAACGAGAGCCTCGGCGGGACCTTCGAGGTGCTCACCTTCGGCCTGGTGCCGGGGATCGGCTCACACATCTCCTGGGAAGACCGACTCGACGGGCGCCTCGCCGGCGCCGTCGCCTCGATCCAGTCGATCAAGGGGGTCGCGATCGGCGAAGCCTGGGACGTCGCCGGCCGTCCCGGCTCGGAGGCGCACGACGAGATCTTCTGGTCGGAGAAGGACGGCTACTTCCGCGAAACGAACCACGCCGGCGGCCTCGAGGGCGGGATGACCAACGGCCAACCGCTCTCGGTGCGGGCGGCGATCAAGCCGATCTCGACCCTGACGAAGCCGCTGCGCTCGGTCGACACCGAGACCAAGCAGCCAGCGCAGGCGCTGCGCGAGCGCACCGACTCGACCGTGGTCCCCGCCGCCGCGATCGTCGGCGAGGCGATGGTCGCCCTGACCCTCGCCCGCGCCTACCGCGAGAAGTTCGGCGGCGACCACATCGACGACGTCGTCGGCGCGGTCGAGGCCTACAAGCAGCGGATCGACTTCCGGGGCTGAGCCGGTGAGCGCGCCGGCGATCGTCTTCATCGGCTTCATGGGAGCCGGCAAGAGCACCGCGCTCGCCGCTGCCCGCAAGGCCGGGCTGGAGACAACCGAGATCGACGAGCTGATGGAAGCCGAGCTCGGCAAGCCGATCCGCCAGGCGTTCGAGGAGGACGGGGAGGAGGCCTTCCGGGCGCGCGAGGCCGAGGTCGTCGGCTCGCTGCTGGAGAACGCCGACGGCGGCGCGATCGCCCTCGGCGGCGGCAGCGTCCTCTCCGGGCGCGTGCGGGCGGCGCTCGACAGGCACACGGTCGTCCTGCTGGAGATCAACGCCGCTACGGCCTGGCAGCGGATCGAGGGCACCGAGCGGCCGCTGGCGACCAGCGAAGCCGACGTCGAGGCCTTGCTCGCCGAGCGGGCGCCGCTCTACGAGGAGTTGGCCGACGCGGTGGTGCCGACGGCCGACAAGCGCGTCATCGAGCGGGCGCTGCCGGCGATCCAGGCGCTGGCGGAGATGCCGGAGGGCACGCGACTGCTTTGGGCGTCAAGCGCGTCCGGGGACTATCCGGTGGTTGTGGGAAGAGGAGTGCTGGGCAGCGATTGGTGGCCGCTCGGAGGCCGCCAGTTTTTGATCGCGGACACCGCGACCGTGCTGCAACTGCCCGGAGAGCGCCTGGAGTCCTTCCTCGGTATCGACGCGACGATTGCCGGCGAGCGAACCAAGAACATGACGCAAGCTGAGGCCATCCTCGAAGACATGGCCGAATCTGGAATGACCCGAGAAGACCACGTAGTCGCGTTCGGAGGGGGCGTGGTAGGGGACATCGCGGGCTTCTGCGCTCATGTCTACCAGCGGGGTGTTCCGATCGTGCAGGTGCCGACCAGCCTGGTCGCTCAGGTGGATTCCGCATACGGGGGGAAGACCGGTGTCGACCTTCCCCAGGGTAAGAACTATGCCGGCGCCTACCACATGCCGACGGCCGTCATCGCCGATACGGCGACGCTGGAGACCCTGCCCGAGATCGAGCGTGCTGCTGGGTTCGTCGAGGTGATCAAGACGGGGCTGTTGGCCGGTGGCTCGCTCTGGCAGCGCGTGCGCGGCCTGGAAAGGATCGATCCCGCCGAGCTCGACGACGTCGTCTTCGCCTGTGCCCGCTACAAGTGCGCGATAGTCGCAGCAGATGAGCGCGATGGCGGCTTGCGCCACGTGCTCAATCTCGGTCACACGGTCGGCCACGGCATCGAGACGGCGACCGCCTACGGTCGCTACCGCCACGGGGAAGCGATCGGCCTCGGCCTACTCGCGGCGCTGCGGCTCTCCGACGCATCCGACCTACGCGACGAGGTTGAGGCAATTCTGAGCCGGCACGATCTGCCGACTCGACTCGACCCGGCGCTCGGTGTGCAGCCCGTTCTGGATGCCCTCGCCAAGGACAAGAAGCGGACCGCCGCCGGCGTCGGCTTCGTCCTCCTCTCCGAGCCGGGCAAGCCCCGCACCGGCGAAATCGTCGACCCGGCTAAGGTCCGCGCAGCCGTGGAGGAGCTCTACTGATGCCCACCGTCAAGAACCGCGTCGCCGTCCTGCACGGGGTCAACTTCGCCGTGCTGGAGCGGCGGGACGCCTCGATCTACGGCGGCATCTCGCTCTCGCAGCTGGAGGCGAAGATCTCCGACTGGGCGCATGAGCTGGGGCTGGAACCGATCTTCTTCCAGACCAACGCCGAGGGCGAGTTCTGCGAATACCTGCACCGCTCGGCCGAGCTGGCCGACTCGGTGATCGTCAACGCCG
Organism: Solirubrobacterales bacterium; assembly: GCA_035634815.1. GTDB lineage: Bacteria > Actinomycetota > Thermoleophilia > Solirubrobacterales > 70-9 > VAYN01. Next base: position 9,222 of record DASQCF010000016.1, on the reverse strand, counting down.
GCGCCTGGACCCACTACAGCCGGGCGATCGCCGACGCGCTGGAGCTGACCCGGCTGCCGGCGGTCGAGGTCCACCTCTCCGACGTCGAGGCCCGCGACGACTGGCGCAAGCTCTCGGTCTTCGACGGCCTCGTCCTCGCCAAGGTCTCCGGCAAGGGCCCCGACGGCTACCGCGAGGCGCTGGAGCTGCTGGCCGGCGAGCTGGGCGTCGCCTGATGCGCGGCCGCGGCGAGCGCCTGGAGGCGCTGCTGGGCGAGTCCGAGCTCGACCGCTTCCTCGTCACCGAGCTGACCAACGTCCGCTACCTGACCGGCTTCACCGGCACCAACGGGGCCTGCGTCTGCGGGCCCGGCGTCCGACTCTTTCTCACCGACTTCCGCTACACCGAGCGCGCCGCCGCCGAGGTCGAGGGCTGGGAGACCGAGACCCTGGCGGGGGACTGGCTGAAAGGGATCGCCGAGCGGCTCGAGGGCCGGGTCGGCTTCGAAGACGACCAGATGTCGGTCCGCCTGCTGGGCAAATTGAAGGAGAAACTCGGCGAGGGGACCGAGATGGTCGCCGCCGGCGGCAAGGTCGAGCAACTGCGCCGGGTCAAGGACGCCGAGGAGCTGGCGGCAATCGAGGAGGCCTCGAAGCTGGCCGACGAGGTCTTGCGCTGGACCCTGGAGCGGGGCCTGGCCGGCCGCCGCGAGCGCGACGTCGCCCGCGCCACCGAGGCCCGGATCCGCGAGCTCGGCGGCGACCCGTCGTTCCCGGCGATCGTCGCCGCCGGCCCCAACGGCGCCCTGCCGCACGCCGAGCCGGGGGAGCGCGAGATCGGCCGCGGCGAGCTCGTCGTCTTCGACATGGGGGCCAAGCTCGACGGCTACTGCTCCGACGGCACCCGCACCTTCGCCACCGGCGATCCCGGCGAGCAGGGCGGAGAGGTCTACGAGGTCGTGCGCCAGGCGCAGGCGGCGGCTCTGGAGGCGATCCGGGCCGGGATCAAGGGCGAGGACGCCGACAGCGCCGCCCGCAAGGCCATTGACGCCGCCGGCTACGGCGAAGCCTTCGGCCACGCCCTCGGCCACGGGGTCGGGCTGGAGGTGCACGAGGGACCGCGGCTCTCGCAGCGCTCCGACGACGTCCTCGCCCCGGGCGAAGTCGTCACCGTCGAGCCCGGGATCTACCTGGCCGGGAAGCTCGGGGTCCGGATCGAGGACCTGGTCGTCGTCGCCGAGGACGGCCTCCGCAATCTCAGCTCGCTGCCGAAAGAGCTGCAGATCGTCGACTGAGCTCCGCTACAGCGGCGTTCATCATTCAAATTCAAGCCAAGCTTCGGCCTCGCCGATGCCCGGCCATGGGTAAGAAGCGGGACACGCTGGTCTCGATCCACGAGGAAGCTCGACGCGAACGCCTCCTCGACATGGAGGAGCGCCTGCGCCGTTACCGCTTCGCCTGCTTCGCGATCCTCGCCCTGGCCCTAGGGGTCGGCGGCGGCAGCTCGATCGGCTACTGGTGGGCGGCGCTCCTCGTCCTCGGCCTGCTCGGCTTCGCGGTCGCCGACCGCTTCATGCGCCAGAGCGCTCACCCGGCCCTCTGGGTCGCCGGCGCCTGGGCGGCGTTGCCGGCCCTGCTCGGCGCCTCGGTCCTGGTCACCGGCGGCGCCACCAGCCCGGTGCTCGTCTGGCTCGCCCTGCCCGCCGTCACCCTCGGTTTCCGCTTCGAGCCCCGCGGGATGATCGCCGGCACCGCGTACGTGCTGGCGGTCTTCCTCGCCGCCGCCGTCCTGCCCGACCCGCAGGCGGCCTGGGACCAGCGGCAGCTGCTGATCGCCGTCGCCGCCCTGATCGTCAGCACCGTGATCCTCAGCGGCGCACTGGTCGAATCCGACCGCGCCCACCGCCGCCGCTCGACCCTCGACCCGCTGACCGGGCTCTTCAACCGCAATGCGCTCGAGCAGCGCCTCGCCGAGCTCGACGGCCAGCCGTGCGAACCGGTCGAGGGCCTCTCGCACTCCTTCCTGCTCTGCGACCTCGACAACTTCAAGCGCGTCAACGACCAGTTCGGCCACGCCGCCGGCGATGCGGTCCTCCAGGACGTCGCCTACACGATGCGGGCGGCGCTGCGGGCGGGGGACTCGATCTACCGCGTCGGCGGCGAGGAGATCCTGGTGATGCTGCCCGGCGCCGGGCACTCCGGCGCGTTGGAGATCGCCGAGCGGCTGCGCGTCGCCGTGCGCGAGCGCCGCCCGGTCGGCGTCCCGGTCACGCTCAGCATCGGCGTCGCCGTCGCCGAGCCCAGCTTCGTCGACACCGATGACCTGCTCGCCCGCGCCGACGCGGCGCTCTACGCGGCCAAGGCCGGCGGCCGCGACCTCGTCTACATCGACAGCGAGATCGGGCTAACGGCTGAGGTCCCAGTCGCTGCTGAGCCGCTCGCCGAACGCGGCTAGAAGCTTTACGGTCGCCTCGACGTCGCCGAGGTCGACCATCTCGACCGGCGAGTGCATGTAGCGCAGCGGGATCGAGACCAGGCCGGTCGGGATCCCGGCGCGGGAGATCTGCAGGACGTCGGCGTCGGTGCTGGTGCCGCGGCCGCTGGCGCTGATCGAGTACTCGATGCCCTCGGCCTCGGCGGTCTCGACCAGCAGCTCGAAGACCTGCGGCGAGAGGGTCGAGCCGCGGCCGATCGCCGGGCCGGAGCCGAAGGGGTGGCTGCCGATCTCCTTCTCGTCGACCCCCGGCGCGTCGGTGGCGTGGGTGACGTCGACGGCGATCGCGATATCGGGGCGGAGCTGGAAGGCGGCGGTGCGGGCGCCGAAGAGGCCGATCTCCTCCTGGACCGCGGCGACCGCGGCGAAGGAGCCGCCGGGGCCCTTGCCCTCGGCGCAGCGGCGCAGGCTCTCCAGCGCGACGTAGGCGCCGAGCCGGTTGTCCATCGCCCGGGAGACGAGCCGCTCGCCGGCGACCGGCATCGGCTCGGCGGCGATCACCACCGGGTCGCCGACCCGGACCAGGGCCTCGGCCTCCTCGCGGTCGGCGGCGCCGATGTCGATGTGCATGCTCTTCAGCTCGACGACCTTCTTGCGCTGGTCGGCCTCCAGCAGGTGGATCGGCTTGCGGCCGGCGACGCCGGGCACGGGGCCGTCCTTGCCGCGGACCTCGACCCGCTGGCCGACCAGGATCTGCGGGTCCCAGCCGCCGACCGGGGCGAACCAGAGGAAGCCCTTCTCGTCGACGTGGGTGACGATCAGCCCGATCTCGTCGATATGGCCGACGACGGCAAGCGTCGGCGCGGCCTCGCCGACGCGGGCGATCGAGGAGCCGATGCCGTCGCTGCTGACCTCGGCGAAGGACGCCGCCTCGCGCCAGACCGCGGCGGCCGGACCCTCGTATCCGGAGGGGGCGCCGGCGCGGAGCAGCTTGTCGAGGAGATCTGGAGTGCTCAAAAGGTCCGGGGAGTATGCCTAAGAGTGGGCGCCGGTGGCTTCGCGGCGGAGATCCTCGCGTTTCGGCCCGTACCCGCGGTGCTCGAAGGCGATCAACGCCCAGACGAGGGCACCGACGATCGCCAGGGTGAGAAGCGCCGGCATCGCGGTCGCGACGGGGACCAGTAAGAGGAGGACGATCGCCAGGCCGAGGCGCCGCCGGTTAAGGGAGTGGACGTGGCGGTAGCGGAAGCCGACCAGCCCCAGCAGGTACAGCGCGACCCCGCCGAGCAGAGCGAAGGCCGGGACGTCGTGGAGGTCTTCGCCGTGGTGGGCGATCGTCGCCTTGAGGCCGAATGCGGTGAGGACGATCCCGGCGACCAGCAGGAAGTGGATGTAGGAGTACGAGTCGCGGGCCAGCTCGTTCTGCTGCCGGCCGACCTCGGCTTCGCCGAGGCGCCGGGCCGAGATCAGGGCGACGACGTCGAAGTAGGTCCACCAGAGCGCCGCGGCGAGGAACATGCCGAGCACGGCGGCGGCGCCGATCCCGAGGTCGAGCGCGCCGGAGGCGCCGACGCCGATCGCGACGATCGACTCGCCGAGGGCGATGATCACGATCAGGCCGTGGCGCTCTGCGAAGTGGCCGGGGACGAGCTTCCAGCCCTCGGCGCCGAAGAAGTAGGGGCCGGCCATGTCGAGGAAGATCGCCAGGGCCCAGAGAGCCCCCTGCGCGCGACCGTCGAAGAGCGAGGCGAGGGCGAGGATGCCGACGGCGACGGCGGTGCTGACGGCGAGCCCGATCACCGACCGCTGCAGGTCCTTGTCGTCGGCACCGGCGAGCCAGAAGAGGGCGATGTGGGCGGTCCGGTAGAACCCGATCGCGAGGGCGAAGGTGAGGGCGAGGTTGCCGAACGCCTCCTGCACGCAGAGCGAGACGATCAGCATCGCCGCCATCGCGGCAAAGATGACCAGGCGAACGATCCCCGCCTCGGGGTCGATGACGCTGGTCAACCAGGCGTACCCGACCCAGGCCCACCAGAGCACGCCGAGGATCAGCAGGCCCTGCGCCAGCCCCGACCAGGTCTGGTCGTGCGACATCAGCGCCGTGCACTGGGTGATCGCCAGCACGAAGACGAGGTCGAAGAAGAGCTCCAGCGGCGTCACCCGCTCGCCTTCACGCCGGGTCGCGCTCAACCGCGAATGATGGGAGCTTGCCTCCATGCTCCCCAATCCTCGCAATATGGTTGTCGGATGGGAGTTGCAGTCGTGACGGGAGCGTCGACTGGGATCGGGAAGGCGACCGCGCAGCGGCTCGCGCGCGATCCTGGCGTCGAGCTCGTGCTCGTCGCCCGCCGCGAGGAGCTGCTGCGCAAGCTGGCCGAGTCGCTCCCCTGCCCGGCGACCTGGGTGGCGGTCGACCTGACCGCCGAGGACGCGCCGCAGCGGGTCCGGGCGCACCTCGAGGCCGAGCACGGCGGTGACCTCCACCTGCTCGTCAACAACGCCGGCGCCGCCTGGCGCGGCAGCTTCGCCGAGACCGGCTACGCCAACGTCCATCGCCACATGGAGCTCAACTTCGACGCGGTGGTGCGCCTGACCGAGGCGCTGCTGCCGCTGCTGCGCAAATCCGCCCCGAGCGCGATCGTCAACGTCGCCAGCACCGCCGGCCGCGTCTCCCGCGCCCGCACCGGCGCCTACTCGGCGAGCAAGTTCGCCCTGATCGGCTGGTCGGACTCGCTCTACGCCGAGGAGGGGGCCCACGGCGTCCACGTCGGCCTGGTGCTGCCTGGCTTCGTCCGCACCGAGGGCTTCCCGGCGACCGAGCTGCGGGAAAAAGCCGCGACCCGCTGGATCGTCTCCAAGCCGGAGACCGTCGCCGAGGCGATCCACCGGTGCGGTCCCGGCCGCAAGGCCGAGCGCTACGTCCCCCGCCCCTACGCGCTGGCGGCGGCGTTGCGAATCCTGGCGCCCTCGCTGGTGCGCCGGGTCCTCAGCGGCGGCGCGGCCGAGAACCTCACCACCAGCACCGGGAACGACCGGGACCGGGGTTCGAAACCGGGCTGATGCCGCTCTACGGCGACATTATTGTCGCGCTGGCCCTGGTGGTGGTCGCCGTGGTCGCCACCGTCTCGACCCGCAAGGTGCGGCAGACCAACCGCCGCTTCCGGATGCTCGACGAGGTCTCCCGCGTCGCCGACGGCGGCATGTCGCTGGACGAGACGCTCGACGCGATCGCCGCGGCGATCGTCCCGGAGCTGGGCGACATCTGCGCGATCGACGTGATCGAGGACGGCTCGGTTCGCCGCGCGGCGCTGCGGGCCGACGGCCCCGATGCGGAGGCCGTCGTCTCCAGGCTGCAGGCGCGCGGCCCGCGCCTGCAGGAGCAGATCGCCAGCGACGCCAGCCGCGAGCAGCAGCAGCCGCGGCGCTTCGAGCTGCGCAGCGACGACGACCTGCGCGAGTTCGCCTCCGACGAGGAGGACCTCGATTTCCTTCGCGGTCTCAAGGTGCACTCGGGGGTGACCGTCGAGCTGCGCGCCCGGGGCCGGCCGACCGGCGTGCTTACGATCAGCGTCGGTCCTTCGGGCCGCCGTTTCGGCGACGCCGACGTGCACTTCGTCACCATCCTTGCCGGGCGCGTCGCCCTCGCCCTCGACAACGCCGGCCTCTTCTCCGACCTGGAGCGCGCCGAGCGCGAACGCGCCGAGATCGCCGAGACCCTGCAGCGCGGCCTGCTGCCGCCGCCCCTGCCGCACATCCCGGGCTGGTCGGTGGCCGCCACCTACCGGCCGGCGGGGGCCGAGAACGAGCTCGGCGGCGACTTCTACGACGCCTTCCGCATCGCCGGCGGCTGGATGGTCGTGATCGGCGACGTCACCGGCCGCGGCGCCAAGGCCGCGGCGGTCACCGCCCACGCCCGCTACACGCTGCGCACCGCCGCGGCCCTGACCGGCGACCCGGTGCTGGCGCTGCGGACCCTCAACCGCGAGCTGCTGGCCCGCCGGGGGGCGGCGCTGTGCAGCGTCGCCGCGATGGCGATCTCCGAAGACCCGACCGAGCCGGTCCGCCTGGCGGTGGCCGGCCACCCGTCGCCGCTGCTGGTGGACGGCTCCTCGGTCACGGAGGTCGCCAAGCCGGCGCCCGTTCTCGGCGCCTTCACCGAGGAGACCTGGTCGCTGCAGTCGACCTCGGTTGCGCCCGGTCAGCAGCTGGTCGTCGTCACCGACGGCGTCACCGAGGTCGCCGGCGACGGCGAGCGGTTCGGCGAGGAGCGGCTGCGCGCGCAGCTGGAGGGGGTGAGCAGCCCCGCCCTCGCGGCCCAGCAGATCGAGGTCGCACTGCACGAGTTCACCGGCGGGACCCTCGACGACGACGCGGCGATCCTCGCGATCGCACCGGCCTCCGCGGCGATCGAGGCGGCCACGGAGCGGGAGCGGGGGCTGGTCGAACGGCTCTACGCGGCTTTCAACCAGCGCGATCCCGAGGAGATCGTCGCGCTCTGCGACGAGGGAATGGAATTCTTCCCGATCGGCACCGCCGAGGAGCTCGGTCGCACCGCGCCGTACGTCGGCCCCGAGGGGCTGCACGAGTACCTACTCGATGTCGAGCGCGCCTGGGACGAGCTGCAGGTCAGCCCCAGCGCGGTCGAGCGCCGCGGCGGCTCGCTGCTGGTCCGCGGCCGCGTCTACGCCCGCAGCCGCCCGCTCGGGATCCGCGACGTCCCGGTCGCGTGGATCTGGGACCTCGACGGCGACAAGTTTGTCCGCGGCGAGGTCTTCCGCGACCCCGAGGAAGCCGTCGCCCGCCTCGCCGCCGCGTCCTGAGGCCGGCCGCCACTAGGATTCGCCGCCGTGACTATTTCGACGAACCAGTTCAAGAACGGCACCCACATCGAGATCGACGGCAAGATCTGGAAGATCATCGAGTTCCAGCACGTCAAGCCGGGCAAGGGCGGCGCCTTCGTCCGCACCAAGCTGCGGCGCATCGAGGACGGCTCGGTGATCGACAAAACCTTTAGGGCGGGGGAGAAGTTCCGCCCGGTGCGCACCGAATCGAAAAAGATGCAGTACCTCTACGACTCGGGCGACGCCGCGGTCTTCATGGACTCCCAGGACTACGACCAGCTGGAGATCCCGCGCGAGTCGCTTGGCGACTCGATGAACTGGGTGCTGCCGAACGCCGAGGTCGACGTGCTCTTCGTCGACGAACGGCCGAGCGACGTGCAGGTCCCGAGCGCGATCGAGATGAAGGTCGTCCAGACCGACCCCGGCCTCAAAGGCGACACCGCCTCCGGCGGCGGCAACAAGCCGGCGACGCTGGAGTCCGGCGTGGTCGTCCAGGTGCCGCTCTTCATCGAGGAGGGCGAAACCGTGAGGGTCGACACCCGCAGCGGCGACTACATCTCCCGCGCCTGACCGCGTCGCGTTCCTGCGCTGACAGAATGAGGGCATGCGCAGATCCGACCAGCGGCGGGACGCCGTCTTCGCCAACTACCAGCGCGACGTGACCGGCCGGCCGCTGGAGGAGCTGCTGGGCGAGGCGCGGCCGCTGACGCGGGAGCTGGCCGAGGGGGTAGACCTCCATCGCGAAGAGCTCGACGACACGATCGCCGCCCACGCCAAGGGCTGGACCGTCGACCGGATCGCGCCGCTGGACCTGAACGTGATGCGGGTCGCCCTCTACGAGCTGGACTTCATGGAGACGCCGGCAGAGGTGGCGATCGACGAGGCGGTCGAACTCGCCAAGGAGTACTGCGGCGCCGACGCGCCCGGCTTCGTTAACGGCATCCTCGGCGCCGTGGTGCGCGAGCGGGAGCCGGCCAAGTGAGCGCGCGCCTGCGCGAGATCTCGGCCCGGCTGCAGGAGATCACCGGCCAGCTGCAGGGGGCCGAGGTCGGCGACGACGTCGCCGCCCAGCTCGCCGCCGAGGCCGCGGACCTCGCCGCCGAGGCGGTCGAGGAGGCCAACCGCGAGGCCCGCCGGCAGGCCGCGGGCGAGTGAGGGCCTTCGTCTGTTCCTTTTGCTGGCATAGGAACGAAAAGGAACAGCTGAAGTGAGCTATCCAGAGGACCTGCGGGCGCTGGTCGACGCCGCGCTCGCGGAGCTGAGCTTCTCGATCGACGCGCCGACCGCCGGCCTGGAGGAGGCGATGCGCTACTCGCTCCTCGCCGGCGGCAAGCGGGTGCGGCCGGTGCTGGCGCTTGCCACCGCGCGCGCCCTCGGCGCTGAGCCGGAGCGATTCCTGCCGCTCGCCTGCGCGCTGGAGCTGATCCACACCTACTCGCTGATCCACGACGACCTGCCGGCGATGGACGACGACGAGCTGCGCCGCGGCCTGCCGACCTCCCACGTCAAGTTCGGCGAGGACGTCGCGATCCTCGCCGGCGACGGCCTCTTCGCCGAGGCGGTGCGGCTCTTCTGCGAGCAGCCGGGGGAGCCGGCGCGGGTGCTGGCCTCGCTGCGTGAGCTGGCCGCGGCGACCGGAGTGGACGGGATGGTCGGCGGCCAGTACGTCGACGTGATCGGGGCCGAGTCCGACGCCGAGGGGCTACGCGCCCTGCACGCGCTGAAGACCGGCCGGCTGATCGCCGCCAGCGTCAACACCGTGCTTCTGCTCGAGGGGACTCCCGAACCTGAGACAATGCCCTATCGCCGTTTCGCCGAGGAGCTGGGCGTGCTGTTCCAGATCGTCGACGACATCCTCGACGTGACCGAGTCAGACGAGCAGCTCGGCAAGCCACATGGAAGCGACGAGAGACATGGCAAACTCACCTACGTCAGCCTTTTCGGCCTCGACCGGGCTCGCGAGCTGGCC
>DASQCF010000015.1:0-29775 GCA_035634815.1 Solirubrobacterales bacterium | reverse complement strand
ATCTCGAGGTTCGGTACCGAGAGGCCGCCGAGCTGGCTCGATTCGCTCAGGATCGCGGGCGTCGCCACCGACTGGGCGCGGTCGTCCACCGTCGCGCTGACGACGTTCTGCAGGATGGTCGCCACGGCAAGCGAGGTGACGAGCTGAGCGGCCAGGTCGGCGTTCCGAACAGGGCGGAAAGCCACCCGCTCGGCAAGGACCGCGATCGCGATCCCGGTGGCGAGTGCGGCGCTCACCGCAACGGCGAACGGCAGCCCGGCCAGAACGAAGAGGGCGTAGGCGGGCAGCATGATGAACTCGCCTTGGGCGAAGTTCATCATCCCCATCACGGTGTAGGTCAAGGTGATGCCGATGGCGATCAGCGCATAAAGGCCACCAAGGGCCAGGGCGTCAATCAGACTTTGAGCAAGGTTGGTCATCTCCCTCGGCACCGGTCAGTGCCTCCCGTCCAAGACTGCCAGAGAGGACATGGGCCGAGGCGGGGCCCGGCGAACAAGGGATAACCACTGGGCACCCGAGGCGCCTTTCGCCTCTCACTAGGATCAACCCATGGGTGAGCGGACCTGGAGCGTCTACCTCTCGGGGGAGATCCACAGCGACTGGCGCGAGCGGATCGAGGCCGGCGTCCGCGAGGCCGGGCTGCCGGTCGCCTTCTCGGCGCCGGTTACCGACCACGCCGCCTCCGACGACGCCGGCACCGGCACGCTGGGGGAGGAGGGAGAGGCCTTCTGGCGCGACCACAAAGGCGCCGGCGTCAACGCGATCCGCACCCAGACGCTGATCCGCGATGCCGACGTCATCGTCGTCCGCTTCGGCGACAAATACCGCCAGTGGAACGCCGCCTTCGACGCCGGCTACGCCGCCGCTCTCGGCAAGCCGATCGTCACCCTCCACGACAGCGAGCTCGACCACGCCCTGAAGGAGGTCGACCGCGCCGCCCAGGCCACCGCCCGCACCGCCGAGCAGGTCGTCGACGTCCTCCGCTACGTGATCCGGGGCGAGCTGCCGTAGCCGACTTCCGCCCCAGCGGGGTGTGGCGGAACTCCGAAGCGCGTCCTGGTTGTGTGCGAACATATGTTCGTATGAGATGGGATGAGCAGCGAGTCGAGAACGACCTGCGCCTGCCGGGGGTCGGCGACGGCACTGTCGTCCGCACCTTCGACGCGCCGGAGGCGATGGGGATCAACTTCCACGAGGTCCGGGCCCGCTCGGCGCTGAACCACGTGCCGGGAGGGCGCTACGGCTTCAACTGGACGATCAACCAGTACAGAGGATGCACTCATGCCTGCAAATTCTGTTTTGCTCGAAGAACCCATTCCTTTTTAGACCTTGGACCGGGCCGCGACTTCGAGCGGGAGATCGTCGTCAAGGTCAACGTGCCGGAGCTGCTGCGGGCGGAGCTGGCGCGGCCGAGCTGGAAGCGGGAGCTGGTGGCGCTGGGGACGAACACCGACCCGTATCAGTGGGTCGAGAGCCGCTACCGGATGATGCCCGAGATCCTCGAAGCGCTCGCGGCGGCGGGGACGCCGGTCACGGTGCTGACCAAGTCGCCGCTGGTGATGCGCGACGTCGAGATCTTCGAGCGGATGGTGGCCGGCGGGCTATCGGTCTCGGTCAACCTCTCGGTGCCGACCCTCGACGAGGAGGCCTGGCGGGCGACCGAGCCGCACACCCCCAGCCCCGCGGCTCGCCTCGACGCGGTCGCCGAGCTGCGCGCTCGCGCCATCGACTCCGGTGTCCTGGTCGCGCCGTTGATGCCGGGCATCAACGACCACCCCGACCAGGTCCGCCCGATCGTCGAGCGGGCGAAGAAAGCCGGCGCCACCTTCCTCGGCGGCGTCGCCCTCCACCTTCGCGGTGAGGTAAAGGATGTCTTCTTCGCCTGGCTGCAAGAAAAACGCCCCGACCTCCTGCCCAAATACGAGGCCCTATACAGCGACCGCGCCTACCTGCAGCCAGCTCAGCGAAAACATGCGACTAGAGCAGTGAAGGGCTGGGGCAGAGGAAGAGCGTCCCGGCAATCCGCTTCTCGGGCGGGTGGCACGGTAGGGGGGACCATGTCTGAGGAAGCTTTAGCTACCGGAAGACATGGTGGGTCCCCTGCCGTGACAGGACCCGCCCGCCGCGCTGCCCCCGTCCAGCAGCGTTTCTTCTAGCCGCCTTCGTCCAGCTGCTCGAACTTGCACTCCCGCGGCTCTTTGTCATCCCGAAACGCGTGAAACCTCGCCCCATGCCGAATCCGCCCAGAAGCCGCGTGGTCATACCCAACCTCGATCACCAGCTCCGGCCGCAGCTCGACCCACTCCAAGTCTCGCCCGCCGGTCCACCGGCTCGGCTCCGCCGTCCCGCTCTTGCCCGTCTCAAGCGGCGCCAGCATCGCCCGCATGCTGCGTTTCGCCGCGGTGCTGAAGCCGGAGATGTGGCCGACGGTGCGCAGGGTGCCGTCGTCGTAGAGGCCGAGGATCAGCGAGCCGACCGTGCCCTCCTCTTTGCCCGGCCGCCAGCCCATCACCACGCAGTCGATCGTCCGCTCGCGCTTCACCTTCGCCATCCCCTTGCGCTTGCCGGGGACGTAGGGGGCGGTCAGGTCCTTGGCCATCACCCCCTCGATGCTGTTCAGCCACCTGTCGGCCTGGTCGGCGTCGGTGGTCAGCGGCGTCGGCTCCAGCCCCGCCTTCGCGGCGATCGTCTCCAGCCGCTCGCGGCGCTCGCTCAGCGGTCGCTCGCAGAGCACCTCGTCGCCCTCGGCCAGGAGGTCGAAGACGATGTAGCTGGCCGGGATCTCCTTGGCGAGCATCTCGATCCGCGACTGCGCCGGGTGGATCCGTTCCTGCATCGAGTCGAATTCGAGGTTGCCGTCGGCGTCGCGGATAACCAGCTCGCCGTCGAGGACCCAGCGGCCGGGGGCGAACTTCAGCTCGGGGAAGTAGCGGTTGAAGTCTTTGCCGCCGCGCGACTGGATGTAGAAGTCGTCGCCGTCGACGAAGACGATCGCCCGGAACCCGTCCAACTTGGGCTCATAAGCCCACTCCTCCCCCTCCGGCAACTGTTTGCGGGTAAGCGCAAGCTGAGGCTTGATAGGAGGCGAAAGCGGCAAACCCATCTACGCGACCCTACGCAAACTGTTGAAAAGGGGGCGTGGGAGTCCCTCCCCAGACACTCAACATCGAGCCATTGGCGAGATGTGTCTGGGGAGGGACTCCCACGCCCCCCGAACATCAACCGTTTCGAACCCGCTCGCGGCTCTCGCGCGGGTCCGGGATCGGCACCGCCGCCAGCAGTTTCTTCGTGTAGTCGTCCTGCGGCCGCTCGCAGACCTCGTCGGCGGTCCCCTGCTCGACGATCTTGCCCTCGTTCATCACCGCGATCCGGTCGGAGATGTGGCGGACGACGCCGATGTCGTGGGCGACGAAGAGGTAGGCGAGGCCGAACTCGTCCTGCAGGTCGTCGAGCAGGTTGACGATCTGGGCCTGGATCGAGACGTCGAGGGCGGAGACCGGCTCGTCGCAGATCACCAGTTTCGGCTTCAGCGAGAGCGCCCGGGCGATCCCGATACGCTGGCGCTGGCCGCCGGAGAACTCGTGCGGGAAGCGGTTGTAGTGCTCGCTGGAGAGGCCGACTCGCACCAGCAGCTCCTGCACCTGCCGCCGCAACTCCGAGCCGGAGGCGACCCCTTGGCGCTTGAGCGGGTCGCCGACGATCTGGCCCACCCGTTTGCGCGGGTTGAGCGAGGCGTAGGGGTCCTGGAAGATCATCTGCATCTGCCGGCGCAGCGGCTGCATCCGCCGCCGGCGGAGGCCGGAGATCTCCTGGCCCTCGAACTTGACCGAGCCTGAGGTCGGCTTGATCAGCTGCAGGACGGCACGGCAGGCGGTCGACTTGCCGCTGCCCGACTCGCCGACCAGCCCCAGCGTTTCGCCCTTCTCGACCTTGAAGCTGATGCCGTCCACCGCCCGCACCTGATCGACCTCGCGGTCGATCAGGATCCCCCGCTTGATCGGAAAGTGCTTGACGAGGTCGGTGACCTCGAGCAGGGGGGCGCCCGCTTTGACCTCGGTGCCGTTCATGCCTTGTTCGCCCCGCTCGGCGCCTCGAGTCCGATCTGCCCTTCGACCTGCCGCTTCTCCCGCTTCTGCTCCGGGTTGAGCCAGCAGCGGTCACGGTGGTCGGGGGCCTCGCTGCGAGCCTCCAGGCCCGGGTACTCGCTGCACTTGGAGAACTCGTGCGGGCAGCGAGGCCGGAACGGGCAGCCCTCGGGCAGATCCAGCAATGAGGGAGGAGAGCCGGCGATCTGCGGCAGGCGGTGCGGCCGCGGCCGGTCGATCCGGGTCAGAGACCCGAGCAAGCCCCAGGTGTAGGGGTGCTGCGGGTCGTAGAAGATCTCGTCCAGCGTCCCTTCCTCGACCACTTTCCCGGCGTACATGACCAGCACCCGGTCGGCGACCTCGGCGACGACGCCGAGGTCGTGGGTGATCAGGATCGTCGCCAGGTTGTGCTCCCGGTTCAACTCCTCGAGCAGGTCGAGGATCTGGGCCTGGATGGTGACGTCGAGCGCGGTGGTCGGCTCGTCGGCGATCAGCACCTCGGGCTCGAGCGCCAGGGCCATCGCGATCATCGCCCGCTGGCGCATCCCGCCGGAGAACTCGTGCGGGTAGTCGTCGACACGGCCCGCGGCGTTGGGGATCCCCACCGCTTCGAACAGCTCCACCACGCGGGCCTTTCCCGCTCCCTTGGAGGTGTCCGGCCGGTGGGTCCGGATCGCCTCGACGATCTGGTCGCCGATCCGGTAGACCGGGTTGAAGGAGGTCATCGGGTCCTGGAAGATCATCGCCACCCGGTCGCCGCGCAGCTTCCGCATCTCGGCGTCGCTGGCGCTGGTCAGGTCTTTGCCGTCGAGCGTCACCGCGCCCTCGATGCGGGCGTTGTTGGCGCGGGTGAGGCCGATGATCGTCTGCGCGGTGACGCTCTTGCCGGAGCCGGACTCGCCGACGATCGCCAGGACCTCCCCGGGGCGGAGGTCGAAGCTGACGCCGTCGACGGCTTGCACGATGCCGTCTTCGGTCGCGAAGCCGACCCGGAGATCGCTGACGGAGAGCAGCGGCGCCGAGCTCATTCGGAGGAGCTCTCCCCGAGCCGCACCCGGGGGTCGAGGTAGGCGTAGGCGATGTCGACCAGGGCGTTGACGAAGACGACGAAGAAGGCGCCGTAGATGGCGACCCCCATGATCGGCGGCAGTTCGAATTTGCGCACCGCTTCGGCCGCGTAGAGGCCGACGCCGTCGAGCGAGTAGAGGACTTCGGTGATGATCGCGGTGCCGGCGATGGTGGCGCCGAAGTCGAGTCCGAAGAGGGTGATCACCGGAATCAGCGAGTTGCGCAGCACGTGCCGGGTCATCACTTGCCGCTCGCTCAGCCCCTTGGCCCGGGCGGTGCGTACGTAGTCCTCGTTCATCACGTCGAGCATGTTGGAGCGCAGGACGCGGCTGTAGAAGCCGATCGAGAGCAGGGCCAGCGTGAACCAGGGCAGGATCAGGTGCCGCGCCCATTCCCACGGGTCTTCGGTGAAGTCGACGTACTGGGCGTTGGGGAAGATTTCGTACTTGTAGGTGAGGAAGTAGAGGAGCACCGGGGCCAGGAGGAAGACCGGGATCGAGATGCCGGCGATCGAGACCCCGGTGAGGATGCGGTCGAGCCAGCCGCCGGCGCGGATCGCGGACAGGTAACCCAGGAGCAGACCGAAGAAAAGCCAGATGATCGCCGCCCCGATCGTCAGCGAGAAGGTCGCCGGGATCCCTTCCTTGATCTGTTCGTCGACCGGGATCCGCGGTTTGTAGGAGGTCAACTCGCCGGTGAAGATCTTCTTCATCATCGTCCCGTACTGGACGACCAGCGAGTCGTTGAAGCCCCATTCCTCTTCGATGCTCTTGACCAGCACCGGCGTCGCGTTCTTGCCCGCCAGGGTCTGCGCCGGGTTCTGTTTCGGCAGCACCATGAAGACGACGAAGACGATCACCGAGACGGCGAAGAGAACGCCGATCATGGCCAGCAGCCGCCTGACGACGAAGCGGACCATCAGATGGCCGAACCCCCGACCGCACCGCTGGCGCCGGCGTGCGCCTCGAACTGCAGAGCCGCATCGAGCCTGGCCTTGCCGCGCGGGTCGAGCGCGTCGCGCAGGGCGTCGCCGACGATGTTCAGCGACAGCACCGTCAGCATGATCATCAGGCCGGGGACGATCGCCAGCAGCGGCTGGATGTTGAGCAGCTCGACCCCGACGGTGATCATCGTCCCCCAGGAAGAGTTGGGCGGCTGGACGCCGGCGCCGAGGAAGGAGAGGCCGGCCTCGAAGAGCATGCTGTTGGCGATCATCAGGGTGAAGAAGACGATGATCGTCGAGGCGAGGTTGGGGAGGATCTCGCCGAACATCACCCGCAGTGGGCTGGCACCCTGCGCGATCGCCGCCTCGACGAACTCTTTCTCGCTCAGCGCCAGCACCTGACCGCGGATCGGGCGGGCGATATAGGGGACGGTGAAGACGCTGATCACGAAGATCGGGTTCCAGATCGAGCCGCTGGAAACTTCGAGCGGGCCCAGCTTGAGGCCGCCGACGGCGAGCGCGATCCCCAGCGAGAGCCCGATCAGGAACACGGGCAGGGACCAGATCACGTCGAGCGTTCGCGCGATCAGACCGTCGACCCAGCCGCGGAAGTAGCCGGCGAGCAGGGCGAGGACGACGGCGATGATGGTCGCGATCAGCGCCGCGGTGATCCCGATCTGCAGCGAGGTGCGACCGCCGTACATCAGCCGCACCATCTCGTCGCGGCCGAGGCGGCTGTCGGCGCCGAGGAAGAACTTGCCGCCAGCGCCGAACCACTGCGGCCCGATCGGCTTCCCTTCGGGCGTGACTACGTCCTTTTCTTCGCCGTTGACGGTGACTTTGTCGACCGTGTGCTCCTGGTTCGGCCCGGTGTCGGCGACGTGATTCGCCCACAGGGGCGCCGCCAGGACGAAGACGACGATGAGGAAGAACAGGGCGAGGAAGGCAACCGCCAGGCGGTTGCGCAGGAACCGCCGCAGAGCGAGGGACCAGGGCCCTCGCTCTGCGCTCGGTTCGGTAGGCACGATGTTTCTTCTACCCGTGCCGCGCTACTTGAATTCGAAGCTGCTCAGGTAGTGGCCGAAGGTCGGGTTGAAGATCACGCTTTCCAGGTCGATCGCGTCGGAGACGAAGGTCGACAGGGTCCGCGTCCCGTATGGCGCCCAAGGAGCTTCTTCCATGACTTCTTTGTCGAGTTCCTTGTAGGCGTCTTCCTGTTCGGGCCCGAGCTGTTCCGCGCCCAGATCTTTGATCTGTTTGTTGACCGCGGGGTCGTCGAATTTGGCGAAGTTGCCGTTGTTGGTCGAGAGGATCGATTCCCCGGCCAGCAGCGGCTGGAAGAAGTCGTTCGGGTGCGGGTAGTCCTGGAACCAGTCCGACCAGCCGGCGTCGAGTCCGGGCGTGGTCGCGTTGCCGATCACCGTGAAGTAGTTGTCGGCGTTGATCTGTTTCAGGGTCGTGTTGAAGCCGAGGTCCTTCAGCACCTCGTTGAAGTATTCGCCCGCTTCGTTGTTCGGGCTTTCGGTGTCGGTCCAGACGGTGATGTCCTTGTCCGACGGGTTCGCTTCTTCCATCAGTTCTTTCGCTTTTTCCTTGTCCGTCGGGTAGAGGTCGAACTGTTCGTAGCCCGGCATCCCCGGCGGCAGGATCTGGTGCGTGGCTTTGATCTGACCGGCGTAGATCCGTTCCAGCGCCGCCGGGTCGATTGCGTAGTTGACCGCCTGGCGGACTTTGAGGTCGTTGAAGGGCGGCTCCTGGGTGTTCATCCAGAAGTAGTAGGTCGAGATCGTCGGCTCGACCCGGAACTGGGTCCCTTCGTATTTTTCTCTGACTTCCGCGTAGCGCGAGGAGGGCGGCGGGTTCTGCATCCAGTCATAGGTGCCCTGTTCGATGTCGTCGACCTGCGACTGCGGGTTGCGGATCACGGTCATCTTGGCGCTGTCGACCACGCCTTCGGGCAGGTCCGGCATCGCCGGGCCGTTGTCTTTGGCCCAGTAGGGGTTGCGCTCGTATTCCCATTCTTTGCCGGGCTTCGACTTGGTGATCATGTAGGGGCCGGTGCCGGGAGGCGGGTTGGCCGAGAGGTCTTCGACCGGCGTGTCCTGGGGCAGCGGCGCGACGAACATCAGGCCGAGCTCGTTGGTGAAGGTGCCTCGCGGTCCTTCGAGGTTGATCGTGATTTCGCCGGTCTTGTCGTTGGCTTTGATCCCGGGGATCGGGCCCTGTTTCGTTTCGGCAAACTTTTCCGCGCCTTCGATCGAGAGGTAGAAGGGCGAGCCGCCGGAGTTGAGCGTGATCATCCGTTCCACGGCAAAGGGGAAGTCGGAGGCCTTGACCGGGGTGCCGTCGGAGTATTTGAGGCCGGGGCGAAGGGTGAGCTTGTAGGTCTTGCCGCCGTTGCTGATCTTCGGCATTTCCTTCGCCAGCCCCGGAATCACCTCGGAGCCTTCCTCGCCGTTGGCGTGCTTGTAGGTGAGCAGCGGGACGTAGACGTCTGCCATCGCCGTCCAGCCTTCGGCCGTGTAGGAGAGGGCCGGGTCCATGTAGTCGGGGAAGGAGGCGTAGGTCCCGTTCAGGTGGCCGCCTTTCTGGCCGCCGCCGCCCGAGGTGTCGCCACCGCCCCCGCAGGAGGCCAGCCCGATTACTGCGGCCGTCGCAAGTACAAGAATCGCGATGACTACCCCAAGCTTTTTCAACGTCTCTCCTCCAGATCCGGATTTCCGGTCGTCCCCGCTGACCCTGGGATCAACTCCACCACAATGTCGTCACGCCCGTCAAGCAGGGATTTTCTTGGCCTTTCGTCGTCCTGGAGCCAGTTCCCCCCGAGCAGCGGCGCCATGACCACGACGATGGCGACTACCCCGGCGCCCGCGACAAGAAACGTCAGCCGCGGGCTCAAGGCGGCGGCGATGATGCCGCCGACCGCAAATCCGACCCCCGGCATCGCCGCGCCGATCGACTCGAGCACGCTCATCACCCGCGCCTGCATCGTTTCCGCAGTCAGCTCCTGCACCGCGGAGATCGCCGCCACCCACTGGACCCCGTTGCCGGCGCCGCCGAGGACCGAGGCCGCGCAGGCGACGGCGAGGGTCGGCGCCACGGCAAGCCCGAGGTAGCCGGCCCCGACCGCGAGCGTGCTGAAGAAAAGCAGGGTGGCCAGCCGTGCCTGGCGCAGGCGGGCGAAGAGAATGCTGCCGAGCAGCATCCCGACGCCCCAGCTGGCGAGCATCACGCCGTAGCCGGTGTCGCTGGAGCCCAGGGTTTCCTTGACGTAGACGACCTCGACCGGGAGCACCGCGGCGAAGAAGACGAAGGCGAGGCCCTGCGCGGTGAGCAGCCGCCGCAGGAGGGTCTGGCTGCGGACGTACTCGATCCCGGCGCGGACCCGGTCCCGCGTCCGGCCCGGTTCCGGCTCGGCGTGGGGCATCGCCCCGGCGGTGAAGAGGATCCAGGCGACCACATAGAAGGAGACGGCGTCGAGCAGCAGCGCCGACTGGACGCCGAAGCCGGCGACCGCGAGGCCGGCCAGGGCGGGGCCGATCGCGGCGCCGCCGGTGAAGGCGACGTTGAGCAGGGCGTTCCCCGCCCGCAGCTCTCCGCTCGGCTCCAGCGAGGCGGCGACGACCGCGCGGGTCAGCGAGCGGCCGGCGAGGGCGAGCGCGCCGTCGGCGGCGGCGAGGGCGACCACCCCCGCCAGGGTGAAGTTGTCGACCAGCAGGGCAAGCGCCGCGAAGGCGGCGGCCTCGCCGCAGTAGATCATCGGCAGGGCGTAGCGGGGCGGCGGTTTCTCCGCCTGCGCGACCAGGATCGGCGCGAAAAGGGCGGGCAGAAAGCGGGTGCCGAGGAAGAGCGCCGCGGTCGCCAGGGCGCTGCCGGTGCGATCGAAGACCAGAACCGAGAGGGCGATGATCCCCATCCAGTCGCCCAGCTCGTTGATCGCGTAGGACGCGGCCAGGCGCCGGAAGAGGGGCCGGCGGAAGGGGGCGGTTAGGCGTGGGCTAGGCATGGGGTGGCCGGGCGTATTACTGCATTTCTGCACAACTTTTCCTGCAGTTGCACAAGTTTCCGCAAAGCTGTGCTACAAAGTGACCAGCAATTGAGAAGTTTCCACGATGCAGCGCACAACGTTGCGGGCTTCAACGACTATGGAAGGGGCAGAAAACATGGGCTTTCGTCACTAGGCATTCTCCGGCAGACCATTTGATCGATGCGTCTGCACCAGTCTTCTGAAGGGCGCCCTGGATGGGGGCGCCCTTCGTCGTTCTGGGAGCCGTCTCCTCCCTCGCTGCACGGGATTGAGCCACGATCGGGGCGAAATACCCGATCTTGGGCGAATCTGGCCATCTGGCTAAAGGTCTTGCCGATCTCATACGTAGCGGTCTAACTTTGGAGTTCCCTAATAGCGGAACCGTCAAGAAACGGCTGCCGCGCAGGGAAAAGGACCGCGCCCGTGAAAGAAGTAAGCCGGTCTCCGGCCACGGGTCCCCAGCCCCCGGATTCCAAATCAGAGATGGACAAAACTCGTCCCACCCGCCTAGCGATCGCCTTCATGGTGGCCGCCCTGCTGCTGACCGCGGCGATCGCCTTCTGGGACGCGCCCAAGTCGGACTGGGACATCGCCTTTTTCTCCGTCCTCCTCGCCTTCTCGATCTTCAGCGACCTGACCGCGGTCTCCACCGAGTCGAAGCTGAAGATCTCCGGCAGCTTCCTGGCGCTGGTGATCGCGATGGTCTTCCTCGGCGGCACCCCGGCGGCGATCATCGGCGTCGCCACGATCCTCGTCGGCTGGCTGCGCTGGCGTGACGCCTGGCACTTCCTGCTCAACAACGTCCTCACCTACGCGCTCTTCCCCCTGGTCGGCGGCATCGCCTTCCACGAGGGGGTCAGCGCTCTCGGCCTGGTGCCGTCGGAATCGTGGTTCTACCTCTGCGTCTTCGGCCTCTTCCAGCTCGCCCTGGCGATCAACTTCGTGATGATCGCCAGCTACGGCTGTTACGTGGAGCGCTCCTCGTTCTCGACCAAGCTCAAGGTCCTGCCGCCGGTCCTTCCCTCCGAGTTCGCCAGCGCGATGCTCGCCGTCGCGGTCGCCTACATCTACTACGAGATCGGCCTCGCCTCGATCGCCCTCTTCGGCGTCGTCCTCGTCACCTTCCAGTACCTGCTCGGCCAGCTGCTCCTCTCCCAGCAGCGGGCCCGCGAGCTGGAGCTGCGCAGCAAGCAGCTGGCCAGCTTCCAGGTCGGGATGTTGAGCGCGATGCTGCGCACCCTCGACCTGCGGGACCAGATGACCGCCCGCCACAGCGCCGCGGTCGCCCGTTACTCCCGCGCGATCGCCCAGCGCGCCGGCTACTCGCGCCGCGAGGAGGAGCTGGTCCACATCGCCGCGCTGTTGCACGACATCGGCAAGTTCATCCTCCCCGACCGCATCCTCAAGGCCAACGTGCCGCTCACCGACGAGGACTGGATGCTGATCAAGCGCCACCCCCAGCAGGGTGCCCGCGTCGTCTCATCGCTTGACGGCTACGGCCCGGTGGCGGAGATCATCCTCGCCCACCACGAGCGGATCGACGGCAAAGGTTATCCGCGCGGTCTGGCCGGGGACGAAATCCCGGAGCTGGCGCGGATCATCTCCGTCGCAGACACCTACGACGTGATGACCGCGCGCGACTCCTACCGGACGCCGATGTCCAGCCACGACGCGATCGTCGAGCTGCGCCGCGTCGCCGGCAAGCAGCTCGACGCCCGCTTCGTCGAGATCTTCATCGAGCTGCTCGAGGGCAAAGACGTCTCCTTCGCCCACGGCGAGGCGGCCGACTTCGAGAAAGAGCTGGCGCTGGAGTCGCGGATCGAAGAGACGGCCAGCCCCGGCAGCGAACAGAGCCGCTTCCAGGTCGCCGGCGTTAACTAGCCGCAACCGAACGCAGTTGTCCCCGTATACCGGGGACAAATACGTCCGGTAGCGTTGCGCGCCATGCGCGCGGTCACTTTTCAGGCACCGGGGGAGGTGCGGATCGAGGAGAAGCCCGACCCCGAGCTCGGCGCCGCCGACGACGCCCTCGTCCGCGTCGAGGCGAGCGGGATCTGCGGCTCGGACCTCCACATCTACCACGGCCGGGTGCCGGTCGAGCCCGGCTTCACGATCGGCCACGAGTTCGTCGGCACCGTCCTCGCCGCCGGGGACGACGTCGAACGGGTCGCCGTCGGCGACCGCGTGCTCGGCACCTTCCACACCGCCTGCGCGACCTGCGCCTCCTGCCTGCGCGGCGACTATCACCGTTGCCGCAACGGCCAGACCTTCGGCCACGGGGCCAATCTCGGCGACCTGCAGGGCGCCCAGGCCGAGCTGCTGCTGGTGCCGCGCGCGAACCTGACGCTGAGGCGGGTGCCGGAGGGGATGTCGGCCGAGGTCGCCCTCTTCGCCGGCGACGTGATGGGGACCGGTTACCACGCGGTCGCCCACGCCGGGATGAAGGCGGGGGACACGGTCGCCGTCCTCGGTCTCGGGCCGGTCGGTCTCTGCGCCGTGCAGGCGGCGCTCGCCGGCGGCGCGGTCAAGGTCTTTGCCGTCGACACCGTGGAGGAACGACTGGGGATGGCCGAGCGCTTCGGGGCGACGCCGCTGCACCTGACTGAGCAGGAGCCGAAGAAGGCGGTGCGGGCGGCGACCGAAGGGCTGGGAGTCGACGTCGTCGTCGACGCGGTCGGCGACCCCGGCCCCCTGGCGCTGGCGATCAGCCTCGCCCGCGACGCCGGCACCGTCTCGGGGATCGGGGCTTACGCCGGCAGGGGAGAGGTGCCGCTCGGCCTCGCCTGGCTGAAGGGGCTGCAACTGCGGCTCGGCCTCGCCAACGTGATCGCCCACGTCGATCGGGTCCTGGCGCTGATCGAGGCCGGCAAGCTCGATCCGAGCCCGCTGGTGACCAACCACATGTCGCTCGACGAAGCCGGCGAGGCCTACCGCGTCTACGACAACCGTGAAGCGCTGAAGATCGTCCTGACGCCTTAGCGGGGGGCGGGACTGTGTCAGTTGACTGGTACAGATGATGGAGGTACTGTGCGCTTCAGTGACACAGGTTGAGGCGAATCCGTTTGCGATCGACCCGTCGGATGAGCTTCCTGTCGGGTTGCAGCTCAGTTGGCGCTTGCGGGCGCTAATCAGCACCGGTGAGCTCACCGCCGGCGAGCGGTTGCCGAGCTTCCGGCGGCTCGCCGAGTGGGCGGGGGTGAACGTGGGCACGGTGCGGGCCGTGTACGAGACGCTCGAGGCCGACGGGCTCGTGGTCACCCGCCACGGGCAGGGCACCTTCGTCGCCGAGGGCGTCGAAGCGGCGCCCCAGCTCGAGGAGATCGCCGCCGATGCCTTGCGGCGCGCAGGCGAAGCGGGCCTCGGGCCGCGCGACCTGGCGATCGTCGCGATGGCCTGCGCCAGCCTGCCCGGCGAGGAGAGCGAAACGCTGGAAGTGCGGCAGGAGCTGCGGCGGCAGATCGCCCGCCTGGAGGCGGAGCTGGCGAGCTACACCGGCCACCTCAAAGCCGATCTGGGGACCGCGCCGCGGCGCGCCGTCGCCCACGTGGCGGGGGTCGAGGAGCTGGAGCAGACGCGCGACACGCTGATCGCGCAGCTGGCGGCGGCGCAGCGGGAAAGCGAGCAGGAGGTGCGGCGGCGGGCGAGCAGCCGCGGCCCCCTGGGCAGGGCGATGAGCCGGTGGCGGAACAGGCGTTGAGCCGCGGGCTGCTGCCCGTCAAGAACGCGTTCGAAGAGGTGGGGGTGATGATGATCCTCACCGTCAAAACGCTGATCTCGGCGGTGCGGGCGCCGTACCCCTACGGCGAGGAGCTCGTCTGGCAGCTCCTCTTCGTGTTGAAGCTCTCCTGGTTTCCGCTTCTCGTCTCCACCTTCGCCCTCAACCTCGGCGCGCCCGGCCTGCAGGCGGCCGGCGTGCTCTCGCTGTTCGGCGCCCTCGACCGGCTCGGCGGTTTCTTCGTCGTCATCGCGATCCGCTGGATCGCCCCGCTGGTCACCGCGGTCGTCGTCTCGGGAGTGGCCGGCACCGCGATCACCGCCGACCTCGGCGCCCGCAAGATCCGCGAGGAGCTCGACGCCCTGCAGGTCTTGGGAGTAGACCCGGTCAAGAACCTGGTCGTGCCGCGCTTCTTGGCGCTGATGGTGATCACCGGCCTGCTCGACATCTTCGCGATCGTGATGGGGCTCTTTGCCGGCATTGCCGCCGAGCTCCTCTACCACCAGTCGCTCGGCGGCTTCTTCGCGACCCTCTTCACCAACGCGACGATCACCGACCTCTGGTCCTCGGTGATGATGTGCACGATGTTCGGGGCGATCGTCGCGATCGTCTGCTCCTACAAAGGCATGTCGGCCTCCGGCGGCGCCGCCGGGGTGGGCCGGGCCGTCAACCAGGCGGTGGTGATCTCGCTCGTCGCCGTTTTCTTCTTCCAGTTCGTGGTCAGCTCGATCCTGCTCGCCACCAACCCCGACCTGCAGGCGGTCCGGTGATCGGCTGGCTCGACATCCCGCGCAACTGGCTCGATTCCTTCGGGGACATCGCCCGCTTCGGCTCCAGGGTCGCGGGCCTGGTCTACTCGGGCCGGGTCTTCAAGTTCTTCGGCGAGGGCTTGCGGCAGGCCGGCATCCTGATCTTCGGCTCGGCGCTGATCATCTGGGCCTTCTGCTTCATCCTCGGCCTCCAGTGCGGCCTGCAGGGCGCCTACTTCAACCGCTCGATCGGCGCCCCTTCGCTCGCCGGCCTCTTCTCGGCCTACTGCGACCTGCGCGAGGGGCTGCCCTACGCATTCGGGTACATCCTCGCGGCCAAGGTCGGGACCGGGATCGTCGCCGAGATCGGCGCAATGCGGATCTCCGACGAGATCGACGCGCTCGAGGTGATGGGGATCCAGCCCGTCACCTTCCTCTGCGCGACCCGCCTGCTCGGCGCCTGGATCGCGCTCCCCTTCCTCTACCTGGTCGGCATCGGGATCATCTACTTCGCCAGCTACATCTCGGTGGTGCAGCAGGTCGGCGACGTCTCGTCCGGCGGCTACCTGCTGATCTTCTGGATGTACCAGAGCCCTCCCGACCTGTTCTTCAGCCTGATCAAGGGGATGGTCATGTCGACCGTGATCGTGCTGGTCGGCTGCTATTACGGCTACACGGCCTCGGGCGGCCCGGTCGGCGTCGGTACCGCGACGGCGAAATCGATGGTCTTCAACATCGTCGCCGTCCACATCCTCGGCATGCTCGGCACGCTGGTCTTCTGGGGCTCGAACCCCAGAGCCCCGATCGGGGGGTAGGTCAGAACGCCTTCGTGAGGATCACGGAGGCGAAGGTGAGGGCGAGCCCGACGCTGATGCGGGTGAGCGTGGCGTGGATCGCGACAACGCTTTCCTGAATGGCAGCGACGCTCTTCTTCAATTCGCGAATATCGCCTTCAACCCGGTCGAAGCGCTTATCGACTTCGTCGAAACGCCTCCCGGTTTCTTCTCTGCCCTCCGCGATCCGGCGATCGGTGTTTTTGGCGGTTTCCGTAAGCCGTTTGTCGACCGCAAGAACCCGTTCGTCGATCCGGTCGAAGCGTTCCTTGAGGACTTCGTCGGGCGGTGCCATCGTCTGCATGGATAGCACCCTAGCGAAGAAAATGCAACATATTGTCTGAGAAAGTGACTTCTTCGAAAAATCTTCAGCTGCGGTGACGGTGCTTGCTGAAAGTCTCCGCGACCCACTTGTAGCCGCGACGCTCGCTGAGGCTCTGGCGGAAGCGGTCGAACGCCGGTGGGCGGGGCAGGTCGGGGTCGAGCGGGCCCTCCGGCGGAACCACGACGGGGTAGAAGAGCGAGGCCGCGGTGACGTCGGCGACGGAGAGGCTGTCGCCGACAAGGAACACCCCCTCGCCCTTCTCCAGCTCCTGCTCGAGCTTGTCGAAAGCGGCGATCACGCCCTCGCGGGCTGCGGCCGCGCCTTCGTCGCTGTTCGCGCCCCAGCGGATGCTGGTGTAGGCGCGGGCGTAGGCGCCGACCACCGGCTTCGCCTTGCCGAGCGGGCCGCGCACCGATTCGGCGGCGATCTCGGCGAACAGGTCCGGCTCCTGGATCAGCTCGTAGAACGGGAGCAGGCGCGCGTGCGGGCCGAGGTTCTCGTCGAACCAGTCCTCCAGCTCGATCGCCCGGGCGCGCTCCTCGGCGTCGACGGGGTAGAGCGGCGGCTCCGGATAGGCGGCCTCCAGGGCGGCGATGATCTCGGTCGAGTCGCCGATGTTGCGACCGTCGAGCGTCAGCACCGGCAGGGTCGGCTGGCCGCCGCGCGTCAGCGCCAGCGCGATCGGGATGTGGCTCCCGGGCAGGATCGAGCGGCGCTTGTGGTCGATGCCCTTGTGCTCCAGCGCCCAGCGCACCTTCTCGGCGTAGTGCGAGATGTCGATCTGCCAGAGGGTCGGGGTGTCGTGCGTTTGCGTCGCCATCGCGTGCCTGGCAGCATAAGCGCGTGGCACTTCTCAGCGAAGCCGAGATCGGGGAGCGGCTGGCCGGGCTCCCCGGCTGGGAGCGGAAGGGCGACGCGATCGAGAAGAGCTTCAAGCGCGAGGACTTCGTCGGCAGCGTCCGCTTCCTCGACAGCATCGTCGCGCCCGCCGAGGAGATGGGCCACCACCCTGACCTGGCGGTCTCCTGGGACACGGTCACGGTGACGATCACCACCCACTCCGAAGGCGGGTTGACCGCAAACGACTTCGAGCTGGCCGGCAAGATCGACGCCCTCGGCGAGTAATCCGGGTGGCGAAGCGGAAGAAGCAGAGGCGGGCGCGGGAGAAGGCGCCGACCGTCGAGTACGTCGACCCTGAGGGGAACGTCCTCGCCCTGCGGGAGACGCTGAGCGCCGGGACGATCGCCAAGCTCGGGGAGCCGCCGGCCGGCGCCGCGGCCTCGCAGGACGACGCCTGGCACCGGCGCTCCGAGGCCCTCTTCGAGCGGCTCGCGGTGAGCTGGGAAATCGCCGGCCTGCCGCTCGACGACCAGAAGATGCTGCTCGGACGCTACCGGATGGCAGACGCCGAGACCCAGCGCTGGGTGCGGCAGACGATCGCCGACCACCTGCAGCGGCACATCCCCGAGCTCGCCGGATAGGGCGGGCGTGGCCGAGCAGCTGCGGATCGACGAGCGCCTCTCGCTGCCGCTGAGCGAGATCGAGCTGCGCGCCAGCCGCTCCTCCGGCCCCGGCGGCCAGCACGCCAACGTCACCGCCTCGCGGGTCGAAGCGGTCTTTGTGGTCGAGGAGTCGCAGAGCCTGAGCGAGTGGCAGCGGGCGCGGCTGCTGGAGCGGCTGGGCCCGGTCGTCACCGCCGTCGCCCAGGACGCCCGCGGCCAGTCCCGCAACCGCGAGCTGGCGCTGCAGCGGCTCGCGGCGAAGATCGCCGCCGGCCTGCGGGTCGCCCGCAAGCGCCGGCCGACGCGGCCGACCCGCGCCTCGCGGCAGCGCCGGCTGGATCAGAAGCGGCGCACCGGCGAGCGCAAACGCGGCCGCCGTCCTCCCCAAGCCGACGACTAGGAGGGGTTGCGATGACTTTCGCGCCCCCAGGCGGTCTAATGGGAGGACGGGACAGCGACGAGAGGAGCGACGAGATGCTTGGCGAGAGCAAGGCGACCAGCGGCTTCGCGGTGAAGGACATCGACGAGGCGAAGAGGTTCTACGAGGGGACCCTGGGCCTGCGGGTCGAGATTATGACCGAGGAGTTCGGGGTGACGGCGCTGAAATTTGCCGACGGCCACGACACGCTGATGTACCGCAGCGAGGCGATGACGCCCCCCAGCTACACGATCCTCAACTTCGAGGTCGACGACATCGACGCGGCGGTAGACGGTCTGGCCGAGCGGGGGGTGGACTTTCGGCGCTACGACGACTTCGACCACGACGAGAACGGCATCGTTCGCGGCCCCGGGCCGCAGATCGCCTGGTTCGAGGACCCGTCGGGGAACACGATCGCGGTGATGCAGCAGCCTTAGACGCTCGACTCTGCCTGGGCGTTCGAGAATCAGCACGGAGTCGTCACGGCCGCGATCTAATTCAGAACGGCGCCTGGCAGTCCGCAAGCGGGGTGGTCGAACGCTTCGAGCTGGAGGAGTTCGTAGGGCGTCTCCGGGAGGAACGGCTCCTGTGATCAGGGTGCTACGGTGTCGCACATGGAGATCGGCGTGCGCGAGCTGCGGAACCGGACGGCGCGGGTGATCGACGCGGTCAAGGCGGGAGAGCGGGTGGTTTTAACCGTGAACGGAGTGCCGACTGCCGACATCGTTCCCCACGGGAACCGCTCTCGCTGGCTGAGCGGGGACCACCTCCGAAGGCAGCTTGAGGAACGGTCTGCCGACGCCGGTCTGCGTGCCGAGCTCGACGAACTCGCCGGGGGGACGCTCGATGAGGTCTAGGTCATGACGGCAGGCCTCCTCGATACCTCGGTCTTCATTGCGCGGGAGGACGGACGACCGCTTGAGGAGCTACCGGAAAGAGTCGCTGTATCGGTGGTGACGATCGGCGAGTTGCAGCTGGGCCTTCTCAATGCGGGCGGCAACGAGGTTCGAGCCCGCCGTGCGGACACCCTCGCCCTCGCCAGAGCAGCCGATCCGATCCATATCGGCGAGGCGATCATGGGTTCCTGGGCCCGGTTGGTTGCCGACTGCCGCCAAGCGGGCGTCCACCGGACGGTCAAGCTGATGGATGCCCTTATCGCCGCCACCGCGATCGAGCACGGGCTCCCGGTGGTCACCCAGGACGGCGACTACGAAAAGATCGCCCAGGCCCACCCTCCTCTCCAAGTCGTAAACGTTTAACCCTCCCGCACCACCCCGTTGCGGTCGACCTTCACCACCGGCAGCTCGCCCGGCCACATCGCCAGGGTGGCGAGGAAGCCGAGCAGCATCAGCCCGCCCGAGACGTAGAAGCCGGCCTCGGGCGAGTAGGTGCTGTCGAGGCTGGCCATTCTCGCCAGCAGGGCTACGAGCCCCGCCAGCCAGAGCACAGCCGCGATCGCCAGCCGCGTCTTGAAGTAGCGCCGCAGCGCCAGCTGTCGGCGGCCGCCGACCACCAACGGCAGCGCGAGGAGGATCAGAACCGGCCCGACGAGAAAGCCGGTGCCGATCTTGACCGCCTCCAGCGAGCTGCTCGCGAGGTCGAAGAGGTCCGAGCGGCCCCACCAGGTGAAGGCGGCGCCGAGCAGCCCGATCAACAGCAGCACCGCGCAGATACCGGCGACGTCGCTGGCCAAGCGCACCCGGCGGTTGGGAACGAAGGCGTCTCGGAGCTGATCCACCCGGCTAGTGTGGGCCGCCGATTGTCGATCGCCATCCGGGCAAAGCCGACGATCTACGTGCGTCCGTTCATCGCCTGTGCGACCGCGTCGCGCCGGTAGTCGAAGATCTTTCGCAGATCCCGCCGCACCAGGAGGCGGTTTGCCAGCTCGCCGAGCGGGCCGAAGGGGATCGAGTAGCGCACCCCGTCCTCGATGATCGTCGCCCCCGGCCCGTCCGCCTCGAACGTGTGGGTGTGCTCCCACATCGAGTACGGGCCGCGGACTTGGGTGTCGACGAAGCGATGGGGCGGCTCCCAGTCCGTGATCCGGGTCCGCCACCGCACCGGCACCCGGTGCAGGCGCAGCCGGTACTCGATCAGGGTTCCTATCCCCATCTCGATTGGCTGTGGCGTCGTCACTTCAAAGCCGAGCCACGGTGGCGTGATCAGCTCCAGGTTGCGGGCGTCGCCGTAGAAGGCGAATGCCTCGTGGATTGGGAGCTCAACCCGCTGGCGTCGTTCGAAGATGTGTATTCGATGCATAAGATCTCGCATACCAGTGTGGGACTTAAGCCCTAATCAGAGCCTTCCTCGGAAGGAACTTCATCAGCGCTTCGGTGGACAGTGGCAGGGGGGGATTAGCCCCTCGGCCCAGTCTCCAAACGTCTTCATTTTCTACGACCCAGAGACGGGCCATCAACATGGGTACTACGATGAATGGCGGGCAGATGGATGCCTGCACTACACGGGTGAAGGCCAGCGCGGCGACCAGGAAATGAAGGCTGGGAACGCGGTGATCCTCCGCCATCAGGAAGAAGGACGCGCGCTTCGCCTCTTTCAGGGTGCTCGCGGAGTCGTGACCTATGAGGGAGAGTTTGAACTCGACGATGCGGAACCGTTCTACCGGACGGATGCCCCCGAGACCGGAAATGGACCCTTAAGACAGGTCCTCGTTTTCCGCTTGCGGCCGATCAATATCGACCCGCCAGAGCCGCACTCGAAACTGGACAAAGTCCTAGTGGGACCAACGCGGGTCGATGTGCCGATCGAGCAACAGGAGACGGAGAAGGCCTACGTCAACCCCAGCCGCGAGCCCTACGAAGCTGAGCGCCGGGAGCAGAAACTGGTTATTGCCCTGGAAAAACACCTAGTAGAGCTGGGGCATACGGTCAATCGGCAGCGCTTGCTCCCGCCTGGGGAGGCTCGCCCGATCATCACCGATCTCTTTGATGCCACGACCGGGACGCTGTATGAGGCCAAGGGAACTGTGGAGCGAAATGCAGTTCGCATGGCAATCGGCCAACTGCTCGATTATCGGCGCATGTTCAACCCAGGCGAGATTCAGCATGTGGCTGCACTGTTTCCGTCTGAGCCCCGGAAAGACCTTTGCAGTCTGCTCAGCGAACAAGAGATCGTCGTCGTCCACCAGACCGAAGACGGGTTTGAAGACTCGACTGGCGGGGCGCTCGTCAGAGACGAGTAGCAAGACCGGATGGGCACGGCTGGTTTCGAACCAGCGACCTCTCGCGTGTGAAGCGAGCGCTCTCCCACTGAGCTACGCGCCCGGGAAGGGACGAATCATACGGTGGAGGGAGCCACTTCTCCTGCCGGGGCGGGCGGCTCGGGGGCGCTGTCGGCGTCGGTCGCTCCCTTGCGCAGGGCCATGCCGACGAAGGGGAAGATCAGGGTCGAGAGCATCGCTGCGCCGACCAGGCCGGCGGCGGTCGAGGCCCTCATGTCACCGTCGTCGACCGCGATCGTCGTGATCGCGACGACGAGGGGGAGCTCGGTGGCGCAGTAGAAGGCAAGGGCCATGCGGTCGCGAGCATTCAGCACGTGGCGGTAGAGGAGCAGGGCCGGGACGCCGCGGACGACGAGGAAGAGGGCGAGGAAGAGGACCAGCTTGGCGATCGCTTCCGCCGAGCCGAGTGCAGCGAGGTCGAACTCGATCCCGCTGGTGACGAAGAAGAAGGGGACGAAGAATCCGAATCCGACTGCGGTGAGCTTGGACTCGAATACCTGCAGCTCATGACCTTGCAGGGCGAGGCGGGTGATCATCCCGGCGACGAAGCCGCCGAGGAGGATGTCGAGGCCGAGCTTGCCGGCCAGCAGGACGAGGCCGAAGACGAGCACCACGGTCACCCGTACCGCCAGCTGGCTGCTCGCCTCGAAGGTCCGTTCCAGGGCCGGCCAGCCGCGCCAGGCATAGCGGACCGAGACCAGCGCGAGGGCGATAGCGAGGGCGACGAAGACGAGCAAGATCCCGGCCTCGCGAAAGGGGTTGGTGGTCGAGAGGACGAGCGTCACCAGCAGGATCGGGCCGAACTCGCCGGCGCCGCCGGCGGCCAGCAGATGGGTGCCGAAGCGGGTCTTCAGCTCGCCGTTGTCGCGGAGGATCGGGATCAGCGTCCCGATCGCCGTCGTCGCCATCGCCGAGCCGGTGTAGAGGAAGGAGACGACGATGCCCGCCGCGGCGAGGATCCCACCGAGACCGTAGGCGAGGACCACCGATAGCAACCAGCCGGCGGCGCCCAGCTCCATCGGCTTGCCCTTGATCCGCTGGAAGTCGATCTCGTAGCCGGCGAAGAAGAAGAGCATCCCGAGGCCGAGGTTGGCGAAGAATTCGATGAAGTCGTCGCTGTGGGCAAGGCCGAGGATTTCGGGGCCGATCAGGATGCCCATCGTCAGCTCGATCACGACGACCGGCGGGGCGAAACGTTTCGGCACCGTGGCGACGGTGATCGCGGCGATCGCCGAGACCGCGACGATCGCGAAGAACGAGCCGGAGTCGACCTGGATCGCGGCGATTGGCAGAGCGGGCAAGGGCGTCATCCTATGGTCGGCAGGGTAGGATCACCAGCGGACCGTGCTAGGCGGGGTGTCAGCGGTGCCTTGTGACCCGAAATCCGCTTAGCGGGGCCGAATACCGTTCCGAGGGACTGGCCGTCGGGGTCAGTGCGTCGCGGCGGCGTTGACGGCCGGGTCCTGCGCGACGTGGGCACGCGAATCAGGTCAGGTCCGGAAGGAAGCAGCCTTAAGCGGATGCCGCGGGTGCCGCAGGCGAGCCCGGCCCGAGCCTTAAGCGACGGACACGCCCGGTGACCTCGTTTCGAAGGGCGGGTGCACGGTCCATATGTCGCTCAGTCGATCAGGCGCTTGCGCATCTGGTGGATCGCGACGCGCCAGGTGAGCACGGCGAAGGCGACGAGGAAGGCGAAGCGGAGGATGTCCTGCCACTCGAAGCCGAAGGCGCCGCCGCGGACCAGTTCGACCAGCTGGTGCAGGGGGTTGACCTGGGCGATCACCTGGAAGCCCTCGGGAAGGCCTTCGATCGGGAAGAAGGTGCCGGCGACGAGGAACAGCGGCGTCACGAACAGGGCGGTGACGTAGTTGAACTGGTCGATCTTGGCGACGGTCGCCGCCATCGCCACCCCGAAGCCGGCGAAGCCGAGGGCGGTGACGAAGGCGAAGAGCGGGGTGAGCAGCATCCCGGGCTCGGGGTCGAGGCCCCAGAAGAAGGTGACGACGAGCGGCACGCAGCCGTAGACCGCCGAGCGGGTGCCGATCCAGAGCATCTCGGCGCTGACCAGCTCTTCGATGTCGACCGGCGCCGCCAGGATCGCTTCGTAGGTGTTCTGGAAGCGGTGCTTGACGAAGGTGCCGAACATCGCCGGCAGAGCGCTGGAGAAGATCACCGCCGTCGCCACCATGCCGGTGCCGACGAACTGGATGTAGGGGATGCCGTTGACTTCGTCGACCAGCGTGGCGCTGAGGCCGAGCCCGAAGGCGAGCAGGTAGACCAGCGGTTCCAGCACGCTGGAGAAGGTGGTCCCCTTCCAGTAGGTGCGGAAGTTGGCGACCTCGCGGCTCATCACCCCGGTGATCGCGGCGGGTTCCAGTCGGCGCATCTTGCGCGGGGCATCCATCGTCGAGCTCATTCGTCTGTTCCTTCCTGTTGCAGGAGGCCGATAAGGAACAGACGAGCCATCACTCGGCCTCCTCTCCGGTCAGCAGCACGAAGACGTCCTCGAGCGTCGCCGCCCGCACCACCGCGTCCTCGGGCACGGCGCCGTCGTTCGCCCGCTCGGAGCCGACGATCGCGATCGCCGGCCCCGCCGGCCGCACCCTCAGCCCGGCCGCCTCGGCGCTCGCCCGCAGCTCGGTCAGGCGCTGCGGCGGCGCGTAGACCTCGGCGGTCTGGCGGCCGGCGTGCTCGGAGATCAGGTCGGCGGGCCGGCCGCGGCTGATGATCTTGCCGCGGTGCATGACCGCCACCTCGTCGGCCAGGCGCTCGGCCTCCTCGATGTAGTGGGTCGACATCAGGATCGTGGTGCCGCGGGATTTGAGGTCGCCGATCAGCGTCCACAGCTCGGTTCGGATCTGCGGGTCGAGGCCGACCGTCGGCTCGTCGAGGAGGACCAGGCGCGGTTCGTGGACGAGGCCGCGGGCGAGCAGCAGCCGCCGCCGCATGCCGCCGGAGAGTTTGTCGACGGCGTCGCGGCGGCGATCGCGCAGGCGGGCGAGGTCGAGGCAGCGGTCGACGGCGGCGCCAACGTCCTTGACCCGGTAGAGCCGGGCGTAGACGGCGAGGTTGTCTTCGACCGTGACGTCGACGTCGAGGTTGTCGAGCTGGGGGACGACGCCCATTTCGGCCCGGGCGGGCTTCGACTGGGCGGGCAGCTCGTGGCCGAGGACCCGGAGCTCGCCGGAATCGGCGACCGCCTGCCCGGTCAGCAGCCGCATCGTCGTCGACTTGCCGGCGCCGTTGGGGCCGAGCAGGCCGAGGCAGATGCCCTCCGGCACCTCCAGGTCGAGCCCGTCGACCGCGGTGATCGGGCCGAAGGTCTTGACCACGTTTTGGAGCTCGATTGCCGCCACCGGTCTGATGGTTTCATGAGCGGACCTTTGACAGACTGCCGCCGATGCTGGACGAGCGCTGGATCCGGTCGCTGCACGTCGAGTCGATGCGCCGCGCCGACCTGCACCGCGAGCTCGAGCCGCACGTCCTCTTCCAGGCCTCGACGATCGGGGCGCTGCTCGACGGCGGCTTCGAGGGCGACCTCAGCTTCGCCGAGCTGGCCGAGCACGGCGACCTCGGCCTCGGCACGCTCAACCATCTCGACGGCGAGATGGTCGCCCTCGACGGCGAGTTCTTCCGCGCCGACGTCGACGGGCGGCTCAGCCGGGTCGCCCCCGGCGAGAAGACGCCCTTCGCCGTCGTCACCCGCTTCGAGCCGAGCGTCGACGTGCGACTGCTCGGCGAGGAGCTCGACCACGAAGACCTCCTCGCCCGCCTCGACGAGCTGGTCCCCGCGGGCGCCAGCTCCTGCGCGATCCGGCTCGACGGCCGCTTCGACCTCGTCCGCGCCCGCTCGGTTCCGCGCCAGGAGCCGCCCTACCGGCCGCTGACCGAGGTCGTCGCCGAACAGCACGTCTTCGAGCTCGCCGACGTCGAGGGGACGATGGTCGGCTTCCGCTTCCCGACCTACGTGGAGGGGATCGAGGTTGCCGGCTACCACCTCCACTTCGCCAGCGCCGACC
Source organism: Solirubrobacterales bacterium (assembly GCA_035634815.1). GTDB lineage: Bacteria > Actinomycetota > Thermoleophilia > Solirubrobacterales > 70-9 > VAYN01. Next base: position 4,853 of record DASQCF010000015.1, on the reverse strand, counting down.
GCAGCCGCGGCGGTCACGTGCTCGGCTCGCGCTCGCGCGGCCTGCGGGCGCGTCTCGACCCCTCGGACGACCTCCACGTCGAGCTGCCGCCGCGGGTCGATCTCGATGACCCCGACCTCGCGGCCAGAACGCATGCGGCGGTCGAGGCAGTAGAGCGCGGCGGCTGAACCGAGGGTACGATCCTCGAGTGATCAGGCGCCGCTTCGCCCTGCTGCTCGTACTCCTCATCGCTGCGACGCTGCTGCAGGCGGCTCCCGCTTTCGCCAAACCGGTCCTGCGTTGGGCCACACCGCAGTTGATCGCCTCGACTCCACCCTCCCCGAGCCTCCCCGGAGGCGCAGCCATCTCCTGCGGCGGCTCCGCCCTCTGCGTCGCGGTTGGCGAAGAAGGGAGGTTCCTCTACTCGGCCGATCCGACCGGCGGGATCGACGCCTGGTCCGAAGCTCAGGCGGTCGGCCCCGAACCGGCAGATTTGACCGCGGTCTCTTGTCCGACCGAAGTTTTCTGCGCCGCCGTGGACGCGGCCGGCAACGTCCTCCTCTCGACCGATCCGCAAGCGGGCGCGTGGACCGCGACCGCGATCGGCGACGGGGATGCGCTGACCGCCGTCTCCTGCCCGTCGGCTGACCTCTGCGTCGCCGGAGACGACAGCGGCGAGGTCCTCCTCAGCGAAGATCCCGACGGCGGCGCCGGTGCCTGGGAATCGACCGAGCTCGACGAAGGGGACGCGATCCGCGCGATCTCCTGCGCCGCCTCATCGCTCTGCGTCGCGGTCGCCGAAGACGACGTCTTCACCTCCACCAACCCAGGTGCCGGCACCTGGAGCTCCACCGGGATCGAAAATTTCCGCGACGTCTCCTGTCCGAGCGCCTCCTTTTGCGCCGCGACCGGTTTCTTCGGCGTCTTCGTCTCCGACGAACCCGGGGGCGGGGCCGGTGCTTGGACGGAGTCGCCCGGGGCTCCCGAATCCGTGGGTGAGATCGCCTGCCCGACCGAGTCGTCCTGCGTGGTCATGGACTACCTGTCCCAAGTCTTCACCTCCGATGACCCGGGCGGCGCCGATCCCGGCTGGGAGGAGGCCGCCCTGCGAGACACCCGGGGCTCGACGACCGGTCTCAGCTGCCCCGTCAGCGGCTTCTGCGCCGCGGTTCAGAACACGGGCGGCGTTTTCACCACGGCCGACCCGGCGGGCGGTCCGCACGCGTGGCCCTTCACCGCAACCGAAGCCGGAGCACCCCTGCTCACCTCGGTCGACTGCCCGGCGTCGGACCTCTGCCTCGCGACGGGATCTCACGGGACGCTCTACACCACGACCGAACCGCAGGTGCCGGGAAGCTGGAACGCCGACCGGATTACCGACGGCCGGCTCGAGCAGGTCGAGTGCAAGACGCCGGAATGGTGCATCGCCCGGGCCTACAACCGGACCCTCCTGTACTCGACCGATCCGACCGGCGGGCCGGACGCTTGGGACAGCGTTTCGATGCCGTTCGCGGTGGACGCCGCCTGTCCCGAAGATTTCTTCTGCGCCGCGGTGGACGGCAGCGACAACGTCCTGCTCAGCAGCGAACCGCTGGCCGGCGCGGGAACCTGGAGCGCCACCGACATGGAATTGCCGGATTGGCGGCTGGGACCCAACGAACTGCGCCAGATCTCCTGCCCCTTCTGGGGCCTCTGCGCCGCCGGGGGCGATGTCGGCACGATCCTCACCTCCTCGAATCCCTGGGGTGGGAAGGCGGCTTGGTCCAAGTCGGTCACCGGCGACCCGGACGACTTCTACAACGGCGCCGGCCCACCGGTCTACGGGCTCGACTGTCCAGCCTGGTGGTTCTGCGCGGCGGTGGTGGGAGGCGGGACCGTGGCGACCACGCTCGATCCGCCGAATCCGCCTGTTCCCTGGTCGTTCGAGAACACCCCCGGCAATCTCCTCGGCGCCATCTCTTGCAGCTACGAAGGCGGCCTGTGCGTCGCCGTCAGCGACTGGGGCTGGACGGTCTCGGCGCTCGACGGGACTTCTGGCAACCCGACCTGGAGCGGACCGGAACCGTTCGAGCACGAGGGCCTCGAAGAAGTCTCATGCGCGCCGCAGGACGCTTTCTGCCTCGTCGTCGACGACGAGGGCTACGGGACGGTCGGCACGATCGGGGACGACGGCAGTACCGAGCCGACCGTCGTAATCCCAAACCCTCCGGCCGGCCCGGGCGGTCCAAAGCCGAAGCCGCCCTGCAGGAAGAAGGCGAAGGGCGCTCGCGCCGGCAAGCTGGCGATCGGCGGCGCGGTTCCGCTCAGCAGGGCTCCCAGGGCCGGGCAAAGAGGTTCGCGTCCTTGCGGATCACGCTGAAGCGGAGGCGTTCGGCTTCGGCGCAGATCGCCGCCAGCGGTTCGGTGTATTCGGCGACGAAGACCCGCTTGCCGGCCGCGACGAAGGGGCTGAACCGGCCGCACTCGTCGTAGGCGAAGCACTCCTCGACGACGGCGAAGTCGAAGCTGCCGAGCAGCTGGTCGACCTGCCCGGGGTCGTTCTTCAGCGCCACCGCCATCCCCCGCCGGCGCACTTCGCGGGCGACCCAGCGGTTGAAGCGGAGCTGATCGCCGCCGCTGAGCGGGAAGCCGGTCTCGTTTTCGAAGCCGGCGACGTTGTCGGGCTCGACCGCATCGAAGCCCTTGCGGCGGCAGAGGTCGAAGCGCTTGCGGAGGATCGGCGCCAGCAGGTCGAGGCGGCGGATGTCGAGCCAGCGCTCGTCGGGGTAGCCGTCATAAGCGCGGCCGAGGACCGCCTTCGGGAAGCGATCGGCGTCGGGCCGGTAGCTCTCCCAGGAGCCGACGTCGAGGTAGCAGATCGCCTTCCGCCCCAGGCGGTGAAGCCTGGCGACGGTCCTGGCCGGGACTTCGAAGCCGTCGACCTCGTAGACGCCGGCGTCGATCGAGGTGTCGATCTTCCCCTGCAGTTGCCACTGCCAGGCGGCGGTCGTCGGCTGCGGGCGCCAGCGGGCGGCGGCGGTGGGGGCGAGGAGGAAGAGGGCGGCGAGCGTCGTCAGAAGAGCGGCGGCGAGGCGGCGGCTAGACACCGCAGCGACGATAGACCACCCACGAATCGTTGCTCGCGACCTTTTCGAAGCCCTTGGGGGGCGGGAACGAGGGATCGGTCGGGTCGTTGGGATCGAGGATGAAGTTGTGGATCACTTCCTGGTTGGCGGGGGCGACGAAGTACCCCCGGGCGGGAACGCCTTCCTCGCTGGCGCTGACGATCTGCGTCGGCTCCACGTCGAGGCCGAAGGCGAGGCGGGGGACGGCGCGGTGGTTCGGCACCGCGACCTTGCCGCAGAGCGGCTCGAAGGCGCCGGCGTCGACGAGGTCGGTGAGGTCCCTCTCGATCCGGGCTTGATCGGTGAGGTCGGCGTCGACGCGCGAGTCGAGGTCCCACTGGTTCGGCAGCCAGACGAGGAACATCGCCGCGACGACCACGGCGAAGACCTGCCAGCGGCGGCGCCAGGGGTGATCGGGCTCCAGCAGGCGCCAGCCGAGCAGGCCGACGGCGGCGAAGATCGCCAGGATCGCGGCCGCCAGCATCGTGTAGCGGGGGAGGATCGCGAGGCCGCCGCAGGCGAGCAGCGCGAAGGCGCCGAGGGCGAGCGCGGCGGCGATGACGCCGAGGAGCGAGCGGCGGCGCAGGAAGGCGAGCCCGAGGGCGACGCCGCCGAAGGCCCCGACCATCCCCGGCCACTGCAGCACCTCGCCAAGCCGCCGCGGCCCGTAGAGGACGAGGTCGACCGGCCCGGTCTGCCGTTCCAGCGTCTCGACCGTTTCCTTGGTCCCGGTCCAGGAGTAGGTCGGGCTGCCGGTGGTGATCAGGTCGAACCCGGCCCAGAGCAGGGGCCCGGCGAGCGCCAGCACCCCGAGCCAAACCAACCCTTCACGGCTGACGGGACGATTTACCTCCATATAGGCGTACTTTCGGCCCGTCAGCGTGGGGAGGGCGAGATAGACCCAGTAGGCGACGGCGAAGAGCCAGGCCTCGGGGCGGAGGAGGCCGGCGAGGGCTAGTAGCGCCAGAACGGGCCAGCCGGCTCGGGGGCGCTTGGCCTCGATCAGCAGCGCTCCCAGGCAGAGGGCGATGTAGGGGAGGTCGATGTAGGCGCGCAGGCCGTTGGAGAGGAAGGGGGCGCGGGTGAGGACGATCGCCGCGGCGACGGCGCCGATCCAGCGGTCGAACCAGATCTCCCCCAGCCGGTAGACGAAGTACCCGATCAGGCCCAGCGAGACGTAGGCGCCGATCATCGTCAGGGTGATCATCCCGTCGCCGAACGGCGTCGTCGCCAGCCCCCAGAGCTCGGTCAGCGGGTGCGGGGTGGGGGGCAGCGCGGCGCCGTAGTCGGGGCTCTGGCCGTGCGCCAGTTCCCGCCCCCAGACCAGGGCGTAGATCGTGTCGTAGTTGGGGAAGCCGTAGGGGAAGAGCAGCAGCAGCGCCGCGCTCACCCCGGCGACCCAGGCGGCGGGCGTCAGCCAGTTGCGGGCCCAGTTCGGCACGGCGGAGACCGTACCGGTGGGCTCAGAGGGCGCGCGTTGCCCGTGGATACACTCAGCCAGAGCCGATGAGCGAGTCGACTTCCCTCTACCGCCGCCACCGCCCGGGGTCCTTCGACGAAGTCGTCGGCCAGACCCACGTCGTCCGCACCCTGCGCAACGCGGTCGAGCAGGGCAAGGTGCACCACGCTTACCTCTTCGTCGGCTCGCGCGGCACCGGCAAGACCTCGATGGCGAAGATCCTCGCCCGCTCGCTGAACTGCGAGCGCGGCGGGCCGACGGTGACGCCCTGCGGCGAATGCGAGTCCTGCGTGACGATCGCCGCCGGCACC
>DASQCF010000014.1:0-38428 GCA_035634815.1 Solirubrobacterales bacterium | reverse complement strand
CGAACCTCGAGATCCTCACCCTGGTCCTCACCGCGATCGTCCTCGGCGGCCTCGGCTGGCTGCTCTACCGGACTCGCATCGGTCTCGAGATGCGAGCCGCGGCGGAGAACTTCGAGATGGCCCGGCTGCTCGGCGTCCGTGCCGACCGCGTGATCACGATCGCTTTCGCGATCAGCGGTGCGCTGGCAGCCATCGCCGGAGTGCTGATCGTCATGCAGACGGGTCAGGTCACCCCGACGATGGGGCTGACCCCCGTGCTGGTCGGCTTCATCGCCGTCGTGATCGGCGGCTTCGGAAGGATCTTCGGCGCCGTGATCGGCGGGCTGGTGCTCGGGGTCCTCTCATCGCTGCTCGGCACCTACCTGCCGGACGGACTGGTTCCGTTCCGCGACGCGATTGTCTTCTCCCTTCCCGTGGCGATCCTGATCGTCAGGCCGCAGGGCCTGCTCGGGGCGGCGACCGGAGAGGCGCGGATATGACGGCCAGGGGACTCCGCTCCCCACTCTCGGCGGCTACCTCCTTGGTCGTCCCGCTCGTCCTGGTGGCGCTGACCGCGGCGGTCGGGGCGAGCGGCACGCCCTCCTTCGAAGGGACGGTGACGCTGATCCTCTGCAACCTGATCGTCGTCCTCGGCCTGCAGGTCTTCATCGGCAATAGCGGCGTCTACTCGTTCGGGCAGTTGGGCTTCGCTGCAAGCGGGGCCTATGTCGCAGCCCTACTCACGCTTCCCGCGGCTTTCGCCGCCCTGCAGACCCCCGAGCTGCCGAAGCTGATCGCCGATGCCCAGCTCGGCCCTCTGCCTTCGACTCTGATCGCCGCGGCGGCGAGCGGCCTGCTGGCGGCGGTGGTCGGGTGGCCGCTGATGAGAACTTCGACGCTGGCGATCCCGATCTCGACCTTCGCCTTCCTGATCGTCGCCTACAACGTCCTCGCCAACTGGGACCCGGTGACCGGCGGGAGCAGCGGGCTCGTCAGCATCCCGAGGACCACCGACGTCGGATCGGCGGGGCTGTGGGCCGGCGTGGCGGTCGTCGTCGCGCTCGCCTTCAAATGGTCGGCGAGCGGCTACCGGCTGCAGGCGTCGCGCGAGGACGAGGTGGCGGCGCGCTCGATCGGCATCGGCCTGATGCGGGAGCGGCTGATCGCGTTCACGATCAGCGGGATGCTCTGTGGGATCGGCGGCGCCCTGGCGGTGCACGAGTCCGGCGTCCTCTCTCCCACCACCTTCTACTTCGCCGCCTCGGTGACGACGATCACGATGCTGGTGGTGGGCGGCTCGCGCAGCGTCCTCGGCGCCGTCGTCGGCACCCTCGCGGTGGCGACGGTCAACGAGCTGCTGCGCAACTTCGAGGAAGGCGCAAGCGTCTTCGGGCTGATCTCGATCGGCGAGACCCCGGGCCTGGCCGCCATCGGCCTCGGCCTGATCCTGCTGGTGACGATGGTGGCGATGCCGGAGGGGCTGAGCCGGGGCCGCGAGGCGGCTGAGATCGAGCCGGTCCGCCGCCGGCTGCTTTCTCGAGCTCCAGCGCCGTCGTCCGCAGCGGCCGAGACGGACCGATCGAGGCGGCCGTCCGCGCGTGGATCGGCCGGGGGCCTTCGCGCCGAGGGAGTGTCTCTGGCCTTCTCCGGGTTGCAGGTGCTGAGAGGGGTGGAGCTTGCGCTACGCCCTGGTCAAGCCCTCGGGCTGATCGGTCCGAACGGCGCCGGCAAGACGACGCTCGTCAACGTCCTCAGCGGATTCCAGGATCCCGATTCCGGAAGCGTCTTTCTCGACGGACTCGAGGTGACCGGCTTCTCGCCGGCGCGGCTGGTGCGGGCGGGGCTCGGACGCACGTTCCAGGCGGGGCTCCCCTTCGCGGGCCTGACGGTGATGGAGAGCGTCGCCGTGGGTGCGATGGGCGTCGGGGTCGGCCGCCGACGCGCGGTGGAGATCGCCGCAGACGTGCTCGAGCGCCTCGGCCTGAGCGAACAGGCGCAAAGCCCCGCCGGCCTGCAGCCGCCAGGAAGCCAGCGGCTGCTGGGCATCGCCCGCACCCTGGCCACCGGGCCGCGCTACCTGCTGCTCGACGAGCCCGCGGCAGGACTGGATGAGGAGGAGTGCCGGGACCTGGTCGCCATCCTCCGCGGGGTGATCCAGGACTTCGGCTGCGCGATCCTGTTGATCGAGCACGACATGAACGTGGTGATGGACCTCTGCTCGCAGGTGCAGGTGCTCGACGACGGCGAGACGGTCGTGGTCGGAACCCCCGAGGAGGTCCAGGCCCACCCCGCCGTGGTCGAGGCCTATCTCGGCACCTCCTACGCGGCGGGCGCACATGCTTGAGGTCCGCGGCCTGAAGGTCGCCCATGGCGGAGTCGAGGTTCTGCACGGCGTCGAGCTCAGCCTCGGCGAGGGAGAGGTAGTCGGCATCGTCGGCCCCAACGGTGCCGGCAAGAGCTCGCTCTTGCGCGCGATCTGCGGCCTGACGCGCTCGAACGCCGGCGAGATCAGCTTCGAAGGCAGATCCCTGCGCGGGCTCGCACCCGAGGAGATCGCGAGGCTGGGAATCGCCCTGGTGCCCGAGGGCCGGCAGATCTTCGGCACGCTGACGGTGGCGGAGAACCTGCGCCTGGCCGCGCAGAACAACGGGAGCGAGCCGATGGAGGCGGTCTTGGAGCGGCTCCCGATCCTGCGGCAGCGAGCCGGACAGCGTGCCGACCGCCTTTCCGGCGGCGAGCAGCAGCAGCTCGCGGTGGCCCGCGCCCTGCTGCGCAGGCCGCGGCTGCTGATTCTCGACGAGCCCTCGCTCGGCCTCGCGCCGAAGACGATCGACGTCGTCTACGGGCTGCTGGAGGAACTCCGCGGAGAGGGAGCGACGATGCTCCTCGTCGAGCAGAACGCGGCGCGGACGATCGACTTCTGCCAGCGCAGCCTGGTCCTCGCCGGTGGCAGGGTCCGCGCCAGCGGCAGGCGCGAGGAGCTGCAGCGCGACCCGCAGGTCCTGCGTGCTTACATGGGACGGCAGCTCTAGGAGCCGAGGAAAGAGATGACCGACGACCACACTTCCGTGCCGCCGAGCAGCGAAGACGTGGCGCTGGCGCTGCGCCACTGCTGGCAGCCGGTGGCGAGGTTGGAGGATTTGAGGGGCGGACCCCAACGCGCAGTCCTGCTCGATCAGCCCCTCGCGGTCTTTCTGACCGAGAGCGGCGCGGTGAGCGTGGTCGCCGACCGCTGCGCCCACCGTGGCGCCCAGCTCTCGATGGGGAAGGTTTGCGGCGAGAGCATCCAGTGCCCCTACCACGGCTGGGAGTGGGCGGGCGACGGCTCCTGCGTCCGGATTCCCTCGCTTGCCGATCAACGCCAGATCCCGCCGCTGGCCCGGATTCCGTCATATCCCGTCCGCTTGCAGTGGGGGCTCGTCTGGACGACCCTCGAGGAGCCGCTTACCGACGTGCCCGACGTGCCCTGGTTCGACGAGGACAGCTGGACCTGGGGCCACGGCGAGCCTTTCGAGCTGCCGGTCGCCTTCGGGCTGATGATCGAGAACTTCCGCGACGTCGCCCACTTCGCCTTCGTCCACGAGGCCACCCTGGGGCCGCAGCCGGCGGTGGTCGAGCCGCTGGCGCCGGCGAAGAACGGGCTCGAGGTGACCCTCCGCCGCAAGATGGAATGGGGAGATGGCGCGAGCTCGACCTGGGGCGCGCTGCGAGAGATCGGCTACCACACGATCGCGCCCAACTTCACCTCCGGGAGGTTCTTCACCGACGAAGGCGAACGCTGCCTGCTTCACGTCTCCCGCGCCATCAGCGCAACCGAGTCGGTGCACTACTGGATCGAGGGAGGGCTCGAGAGCTTCGACGCGGAGAGCGTCGAGAAGGCGATCGCCTACGACACGGCGATCTACGCCGAGGACGTGGCTGTGGTCTCGAAAGTTCAGCCGCCCGAACTGCCCCTCGACCCGAACGCCCAGATCGACACCCTTGCCGATCGGTACACGCTCGCCTACAGAGAGGCGTTCGCGGACTTCGTCAACCAGGCGCTTGCCGCGCGCAGCGCTATTCGCCGTACTGCGGGATGAACTGCGGCTTTACCTTGGCTACCAGCTTCGGCTTGCCGTTGGAGAACACGTAGATCGGCCAGGTGCGGAGCGGGTAGTGATCGTCCGCGCTGTAGGTGACTTCTCCCAGAATCGTGTTCTGAGGCTTGGCTTCGAGGGCATCGGCGAGGACACTGCCGGAGACGCTGTGCGTTTCTTCGATCGAGTGGATGATCATCTGACCGCCGGCGTACCAGGCCAACAAGTTGGTCCCGATGTCGGTGTCGATTCCATCTTCTTCGAGCTGTGCAAACAGCTTTTCGGTGGACTTGTTCGGCGGGTCGTAAGGTGACCCGTTCGAGGTGAAGTAGATGTCTTCGGTGTTCGGTATGCCCTTCAGCCAGTACAAGCCGTCGAAGGAAGTCGGACCGTAGATCGGCAGTGAAACTCCCGCGGCGCGGATCTGCTTGATCGCCGCGGCGCCCCCGGGCGGATAGGAGCACATGATCACGCTGTCGGCGTCGGAGCTCTTCAGCTTGCTGATCTGGCTCGAGATCGCGGGGTCGGTGTTCTCGAAGTCGACGGAGTCCGCGATCGTGCCGCCGAGCTCTTCCCAGGTCTGCTGGAAGCCGGAGCAGGCGGCCTTGCCGTAGATGATCGCCGTATCCCGGAAGAGGAACGGCTTCCTGTAGCCCTTGTCGTAGAGGAACGAAGCGGCGGCGCTGACCTCGCCGAGGAGGCTTGGATTCGAGCTGAAGGAGAGGTGACCGGACGTCGGCGGCCCGAAACCCGGCTCTTGGAGGATCGAGAAATTGAGCTTGTCGTGTTCCTCGGCAACCGGGGAGCCGGCGGCCGCGGTCAGCGCCTCACCCGTGAAGAAGAGCACGTCGGCGCCCTCTTCGATCACCTTCTGCACCGCCACCACAGCTTGCTGCGGTTCGGAATGCGTGTCGACCTGGATCACCCGCAGCTTGTGACCGTCGATCCCGCCGCGAGCATTGGTTTCCTTCACCAGCTGTTCGAGGGCGACGATGGCGTTGTCGTAAGGTGACATGTAGCCGGTCTTGGCGATCGCGGCGCCGATCACTATTTCGTCCGGCAGCCCCGACGGCGACGAAGCTTCATCGGAGTTACCGCCGCCTCCACACCCGCCCAGCATTACCAGGGCGACAGTCAACAGCAGCGGGGTCAGTTTTGCGACTGGGGGCATAAGAGATTCAAGTGGACCGGGGAAATCCCGCGGCGCATCCTAAGCACGTGCGTTCACCGAGTCCGCTCTCGCCCCCGCGTGAGCGCCGTGGCGGCCTCATAGTGCAGCTGTGAAATGTCGCTGCGAGCGAGGATGCGGGTCAGCTCGACGGGCCGTTCTCCGCTCTGGCCCGCGGAAAACCCGTACTGGAAGAGCCGGCCGATGAAGATAGGATCCCCAGTTCGGGCGCCGAGGCGTTTTGCGGTCCAGGGCCCGCAGGAGGAGCTCTCGAACGAAGCATCGATCCGGCCCAGCTTCGGCGACTCGCCGAGGACGGGTTGTTCGCCGGCCTGAAGCGAGATCGCCGCGCCCAGCAGCCAGGGCACCCGACCGACAGGGAAAAAGGAGTCGATCAAGCAGATCGGTTTGCCGATCCGGAGGAGCGAGGTGACCTGGGCGACGGTCTCCCCCGGGGAGACGTCGAGAAAGGTAGCGATCGTCTCGTCGTTGGTCTGCCGGCGGATGCGCAGGACGGCTATCCGCGACTGGCTGAAGGGATCCTCCCGCAGGGAGCGGATCAGGCCCCTGATCGGCACCCGGCGCTTCGGCGCCGAGACGTAGGTCCCGGAGCCGCGGCGGCGATAGATGTCCCCGTCGCGTTCGAGCAGGCTGAGGGCGGGACGAACGACCGCGCGTGAGACGCCGAAGTACTCTTCGATCTCGCGCTCCGAAGGGAACAAGGTGTCGGGCTCCCAGCCGCCCCCCTCGAGCCTCTGCTTGAGAATCTCACCGAGCTGGTAGTAGAGGGGCACCTGGCCGCCGCGCTCGGGCCGGCGGAGGCCATCGAGCCCGATCAGAGAGGGCCGCTTGCGGCGCCCTGGAGTCTTGCGGCCGCCGTCCGAGGCGGGATTATCCGTCTCCAATCAACTCACCGCTTCGGCCCGCGACTGCAGAAATATTTGTAGAGGTAACACCGCCCCGAGCGTAGGTGATCCCTGGCCGAGTAGCCAAGAGGTCCAATTACTACAAGAACTTGTGGACTCTCACTGTCCTATACTAATTGACGTGAACGTAAGGAATAGCTTTCTTGGAAGCAGGCGCGTCGAGGGCGACCACGAGCACTACAAGTGGTGGGCTCTCTCCTGCACCAGCCTCGGGATGCTGCTGGTGGCGACCAACTCGGGAACGCTGATCATCGCCCTGCCGGATCTCGGGCGTGCGCTCGGCACCAGCCTGCTGGAACTGGTCTGGGTGATCCTCGCCTACATGATCTCCTCGACCGTGCTGGTGCTGACCGCGGGCAGGCTCTCCGATCTGTTCGGCCGCAAGACCGCCTTCGTCGGCGCCTTTGCGATCTTCGGCCTCGCCTCGCTCGGAGCCGGCTTCGCCGCCGACGGAACCCAGCTGATCCTCTGGCGGATCGTCCAGGGAATCGGCGGCGCCTTCATCTTCGCCAACGGGCCGGCTCTCGTCACCGACGCCTTCCCGCGCGACCAGCTCGGACTGGCGATGGGGACGAACACGATGGTGGCGGCGATCGGGCTGGTGATCGGGCCGGTCCTCGGCGGCGCCCTGGTCGCGATCTCCTGGCACTGGGTCTTCTGGTTCAACGTGCCGCTGGCGCTGGCCGGCGGCCTCTGGGGCGCGTTCGTCCTGCGGGAGCTCTCCCGCCCCGACAGCGTCCGTGGCTTCGACCTCGCCGGCACCCTGACCTTCGTCGTCGGCCTGACCGGGCTCGTCTACGGGATCTCGCGCGGCGGCATCTCCGGCTGGGACGACAGCCTGGTGATCGGCTCGCTGGCAGCCTCGGCCGTCCTGCTGCCGCTCTTCGTGGCGATCGAGCACCGCGGCTCGGCGCCGATGCTCGACCTCTCGATCTTCCGCAACCGTCTCTTCGCCGCCGCCACCGGGGCGGCTTTCATCAACGGCCTCTCCCGCTTCGCCCTGATGTTCATCTTCGTCTTCTACTACCAGGGCGCCCAGGGGGACGACCCGATCATGGCCGGCATCAAGCTCGCCCCGATGGCGATCGGGATGCTGGTCGCCTCCCCGCTCGCCGGCGTCTGGGCCGACCGCCACGGCTCCCGCGCCCTCGCCGCCGCCGGAATGCTGGTCACCGCCCTCGGCCTGGCGCTGATGACGACCCTGCAGGCCGGCTCCCCCTACTGGCAGGGCGGCCTCTGGCTGCTGCTGGTCGGGATCGGCTCGGGGATGTTCAACTCGCCGAACACGGCGGCGATGATGGGAACGGTGCCGGTCGAGCGCCGGGGGATCGCCGCCGGCGCGCGAACGATGCTGCAGAACACCGGCGCCGTGATCTCGATCGCCTTCGTGCTCGCGATCGTCACCAACTCGATCCCCAAGGAGGTCCTCTTCGCGATCTTCTCCGGCCTCGCCACCGGCCTCTCGGCCGCCCAGCTCGACCCCTTCATCCACAACATGCACGAGGCGCTCTGGGTCCTGGCGGCGACCTCGGTGCTCGGCGCCGGCGTTTCCCTGCTGCGCCCGCGGCATGTCGGCGCCCAGGTGCCCTGCCCGCCGGAGGAGGCGATCGGCGAGGCGATCGGCGAGGAGCTGAGGGCGACCCCATGAGCGCCGAGCCGGAGCTGCGGATCGGCGAGGTGGCGAAGCTCGCCGGCACCACCCCGCGCACCATCCGCTATTACGAGGAGATCGGCCTGCTGCCCGTGACCGGCGGGCGCCAGCCGGGCGCGCACCGCACCTACGCCGAGGCCGACGTCGAGCGCCTCACCGAGCTGCTGCGGCTGAAGGACCTGCTCGGCCTTTCGCTGGAGGAGCTGAAGGAGCTGGTCGAGGCCGAGGGTGCCCGCGCCGAGCTCCGCCGCGAGTGGCGCGGCGGGGTCGAGGACCCGGTCCGCCGCCGCCAGATCCTCGACCAGTCCCTCACCTACATCGCCCGCCAGCTCGACCTGGTCCGCCGCCGCCGGGACGAGATCGCCAAGCTCGAAGCCGAGCTGCTGGCCCGCCGCAAGCGCGCCCAGACCCTGTTGCGCGAGGCAGGGTAGGCCCGCGAAGCGGTAGAGGAGGGATGGGTGTCCCCTGACCTCCCTGGGATTTTCGCCGTTAACTCACCCTCTCTCGCCAAGTAGCCAGTGCGAAAATCAGGACGCCGGTCGGCCAGGGGACACCCATCCCTCCTCGCGACAGGACTTCAGCTGCTGCCGAGACCGCAGAAATACGTCTCCACGACACCTTTTTGCGGTTTCGAGGATCGGCGTCTGCTGAACGCTGCTGAGGAGGGAGTCGGTACCCCTCCGCAGGAATGTTCGGCGACATGCAATCTGACTCTTGCGCGGCGGAGCCGCGCAGCATGTTCTCCCCGGAGCGAAGCGGAGGGGAGGTCAATTCCGGAGGAGGGGTGCCGACTCCCTCTACGGCAACCGTCGCTAAGAGCTGGCGTCGACGGGGATCGCGACGCCTGCTGTCTGCTCCTCGAAATGCTTGCTCAGCATCGTCACCTGTCCCTGGTAGTTGGAGCCGAGGTCGGAGCCGTAGAGGCGCTCCGCCGGCGCTGACATCCACTCCAGGCCGAGCTTGCAGACGGGTTGGCGGTGCTCGACCATGAACGAGACGTCGCGGGCCCGCACCTCCAGTGCGGCGCGGCTGCCGTGGCGGCCGCCCTCGACGTCGTAACCGAACCCCGGGTCGAAGAAGCCGGCGTAGTGGGTCCGCAACTCCCCCGCGGTCGGGTCGTAGGCCATCATCTCGGCCGCGATCTGCGGCGGGATGCAGACCCCCTCGGCGGAGAGCAGCAGGTAGAAGATCTCCGGCTCCAGAACCACCCTGCCGCCGGGCTCGGGGTAGACCGGATCCCAGTAGTCGGTCCACCGGTAGGCGCGGATCCGGGAGAGATCGACCGGCAGGCTGTTCTTCTTCGCCCGGTAGCCGACCACCCGGTCGGTCGGCCCCGAGAGGTCGAGGCTGAGGAAGAGCCCGTCGGCGACCGCCATCTCCGACTGACGCAACGCGTGTGAGTCGAGGTACAGGAGCGGAAACTCATCCTGCAACTCGCGGATTTCGTCATCCGACAGGCGTACGTCGCCGCGGGCGAGTCGCAGCTGGTTGAGTGACAGTCCGGTTTTCACCTGAATGGCGAACGAGCGCGGGACGATCTCCAGGTAGAGCTTGCCGCCGTACCCGGCGCGGATGTCGTCGAACCGGTGGTGACGATCGGTGATCACCCTGGTGAAAACGTCGAGCCGGCCGGTCGAGCTCTTCGGGTTCGCCTTTGCCCGCACGTCGTCGGGGAGATTCAGCTCCTCGATCAGGGGTACCAGGTAAGGCCGGTCGCGCTCCAGCACCGCGCCGTCGCGGAGATCGACGCGCTGGAAGGCGAGCCCGTCGATCTTCTCCTCGACGGTGGAGTCGACGTCCGGGAGGAAGGAGCAGCGCAGAGCCCAGGCGAAGTCCCCGAGGCGCAGGTCGATGCTCGCCGGCTGCACCGCCTCCGGGCGGATCCGGTACTCGCCGGAGCTGATCCACTCCGCCTCGATAGCCTCGTTCAGCGCCTGCGAGGGAAGGACTCCACGGGTCGGCTCGCTCATTCCGCGGAGACTATTCGCCGCGCCTCCTCAGCGCCCAGGTATGCAGCCAGGATGAACTCGAGGATCTCCGGAAAAAGCTCGCTCAAGAGCGCGGCTTCGCCGGCCAGGATGCGTCGCCCGAGCAGCGACGCGATGCCGCCGACCACGGCTTCGTCGGTCGCCTCGGGCACTTCGCTGCCTTCCGGGAGCCGGGGGGCACCCTGGCGGAGGACGACGACGAAGGACTCGACAGCTGCCTGATAGCGGTCGTAGACGCCGCGGCCGGCACGCAGGCCTTCGACCAGGGCGATGCTCGCCAAGGCGGGGTCGCGCGAGAACAGGTCGAGCAGCGCCGCGACCGCGCTCCGCACCCGGTAGGGCCACTCTTCCCCCTTCGCCGCCTCGCAGGCGGAGACCACCTGCTCCCGGATCCGTTCTATCGCCGCGTCGTAGGCGGAGACGAAGCAGTCATCCTTACTTTCGAAATGCTTGTAGAAGTCACTCTTCGAAACCGCCGCCTTCTGGCCGATGAGCGACACAGTGGTTTTCTGGTACCCCACCTCATAAAGCGCCTGGGTAAGGCCTGCGATCAGCCTTTCACGCTGATTGCGCGCTACGAACTCGGGTGACAGGCCGTGGCGACCCCGTGGTAGTCGGTCCATTGGGTCAAACGAGTCTGGCACCGTACTGTCACTTCGGCCTCCCGGTGTCCACAACTTTCCCTACTCCGAGGTACGGCGAGAGAACGAACTGGGAGAGTTCGGGCAGGAGCTCCGGGGCCCGCTCGGCTTCGCCGCGACGGATCTGCAGCTGGAGGATCCAGGCGACGCCACCCACCAGCGATTCCTCGATCGTCGGGGGTAGTTCCGCCCCGGCCGGCGCACTCTTGCGAAACAGCTCGACGAACTCGCGCACGCCGGCGTCGTAGAGCCGGGCGGAGCTCGGAGTGGCGGAGATCGCCTCGACCATGCACATCCGCGAGGCCGCCGGGTGCTCGGCGACGTACTCGAGGAGCGCCTCGATCCCGGCGACGATACCCCCCTCGGGCGACTCCGCATCGGCGCAGGCGGCTTCGACGAGCTCGCGCATCTCGCTCATCGTCGAATCGATCGCGGAGAGGAATAAATCCTCCTTGCCATCGAAGTTGTCATACAAGGTCTTGCGGGCCACGGCCGCCTGGCGAACGATGTCGGCGATCTTCGTCGACTCATACCCGCTGTCGGCGGTCAGCTCCGCAATCGCGCTCATCATGCGCTTTCGCTTGTGGCTGGCGACGAACTCCCGGGGCAGCTCCGGTCGCATCGCGCTCATCCCGTGCGCTCCTCTCCGGATCGGTAAATCTGCGCGGGGTTAGATGGGGTGCGCAGCTTCCCTATGTTCTGGTACCGTGAAAAAACTTGCATTGTTTTTAATCGAAACTTGTGAGTTTCTCGGTGCCTTTCGATCGAATCCAGCTGAGCCAAGAGACCCTCCTCACTGCGATTGGTGGTGACTGGCCTCCCGAGCAGGTCGAGGTTGCGCTCGAACTGCTTGCCAACAGCAGCGGCAAGTTCCCCTCCGGAGTGCGCAAACTCCCACCTGACTTGATTCGCGCGATCCAGCGGGAGCGTCTGATCGTAGCGATGCTCAACGCTGCAGCCGACCTCGGCTACCTGGAAACCAACGTCCAGGACGTGATCGACCGGGCCGGCGTCTCCCGACCCACCTTCTACGAGCATTTCTCCAACAAAGAAGACTGCTTCCTCGCCGCCTTCGACACCAGCGCCGAGCGCCTGCGAACGACTATGCGAACAGCCGCAGGCGGCGGTGGGAGAGTCTGGCGGGACCGGGTGCGGCTGGGGCTCCAGGCGCTGCTGAGCTTCGCCAGCGACGAACCCGATACGGCGCGGACGATGATCGTCGAGGCCCGCGCCGCCAGCGTCGCTGCGGTTAGGCGTCGTGTCGAGCTGCTCGACGACTTTGCCAAATGCCTCGACTCGGAGGCGCGAGAGCTGCTCCCCGGAAGCCGTTCCCGCGCGGCCCTGACGGCCTCGGGCATCGTCGGCGGCGTCGAATCCCTGCTCTATTCCCGCCTCTGCAAGCAGGAGTACGACCAGCTCGAATCGCTCCTGCCCTCGCTGATGTACTTCGTAGTCCTTCCCTACGAGGGTCATGAGGCTGCGGCTGAGGCGTTCGCGGTCAACTAGATCCAGAGTACTAAAATTGGACATTAAGTACAGCTAATTTCTCGATCGCGTCCAGGCGGGGTCCCCGCCCCCGGACGTGCCGCGACCCTAGAATCAATCGCCGCGGCGAACCCTGGAGGGGTGCCGGAGTGGTTGAACGGGGCGGTCTCGAAAACCGTTGGCCTTCGTAAGGGGGCTCGTGGGTTCGAATCCCACCCCCTCCGTTACTTTTCTCGCTGCCCTCAAGCAGCGAGGCGGCGCTGTCGAAGAGATCGTGTGGCCGCCGCAGAGCAGACCCGCCTAGGGCGTTTCTTCGACCGTCACCCGCTGCTGCTGCGGGGGCTGGCGTTGATCGCCCTCGTCTGGGGCGCCGGCTACCTCACCTGGCGCGTCGGCTGGAGCGGCGAAGGCGCCGACCCGATCGCCTTCGCGATGCTGCTGGCAACCGAGGTCTACGGGCTCTACGCGCTGGCGATCCTCACCTGGTTCTCCTGGTCGCGCCCGCCCGCGCAGCGGCCGCCGGCGACCGCGGGGCGCTCGATCGACGTCTACGTCTGCACCTACGACGAGCCGGCGGAGGTGGTGATGGCCACCCTGGCCGGTTGCCGGGCGTTGACCTACCCGCACACGACCTACCTTCTCGACGACGGCCGCCGCCCGGAGATGCGCGAGCTGGCCGAGCTTGCCGGCGCCGAGTACCTGACCCGCGGCGACAACTCCCACGCCAAGGCGGGGAACCTCAACGCCGCGCTGCCGCGCACCGAAGGCGACTTGGTCTTCGTCCTCGACGCCGACCACGTGCCGATGCCCGACGCGCTCGACGCCCTGGTCGGTTACTTCGACGACGAGCGGATGGCGATCGTGCAGACGCCGCACGATTTCTTCAACCACGACTCGGTCCAGCACTACAACGTCAGCCGCCACGAGCAGTCGCTCTTCTACCGGGTTGTCTGCCCGGGCAAGGACCGCCACGGAGCCGCCTACTGGTGCGGCTCGGCGGCGCTGATCAACCGCCACGCCCTGCTCGAAATCGACGGCGTCGCGACCGAGACGATTGCCGAGGACTTCCACACCACGATCCGCCTGCAGCGCTACGGCTGGCGCACCCGCTACCACGACGAGGTCCTGGTCCAGGGGCTGGCGCCGCACGACCTCGACGGCTACCTGCTGCAGCGCGACCGCTGGGCGCGCGGCAACCTCGCCGTCTTCACCCTGCCGGAGTCGCCGCTGCGGGCGAAAACGCTGAACCCGATCCAGCGCCTCTCCTTCCTCGCCAGCCTGCTCGCCTACCTGGCGCCGCCGATGCGCCTACTGCTGCTGCTCACCCTCGGCCTCGTCCTCTGGACCGGCGAGCTGCCGATGAAGATCAGCGTCGCCGCGCTGGCGGCGCTGTGGGTGCCCTACCTGCTGCTCAACCTCGGCGCCGGCGCGGCCCTGGCCCGCGGCTACATGCGGGTGCCGGAGTCGGCGCACTACGAGCTGCTGACGATGGAGATCTACACCCGCGCCCTGCGCTGCGCGATCCGCCCCGGCAAGACCGCCTTCAAGGTGACGCCGAAGCAGGGTCGCGACGGCGGCGGGCTCGACGCCGTCCGCAAGCTACACCTGGTTCTGCTCTGCACCGCCCTGGTCGGCTTCGGCACCCTGATGCGGCTGCTCGACCTCGCCGGGGTCGGCCCGCTCCCCGACCTGCCCGGCATCGCCGCGATCGTCGTCCCCCTGCTCGGCCTCTACGAGCTGCGGCGGCTGCTGGCGACGACGATGGCCGTCGGGCGCCGGCGGCAGCGGCGGCTCGTGTACCGCTTCGAGGGCGACGCGCCGGCCGAGCTATACGGCCCCGGCGCCCACACCAAGGCCCGCCTCGTCGACGCCTCAGCGGCCGGCCTGGGAATGGTCGCCGACGCCGCGGTGCCGATCGGCAGCACCCCCGCCGTACTGCTGACGCTGACCGACGCCGCCGGCGTCGAGCACGAGGTCGCCGCCAAGGTCGAGGTGCGGACCTGCCGTGAGTCGGACGGCCGCTTCCTGGTCGGGGCGACGATCGTCGAGATCGATCCTGAGGCGCGGATGCGGCTGATGGAGTGGTGCTACGTCGTCTGCAGCCACGAGCGTCTGCGCGGCCACCGTCCGGCGACCCCCCTTCCCGAGTCCGAGGCGATCGTCGTCTCGCTCGACGACTTCCGCCCGGAGCCGATCCCGGCCCGGCCCTCAATCCCCGCCCTGCGACAGGCCTGAGGCCCGCTACCCTGGGCCGGCCCGGCGGCTGGGAAAGGGAGAGGACCGGCATCATCGGCCAAGAGACGCCGGCCCTCCCAGCTGCAACGAAGCGTCGTCAGAGAGCTCCATTACACGTGCTGAGTATAGAGTTGACCTCAGACCAAACAGGCAAGTTCTTATTAAGGAACAGCTAGTTCTCTTAAGAACGGAGAGGGTGGGATTCGAACCCACGAGGCGGGTTAACCCCGCCCACGCGATTTCCAATCGCGCTCCTTAAGCCACTCGGACACCTCTCCAAGGCAACTACAGGGTATCGGCGCTCCCGCGGCGGCGGCTCGCGAAGAAAGCCTGCAGGAGGGCGGCGGACTCCTCCCGGCTGACGCCGCCGATCACTTCGGGGCGGTGATTGAGGGCCGGCTCGGCGAGAACGTCGAGGACGCTGCCGCAGGCGCCCCCCTTGGGGTCGGGGGCGCCGAAGACGACCAGGGGGATGCGGGCGAGGACGATCGCCCCGGCGCACATCGCGCAGGGCTCGAGGGTGACGAACAGCGAGGTCCCCGGCAGCCGCCAGCCGCCGAGCGCCTCGGCGGCAGCGCGGATCGCCAACACCTCGGCGTGGGCGGTGGGATCGCGGCGCAGCTCGCGCTCGTTGCCGGCGCGCGAGAGCAGCTCCCCGTCGCGGAAGATCGCGGCGCCTATCGGGACGTCGCCGTGCCCCTCGGCCTTCCGCGCCTCCTCGACGGCGATCGCCATCCCGGCTTCGAGATCGAGCGTGTCCACGATGCGTGAGTATGTCCTCCCGGCAACTTCCACGCCGACGCGGTGTTTGTGGGTGACCGGCGTCGGAGGCGGGAGTTCCGGCCCGGCACGAATAACGATGAGAAAGCTCATGCGCATCCTCCTGCCGCTGACCGTGGTCGCCGCCGTGGCGCTCGCGGCCACGCCTGCCGCAGCGGCGACGGGCGTCTCGGCGGCGCGCGGTTTCGCGCCGCGCCAGCTGCTGGTCAAGTTCGACGGCGAGAAGCGCGGCCGCGCCATCCCGCTGGCGCCGGGGGTCGGCGTGCTGCGGGCGGCCCGCGCCCTGAACCGCGACCCCGACGTCCTCTATGCGGTGCCGAACTATGTCGCCACCGCCTCCGCGGTTTCGCCCCCTCCCTTCGACCCGAACGACTCCGGCGTCCTGGAAGGGGTGCCGGAAGCCTCCTCGGCGCCCGGCGGCTGGGCCTACAAGCAGTGGAACTTCCTCGCCCCCGAAGGCGAGGCGAGGGGCGGGATGCCCGCCTCCCCGGGTGGGATCGACGCCCCGGCCGCCTGGCGCAACCTGAGCCGGTGGGGGCGTCCGGGCGCCGCCGGCGTGGTCGTCGCGGTCCTCGACAGCGGCGTCGCCTACCGCTCCCAGGGGTCCCGGTTCCGCCGCAGCCCCGACTTCGGACCGGGCCAGTTCGTCCCCGGCTTCGACTTCGTCGACCACGACAGCGTCCCGCTGGACGAAAGCGGACACGGCACCCACGTCGCCGGCACGATCGGCGAGAAGACCGACAACGGCGTCGGCCTCGCCGGCCTTGCCTACGGGGCGAAGCTGATGCCGGTGCGGGTGCTTGACCGCGAAGGGCTCGGCGACGCGCTGGCGATCGCCAGGGGCATCCGCTTCGCCGTCGCCCATCACGCCCAGGTGATCAACATGAGCTTCAACTTCGACTGCGGCAAGCGGGTGCCGCTGATCGACGAAGCGCTGCGGGAAGCCTACGAACAGGGGGTCGTGACCGTGGCCTCGGTCGGCAACCTCGGCTCGGAGAGCTGCGTCGCGGCGCCGGCGACGGGTCCGCGGGTGATCGGGGTCGGAGGCACCACCGAGGGCGGCTGCCTCGGCAACTATTCGCTCGCCGGCACCGGCGTCGACCTCGTCGCACCGGGCGGTGGCGTGCCCGAGGGCCGCTGCCCGTCGGTGGCGGCGCGGCCGATCTACCAGGTGACGCTCTGGCCGGACAGCACCAGCCGCTTCGCGATCCCCTCCAACTACGTCGGCACCTCGATGGCCGCCGCCCACGTCTCCGGCGTGGCGGCAATGGTGCTCGCCTCCGGCGCGGTCAACCCGATCCTCTCGCCCCCCGCGCGGGTCCGGAAGGTGACCAAGCTGCTGCGCCAGACCGCCCGCGACCTCGGCCTGCCGCGAGTTCAGCAGGGAGCCGGGCTCGTCGACGCCGGTGCGGCGACCGGCGTCTACCCGAAGTTCGCGAGGCGCTGAGGGATCAAGTCGTGCGGACGATGATGACGCTGCACGTCGCGTGGTGGGAGACGTTGTTCGGCACGCTGCCGAGCAGGTAGCGGCGCGCGCCCGTCATCCCTTTGTTGCCGACCACGATCAGGTCCGCCTTGACTTCTTCGGCGACGTTGAGGATCGCGTCGGCCGGGTCGGCCTCGACCGCGTGGGTCTGGACCTCGACCCCGGCGGCTTTCGCGTCGGCGGCGGCGGCGTCGAGGACGAGGTTGATGTCCTCGCGCGGGCCGAGCTCGTATTCGACGTCGGCGGGAGCGCCCGGGCCGGACTGCGAGCCGCGCCCGGAGGAGCCGCTGTAGGCGCTGACGATCCCCAGCGAGGCGCCGCTCAGCCGGGCCAGCTCGATTGCCTGCTTGACCGCCTGCGTGGCGGTGTCGGAGCCGTCGGTCCCAACCACGATTCGCGTAAACATGCCGCGATACTAACGCTGCTTCGCCGGCAGACCGCGGAAGCCGTCGCCGAGGATTTCGGTCGGCGTCGTCGAGAGGCGGTAGATCGCGATCACCATCGCCGCGAAGAGGCAGGCGACGAGCACGATCATCCCCGCTTTCCAGATCCAGGGCACGGGCGAACCCTAGAGGGCCGGACGCCCGGCGTTGAGCCTGTCCCGGGGCCCGCGTGTGCGGCTGGCGAGTGCCGGACCGAGCGGGGGTAGGACGCAGGGAGGCCGAATGGCAGCGCCATTTGGCCGACTGAGGACGACGCCCCGCGACGTGTCCGGTGCCGCCAGGCGTGCGCGGGGGCCCCGGGACAGGCTCTAAGGTGGGGCGATGGCACTGGAGAAGGTTGCCGACGGCGTCTGGCTGCTGCGGGGCGATTTCCGCGGGGCGATGAACATCTACTTCCTCGAGGACGGCAACGGCGTCGTCCAGTTCGACGCCGGCACCAAGGCGATGCGGAAGAAGGCGAAGGCCGCCGCGGAGGAGCTGGGCGGGCTGAAGCGGGTCGTGCTCGGGCACGCGCACGCCGACCACCGCGGCACCGCGCCCTATCTGGACGTGCCGGTCCTCTGTCACCCCGACGAGAAGGCCGACGCCGAAAGCGACGCGGCGATCGCCCCCTACATGGACCTCTCGCAGCTGCCGGTCGCCTGGGTGCGTTGGCTCTATCCGTTCCTGCTGCGGCGCTGGGACGGCGGTGCGGTGCGGATCGCCGACACGGTGATCGAGGGCGACGAGGTGGCCGGCTTCAAGGTGATCCACTTCCCCGGGCACGCGCCGGGCCTGATCGGGCTCTGGCGGGAGAGCGACCGGGTGGCGCTCGTCTCCGACGTCGTCTACTTGGTCGACTCGGCGCGGCTGAAACCGCTGCCCGAGGGCGAGGCCAGCGTCCCCCACCCCGCCTGGGCCTGGGACCACGCCAAGGCGAAGGAGTCGCTGCAGCGGCTGGCGGCGCTGGAACCGCGCGTCGTCGGCGCCGGCCACGAGCATCCGCTGCGGGGCGAGAACCTGCGCGAGACGCTCGAAGCGGCCGCCGAGAAGTACTGAAACCGCCCGCTGCCTTAGTTTCCAGCGCCTGATGATCGCCACCTACGCCTCGGCGGCGCTGATCTGCGCCGTCTCGCTGCTGGTCGGCCGCGCCGTTCTCTCCCTCGCCGGCAGGCGGGAGTGGAGCTGGCTGGAGCCGGCGGTCGGCCTCGGCGCCGTGCTGACGGTTACCGGCGCGCTGGCGCGAGCGCCCGGCCACGGCACCTCGGCGACGCTGGGTGTGGCGGCGCTGGTGGTGCTCGCGGCGCTGGTCCTCTGGCGCAGCGGCGTTCGTCCTTTGTCGCCGACTGGGCTACAAAGGACGAACGCCGGCGGTGCCTGGCGGGAAGGGGCGCCGGTGGCGATCGTTGTCGCGCTTGTCCTCGCGATCCCGTTTGCGGTCAGCGGCCGCTGGGGGCTGCTCGGAGTCGGCTTCAACAACGACCTCGGCCTGCACCTCGCCTGGGCCGAGTGGCTGCGCAGCGGCTTCGGCCCGGCGGCCGATCCCGGCTACCCGCTGGGCCCGCACGGGCTGGCGGTGGCGACGGCCGCGGTGCCGGGGATCGGGTTGGGACAGGCGTTCCTCGGCGAGATCGTCGCGATCGGGGTGATGACCGGCCTGACCGCCCTCGGCGCGCTGCGCGGCATGACCCCCGGCCGCCGCACCCTCGCCGCCGCCCTCGTCGCCATCCCCTACCTAGCCGCCTCCTACTACGCCCAAGCAGCCTTCAAGGAGCTTGCCGAGGCCCTACTGGTCATGGCCTTCGCGATCTGGCTGACCACGCTCGACAGCCAGAGCAAGGGGGGTCCGTCGCCAGACACTCAACATCGAGCACCGCGAGATGTGTCTGGAGATGGACCCCCCCTGGCCTGGCTCCTACCACCCCTGGCCCTAGCCGGCGGCATCTTCTTCGCCTACTCCTTCGCCGGCATAGCCTGGCCCGTCGCCATCCTCGCCCTCTGGAGCCTGACCCTGCCGGAGGTCCGACAGGCGCTGCGGCCACGCTCGCTGCTGCGCTTCCTGCTGCGGCCGACGACCCTGCTGGCGATTGCCATCCTCGTCGGCCTCGCGGTCCTGGTCACGGTGGTCGGCCCCTTCGGCTTCGGCAGCAGCTTCAAAAAGGTGGCGGGCAGCAACACCTACGGCCCGGTTTCCGCGTTGGAGGCTTTGGGGGTTTGGCCGGCCTCCAACTACCGCCTCGACGCCGCCGGTGGGGCCCGTTACCCCGGCCTGGCCGGAGCGATAGCGATCCTCGCCCTCCTCGTCGCCATCGCCTGGTGGGTCCGCCGCCGCGAGCTGACCATCCCGATCGCCCTCGGCGCCGCCTGGCTCCTCTACCTCGCCTCCCTCCCCTCCTCCGGCGACTACTCCCAAGCCAAGGCCCTGATGATCATCGCCCCCCTGGCGATGCTGGTGACGGTCCGTCCGCTCCTCGAAGAATTCCCGCGACGCCGGGACAGGGGGGTTCCTCCGCCAGACACTCAACATCGAGCACCGCGAGATGTGTCTGGCGGGGGAACCCCCCTGCCCCGGCCCCTGCTGAAAGCCGCTTGGACCCTCCTGGCCGTCGCCTTCATAGGCGGTGCCGTCTACTCCAGCTTCCTCGCCCTCCGCGACGCCCCAGTAGGCCCACCCGGCCACGGCTCGGAGCTGCAGGCGTTCCTGCCGATCCTCCATGGCCAGCCCGTCCTCTACGCGGGCCAGGACCGCTACGCCGCCTACGAGCTGCTCGGGGCCGACACCCACGTGCCGCTGGTCGAGTTCCCCGACGACGCCGTCTCCCCCAACCCGGAAAAGCCGTTTGACACCGGCGACGCCTACAGCCCGATCGACTTCGACTCCTTCTCGCGCGGGACCCTCGACCGCTTCCCGTACGTGATCACCGGCCGCGCCGCCTGGAACAGCCAGGCGCCGCCCAACTTCAAGCGGGTCGCCAGCACCGCCTCCTACGTGCTCTGGAAGCAGACCGGGCCGACGCCGGAGGACCGCCACGTCCTGCTCGAGGGGACCGAGGCGGGCGCCTTCGCCGGCTGCGCCGCGCCGGAGATCCGGATCCTGCTCGGCGGCCCCGGCCGCGCCGGGCTCTTCCCCGATGTCGTCATCGGCCACAAAGACGACTGGGACGGCGGCAGCATCCTCGGCACCGGCGCGGATACCTCGCAGCCGCTGCAGCTGCCGGCCGGCGCCTGGAACCTCTCGCTGCAGTACTTCTCCCCCTTCGACCTCACCCTTGCGGCGCCCGGCTTCCACGAAGAGCTGCCGGCGGCGCTCGACGGCCAGCGGCCGAACACGATCAGCCTCGGCAACAACGGCCAGTTCTGGCCGGCGGGTCGTTTCCAGAGCGACGGCGGCCCGGCCGTCTTCACCCTGCGCACGCCCGACGCCAGCACCCTCCAGAGCCTGACCGGCTACGACGGCAAGGCCTACGTCGGCGAGCTGGTCGCAGTCCCGGCGCAGCCGCACCGCACGGTGCCCTTGAAAGCCGCCTGCAACGGCTGGATCGACTGGTACGAAGCGCCCGCGGCGCCCTAGGAGAGATTGGCGAAACCCGCGTGTGCGGATGGCGAGCGCCGGACCAAGCGGGCCAAGGACGCAGGGAGGCCGAATAGCAGAGCTCATGAGTATTCGGTTCGCTCAGGCAGCCATCCCGCCCGGTAGAGATAGCGCGCCGAGGAGGTCGCCAGGCGAGGGTGCTGATCCCCCAGCCGTCTTGTCCCCACCTGGCTGGGGCGAAAGTCGGATGCGAGCCACGGCCCTGGGCCAGCACATCGTTTTGACGGGTTCGCAGGCTCACCGGGAGCGAACCGGATACTCATGAGCCTCGCTATTCGGCCGACCGAGGACGCCGCTTCGCGCAGTGTCCGTCGCCGCCAGGCATGCGCGGGGGTTTCGCCAATCCCCCCTACAAGCTAGGCGGGGCCGTCGGAACGGTTCGCGTAGATAGCCTCGGGTATCCGCTAGAGCTTCGCCCCGGTCTCCCGGTCGTGGGCCACGGGCAGGTCAGTGTCCGCACCGGTTGCCCTTCGGCCCGCAGGGCCTCTAACCGGCCTGTCCGGGCCATTCGTCCCGGCCGAGCTGGCGTCCTGGCCGAGCGCGCTCATTCACAGCGCACTCGCCGAACCCACTGCTTGAGGTAACCGTCGTTCGTCGCCTTGTTGACAACGATCAGCCCACAGAATTCGCCGCTTCGGTATTCCACAGCCGCACCGCAGTCGACCCGCGAGTAGGCCATCCGCGAACAGTGCCCAACCTTCCACCAGACGCAGGACGGATGGTGAATGCAGTAATCGTCCATGAAGGCCTTGCTCTGCTTCCGCGCCCAACCGAAGGGCATCTTCACGGACGCGCTCGCCGTTCCCCCGCCTATCAGTGCGGCCACGACCAGCACAACCGCCAGAACCCGAATCCTCATCCAAGCCTCCCCGAAGTCGATTGAGAACTGGCGAGATCCTAAACCGAACCCGCCGATGCTGAGCGCTTCGCGCAGCCGGGTCTTGGATCCTCCCGTCGAAGCGTCCTATTCATGGCCTTGGCTTATTGACGAAGCGCACAGCGGTGGGCAGAGTCAGGTTGCCTCGCCCCCTGCAGTCGGTGCGAGTTTCTGACGGAACTGAATCGCGCCTAGGCTTACTAGGCGATCTTCGCCCTGGCTTTGGTCGCCTGGCGCTCCGGGCTGACCCGCACCACGTCCCAGGCCAGGCCGACCTTCTCGAGGCCGTTGATCACCAGCGAGGAGATGTCGACCTGGTACCAGCGCAACCCGTGGGTGGCCGAGGTCGGGAAGGCGTGGTGGCTGTTGTGGTAGGCCTCGCCGAGCGTCGGGATCGCGATCAGGGCGAGGTTGCGGGACTCGTCGGTGGTCTCGAATTCTTTGCGGCCGAAGGTGTGGCAGAGCGAGTTGATGCTGTAGGTGAAGTGGTGCAGGACGAAGACCCGCACCAGGCCGCCCCAGAGCAGCCCGGTGAGACCGGCGACGAGGGTGCCGCCGATGATCCAGCCGAGGAAGAAGGGGAGCAGCAGGCCGAGGATCGCCCAGTAGATGAAGGTGCGGTCGACCCAGTTGATCACCGGGTCTTTGATCAGGTCGGGCGCGAAGCGCTCCTTGTTGCCGCGCTGGGTGTGGATGAAGATCCAGCCCACGTGCGCGTGGAAGAGGCCCTTCATCGCCCCTTTCCAGCCGCCGCCGTGGTCGACGTGGGGGCTGTGGGGGTCGCCGTGTTCGTCGGAGAAGGTGTGGTGCTTGCGATGGTCGGCGACCCAGGAGATCACCGGCCCCTCGATCGCCGCCGACCCGAGGATCCCGAACAGGCCGCGCATCCAGGGCGTGGTTTTGAAGGCGCGGTGGGTGAGGAGGCGGTGGAAGCCGACGGTGATGCCGAGCCCGGTGAAGAAGTAGAGCCCGAGGAAGAGGAAGACGTCGGTCCAGTTGAGGGCACTCCCCCACACCTGCCAGCCGGCGACGATGACGGCGAGGAACGGGATCACGGTGACCAGGCCGGTGATGATCCGGTCCCTGGTCTCGTTCTCGACGGGCTGGATATCTGAGGGAAGTGGTCCTACGGTCGTCATGGCGGCCGATGATACGGGCCGGGGCTGAAGCTTCCTAGTCGGCCGCTCGATCGGAAGTTGTAGGGTCCCCCGGCAGTGCCCTTCGCAAACACCGCACCGCTGCGGCGGGAGATCGCCACCCGCCTCCCGGAGCGCCCCTTCACGATCGCCTTCTGGGACGGCTCCGAGGTCCCCTCGACCTCCGGCGAGGGCCCCGTCTTCAGCGTCCGCTCGCCGCGCGCGATCGCCCACGCGCTGCGGGCTCCCGGCCAGCTCGGCCTCGGCCGCGCGTACGTCAGCGGCGAGCTCGAGGTCGACGACATCGAACAGGTGATCCGGGTGCTCGACGGCTGGCAGCCCCCCGCGCTCGACAAGGCCGACCAGCGGGCGCTGATGCTGGCCGCGGTGCGGGCGATGGGGATCGTCAAGCCGCCGCCGCGCCCGGCGGCCGAGCTGCGGCCGAGCGGCAAGCGCCACAGCAAGGAGCGCGACGCCCGCGCCGTCCGCCACCACTACGACGTCTCCAACGAGTTCTTCGAGCTCTTCCTCGGCCCGACGATGGTCTACAGCTGCGCGATCTGGCGCGGCGGCGAGATGAAGACGCTGGAGGAGGCGCAGGAGGAGAAGCTCGACACCGTCGCCCGCAAGCTCGACATCAAGGAGGGCGAGCGGATCCTCGACGTCGGTTGCGGCTGGGGCGGCTTCCCGCTCTGGGCGGCGACCAAGTACGGCGCCAACGTCGTCGGCATCACCCTCTCCCCCCCGCAGGCCGAAAAGGCGCGCCGGCGGGCCGAGGAGGCCGGGGTCGCCGACCGGGTCGACATCCGCGTCATGGACTACCGCGACCTGCCCTCGCTGGGCGAGAGGTTCGACGCGATCGCCAGCATCGGCATGGTCGAGCACGTCGGCTCGGCCAACATCGACCTCTACGCCGAGACCCTGGCCAGCCTGCTCGATTCCGGCGGCCGCCTGCTCAACCACGGCATCACCCGCCTCCGCCACACCGACCCCGAGGCCGGCGACTTCTCCGAGCGCTACGTCTTCCCCGACGCGGCGCCGCTGCACCTCTCGCGCAACCTGCTGGCACTCGAACGGGCCGGCTTCAACGTCCACCACGTCGAGGACTTCGGCCCCGACTACGCGGAGACGCTGAAGCATTGGGCGCAGAACCTCGACGCCAACCGGGCCGAGGGCGAACGGCTCGCCGGGGCCGAACGGATGCGCGTCTGGCGCCTCTACCTGCGGATGGCCCGCAACGGCTTCGAAAACGGGTTCCTGAACATCTACCAGGCCCGCTGCAGCAGGTCCTAGCTAAGCGGGGAAACCCTCCAGCACGTTCTCGATCGACCAGTCGGCGCCGGCGTCGGTGAGTTCGTCGGTCGCGTAGGAGCCGGTGGCGACGCCGACCACGCGGATGCCGGCGCCGTGGCCGGCGCGGACGTCGCGGGGGGTGTCGCCGACGGCGATCGTCTCGTCGCGGTCGAGCGGCTGGCCGGCGACCTGCTCGCCCCGCTGCAGCGCCTTCTTGGTCAGCTCGGTGCGGTCGCGCGAGTCGGAGCCGTAGCCGCCGAAGGCGAAGTACTTGTCGAGGTCGCCACGAGCGAGCTTGATGTGCGCCGCCGGCTCGATGTTGCCGGTCACGACCCCGAGCAGGATCCCCTCGGCCACCAGGCGCGGCAGCAGCTCTTCGATCCCCTCGATCACGAAGTACCCATCGGATTCGGCGACCGCGTCGGCGAGGTGGCCGAGGTAGCAGCCGATCGCCTCCGCCCGCTCGGTCGCCGAGCCCGGCCGTTTGAGCACCTCGCGGAAGACAATCTCGGCGATTTCGGGGTCGGTCATCCCGGCGTGGGTGTGTTCGGTGATGTTCGCTTCGACCTCGTAGAGCTCGATGAAGGCGCGCTGCCAGGCGACCGCGCCGGCGCCGCCGGTGTGCAGCAGGGTGCCGTCGATGTCGAAGAGGATCGCCTTGGCCACGGGCCGGCGCAGCCTATCCGCGCCCGTCGGCTGTCAGCCCTCTAGTGCTCGGCCTCGAGCAGGTCCTTCTGCGCAAGCGTGTAGAGCAGCGCCAGTGACGGCAGGACGAGCACCGCGGCGACGGCGAAGACGATGAAGACGATCGTCATCGTCGCGTCGGGCGCGGCGGCCTGGTCGATGCGGAGGCTGGTCGGCAGCAGGTAGGGGAACTGGGCGACGCCCCAGCCCCAGATCACCGCGATCACGGCGCCGGCGGCAAGAGGGCGCAGCGGCCGGCGGCCACCGCGCAGCAAGACCGCGAGCAGGGCGGCGCCGCAGAGCAGCGAGACGACCACCAGCGGCAACCCCTCGGCGGTCAGGCGGTCGAACACGTACCGGGCTTCGGAGTGCAGGGCGAAGAGGCCGGCGAGAGCGAAGGCGCCGGCGACCACTGCCGCGCCCAGCGCCCGGCGTTCGAAGTAGCGCTCCATCTCCTCGTCGCCGGCGCGGCGGGAGTCGCCGACCAGGAACACGGCGGCGAGGTAGGCGCCGGAGGCGACGAACATCGCCCCGATCAGCAACGGCAGCGGCTGGATCCAGCTGGAGAAAGCGTCGCCGTTCCCGTCGGCGGGGACGTTGCCGGCGGCGATCGCCCCCACCACCGTGCCCATGAAGAACGGGGTGAGGACCGAGGAGATCGCAAAGGTCGCCCCCATCGCCCGCCGCTCGCGCAGGCCGACGATCGACTTGCGGAAGGCGAAGCCGGCGCCGCGCAGGACGATCCCCAGCGCGGCCAGGGCGATCGGCACGTAGAGGGTCGAGAAGATCGCGCTGAAGGCGGGCGGGAAGGCGGTCCAGAGGACGACCAGGACGAAGATCAGCCAGACGTGGTTCGCCTCCCAGACGGGGGTCAGCGAGCGCTGGATCACCTCGCGCGGCCGCTCGCCACGCTCGTCCCAGCCGGCGACGAGGTCCCAGAAGCCGCCGCCGAAGTCGGCGCCGCCGAAGAGCGCGTAGAAGGTCGCCCCGACCCAGAGGATCGCCGCAGCAGCGTCGGCCTTGCTCACGACCCACCCCCATCGACGGGCCGATTTCCCTCCGCATAGGCGTACTTTCGTCCCGTCGGCGCTGATGGTGCGTACGGGGTGTCGCCTTCGGGGTCGGCGCCCGCCTCGCGCCAGCGGCGCGACATCGAGCGCAGGACGAGGACGGCCCCGGTCCCGAGCCCGGCGTAGAGGAGCAGCACCAGGCCGAAGCTGAACCAGATCCCCTTCGCATCGGTCACCGCTTCGGAGGTCCGCATGTAGCCCTGGACGATCCACGGCTGGCGGCCGACCTCGGTGACGATCCAGCCGCACCACAGCGCCACGATCGCCCCGGCGCCGGAGACGGCGACCGCGCGCAGGAACCAGGGCGTGCGCGGGATGTCGCGCCGTTTCCACCAGACGAACCCAAACCAGGCGCCGAGGGCGAGCAGCGCGGTGCCGATCCCGACCATCGCGTCGAAGGCGAGGTGGAGCATGGTGTGCGCCGGCGGCTCTTCGTCGTCGGGAATGTCGTTGAGGCCGGTCACCGTGGTGTCTTTGCTGAAGCCGACGAGGAAGGAGTCGAGGCCGGGGATCCCGATCGCCCCCTTTACCCCATCGGAGGTGCAGACGCCGCCGAGGTACTCGGTCTGGTCGTCGCCGGTCTTTTCGATGCACTCCATCGCCGCGAACTTGGCCGGCTGGTGGTCGGCCACTTCACGCGCCGCGGTGTCGCCGACGAAGAGCTGGACCGGGGTGGCGATGCAGGCGATCGTCAGCGGGATCACCAGGCCGAGCCTGTGCAGGCGGTCGCGCCTGCCTTTCAGCATCCCGACCGCGTAGATCGAGGCGACGAGGAAGCCGACGACCATGTAGGCGGCGAGGATCATGTGCGGGACCTCGTAGCCGGTGGCCGGGTTGAACAGCACCTTCAGCGGCTCGACGTCGACGACCTTGCCGGCGGCGTCCAGCGTGAACCCCTGCGGCTGGTTCATCCAGGAGTTGGCGGCGACCACCGCGAAGGCGCCGCCTATCCCGGTTATGACCATCGGCACCCCGGACCAGAAGTGCGCCCAGGGGCTGAGCCGCTTCCAGCCGTAGATGTAGATCGCGAGGAAGATCGCCTCGAGGAAGAAGAAGATCCCCTCGATCGCGAAGGCGACCCCGAAGGCGGCGCCGAAGCGGTCCATGAACTCAGGCCAGAGCAGTCCAAACTCGAAGCTCAGCACGGTGCCGGTGACGGCGCCGACGGCGAAGGTCACCGCCATCGCCTTCGACCAGCGCCGGGCCAGCTCCAGCGCCGCGCCGTCGTCCTTCTTCACGCCCAGCCAGTTGGCGAGGAGGATCGTCGCCGGCAGCGCCACCCCGAGGCAGGAGAGGACGATGTGGAAGGCGAGGGTGAACGCCATCTGCTCGCGAGCGGCGAGCAGGTTCGACGACTCCGCCAGCGGGAGCGCGTCGAGGACCACGGTTACTCCCGGTCCCTCCGGTAGCGCCGGATCAGCTCGTTGGTGGAGCTGTCGTGGCGCAGCTCCGGCTCGGAGTCGGACTCGAGCTCGGGGATGATCGCCACCGCCAGAACCTTGCCCAGCTCGACCCCCCACTGGTCGAAGGAGTCGATCCCCCAGATCGTCCCCTGGGTGAAGACGCTGTGCTCGTAGAGGGCGATCAGCGAGCCCAGCGTCGCCGGCGTCAACCGCTCGGCGAGGATCGTGTTCGACGGCCGGTTGCCCTCCATCACCCGGTGCGGGACTACCTCCTCGGCGGTGCCCTCCGCCCGCACCTGCTCCGGCGTTTTGCCGAAGGCGAGCGCTTCGCCCTGGGCGAAGACGTTCGACATCAGGATGTCGTGGTGGCGGCCGAGCGGGTTGAGCGAGTTGGCGAAGCCGATGAAGTCGCACGGGATCAGCCGCGTCCCCTGGTGGATCAGCTGGTAGAAGCTGTGCTGGCCGTTGGTCCCCGGCTCGCCCCAGTAGACGGCGCCGGTGTCGTAGTCGACGTGGGCGCCGTCGAGGGTGACGTGCTTGCCGTTCGACTCCATCGTCAGCTGCTGCAGGTAGGCGGGAAAGCGGTGCAGGTACTGGTCGTAGGGCAGGACCGCCTGCGTCTGGGCGCCGAAAAAGTCCGAGTACCAGACCGACAGCAGGCCCATCAGCATCGGCAGGTTGGCGCCGGTGTCGGCTTCGCGGAAGTGTTCGTCCATCGCGTGGAAGCCGGCGAGCATCTCCTCGAAGCGGGCCGGGCCGATCGCCAGCATCGTCGAGAGCCCGATCGCCGAATCCATCGAGTAGCGGCCGCCGACCCACTCCCAGAAGCCGAACATGTTCTCGGTGTCGATCCCGAACTTCGAGACCTCCTCGGCGTTGGTCGAGACCGCGACGAAGTGCTTGGCGACCGCGTCCTCGTCGCCGCCAAGACCGGCGAGCGACCACTCGCGGGCGGTGTGGGCGTTGGTCATCGTCTCCAGCGTCGTGAAGGTCTTCGAGGAGATCACGAAGAGCGTCTCCTCGGGATCGAGGTCGCTGGTCTTCTCGGCGAAGTCGGTGCCGTCGACATTGGAGACGAAGCGGCAGCTCAGATCGCGCTTCGCGTAGTGCTTGAGCGCCTCGTAGGCCATCACCGGGCCGAGGTCGGAGCCGCCGATTCCGACGTTGACGACGGCGCGGATCGGCTTGCCGGTGTGGCCGCGCCACTCGCCCGAGCGGACTTGCTCGCAGAACGCCGCCATCCGGTCGAGCGTTCCGTGCACCTCCTTGACCACGTCGACGCCGTCGACGAGGAGCGAGCGGTTGCGGGGCATCCGCAGCGCCACGTGGAGGACGGCGCGGTCCTCGGAGACGTTGATGTGCTCGCCGGCGAACATCGCTTCGCGCCGCTCGGCCACCCCCCGCTGCCGCGCCAGCTCGCCGAGCAGCAGCAGGGTCTCGTCATTGACCCGGTTCTTGGAGAAGTCGAGGTAGAGTCCGGCGCCCTCGGCCCGCAGCCGCTCGCCGCGGTCGGGGTCGGCGGCAAAGAGGTCGCGCAGGTGGGCGCCGCGGATCTGCTCGAAGTGGGACTGCAGCTGCGCCCAGGCCGGCGCCTCACGAAGCGCGCTCACACCTGTTCCTTATCCGTGCTGGGCAACGAAAGGGAACAGACGAGTGAGGTCACCCGGCCTTGACCCCGCTCTTCGACTCGATCGTCTCCAGCATCTCGTTCCAGGCCTTGTTGAAGCTCTCTTTGCCCTCCACCTGCAGCCGCGTCGCCAGCGCCGCGACGTCGATTCCGGCCTCGGCGAACTCGGCCAGGACCTGCTCGGCGTTGCCGCCGTCCTTCGGGAAGAGGTCGGTGACGTCGCCGTGGTCGGCGAAGGCGTGCAGGGTCGGCTCCGGCATCGTGTTGACCGTCAGCGGCGAGGCGAAGGCCTCGATGTAGAGGGTGTCGGAGGCGTCGGGGTCCTTGGTCCCGGTGCTCGCCCAGAGCAGCCGCTGCGGCCGCGCGCCCTCGTTCATCAGGCGTCGCATCCGGTCGGATTCCAGCAGCTCGTTGTAGGCGCGGTAGGCGCGGCCGCCGATCGCGATCCCGAGCCGGTTGACGAGGTTGTCGGGAACCTCCTTGCCGACGGCGACGTCCCAGCGGCTGATGAACAGCGAGGCGACGGAGGGGACGTGGGGGTCCAGCCCCGCCTCGATCCGGCGCTCTAGGCCGCGCATGTAGGCATCGGCGGCGCCGAGGTACTGCTTGTCGTCGAACAGCAGGGTGACGTTGATCGGGATGCCGGCGAAGATCGACTCCTCGATCGCCTCCCGCCCCGCCTCGGTACCCGGGATCTTGATGTAGAGGTTGTCGCGCTCGCCCTTGGCGTGGAGCGCTTTCGCCTCCTCGATCGTCGCCGCCGCGTCGTCGGCGATCAGCGGCGAGACCTCGAGCGAACAGAAGCCGTCGACACCAGCGGTGCGGCGGTGGACGTCGGCGAAGAGGTCGCAGGCGTCGCGCAGATCCGCCAGCGCCAGCTCGAAGAAGATCTTCTCGGTCTCGGTCGCGCCGACACCCTCGCCGGCGGCGGCTTTCGGAGCCTCCTCGGCGATCTGCTCGTCGTAGGCGTCGCCGGCGCCGATCGCCTTGTCGAAGATCGACGGGTTCGAGGTCAGGCCGGTGACCGAGAGGTCGCGGATGTAGCCCTCGAGCACGCCTTCGCGCAGCATCGGGCGGGTGATGTTGTCGAGCCAGAGGCTCTGGCCCAGTTCGTGCAGACGCTGCGTCGGCTTCATCTGGAGCCTCCTAGGTCGTTGATTTGGCCGCCCGCTCGGCGACCTCGCGCGCCACCTCGGTGACGTTGTCGACGGTGAACCCGAACTCGGCCTCGACGTCCGCGAACGGAGCCGACTGTCCAAAGGTACTCATACCCATGATCGCGCCCTCCCTACCGACGTAGCGCTCCCAGCCGAGGGTCGAGCCCTCCTCGATCGAGACCCGGGCGGTGATGTCGGGTGGCAGCACCTCGTCGCGGTAGGACTGGTCCTGCTGCTCGAAGATCTCCCAGCAGGGGAGGCTGACGACGCGGCTGCGGATGCCGGCCTCGTTGAGCCGCTCGTGGGCGCCGAGCGCGAGCTGGACCTCGCTGCCGGTGGCGATCAGGATCAGCTCCGGCTCGCCGCCCTCGGCGTCGGCGAGGACGTAGCCGCCGCGCTGGACCCCCTCGGCCGAGGCGTACCTGGAGCGGTCGAAGACCGGCACGTTCTGCCGGGTCATCACCAGCGCGACCGGGCAGTGGGTGCGGTTGAGCGCGATCTTCCAGGCCTCGGTCACCTCGTTGGCGTCGGCGGGGCGGATCACGTCGAGCTGCGGCATCGCCCGCAGGCCGGCGAGCTGCTCGACCGGCTGGTGGGTCGGGCCGTCCTCGCCGAGGCCGATCGAGTCGTGGGTGAAGAGGTGGACGACCGGCAGCTCCATCTGCGCCGAGAGGCGGATCGCAGCCTTGCCGTAGTCGGAGAAGGTCAGGTAGGTCGACCAGAGCGGGCGCAGCTTCGCGGTTGACATCCCGCTGCAGGCCGCGGCGGCGGCGTGTTCGCGGATCCCGAAGTGGACCTGGCGGCCGTCGTAGCTGCCGGGCTCGTACTGGTCGGCGTCGCTGAGCCGGACCGAGGTCGAGTCGGTCAGGTCGCAGGAGCCGGCGATCAGCCACGGGACCCGCTCGGCGATCGCGTTCTGGACCTTGTTCGAGGCCTTGCGGGTGGCGAGGCCCTTCTCTTCGTCGGCCTCGAAGCTCGGCAGGTCGGCGTCCCAGCCGTCGGGCAGGCCGCGCCGCTGCATCGTCTCCAGCTCAGTCGCCTTCTCGGGGTTGTCGCCCTTGAAGGCGTTAAACCTCTCGACCCAGGCGGAGTGCGCTTCGCTGCCGCGCTTGCCGATCACCTCGTCGAAGCGCTCGCGGACGCCGTCGGGGACGAGGAACTTGGCGTCCTTCGGCCAGCCGTAGGCCTCCTTGGTCAGTTCGATCTCCTCTTCGCCGATCGGTTCGCCGTGGGCGGACTCGGTGTCCTGCTTGTTCGGCGAGCCCCAGCCGATGTGGCTGTCGACGACGATCAGGGTCGGGCGGCCGGTCTCGGCCTTGAACTCGTTGAAGGCTTTGCCCAGCAGGCCGGCGTCGTTCGCGTCGCCGACCCGGATCACGTTCCAGCCGTAGCCCTCGAAGCGGCTGAGGACGTCGTCGGAGAAGGCCAGCGCGGTGTCGCCGTCGATCGAGATGTGGTTGTTGTCGAAGATCCAGCAGAGGTTGTCGAGTTTCAGGTGCCCGGCCAGCGAGGCGGCTTCGTGGGAGATCCCCTCCTGCAGGCAGCCGTCGCCGGCCAGCGCATAGACGTCGAAGTCGAAGAGCTCGGCGCCGTAGGTCGCGCCCAGCCACTTCGAGGCCATCGCCATCCCGGTCGAGGAGCCGACCCCCTGGCCCAGCGGGCCGGTCGTCGTCTCCACCCCGGTCGTCCAGCGGTACTCGGGGTGGCCGGGGGTGCGCGAGTGCAGCTGGCGGAATCTTTCGATCTCCTCCAGCGAGCAGGCCGGCTCGTCGGTCACGTTGTAGTCCTCGTCGACCCTGCGGACGCCGGCGAGGAAGATCATCGAGTAGAGGAGCATCGAGGCGTGGCCAGCCGAGAGGACGAAGCGGTCGCGGTTCGGCCAGATCGGGTTCGCCGGGTCGTAACGCAGGTGGTTCTGCCAGAGCTCGTAGGCGACGGGCGCCAGCGACATCGGCGTCCCCGGGTGGCCCGAGTTCGCCTTCTGGACGGCGTCCATCGAGAGGGTGCGGATCGTGTTTATGGCGAGCTGATCGATGTCCTGAGTCATGAGGGCCGATCCTAGCCGCAACGCACCCTTATTCGGCTGCAGAGAGATCGGAAGGCTTGCGCTCTCCTCGTCTGCCTTTATTCTCCAATCCTGAATAGGCATTTAAATATCGATATATGTCGAATATCGATGTTAAAATATCGATCATGAAACGGCCGACGAACTACTCCCCGCGCACCACGGAGGCTGCCGAGCTGCTCGGCGCTCGCATCCGCCTGGGCAGACGGGAACGGCGATGGACCTTGGCGGAGCTCGCCGACCGGGTGGGAGTCGGCGTCGTAACGATGCGGAAGATCGAGCGGGGCGACCCCGGCGTCGGCCTCGGTGCCGCCTTCGAGGCGGCGACCCTGACCGGGGTGGCGCTCTTCCACGAAGATCCCTCGCGCCTCTCGCTCGAAGCCGCGCGCGTCAACGACCGCCTCGCCGTCCTGCCCCGCCTCGTGCGCAAGCCGGCCGAGGTAGACGATGACTTCTGAGCATCGGCAGGTCTTCGTCTGGGTCTGGCTCCCCGGAGCCACCGAGCCCGTCGTCGCCGGTCGCCTCGACCCGGCCGGCCCAATAGTCAACTTCACCTACGGGCGCACTTACCTGGAACGGAGTGACGCGATCCCGCTCTTCCTGCCCGAGCTTCCCCTCGAACCCGGCCAGATCTCTCCCCGGGTGGGTGACCTGCCGGGCTGCATCGCCGATGCGGGACCCGACGCCTGGGGACAGCGGGTGATCCTCAACCGCCTGACCGGCAGGGCCGACGCCGACCCCGCCGAGCTTGGCCCGCTCACCTATCTGATCGAGTCGGGCTCCGACCGAATCGGCGCCCTTGATTTCCAGACCTCGGCGACCGAGTACGTGCCGCGCGCGATGGACCACGCAACGGTGGACGAGTTGGCGGAATCGGCGGAACGGGTCGAGAAGGGAATCCCGCTGACGCCGGAACTCGACCGGGCGCTCCTGCACGGCAGCTCGGTCGGAGGAGCGCGGCCGAAGGCGCTTCTGAACGACGGCGACAGGAAGCTGATCGTCAAGTTCAGCTCCACCACCGACACCTATCCCGTGGTCAAGGGCGAGTTCCTGGCGATGGAGCTGGCGCGGCGGGCAGGGCTTGACGTGGCGCCGGTGGCCCTGACCGCAGCCCACGGACGCGATGCGCTCCTGGTCCAGCGCTTCGACCGCCCCGGCAGCGGCAGCCGGCGAGCGATGGTCTCGGCGCTGACGATGCTCGGACTGGACGAGGCGGGCGCTCGCTACGGCAGCTACGCGGACCTGGCCGACCAAGTGCGTGCGCGCTTCACCGAGGCGAAGCCAACCCTGCGCGAGCTGTTCTCTCGAATCGTCTTCAACGTCCTCTGTAGCAACACCGACGACCATCCCCGCAACCACGCCGCCTTTTGGGATGGCGAAGCGCTCTCGCTCACCCCCGCCTACGACATCTGCCCCCAGCTGCGCAGCGGCGGCGAGGCAGCGCAGTTGATGGCGATCGGCCGGGACGGCTGGCGGATGAGCCAGGTCGCCGGGTGTATCGAGCGCGCTTCCACCTACCTGCTCTCCGAGTCCGAGGCTCAGGCGATCGTCGATGGCCAGATCGCGACGATCGAGGAGCAGTGGGACGAGGTCTGCGATCTCGCCGAGCTGCCCGAGGCGGCTCGAGCCGGGTTCCGCGGTCGCCAGTTCCTCAACCCCTACTCCCTGGAGGGCTACAGACGCGGCGCATAGCTATGGCTCGATGCGGGTGACGGTGCCGTCTCCGTTATTCGCGACCCAAACCGCATCGCCGCCGACCGCGACGGCGCCGGGTTCGGGGCCGACCTCGATCGGCGCGCCCTCGACCTCGCCGCTGGCAAGGTCGATCTTCCGCACCGCGTCGTCTTCGCGGTCGGCGACCCAGACGGCGCTGGTGCCGCCGTCGATGCCGCCGGGATGGCCGTCGACCCTGATCGTCGCGACCACCTGCAGCGAGAGCGGGTCGATCTGGGCGACCGTGCCCGAGCGGCTGCTCGCGACCCAGACGTAGCCGCCCGCGACCGTGATCCCGGCCGGTCCGCCGCCGACGGTGATCGGGGCGCCGGTCACCAGGGTGCTCGGCGCGATGCGGCGGACGACGTTGGCGCCGGAGACCGCGACCCAGAGGCTTTCGGCGCCCCAGGCGAGCCGCAGGCCGGGCGACTGCGGCGGCAGGCCGCGCTTGGCGACCTCGCCGGCTTCGGCATCGACCGCGGTGACCCCGCTGCCGCCCTCGTCGGCGACCCAGACGCGCTGACCGCCGAGGGCGAGCGGCCCCGGTTCGCCGGGGAGCGGGATCCGCTTCAGGATCCGGCCGCTGAAGGGGTCGATGCGCAGGAGCAGCCCCCGCCGGGGGTTCGTCACCCAGGTCCATTTGCTGCCGACGGCGACCCCGGAGACGCCCTTTTCCAGTTTGTGGGGGCTGCCGACGACTTCGCCGGTTTCCGGGTCGAGGCGGGTCCCGGTGCCGTCCTTTTCGCTCGTCACCCAGACCGCCTTCGGCCCGGCGTCGAGCCGCAGCGGCGGCGTCCCGATCGCGATCGGCGCCGAGACCTGCGGCCCCTCGTCGCCGAGCAGGAGGAAGAGGACGGCGGCGACCATCGCGGCGAGGAAGCCCGCAGCGCCGGCGGCGAGCCAGGCCGCCGAGCGCCCGCCGGCGAGGCCGAAGAAGCGGCGCGAGCGGTTCGGCGTCGTGGTGCGCTCGCTGGGGTCGTGGGAGAGGACGGCGGTCGGCCGCACCTCCGAGCCCTCGGCGGCGCGGGCGGCGGCGATCAGCGCTCCCGCGGTCGGGTAGCGATCGCCCGGCTCCTTGGCAACAGCGCGGCGGATCGCCTCCTCGACGCCCTGCGGCAGCTCCGGCTCGGTGTCGGATTCGGCCCGCTGGAAGGGGGCGATGCCGGTCAGCGCCTCGTAGAGGACGCAGCCGAGCGAGTAGACGTCGGCGGCCGGGCCGATCGAGTCGCCGCGCCACTGCTCGGGCGACATGTACTGGGCGGTGCCGACGACCGAGGCGTCGTTTGCCGCCCCGCTTTCGTCGAGCGCCTTGGCGAGACCGAAGTCCGAGAGGTAGGCGCGGTCGCCTTCGACCAGGATGTTGTGCGGCTTGACGTCGCGGTGGACGACCCCGCCCGCGTGGGCGGCGTCGAGCGCGTCGGCGACCTGAGCGAGGAGGTTGATTGCGCGGTGCGGCGGCAGCGGCCCCTCGCGGTCGATCAGCCGCCGCAGGTCGCCGCCCTTGACCAGTTTCATCGCCACGATCAGCTCGCCGTCGACCTCGCGCGAGTCGTAGACCGGGACCACCGCCGGGTGCTCCAGCCGCGCCGAGAGCCGGGACTCGCGCAGGAAGCGCTCGCGGAAGCCGGGCCGGTCGGCGAGCTCGCGGGCGATCACCTTCAGCGCCACCGCCCGTTCGAGGCCGAGGTGGGTGGCGCGGTAGACCACCCCCATCCCCCCGCGCGCGATCAGCTCTTCGATCCGGTAGCCGGCGACGGTCGAGCCGATGGAAAAGTCCCCCACCCGGCCGTTATAGCCGGATGGGGGACGGAAACGCTTCGACCTGTTCCTTTCTGGCCTCAGAGACCGATAAGGAACAGACGAATTGCGGCTAGCGCTTGGGCACCGGCTGCCAGTCGATCACCGGGCCGAGCACAGTGCCTTCGCCTTCGTCGAAGTTGTAGCCGGAGGCGAGCTGGCTGTCGCGGCCGGTTTCGACGTTGATCGAGACCAGCTGCTGTTCGTCCTCGGCCTGGACGAAGGCGGCCACCCGCTTGCCGTCGGAGGAGAAGACGGAGCTCGTCTCCGACTGGTCCGGCAGGGTGCTGAGCTTGCGCGCTTTGGCCGGGCCGATCTTCTTCACCCAGAGGCCCTGGGCGCGGCGGAAGATCAGCAGCTTGCCGTTCGGCGAGACGTCTTCGACGTAGGCGGAGCCGACGCCTCGCACCTGCGCCTTGGCTTTGGAGCCGTTGCTCCGCATCGTGAAGATGTCGGCGTAGGCCGCCGGGCCCGGGGTGCTCTCGCCGCGGCTGTAGATGACGCCGCCGGCGAAGAAGCGGGGCGCGAACTCGTCGATGCCGCCGCTCCGGGTCAGGCGGGCGAGGCCGCCGCCGTTGGGGTGGATCGAGTAGATGTCGTCGTTGCCGCCTTCGGCGCCCGGGGTGGTGCGGACGAAGACGATCGACTTGCCGTCGGGCGAGAAGGCGGCGTCGTGGTTGTCGCCGCTGCTGGTCAGCGCCCGCAGGCCGCCGCCGGTGGCGCCCACCGAGTAGAGGCTGGACGGGCCGCCGAGGGCGCCGCGGCGCTCGAAGACGACGTAGCGGCCGTTGGGGGCGACCTTCGGCAGCGAGTCGACCTCGGGGCCGCTGGTCAGCTGGCGCTGGCCGGAGCCGTCGGGCCGGACCGAGTAGATGTCGCCGCCGCGGGCGAAGGCGATCGTGCGCCCGTCCGGCGAGAAGTTCGGTTCGGTGTCGGTCGGGTCTTCGGTCAGCTGGTTCAGCCGGCCGTCCTTCACCGCGAACAGCCCGCCTTTGGCGACGCCTTCGACGGTCGAGGATTTGGAGAAGACGACCGCGCCCGTGCTGGACGCCGCCGAGGCCGCTGCCGGGACTACGAGGGCGAGCAGCGCGAACATTGCGATCAGGGTCTTCTTGAACATCGGATTGCTCCTTTCACGAGCAGTCGGTGACTTGATGCATCAATGCTCGGACCGGGAGCCGTGCCGACCAACGACAGCGGCGCCACCCACCGGGCCACGCGTGGCCCGGTGCGGGTCAGCCGCCGAGACCGTGTGAGCCCGCGATATACACGGGCTCACACGGTCTCGCGAGCTAGCGCGGGCGGTCGAGGCCGAGCTCGATGACGCGGGCGGCGATCTGCCTCGGGCGGTCGCGGCCGGCGTCGCCGGGGACTTCGAGCTTGGCGGCGAGGGCGTCGAGGCGGCGCTGGGCGGTGCGCTCGGAGACGTGGAGCTCGGCGGCGATCTCGGCCCGGGTGGCCGGGCGGCCGGCGAAGGCGCCCTCGCTCCGGTAGGGGGCGACGAGGGCGGCGGCGGTCGCGCGCTCCTCCTCGTTGAGGGCGACCGAGGGCTCGCTTGCGGCGACGGTGGCGCCGACCGGGGTCACCGATCCCGTCTTCACTTCCAGCCGGTAGCCGCCGACGATCAGGGTGTCGCCGTCGCGCAGGCGGCGCGGGCGGTCGAGCGGCTCGCCGTTCAGCGCAGTGCCGTTGCGGCTGTCGAGGTCCGTCGCCATCAGCACCTCGCCTTTGCGTTCGATCTCCAGGTGGTTCCATGAGACCGCCTCGTCCTCGAGCACCACGTCGGCCTCGGGCGAGCGTCCGACCACAGTCCGCTCCGCGCTCAGCGCGACCGAGTGCGGCGCCTCACCGCTCGCCGATATCCAGAGCCGCGGATCCATCCGCCGAGATTAGATCGGTGACGGGACGATTCCCCTACATATAGGGGTATTTTCGGCCCGTCGGCGGCTAGTAGCGGTAATGATCCGGCTTGAACGGGCCCTCGACCGGCACGCCGAGGTAGGCGGACTGCTCGGGGGTCAGCTCGGTCAGCTCGACGCCGAGCGCAGAGAGGTGCAGGCGGGCGACCTTCTCGTCGAGGTGCTTGGGCAGGACGTAGACGCCGGGCTCGCCGCCGTATTTGTCCTCGCGCTTGCCGAACAGCTCGATCTGGGCGATCACCTGGTTGGTGAACGAGTTCGACATCACGAAGCTCGGGTGCCCGGTCGCGTTGCCTAGGTTCAGCAGCCGGCCTTCGGAGAGGACGATGATCGCGTTGCCGCCGGGGAACTTCCACTCGTCGACCTGCGGCTTGATGTTGATCCGCTCGGCGTCGGACTCTTCCAACGCCGCCATCTCGATCTCGTTGTCGAAGTGGCCGATGTTGCCGACGATCGCGTTGTGCTTCATCCGCCGCATGTGGTCGAGGGTGATGATGTCCTTGTTGCCGGTGGCGGTGACGAAGATGTCGGCGGTCTCGACGACTTCGTCGAGCTTGCGCACCTCGTACCCCTCCATCGCCGCCTGCAGGGCGCAGATCGGGTCGATCTCGGTGACGATCACCCGCGCGCCCTGGCCGCGCAGCGAGTCGGCGCAGCCCTTGCCGACGTCGCCGTAGCCGCAGATGACGGCGACCTTGCCGCCGATCATCACGTCGGTGCCGCGGTTGATCCCGTCGACCAGCGAGTGGCGGCAGCCGTAGAGGTTGTCGAACTTCGACTTGGTGACCGAGTCGTTGACGTTGATCGCCGGGAAGAGGAGATCGCCGGTCTCGGCCAGCTGGTAGAGCCGGTGGACGCCGGTCGTCGTCTCCTCGGTGACGCCCTTGATGTTGGCGGCGATCTTCGTCCACCGCTGCGGGTCCTCGGAGAGCGAGCGCTGCAGCGTCTGCAGGACGATCTTGAACTCCTCGGATTCGGCCGAGGCGGGGTCCGGAACAGAGCCGGCCTTCTCGAACTCGACGCCCTTGTGGACGAGCAGGGTGGCGTCGCCACCGTCGTCGAGGATCATGTTCGGCCCGTCTCCGTCGGGCCAGAGCAGGGCCTGCTCGGTGCACCACCAGTACTCCTCCAGGGTCTCGCCTTTCCAGGCGAAGACCGGGATCCCGGCGGCGGCGATAGCGGCGGCCGCGTGGTCCTGGGTGGAGAAGATGTTGCAGCTGGCCCAGCGGACCTCGGCGCCGAGGGCGATCAGGGTCTC
>DASQCF010000013.1:0-59779 GCA_035634815.1 Solirubrobacterales bacterium | reverse complement strand
CCCCAGCAGGCAGGCGAGCAGGATCGGCGGCAGGCGGATCACGGGCGACGATCCTAGGCGGTCGGCCCTCCTAAACTCGCTCGCTATGCGTATCGGAGTCCTGACCGCCGGAGGAGACTGCCCGGGCCTCAACGCCGCCATCCGCGCGGTCGCCCGCTCGGCGATGCAGCGCGGCGACGAGGCGATCGGGATCCGCCGCGGCTACCGCGGCCTCGCCGAGGACGACTACGTGCCGCTCGACATGCGCGCGGTCTCCGGGATCCTCCACCAGGGCGGGACGATCCTCAGCACCTCCAGCTTCGAGCCGATCCGCGAGGGTGCGGTCGACAAGGTCGCCGCCGCCTTCGCCGAGCGGGAACTCGACGCGGTGGTCGCGATCGGCGGCGAGCACACGATGGAGATCACCCGCCAGCTGCACGCCGACCGCGGCCTGCCGCTGGTCGGGGTGCCGAAGACGATCGACAACGACGTCGGCGGCACCGACTTCACCTTCGGCTTCGACACCGCGGTGCAGATCGTCACCGACGCGATCGACCGCCTCCACACCACCGCCCAGTCCCACGACCGGATCATGGTCGTGGAGGTGATGGGCCGCACCACCGGCTGGATCGCCGCCTACGCAGGCCTGGCCGGCGGCGCCGACTGCATCGTCATCCCCGAGCAGACGACCACCGTCGAGGAGGTCTGCCGCGACGTCACCCGCCGCCACGACCGCGGCAAGGACTTCTCGATCATCGTCGTCGCCGAGGGCGCCAAGCTGGCCTTCGAGAGCGGCGAGGAACGGTTGATCCAGCCGGTCAAGGAGAGCGACGAGTACGGGTACCCGCGGCTCGGCGGCATCGGCGCGGCGCTGGCCAGCGAGCTGGAGGACCGGACCGGTTACGAGACCCGGGTCACCGTCCTCGGCCACGTTCAGCGCGGCGGCACCCCGACCTCGACCGACCGCGTCCTCGCCTCCCGCTTCGGCGCCCACGCCTACGAGCTGGCGAAAGCCGGCGAGTTCGGCAAGATGGCGGCAATCCACGGCACCGAGATGACCGCGGTGCCGCTCGAGGAAGCGGTCAAGGTCAAGCAGGTCGACCTGGACCTGCTGGAGATAGCCAAACGGTTCTTCACGTGAGAGGGTTCGAGAGATGA
This sequence comes from Solirubrobacterales bacterium, assembly GCA_035634815.1. Classification (GTDB taxonomy): domain Bacteria; phylum Actinomycetota; class Thermoleophilia; order Solirubrobacterales; family 70-9; genus VAYN01. The sequence continues at coordinate 58,642 of DASQCF010000013.1, read as the reverse complement.
ACGACGCACCGGATTTTCAAGCAGCGACCGACGCCCAGCAGACGATGTGGGCGAAAGGGGACTTCTCCGAAGTCGCCCACCTCGTCGTGCCCGTCGCCGAGCGGCTCGCCGAAGCCCTTGACCTGGTTCCCGACGAGCGCGTCCTCGACGTCGCCTGCGGCAGCGGCAACGGGGCGATCGCCGCGGCGCGGCGATCGTGGACCAGGACGACCGGCGCCGACTTCGTGCCGGCGCTGCTGGAGCGCGGCCGCGAACGGGCGGCGGCGGAAAAGCTGGATGTCGAGTTCGTCGAGGCCGACGCCCAGAACCTGCCCTTCGACGACGCCAGCTTCGACGTGACGATGTCGATCTTCGGCGTGATGTTCGCCCCAGACCACCAGCGGGGCGCCGACGAGCTGCTGCGGGTGACGAAATCCGGCGGCCGGATCGGCGTCGCGAGCTGGTGCCCCGACGGCGGCCTGCAGGACTTCTTCGCGGCGATCGTCAAGCACACCGGCGGGCCGCCGCCCGGCGCGGTGCCACCCGTCCTCTGGGGCGACGAGGGGCACGTTCGCGAGCTCTTCGGCGACGGCGTCACCGAGCTGCGCGCCGAGCGGCTGAAGTCGCGCCAGGCCTTCCGCTCGGCCGAGCACTACATCGCGTTCTTCCGCGACTTCTTCGGGCCGATCAAGAGCGCTTTCGAAGCCGTCGGACCCGAGGGCGAGCAAGAGCTGACCGCCGACCTCGAACGCGTCCTCGAGGACCTCAGCAGCGGCGGCCAGCGGGCGCTCGTGGTCGAGCCCGAATACCTGCAGGTCATCGCGACCCGCGCCTGAGCGCTGCCGCTAGGAGCTCTGGACCTGTTTCAGGGTCCGGATCGCGGCGCCGATCACCAGGATCCCGAAGAAGATCAGCCCGGCGACGCCGCCGCCCTGGCCGAACGCGGCGTAGCCGACCACCATGGCGGCGATCGCGAGGAAGAGGGTTACGACCATTCCCATATCGCGCGGCATCCTATCCGGCGAGGGCGACGCGCGTCTCGCTGAGGAACGAGGCGACCGCGTCGGCGGCCCCCTGCGGCGATCCGCCCTCGCCGGCGGCGCGCACGAGGCGGCTGCCGATGATCACCCCATCGGCGATCTCGCCGATCTGCGCGGCCTGCTCGGGAGAGCCGATCCCGAACCCGACGGCGACCGGCGTCGCCGCGTCGGCCTTGGTCGCCGCGACCAGCTCGGTGACGGCGGCGGGGATCTCGGCCCGCTCGCCGGTGGTGCCGACGGTGGAGACGACGTAGACGAAACCGCGGGCCGACTCGCAGATCCGCTTGCGGCGCTCGGCCGGCGTCGTCGGCGCCAGCAGCGGCACCAGGGCCAGGCCCTCGGCGGCGAACGCCTCGCGCACCTCGGCGGCCTCGTCGAGCGGCAGGTCGGGGACGATCGCGCCTGCCGCGCCGGCAGCTCGCGCCAGCTGGGCGAATTGCCCGGCGCCGCCCTGGGCGAGAACCATGTTCGCGTAGGCCATGAAGACGACCGGGACCCGGTCGGAGATCGAGCGGCAGACCTCCAGGCCGGTCGCCAGCGTCGCCCCCGCCTCCAGCGCCGCGGTCGCCGCAGCATGGATCGTCGGCCCGTCGGCGAGCGGATCGGAAAACGGCACCCCGAGCTCGATCAGGTCGGCGCCGGCGTCGACGTAGGCCGCCGCCACCGCCAGCCCGGTCTCGCGGTCGGGGTACCCGGCCATCATGTACGGCATCAGGGCAGCCCGCCCTTCAGCTCGCGCGAGAGCAAAAGCCGTCGCGATCCGCTCCTCGCCATTCAGGCCCGCCTGGGGAGCCGGGGGAGTCTCGCCGGACCCTCCCCGCTGTTGTCCGCCGAGACTCCCCCGGCTCCCCCCCGCGACGTTCATGGCAAAACCTCATTCGGCGGCTTCAAACGAGCCGTGGCCTCGGCCATGTCCTTGTCGCCGCGACCCGAGAGGCAGAGCACGTCGAAACCGTCGCCTTCCAGCGCGTTCTCCATCAGCCAGGCGATCGCGTGCGAGGACTCGAGCGCCGGAATGATCCCCTCCAGCCGGGACAGCTCCTGGAAGGCGCTCAGCGCCTGCTCGTCGGTGACCGCCACGTAGCTGGCACGGCCGCTGTCGCGCAGCTGCGCGTGCTCGGGGCCGACGCCCGGGTAGTCGAGCCCGGCGGAGATCGAGTGGGCCTCGAGAATCTGGCCCTCCTCGTCGGCGATCACCGAGGAGAGCGAGCCGTGCAGGACGCCCTTGACCCCACCCTGCAGCGAGGCGCCATGGCGCTTGGTGTCCAGGCCCTCGCCCGCCGCCTCGACCCCGACCAGCGCCACCCCGGCGTCGTCGACGAAGGGGGTGAAGATGCCGATCGCGTTGGAGCCGCCGCCGACGCAGGCGATCACCCGGCCCGGCAGGGCGTCCTCGGCCGCCAGCGCCTGCTCGCGCGCCTCCTCGCCGATCACCCGCTGCAGGTCGCGGACCAGCGCCGGGTAGGGCGCGGGGCCGACCGCCGAGCCGATCACGTAGTGGGTGGTGGCGACGTTGGCGACCCAGTCGCGGATCGCGGCGCTGACCGCCTCCTTCAGGGTCCGGGCGCCGGCCTCGACCGGCGCCACCTCGGCCCCCAGCAGCTTCATCCGCTCGACGTTCGGCGCCTGGCGGCGGATGTCCTCGGTCCCCATGTAGACGACGCATTCGAGCCCGAGCAGGGCGCAGGCGGTGGCGGTCGCGACCCCGTGCTGGCCGGCGCCGGTCTCGGCGATCACCCGCGGCTTGCCCATCCGCGCCGCCAGCAGCGCCTGGCCGACCGCGTTGTTGATCTTGTGGGCGCCGGTGTGTGCAAGGTCCTCGCGCTTCAGGTAGACGCGCGAGCCGACCCGCTCGGAGAGGCGCTCGGCGAGGTAGAGCGGCGTCGGGCGACCGATGAAGTCGCGCCGCAGCAGCTGCAGGCGCGCCATGAACTCGGCGTCCTCCCGCGCCTCCGACCAAGCGGCGGAGAGCTCGTCGAGCGCCGGGATCAGCGTCTCCGGTACGTAGCGGCCCCCATAGGGGCCGAAGCGCTCCTCGATCGCGCTCATGCGCTGGCGCCGACCGGGTTCGCGGCCTCGAAGAAGGCAGCCATCGCCGCGTGGTCCTTGCGGCCGGGCTCCAGCTCGACGCCGCTGGCGACGTCGACCGCGTAGGGCCGGGCGACGGAGATCGCGGCGGCCACGTTGTCGGGCCGCAGGCCGCCGGCGAGGATCGCCGGCACCTCGGAGCGGTGGCCGCGGAGCAGCTCCCAGTCGAAGCTCTCGCCGGTCCCGCCCCAGAGCCCCTTGCCGCGGCGGTCGAAGAGGTGGAAGTCGGTGCGGAAGGCCTCGGCGGCGTGGACGTCGGCGGCGCTGGCGACGTGGATCGCCTTCGCAACCTTGAGACCGGTGCGCCGCTGCACCTCGGCGCAGAACGAAGCCCCCTCGGCCCCGTTCAGCTGCACCATCGTCAACCCCTCGTCCTCGACCGCCTTCGCAACCTCATCCAAGGTGGGGTTGACAAACACCCCGACGACCTCGCACTTGCGTCGGAAAGCAGCCGCAATCTCAGCCGCGACGCCCGGATCGACGTTCCGAGGGCTGCCATGGAAGTGAATGAGCCCGACAGCCCAAGCCCCCAGGCGCACAGCCTCGGCCGCATCGTCCAAATTGGTGATCCCGCAGAACTTGACCCGCATAAACCAGAGCGTACGTGAAGGACGGGTCTGACCCTGTCAGACCCGTCCCGTAAACCCTGCCCTATTCAGCCGTAGGAGATTCCTCGGGCTGCGTGCCCAGGGTGACGTCGGCGGTCTTTTCGTCGCCGCCGCGGATGATCGTCAGCTTGAGTTCGTCGCCCGGCTTCGACCCTTGGATGATTTCTACGAGTTCGTCCATGCTCTTCAGCTTCTTGCCGTTGACCTCGGTGATGATGTCGCCGCCGAGCCGGACTTCTTCGCCGTTGATCGTCGCCGAGGTGCCGCCAGCTTCGATCCCCGCCTTGTCGGCGGGCCCGTCCTTGACCACGGACTGCACGATCACGCCTTCTTCGACCGGCAGGTTCACCGCCTTCGCCAGTTCGGGGGTGACGGTGCCGCCGGAGATACCGATGAAGGCGTGCTCGACTTCGCCCTTGGTCTTCAGCTGCTCGATCTCCGCCTTGACCGTGTCGATCGGGATCGCGAAGCCGATGCCGACGTTGCCGTTGCCTCCGCCGCCGGTCGCGATCTGGGCGTTGATCCCGATCACTTCGCCGGCCGCGTTGATCAGCGGGCCGCCGGAGTTACCGGGGTTGATCGCGGCGTCGGTCTGGATCACATGGGAGATCGAGAACCCGTTCGGGGCTTCGATCTGGCGCTGCAGCGCGGAGACGATGCCGCTGGTCACGGTGCGATCGAGCCCGAAGGGGTTGCCGATCGCGACCACCGGGTCGCCCACCACCGCGTCGGAGGAGTGACCCAGCGTCAACGGATGGATTTCGTCGTCCGGGGCGTCGACCTTGAGCAGGGCGATGTCGGTGCCGGGGTCGGCGCCGACGACTTCGGCGTCGTAGGTCTTTTCCGAGTCGCCGAGTTTGACCGTGACCTTGCTGGCGCCTTCGACGACGTGGTTGTTGGTGAGGATGTGGCCTTCGCCGTCGATCACGAAGCCCGAGCCGGTCGCGGTGCCGCCGGATTCGGGTTCGACTTCGCCGAACGGGTTCAAGCTTTCGGTTTCCTGCGGTTCGATCTGCGATTCGATGAAGGCGACCCCGTTGCCGTCGGTCTTGTAGATCTGGTTGACGACGTTGGTGCTGCCGTCTTCGGACTTGACGTCGGCGGGCGCCGTGATCGGCGTCGCGACGGTGGTCGTCGACCCGCCGTCGGACTGGATCGCGCCTGCGGCGATCGCGATCCAGCCGGCGACGGCGACGACCAGGCCCCCAAGGAGAGCGGAGCCGAAGGGACTGCGAATCTTCTGATTCAGCTTTGACATGGCGACAGGATCCCCCAGGGAAGTGTCCCTTCCCTAAATGCTCTTCAAATTTCTTCTAAAGAAGAAAGACGCGACGCGCCGGCGCTAGACGAGGTGTTCCCGCGTCCCTTCGTCGGGCCCGGACAGCTCCCGCACCTTTCCTTCCGGGTCGGGAGCTTCCATCAGCGCGCCGCCGATCAGGACCGCGTCGACCCCGACCCGGTCGAGCTCTTCGAGCTCCGCCCGGCCGGAAATCCCGCTCTCGGCGACCACGGTCTTGCCGGCGGGGACGTCGGGCATCAGCTCGAAGGTGGTGGCGATGTCGACGCTCATGTCGTCGAGGTTGCGGTTGTTGATCCCGATCACCTCCGCCCCGGCCTCCAGCGCCCGCTCCAGCTCACCCTCGTCGTGCACCTCGACCAGGCAGTCGAGGTCGATCGCGCGGGCCTCCTGGTGCAGCGCGCGGAGGTCCTCGTCGTCCAGCGCGGCGGCGATCAACAGCACCGCGTCGGCGCCGTGGACGGCCGCCTCGTAGAGCTGGTAGGGGTCGACGATGAAGTCCTTGCGGATGATCGGCAGGTCGCAGGCGGCGCGGGCGGCGCGCAGGTCCGCCAGCGAGCCGCCGAAGTGGGGTTCGTCGGTGAGCACCGAGAGGGCGGCCGCGCCGCCCCGCTCGTAGGCGGCGACCTGGGCCGCGAGGTCGATCTCCTCGCGGGCGAGGCGGCCTGCGCTGGGAGAGCGGCGCTTGAACTCGGCGATCAGCGAGAGGCCCGGGCGGACCAGCGCCTCGTTGAACGGGCGGTCTTCGCCGCGGGCGGAGAGGCGCGATTCGAGATCGGCTTGAGGGAGGTCGCGGCGACGCGCCTCCACCCCCTCCCGGGCACCCGCGATGAGCTGCTCGATCATTCCCACTTGAACGTCAGAAGCCTAGACGGCGGGAGCGGCCGTTGCCGCGATCAGCCGCTCGAGCACGTTCGCTGCCGCCCCGGAATCGATCGCCCCGGCCGCTTTCGCGACCCCCGCTTCGAGGTCGGCGGCGAGGCCGCCGACGTAGAGCGCCGCGGCGGCGTTGAGGAGGACGAGGTCGCGCTGCGGACCCGCCTCGCCGCCCAGGACCCGCCGCGTGACGGCCGCGTTCTCCTCGGGATCGCCGCCGGCGACCCGCTCCAGCTCGACCGGCGCGAGGCCGAACTGGCCCGGCTCGACGAACCACTCCGCGGTGCGGCCGTCGGCGACCTCGATCACCCGGGTGCGCGAGGAGAGCGAGAGCTCGTCGAGGCCGTCCTCGGCGGAGACGACGAGGGCGCGCTCGCTGCCGAGGCCGATCAGCGCCTCGGCGATCGTCTCCTGGTAGTGGCGGTCGGCGACCCCGAGCAGCTGCCGGCTGGCGCCGGCGGGGTTGGTCAGGGGGCCGAGGAAGTTGAAGATCGTCCGCACGCCGAGCGCTTTGCGCGCCGGGACGACGTGCTTCATCGCCGCGTGGTGCTTGGGGGCGAACATGAAGCCGAAGCCGACCTCGTCGATGCAGCGGCCGACCTGCGCCGGCTCGATCTCGACATTGACCCCGAGCGCCTCCAGCAGGTCCGCCGAGCCGCACTTGCTCGTGTTCGAGCGGTTGCCGTGCTTGGCGACGGCGCAGCCGGCGCCGGCAGCGACCAGGGCCGCGGTGGTCGAGATGTTGAAGGTCGAGGGGCCGCCCCCGGTCCCGCAGGTGTCGACGAGGTCCTCGCGCCCGGTCGGCACCGGCGCCGCCAGGCCGCGCATCGTCCGCGCCAGGCCGACCAGCTCCGGCACCGTCTCCCCCTTCGCCCGCAGGGCGATCAGGAAGGCGCCGGTCTGGACCGGGTCGGCCCGCCCCTCCATGATCTCGCTGAGCACCGCCGAGGCGTGGTCGGCGGTCAGGTGGTCGCCGGCGCAGACCGCGTCGATCGCGCGGCTGACTACGTCATTCGGCACCGTTGCCTCCTTTGCCGAGGAAGTTGGCGAGCAGGTGCTTTCCCTGCGGGGTCAGCACCGACTCGGGGTGGAACTGCACGCCCTCGACCGGCAGCTCGCGGTGGCGCGCGCCCATCACCACGTCGCCGAGGCTGGCGCTCAGCTCCAACTCCGCGGGCAGTTCGGGGTCGGCGACGAGCGAGTGGTAGCGGCCGGCGACCATCGGGCTCGGCAGGCCGGCGTAGATGCTCTTCCCGTCGTGCTCGACCTCGGCGTCCTTGCCGTGGATCGGCTCGCCTTGGACGACGCGGCCGCCGAACGCCTCGACCATCGCCTGGTGGCCGAGGCAGACGCCCAGCACCGGCGTCCCCGCCTCGCCGAAGGCCCTGATCGCCTCGCCGGAGATGCCGGCCTCGGCCGGCGTGCAGGGGCCGGGCGAGACGACCAGCCGGTCGGGGCCCCGCTCCAGCAGCTCGGCGACGGTCGCCTTGTCGTTGCGGACGACTTCCACCTCCGCCCCCAGCTCGCCCAGGTACTGGACGAGGTTGTAGGTGAAGGAGTCGTAGTTGTCGATTACCAGCACGCGCACCGTCAGCTCCAGTCCGGTTGCTCGCAGGCGACCTCGACGGCGCGGAAGACCGCCCGCGCCTTGTTCACCGACTCGTTGTACTCGTAGGCCGGCTTGGCGTCGGCGACGGTGCCGCCACCGGCCTGGACGTGCAGCTGCCCGTCCTTGCAGACGACGGTGCGGATGTGGATCGCGGTGTCGAGGTCGCCGTCCCAGGAGAGGTAGCCGACGGCGCCACCGTAGCCGCAGCGCTTGACCGTCTCCAGCTCGTCGATGATCTGCATCGCCCGCACCTTGGGGGCACCGGACAGGGTCCCGGCGGGCAGCGCCGAGCGCAGCACGTCCATCGCGCTGACGCCCTCTTTCAGCCGGCCGGAGACCTGGCTGACGATGTGGAGGACGTGCGAGTAGGTCTCGACCACCATCAGCTCGTCGACCTTGACGCTGCCGTACTCGCAGACCCGACCGAGGTCGTTGCGCCCGAGGTCGACAAGCATCACGTGCTCGGCCCGCTCCTTGGGGTCGTTGATCAGCCGCTCGGCGAAGCGACGGTCCTCGTCCTCGCTGGCGCCGCGCGGCGAGGTGCCGGCGATCGGCCGCGTCTCGACCCGGTCGCCGGTCACCTTGACCAGCGGCTCCGGCGAGGCGCCGGCGATCTGGAAGTCGCCGAACTCGAGGAAGTACATGTAAGGGGAGGGATTGACGGCGCGGAGGCCGCGGTAGACCGAGAACGCCTCGACCGGCGCCGGGGCGGAGAAGCGCTGCGAGGGGACGACCTGGAAGGCGTCGCCGGCGTGCACGTACTCGACGATCCGCGAGACGGCCGCTTCGAACTCCTCGCGGCTGAGGTTCGACTTGAACTCCGGCGGCTCGGACACCATCGGGTGCTGGGGGCGCGGGACCGCGCCGCGCATGCGCTCGCGCATCTCGGCGATTGTGGCGGCGGCGCGCTCGTAGGCCGCCTCGACGCTGCCGTCCTCCTCGACGAAGGCGCAGGCGAGGATCGTCAGCTCGTGGCGCAGGTGGTCGAAGACGAGCATCGCGTCGGTCACCATCAGCGCCATGTCGGGCAGACCCAGCGGGTCCGGGTTCGGCTCGCCGAGCGGCTCCACCGTCCGCACCAGGTCGTAGGCGAAGAAGCCGACCGCACCGCCGGCGAAGGGCGGCAGATCCGGCACCGGCGCCGGCCGGTAGCGCCGCAGCCGCTCGGCGACGGCCCCGTAGGGGTCCGGCGCTGGCTCGGCGCTGTCGGGCTCCGAGCCCGGGCTGAGGTCACTGCCGCTCCATTCCGAGAGCACGCCCTCGCTCCAGCGCAGCATCGCCCGCGGGCGCAGGCCGACGAACGAGTAGCGGCCGACCTGCCCCTGCTCGGCCGACTCCAGCAGGAAGCACGGCGCCCCCTCGGGCTCGCCCGCGCGCAGCTTGAGGAAGGCCGAGACCGGCGTCTCGCAGTCGTCGACCAGGCGCGCCCGCACCGGGATCACGTTGCCCTCGCGCGCCAGCTCCCGCGCCTTGTCGAGGCTCGGCTCCAGCCGGATCTCGGAATCAGCCGCTACGGCCATTGAGAACTTCCATCACCTTCGCTTGCGAGACCCCACGCGAGGCCAGCAGCACGCTCAGGTGGTAGAGCAGGTCGGCGGCCTCTTCGGCGACGCGCTGGTCAGTCTCTTCGCGGGCGGCGCGGACGACCTCCTCGGCCTCCTCCTCGATCTTCTCGCCGATCAGCCCGCGGTCGTCGAGCAGCTTCACGGTGTAGCTGCCGTCGGGGCGCTGCAGGGCGCGGTGGCGGATCGTCCGCTCCAGCGCCGGCAGCGCTTCGAAGGTGACCGGGAAGGGCTCGCCGGGGGCCGGCGGCGCGTCTTTGCGCGGCGAGGCCGAGCCCAGCACCTCGCGGTAGAAGCAGCTGCGCTCGCCGGTGTGGCAGGCCGGGCCGGCGGGGTCGACCAGCGCCACCAGGGCGTCGCCGTCGCAGTCGTAGCGGAGCTGGCGCAGGTGCATGAAGTTGCCCGAGGTTTCGCCTTTCTTCCACAGTTCGTCGCGCGAGCGGCTGTAGAAGTGGAGGTCGCCGGTCTCCAACGTCATCTCCAGCGACTGGCCGCTCATGTAGGCGAGCATCAGCACCTCGCCGGAGGCGAAGTCCTGGACGACGCAGGGCACCAGGCCCTGCTGGTCGAATTCGATTTCGGCGAACACCGGCTGAATCGTAAACGCCGCGTCGCTACTCGATGCCGAGGCGGTCGAGCAGGTCCTCGTCCCGGCGCCAGTTGCGGCGCACGCGGACGGTGAGGTCGAGGTGCACCTGGGCGCCGAGCTCGCGCTCCAGCGAGCGGCGGGCGGCGGCGCCGATCTCGCCGATCTTGGCGCCGGCGCGGCCGATCAGAATCCCCTTCTGGGACTCGGTCTCGACCCAGATCTCGGCGCGGACCGTGACCAGGCCGTCATCGCGGGGCTCGACCTCCAGGACCTTGACCTCGACCGAGTGCGGGATCTCCTGCCGGGTCCGGTTCAGCACCTGCTCGCGGATCAGCTCGGCGAGCAGCAGCTCGCTGGACTGGTCGCTGCTGTCCTCAGGCGGGTACATGTACGGGCCCTCGGGCATCAGCTCGCCCAGCCGCTCGAGCAGCGGCGTCAGGCCCTCGCCGGTCTTGGCGCTGATCGGAAAGACCTCGTCGACGCCCGCCAGCTCCGCCGCCTCGGCCAGCACCGGGACCAGCTCGTTGGGGCCGAGCCGGTCGGCCTTGTTGACGGCGCAGATCACCGGCAGCTCGGCCCCGGCCCCGAGCAGAGCCCCGACGATGAAGCGGTCGCCCGGCCCCACCCCCTCCTCGCCGTTGAGGACGAAGAGGACGACGTCGGAATCGGCCAGCTCGCGCGTGACCCGCCCCTGCATCCGCTCGGTGAGCACGTCGCGCGGGCGCTGGACGCCGGGCAGGTCGACGAGGATCAACTGCCGCTCGGCCTCGGTGTCGGTGGCGACGCCGCGGATCGCGCGGCGGGTCGTCTGCGGGCGGCTGGAAACGATCGCGACGTGCGAGCCGACCATCGCGTTGACCAGGGTCGACTTGCCGACGTTGGGGCGGCCGGCGAGGCCGACGAAGCCGGACCGGGTCATCGCAGCCCGGCGAGGACGCGGGCCTGCAGGGCCAGCATCTCGCCGTCGTCGGTCTCGTGGTCGTAGCCGCAGAGGTGAAGGGTCCCGTGGACGGCGGCCTCGGTCACATCGGCGCAGCGCTCGGGGCAGATCGCGACATCGCCCAGCTCGCGCGGGCCGGCGACCGAGGACAGTTCGTCGATCGGGAAGGCGAGGACGTCGGTCGGCGCATCGGTGCCGCGATGGTCCCGGTTCAGCTCCCTGATCCGCCGGGCGTCGACGATCTCTACCGCGAGGTGGCCGTCGGTGACCCCCGCGGCGGCCAGCGCGGCGGCGACGGGGCTGCGCAGGTCGGCGGGAACGTCGGTCAGGTCGGCGCTCACGAACGCGGCGTCGGCCCGTGTTCGGCGCGCGCCTCGCGGGCGCCGTGCGCGTCATAGGCGGCGACGATCCGCTGGACCAGTTTGTGGCGGACGACGTCCTCGCCGCCGAAGCGGACGAAGGAGATGTCCTGGACGCCGTCGAGGATGTCGCTGACGGCGATCAGGCCGGAGCGCTGGTCGGTCGGCAGGTCGATCTGGGTGACGTCGCCGGTCACCACCATCCGCGAGTTGAAGCCGAGCCGGGTGAGGAACATCTTCATCTGCTCGGGGCTGGTGTTCTGCGCCTCGTCGAGGATCACAAAAGAATCATTAAGCGTTCTACCCCTCATGAATGCCAGCGGCGCGACCTCGATCACGTTGCGCTCGAAGTAGCCGTTGACCCGGTCGGGGTCGAGCATGTCGAAGAGGGCGTCGAAGAGCGGCCGCAGGTAGGGGTCGACCTTGGCCTGGATGTCGCCCGGGAGCAAGCCGAGACGCTCGCCGGCCTCGACCGCGGGCCGGGTGAGGATGATCCGCTGCACCTTGCGTTCGGTCAGCGCCGCGGCGGCCATCGCCACCGCGAGGAAGGTCTTGCCGGTGCCGGCCGGGCCGATCCCGAAGGTGACCGTGTGGCGGCGGATCGAGTCGACGTAGCGCTTCTGGTTCAGGGTTTTCGGCGCGACTTTGGTGTTGCGGTGGCGCCAGACCACGTCGTCGAGGATCTCGGCCGGGCTCTCTTCGGCGTCGAGGGCGCCGGTCACCGCTTCGATCGTCCCCGGGGCGACGTCGTGCCCCTGCTCGATCAGCTCGACCATCTCGTCGACGACGGTGGCTGCGGCGGCGACGTCGTCGGGCTCGCCCTCGAGGGTGAGGACGTTGCCGCGCAGGTGCAGGTCGGCGCCGAGCTTGCCGCGCAGCGCCCGCAGAACGGTGTCCTCGGAACCCGCCAGCTCGGCGGCGACGCTGTTGTCGAGGGTCAGCTGCCTACGCGCCAATTGCCTAGGCACCCAGCTTCTCTCGCACCGCGGCGCTAACCCGCTTGCCGTCGGCGCGGCCACCGACCTTCGGCATCACCGCGGACATCACCTGGCCCATCTGCCGCTGCTCGCTGGCGCCGGTCTCGGCGATCGCCGCCGCGACGATCTCCCCCAGCTCCTCGTCGGAGAGCTGCTGGGGCAGGTAGCCCTCGATCAGCTCGGCCTCGAAGCGCTCGGCCGCCGCCTGCTCGGCGCGGCCGGCGTTTTCGTACGCCTCGGCCGCCTCGACCCGCTTCTTCCGCTCCCGCTGCAGGACCGCGATCTCGTCGCCCTCACCCAGCTTTGCGTCCTTCTGCAGAACATCGACAATCATCCGCAGGGCCCCGGCGCGGTCGCGATCCCGCGCTTTCATCGCCGTCCTGACGTCGTCCTGCACCTGTTCGAGAACTGCCATGCCCCTAAGGGTAGTCGGCGGCATCGGGAGTCACGGCGAGCCCCTTCGAGACCAGGTCGCGGAGGTCGAGGCTGACCAGTTGCCAGCCGTTGCGGCGGGCCGCGGCCACGTAGGCGGCGTCGTAGGCCGTGAGGCCGTGTTCGGAGACCACTCTCACGATCTCCTCCCCCATCGCATGATCCACGCGGATGAGCTCATCTCCGCAGGTACGCAGAACGGCTCGCGCGATCCTCTCCGCCTGGTCGGGCTGGCGGTATTGCCGCGCAACGACGTTGGTCACCTCGTAGATGGTCAGGTCGAGCGCGGCGACCGGGACTCCCCCACGGACCAGGGGAGCGGCGGCCGGGTGCGATGGATGGGCGGAGAGCCCAGCCGCCACCCAGGTGCTTGCATCGAGCAGGAGCAAATCAGTGGGATTCCCGGTCTTCCCGGATCACCCGGGCCACGTCGAGGAGCTCCGGCCGGTCGGCCGGCACCTCGATCCGGACCTCGTCCCAGATCCGGTTCAGCGCTTCCCGCCGGGATTTGTCGCCGGCCTCGACCTCGCGCTCGACGAGGCGCTGCAGAAGGCCGCTGCGGGTGTCGCCCTGCTGCTTCGCGCGCAGGTCCAGCCGCTCCAGGAGCTTGTCGGGAATGGAGATCATCACCTTGGCCACGGGATGAGTATATACGGTATTGCTCGGCGTCAAAACGGGCATGGCCGGGATCGTGCCGGGTCGGGGCGCACCCGTGGCGCGCATTTCGTGATTTCTTCGAGCGGCCTTCGTCGCGAGATTCAGACTTCGACCTGCTCGACGTCCCCCAACGGCATCTGCAGAAACCGCGTGCCGATCTCGTGGAAGGCGTCGCAGTCGCCGGTGCAGAGGAAGTCGTAGGCCCCCTCCCCTCCCCCCTCACGGGCCATGCCGGACCCCTCCAGGGTGCGCTGGACCGCGGCGGCGACGGCGTGGCCGCCGCTGACGAGGCGGACATCGCGGCCGAGGATCCGCTGCAGCATCGGCGCCACCAGCGGGTAGTGGGTGCAACCGAGGATCAGGGTGTCGACCTCGGCCTCCTTCAGCGGCCGGCAGTAGGAGCGGGCCATCGTCATCGTCTCCTCGTCGAACAGCGCGCCGTCCTGGATGAACGGGGCGAGGTCGGGAGCGGCGACCTCGATCACGTCGAGGCCGCGGCCGACGGCTTCCAGCGCCCGCCGGTAGGCGCCGCTGGCGACCGTGTTCGGCGTCGCCAGCACTCCGACTCGGGCGTTGGCGGTGATCGCAGCGGCGATCTCGGCCTGTGGCTCGACCACCGGCACCACCTCCACCCCGCGCTCGGCGGCGACCTCCCGCGTCACCTCCTCGCCGACCGAGGTCGCGGTGTTGCAGGCGATCACCAGCAGCTTGGCGCCGCGGTCGAGGAGCATTCCGGCGATTCGACGGATCCGCTCTCGCAGCTGCTCCGGGTCCTTGTCCCCGTAGGGGAACATTGCCGTGTCGCCGAGGTAGACGAAGTCCTCCTGCGGCAGCGAGACGAGGCACTCGTGCAGGACGGTGAGCCCGCCCACGCCCGAGTCGAACATCGCAACCGGAAGGTCGCTCACATGAACGGCTTGTACGACATGAAGAAGATCGTCACGACGACGATCAGGCCGGCGATTTTGCCGACGTTGCTGAGCCGTTCGGAGATCTCGTTGAATTCGGGGCTGAGCTCATCGCCTTTGCCCAGGTCCCGCTCGGCCAGCTCTTTGGCTTTCGCGGTCTGGGGGCGGAAGAAGGCGTGCTGGAGCCCGAAGAGGACGATGATCGCGAGGAAGCCGACGGTGACGAAGGCGTCGCCGCCGCCCCAGGCGTCGTCGCTGGCGACCAGCAGGTAGATCCCGGCGAGGAGCAGGACGATCATCCCGGGCTGGACCAGGTAGCGGTCGCAGCGCTGGATGCCGGTCAAGATTGCCGGCACAGCCCGCGGATACTGCGGCGCGGTCGAGAAGAAGAGGGCGTAGCCGAAGGTCGGGCCGAAGGCGAGGACGACGGCGAGGATGTGGAGGAACAGCGCGATCTTGTAGTCGGCGCTGACGATCGAGGCGATGGGCATCGCGGGAACCCTATAGCTCAGGCCCGACGCAGCAACAGGGCGGCCCAGTCGCCGTCCTGGCGACGATCGGCCTCGCTGTAGCCGAGGTCGCCGAAGGCGCCGGAAACCTGATCCTGCTCGGCCAGAAGCAGGCCTGAGCAGACGAAGGTGGTTGGGAGGGAGGGGGAACCCTCCGTCCCAGAACTGGGGAGGCTCCTCCGGGTTCCCCCTCCCTCCCGGATCAGTTCGGCCACGGCCAGAAGGATCGGCGCGGTCATGTTCGCTACGACCGTTGGCGCCAGCTCGGGGAGGGTTTCCCGCAGGTTCGCGCGCTCCAGGGAAAGCTCGACGTCGTTGGCGACCGCATTTGCTTTGGCGGCTTCGATCGCCGCCGGCTCGTGGTCGTAGGCGCGGATCGGACTCCAACCGAGCTTTGCCGCCGCGATCGCCAAGACGCCGGAGCCGGTGCCGAGGTCGACCAGCTCTCCCCCCGGAGCGATCTCGCAGAGGTACTCGAGGCAGAGCCGGGTGGTCGGATGGGCGCCGGTGCCGAAGGCCTGGCCGGGGTCGACGACGACGTCGGTCGCGCCCTCGCGCGGCGGCTCCCACGAAGGCCGCAGCCAGAGACGGTCGGCGACCAGCAGCGGCTTGTGGAAGTCCCGCCAGCGGTCGGCCCAGTCGTCGGGGATCTCGGTCGAGCTGACCTCCACCCGGCCGCCGGCGATCGCAGCGTCGAGGTCACCCAGCTCCGGCAGCTCCCCCTCGCCGCCGTAGATCGCGTACTCGACGTAGCCCGGCCCGCGCTCCTCCTCGACCCCGTTCGGCGCCAGCACCGTCAGCTCGGCCAGGACCAGCTCCGCCTGCTCGGGCGCGCAGCGGACCGCGAGCCGGATCACCGGCGGAGCCTCAACCGAAGGCCCGCCGCACGCGGGAGAAGAGCCCGTCCCCGTGCGGCGGCTGGAGGTTGCCGTCCTCAAGGCTCTCGTCGAGGCGCTCGGCGATCTCCCGCTGCTCGTCTGAGAGGTTGGTCGGGACGAAGACGTTGAGGACGATCCGCTGGTTGCCGCGGCGGCGCCCGTTGAGGCGCGGCAGGCCGGCGCCGCGCAGGACCTTTTCGGCCCCCGGCTGGGTCCCTGGCTCGATCTCGATCTCCTCCTCGCCCTCGAGCGTCGGCACCGTCACCTTGGTGCCAAGCATCGCCTCGGTCGCGGGCAGCGAGACGAGGCTGATCAGGTCGCTCCCCTCGCGCTCGAAGCGCTCGTCCTCGGCGATCCTGACCTCGACGTAGAGGTCTCCGGCGGGAGCCCCCGCCTCGCCGCTGTGGCCGGCGCCGGTGATCCGCATCCGCTGCCCATCCTCGATCCCGGCCGGCACCTCGATCGCGCTGGTGCGGCTCTGGCGGGTGCGACCGACGCCGCCGCAGGTTTCGCACGGCGTCTCGGGGATCTTGCCGGCGCCGCCGCAGGCGTCGCAGGCGGTGGCCCGGACCATCTGCCCGAACGGCGTCCGCGCTACCTGCCGCAACTCGCCGGCGCCGCCGCAGCGCTCGCAGGTGCGGATCGGCGTCCCCGGCTCGGCGCCGTTGCCGTGGCAGTGCTCGCAGCTGCCGACGACGTCGTAGGTGACCTCGCGCCGGGCTCCGGTCGCGACCTCGGCGAGCTCGATCTCGACCTCGGCCGCGAGATCGCCGCCCGGGGCGGGGCCGCGGCGGCCGCCGAACCCGAAGCCGGCGCCACCGCCGCCGAAGAAGGCCTGGAGGATGTCGTCGATCGAGCCGAAGCCGGCGCCGGGGTCGAAGCCGCCCGAACGCAGGCCCTCGTGCCCGTAGGCGTCGTAGGTGCGGCGCTGATCGGCGTCGGAGAGCACCTCGTAGGCGGCGGCGGCCTCCTTGAACTTCTCCTCCGCCTCGGGGTCGTGGTCGTTGACGTCGGGATGCAGCTCCCGCGCCAGACGACGGAATGCTTTCTTGATCTCGGTCTCGTCGGCGTCCCGGGAAACCCCCAGGACCTCGTAGTAGTCGCGCGGCATCGGCTAGTCGGAGTAAACAGTCTCGAAGTAGCGGGAGAGCTCGCGGGCGGCGTAGCGGACCGAGGCGATCGCGGTCGCGTAGTCCATCCGCAGCGGACCGACCACGCCGACGGCGCCGAGGTTGCGGTGGCCGAGCCCGTAGTTGGCGCCGATCACGCTGACCGAGCGCAGCGCCGGCTGCGGGTTCTCGCCACCGATCCAGAAAAAGACCGAACGCTCGTCGAGCGAGGAGCGCAGCATCCGCAGCACGTCGGCGCGGCGCTCCAGCGCCGTCATCAGCTCGTCGGCGCGGGGCAGGTCGGGAAGGTGGGCGTCGGAGAGCAGCCGCGAGGCGCCCTCGAGGTAGAGCTCGCCCCCTTCGTCGGCGACGAAGTCGGTGAAGGCGGTGCCGAGGGTCGAGATGAAGCGGGCCTCGACCCCACTCAGCTCCGGGTCGCGGAGGCGGCTGGCGATCATCCGCGCCCCGACCCCGAGGCCGGAGAGCTTCTCGTTCAAGTAGCTGGAAGCCCACTCGACGAGACCCGGGTCGACCGGCCGGTCGAACTCGAAGACGCGGCGGGTGACGTCGCCGGTCGAGGCGATCGCGATCACCACCACCCGGTTGGGCTGCAGCGGCAGCACCTCCACCCGGTGGATCGTCGCCGTCAGGCCGGGCGAGGGGGCGGTGGCCATCGCCACCAGGTCGGTGACCTGGGCCAGCGTCGCGGTCGTCTCCCGCATCGCCTCGTCGACCTCGCGGCGCAGGCGCGAGAGCTCCAGCTCGGCATCGGGCCGCGCCGGGATCCGCCCGGATTCGACCATCGAGGCGACGTAGAGGCGGTAGCCGGCGTCGGTCGGCACCCGGCCGGCGGAGGTGTGGGGGTGGGTCAGGTAGCCCGCCGCCTCCAGCGCCGCCAGCTCGGCGCGCACGGTCGAGGGCCCCCACTCCACCTCCGGCCGCTCCGCCACCTCTTTCGAGGGCACGGGCCGGCCGCAGTCGAGATAGGCCTCGACCGCGAGACGAAGGATCAGCTCTTGCCGCTCGCTCAGCATGCGAGCAATTCTAGGAGGGGAGCCCAGCGGCCCCCTCTCCTACAGATCGAGTTCGGCCTCGGCGTTCTTGATCAGAGCGGTCTCGCCCTGGGCGGCGACGGTGTCGACTACGACCCGGCTGCCGTCGGCGGATTTGACCGTGCCGGTGACGACGATCTCCTGCTCGGGCACGCCCATCCCCCGCATCTGCACCGAGAGGCGCTTCAGCGCCCGCGGGTCGCCGTCGGCGAGCGCGGCGTTGGCTTTCGCCACCAGGCCCATCGAGTAGAGGCCGTGGAGGATGTTGCGCGGCAGGCCGACGGCTTTCGCCAGCTCGTCGTCGATGTGGATCGGGTTGAAGTCACCCGAAGCGCCCGCGTAGCGGTGCGGCAGGTACTTGTCCGGCGTCACCCGCAGCTCCGGGATCTGCTCTCCGACGTTCAGATCGGCCATCTCTAAACCCCCCTCACGATCAGCGTCCAGGTGCCGCGAGCGACCTGGGCGCCGTCCTGGTTGACGGAGTTGGTCTCGAAGACGTAGAAGCCCTTGCCGTCCTTCTCCTCGATCGAGAGGCACTTGGCGGAGGTCGTGATCTCGTCGCCCGAGCAGGCGGGCTCGTCCCAGACGAACTCCTGGCCGCCGTGGACCATCGCCGCGAAGTTCAGCTCCACCTCGGGGTCGAGGATCGCCGGCGCCACCGCCGGGCTGCTGTAGACGACGGCGAACATCGGCGGCGCCACCACGTCGCGGAAGCCGGCCGCGCGGGCCGCCTCGACGTCGTGGTGCACCGGGTTGTCGATGCCCAGCGCGTTCGCGTACTCCTTGATCTTCTCCCGCCCCACCTGGTACGTGGTGCCGGGCCATTCCTTCCCAACTGCATCAGTCTTGATCGGCATGGCCGGGCACTTTAACTGGCTACGCGGCCAGGGGCGGCGGCGGGCTACTCGTCGATCTCGAGCACGGCGAGGAACGCCTCCTGCGGCACTTCCACGCGACCGACCGCCTTCATCCGTTTCTTGCCCGCTTTCTGCTTCTTCAGCAGCTTGTTCTTGCGGGTCACGTCGCCGCCGTAGAGCTTCGCGGTGACGTCCTTGCGCAGCGCCTTGACCGTCTCGCGGGCGAGGATGTTGGAGCCAACCGCGGCCTGCACTGGAACGTCGAAGAGCTGGCGCGGGATCGTCTTGCGCAGGCGGCCGACGAGGCGCTTGCCCTGCTCGTAGGCGAAGTCGCGGAAGACGATGATCGAGAGAGCGTCGACTTTTTCGCCGGCTAGCAAGATGTCGACTTTGACCAGGTCGGAGACGCGGTTGCCGATCGGCTCGTAGTCGAGCGAGGCGTAGCCGCGGGTGTTCGACTTCAGCAGGTCGAAGAAGTCGAGGACTATTTCCGCCAGCGGCAGGTCGTAGCGAATCTGCACCCGCTCGGGGCTGAGGAAGTGCATGTCGACGTGGGTGCCGCGGCGCTGCTGGCAAAGCTCCATCACCGCGCCCACCTGCTCTTTCGGGCAGATCAGAGTGGCGCGGATGTAGGGCTCTTCGATCGTCTCGATCGTGCCCGGGTCGGGCAGGTCGGTCGGGCTGTGGACCTCTTTGGTCTCGCCGTTGGTGAGATTCACCAGGTAGCGCACGTTCGGGGTCGTCGCCAGCAGGTCGAGGTCGTACTCGCGCTCCAATCGCTCGCGGACGATCTCCATGTGGAGCAGGCCGAGGAAGCCGCAGCGGAAGCCGAAGCCGAGCGCCTCGGAGGTCTCCGGCTCCCAGGAGAGGGCGGCGTCGTTGAGCGAGAGCTTCTCCAGCGCGTCGCGGAGGTCTTCGTAGCGGTCGGTGTCGATCGGGAAGAGGCCGCAGAAGACCATCGGCCGCACCTCGCGGTAGCCCTCGAGCGGCTCCGAGGCGGGGTTCGCCTGCGTGGTCAGGGTGTCGCCGACCCGCAGCTTGGTCACGTCCTTGATCCCGGTGATCAGGTAGCCGACGTCGCCGGCGTCCATCCCCTTGACCGCGATCATCGTCGGCCGGAAGAAGCCGATGTCGTCGATGTCGGCTTCGGTCCCGTTCTGCATCGCCAGGATCCGCTCGCCTTTGCGGAAGGAGCCGTCGACCATCCGCACGTAGGCGATCACCCCGCGGTAGGGGTCGAACTCGGAGTCGAAGATCAGGGCGCGGGCCGGAGCATCCGCTTCGCCCCGGGGTGACGGGATCCGCTCGACGATCGCCTCCAGCACCTCCAGCACCCCCTCCCCGGTCTTGGCCGAGATCGGCAGCGCTTCCTCGGGATCGCCGCCGAGCAGGTCGGCGATCTCGGCGGCGACCCGCTCGGGCTCGGCGCCGGGCAGGTCGACCTTGTTGATCACCGGGATCAGCTCGAGCCCGTTCTCGATCGCCAGGTAGGTGTTGGCGACGGTCTGGGCCTCGACTCCCTGGGCGGCGTCGACGACCAGCAGCGCGCCCTCGCAGGCGGCGAGGCTGCGCGAGACCTCGTAGGAGAAGTCGACGTGACCGGGGGTGTCGATCAGGTGCAGGTGGTAGGTCTCGCCGCTCTTCGCGGTGTACTCGACGCGGACCGCCTGGGCCTTGATCGTGATTCCGCGCTCGCGCTCGAGGTCCATCGAGTCGAGCAGCTGCGCCTGCATTTTCTTCGGGTCGACGGCGCCGGTGAGCTCGAGGATGCGGTCGGCTAGCGTCGACTTGCCGTGGTCTATGTGGGCGATGATCGAGAAGTTTCGGATGTGGTCCATTGGGCGTGGTGAGTATGAGGGACGAGGGCGGTGGGCCGGCGGGTCCTGTCACGGAAGGGGCCCACCACCCCCGAGGACACCTCGGGGGTGGTCCCCCCTTCCGCGCCACCCGCCGGCTCGTGGCGTTGGTCAGCTACACGCCGAGGGATGGAGGTGCTCGGGTAGCTCGAAGACGACCGTTGGGGGTTTTCGCAGGATGGGTTTGGCTCCGGCGTCTTCGGTCCATTTGACCGACGGCGGGTATGGCGGCTTGTTGGGTTCGATCCGGTCGCGGGTGGCAATTACGTAGTCGTAGTCGCCGTCTTGGAGCAGCTGGAGGTAGGTACCGCAGGTGGTTGGGGGCTTGTAGCCGCCGTGGGGTTGCTCGATGCCTAGGTAGTGGACCTGGTTGGAGAGGTCGGTGCCGAAGAGGGGGTATTGGCGGGTGCTGGTGGTGGCGATGCGGGAATCGGAGATGTCGCGGGCCCAGGCGAAGGCGGCGTTGAGGCCCGGAGCGGTGAAGGTGGGGTCCTTGTAGCGGGACTCCAGATAGTGGCGTTGGACCGGGTAACCGACGGCGATAGCGAACACCAGCAGGCCCCCGAGCATCCAGCCCAATCCGCGAACGCTCCCTTCCTTTGTACCGCTATGGGCGACAAAGGAAGGGAGCGCTCCTCCGAACCTTGCGATTCGGCGCTGGACTGCGGGGGCGGTGGGCAGCAGCGCGAGGCCGAGGACGAGGGCAGGCGCCAGGTACCGAAGGCCCGACTCGAACCCGCGCGGCATCCCGTCGGGTCCCGACGCAGACGTAGGCGCCACCAGCCACGCCAGCGCCGCCGCCAGCCCGACGAGCCCCGCCACGGCAAGCACCCCCGTCGACGGGCCGATTTCCCTCCATATAGGCGTATTTCCGGCCCGTCGATGGATGAAGGGCGCAGCGGTGGCGAGAGACAAGCCCGTTATGGCGGCGAGCAGGAGCAGAGGCCAAACGAACCAGAGCCCACTGTGTAAGCCGGGGAGGAACCAGTCGGACCAGACGCTGCCGTCGCCCAGGTAGCCGAGGACCGAATGGGCTTCGCGGCCGCCGAGAGCCTGCTCTGGAGCCGGCAGGTCGATCGGGCCGAGGTGGTGGATCCAGGGCAGGGGGTTGCCGCTGTGCGCGAGGTTGCGCAGGTACCAGTAGCCGCCTCCGGCAACAGCGGCCAGCGCACCAAGGCCGAGAGCCCGGCCCCGCGCCCCGCGGGGAGCGATCGCCGCCAGACCAACCACCAGCACCGCCGCCGGCAGCAGAAAGTTCAGCTTCGTCCCGGCCGCAAGCCCCGCAGCCAATCCAACCACGAGGTACGCACCGACACCGGCGCCGCCCTCCTCCCTACCCAGCTTCTTTCCCGTTCCGCCATCCCCGCCCCACGCATTCAGCGCAATCGCCACCGCGCTCAGCAGGAAGAAGATCCCGACGATGTCGTTCCGCGCCTCCCCGGCCTGGTCGGCCAGCGCCGGCACGCTCAGCGCCACCGCCCCGAGCGCCAGCGACCACGGCCCGACCCGGTACGGCCGCCCGATGCACCAGCAGGCGACCAGACACCCGACAAACCACCCCAGGTTCAGCAGCGGCGACAGCACGTCCCGCCCGAACGCCAGCATCCCCCCCGCGTGGAAGATTTCCCCGTTGGCGGGGTAGAACCAGGCCAAGAACTGCGGCGCGATGAAGTGCAGGCCCCAGGTATCGCCGCCCTGGAAGAAGCCCGCCGCGAACGGCCCGTGGTACCAGGTGCTGTCGAACCCGGTCATCCCCGTCGAGAGCTTGGTCTTGGCTTCCAGAGCGAAGTGGATAAATGCGATCGCCGCGACCAGCAGGGCAATCACCGTCAGCAGAGGGGGACGGGAGGTCTTCTCCAGACACTCAACATCGAGCCTTTGGCGAGATGTGTCTGGAGAGGACCTCCCGTCCCCCTCCCGCCGCGACGCGACCCTCCAGCAGCCCAACCCCACAGCGGCAACCAGCACCAAGTACGGCACCGGCTCCCACCAACCGAAGCTCCCCAGAAGCTCCGCCGACCAGATCAGCAGCGCCAGCGCGATCACCGCGCTTGCCAAGTGCGCCGGCGCCCCCTCGAACCGGGGCAGCAACCAGCCGCGCAGCGAAGAACCGCCGAGCCAGGCGAAGCCGCCCAGCAGCAGGAGCTCCGCCACGCCCAGCAGGTACCGCCCGAGGTCGAGCATCCGGCGCTAGCGGCCCCGCCGCAGCAGCAGGCGGCTCATCTGCTCCAGCTCCGCGACCCGCAGCAGTTTGGCGACCGCCACGTAGACGACGCCGCCGGCGCCGAGGCCAACGCCTAGGGAGACGATCTGCCCCAGCAAGCCGCGTCCGAGGATCTGGTCGAGGACGTCCCAGACGACCCAGCCGACCCCCGCCAGCGCCGCCGCGGCGACGGTGATCCGCGACGCGGTCGAAAACAGACGGCGCAGCTCGAGGCCGCCGAACTCGCGGCGCAGGATCACCGCCTGGGCGACGACCGCGACGGTGGTCCCGATCCCGGTCCCGGCGACGATGCCGCCGACCCCGAAGGGCGCGTAGAGGGCCAGCGCCGCCAGGGCCGAGACGACGAGGTCGATCGTCGCCAGCGCCGTCGCCTGCCAGGGCCGCTGCAAGCTGAAGAAGGTCCGCGTCTGCAGCAGATAGAGGCCGTTGGTCGGCAGCGAGAAGGCGAACCAGAAGAGGGCGGTGGCGACGACGGCCGTATCCGCCGGGTTGAATTCCCCGCGCTGGTAGACGAGCCGGATCATCGGGTCCGAGAGGGCGAGGATCGCCGCCGCCGCCGGGACCAGGACGAAGAGGATCTGCCGCATCCCGTTGGCCATCGTCGCTCGCAGGTTGTCGATCTCCCCCGCGTTCGCGAAGCGCGCCAGGGTCGGGAACAGCACCGTCGCGATCGCGACCGAGAAGATCCCCTGCGGCAGTTGGTAGATGCGGAACGCTTTGTCGATCGCCGCCGGCGCATGCTCGGAGACGAGGCTGCCGAAAAAGCTGTTGATCAAGAGGTTGAAGTTGATCAGCCCGAGGCTGATCGTCACCGGCAGCATCAGCACCAGGACCCGCCGCACCCCCGGGTGCCGCCAATCGAAGCTCCAGCTGAAGCGGAAGGGCGTGTTGCGCAGATCCCAGGCCGGGATCAGAAGCTGCACCAGGGTGCCGGCGAGGATCGCGATCGCGTAGGCGTAGATCCGGTTCTGGCCGTGGAACATCGGCTCCAGGACGACGAGGACGAGGATGATCGTCAGGTTCCAGAACAGCGGCGCGATCGCGAAGGCGCCGAAGCGGTCGTAGCTGTTGAGGATGCCGACGACGATGCCGCTGACCCCGAGCAGGATCAGGATCGGGAAAAGGACCTGGGAGAGGGAGACGGTGAGGTCGGTGATGTCCTGGTCGAAGCCCGGCGCAAAGACCGGCATGATCACCGGCGCGAGGAGGACGAAGAGGGCGGTGATCGCCCCCAGCACCATCGTCACCAGCAGCAACATCGTCGAGGCGAGGCGGAACGCCTCTTTGTAGGCCTTCTTGCCGAGCAGTTCGGTGAAGACCGGGACGAAGGCCGGCTGCAGCGCCGCGTCGGCGAACAGGGCGCGGATCAGGTTCGGGACCTGGAAGGCGACGGTGAAGGCCGACACCGGGCCGCTGACCCCGTAGAAACCGGCGGCAACCACTTCCCTGGCGAGGCCGGCGACGCGCGAGGCGGCGGTGGCGATCGAGAAGAAGGCGGTGGAGCGGGCCAGGCGCCCGGCCTGGTTGCCGGGGGCGGGCTCGGCGGCGAGTTCCTCGCCCGGGTCGAATCCCTCGGCCTCGCGGACGCCGACGTCGGAGGCGAACGACGACTCGTCGGCGTCGAGCGGCCGCTCCTCTGGATCGGGGGTGTCAGGTGCCCTGGGCGTCTCCAAGCTTGGTGTCGATTCGGTTCGAGGGACGACTGGGCGTGCGCCAGTCGCTATAGTCCGCGGCCGCCCGGAGCCGGCAAGGCGCCTGCTCGGGAACTTGACATGGCCAACATAGCCTCACAGAAGAAGCGGATACTCCGCAGCGAGCGCGAGCGGACCGAGAACCGGCTGCTGACGAGCACCGTGAAGACCCACTTCCGGCGCCTCGAAAGCGCGGTCGAGTCCGGCGACGCCGAGACCGTTGCCGCCGAGCAGCGCGATCTCGTCTCGAAAATCGACAAGGCCGTGCAGAAGGGCGCCCTCCACAAGAACACCGGCGCCCGCAAGAAGTCCAAAGCCGCGCGAATCGCCGCCGGCTCCGCCTCCTAAGCCGCCCCGGCTGCCGCTTTCCGCAATGCCAGGGTGAAGGCGAGCTCGTCGCCGTAGTCAGCGCCGCCGCGCAGCCAGAGCTCTAGGTCGGCGAGCGCCTCGGTCGCCGCGCGCAGGCTCGCCAGGTCGGTGTTCTGCAGCCGTCTGACCAGCTGCTTGGCCGCGTAGGGGTGCATCTTCAGCGACGACTCCACCTTTGCCGGCGGAATCCCCTCTTCCAGCTGGGCCGCGGCCGTGCAGGCGCCGCGCAGGCGCGAGGCGAGGCCGTAGATCAGCCCGGTGACGTTCTCCCCCTGGCCGATCAGCTGCTCGCCGATTCGCAACGCCGCCGCGGCGTCGCCTTCGACCAGCGCGTCGGAGAGCGACCAGACCGCGGCTTCGGAGGTGTCGGCGATCATCTCTTCGAGGTCGGCGACGGCCACCTCTCCCTCCTCGCCCGCCCACAGAGCCAGCCGCTCGAGCTCCGTCCGCAGCCGCACCGGGTTGGCGCCCATCCGCTCCACCAGCATCCGCGCCGCTCCCGGGTCGAGCCGGAAGCCGAGCCGCTGCGCCTCCCCGACCAGCACGCGCGGCATCTCGCGCGCCTTGGGCGCCTCGAACTCGTGCACCTCCCCCTTCGCCGCCTTCACGGCCTTGGCCAGCTTCGCCGGCGGCTTGTCGCGGCAGATCAGGACCAGGGTCAGGTCCGGCGGCAGCTCGCCCAGCGCCGCGACGACCGGCTCGAGCTGCTTGTCGCGCCAACGCTCGATCCCGTCGGCGAGCAGGTAGCGGCGCGACTCCATCAGCGACATCGCCGGGATCGCGGCGAGCAGCGCTTCGTGATCGGGCATCCCCCGCCCCTCGCCCGGCTCGAAGACCTCTAGCGCCGCCTCGCCCCCCTCGCGCTCGGCCCGGGCGCGCAGCCGCGCCCGCGTGGCGTCGATTTTGGCCCCGTCGCTGCCCGCGATCAGGTAGAGCGGCTGCATCTCGTCGGCCATCGGGCCGAGTCTAGATATCGCCGCGGCTCGCTCGCGGCGCTACTTGCTGTGCCCCAGCGCTTTGCCTTTGCCGCTGCCCGGCGACTCTTCGGCAGCGACTTCGGGGGCGACCGCGGCGGTCGCGGTCTTGGAGGAGGCTTCGACTCCGCGTTCGCTGGCGTGTTCGGCGGCGGCGGTGGACTGGGAGTTTCCGGGAGCCGGGGCTGGTTCGGGCTCCGGCGCCGCCGGGCGCGCCGGGACGGGCTTCGGCTTGGAGGGAGGGGTCGGATCCGGCTGCGCCGAGCTCGGCGCCTGCTGATCCGAGGAGGGCTGCGGGTCCGGCTGCGGCGCGGGTGCCGGGCCGGGATCGCCGCTGACGCCGCCGGTGCCGGACGGCGCCGGGGCGGCTGCCGGCGGGGCGACCGACCCCACATCGTGACCCCCACCGCCGCTGCCGCGATCGGTCCCGGCGCTGCCCGCCGAGCGGCTGGAGACGTCCGGCTGCCATTCCCGCCGCCCGGACGCCGCCGGGGCGTGCTGCAGGGACACCGCGTCGGAGATGGCGCCGACCGGTGGACCGCTGGGCGCGGGCGCCGGCGCGAGCACGGGGAAGCTGAGCTGGGCGAAGGTCGCAACAAGGGCAAGCCCCAGCGCTGCGGTGAGGCCGAGAAAAGCGAAGGCGGTGCTGCGCATCCGTTCCGGCAGACCGGCGCCCGCAACGCTCGGAAGTCGAAGCGATTTGAGCAGCCTGGTGGGAAGAATGGAGCGCACCACTCCGTGCATCGGCACCTGAGGCCCCCTGCGGAGCGATTGGATTGGGTTCCTCAAGTTTCGATTCGATCATCCGTCCACGCTCATCACCCGCCCGCGGACGTCGATCACGATCTGTCCCTCTTCATCGGTTCGCAGGGTCGGGACCCGGTGCTGCGCCAGCGTCGCGATCGTCGCCGCGGTCGGGTGCCCGTAAGGGTTGCCGGCGCCGACCGAGATCACCGCCAAACGCGGCCGCGTGCGCTCCAGCAGCCCGGCAAGGCCGGCGTCGTCGCTGCCGTGGTGGGCGACCTTGAGGACGTCGATGGGGCCGGGGTTGATCGGCACCGCCTCCGCCTCCGCGTCGGCGGTGAGCAGCATGGTGAAGCTCCGCCAGCGGGCGACCATCACCAGCGCCAGGCGGTTCGGGTCCTGGCCGGCGGCCGCGGGGCCGAGCAGCTCGACCGGCGGCCAGAGGACCCGCAACCGCAGCGCCCCGGAGCGCAGCTCGCGGCCGGCGGCGATCCGTTCCGGGTCGGCCCCGGCCGCGGCCGCCGCCGCGATCAGCCGCCGGTGCAGGCGGGCGAAGAGGAGCCGCCGCACCGGCACGTCGCCCAGTAGCTCTTCGATCCCGCCGGCGTGGTCGGACTGGTCGTGGGTGACGACGACGGCGCCCAAGGACCCCACGCCCGCCGCGTCGAGCTTGCGCGCCAACCCGTCTCCCGGCGGCCCGCCGTCGACGAGGACCGGCGCCGCCCCGGCGGGCTGGAAGAGGATCGCGTCGCCCTGGCCGACGTCGAGGACCACCACGCGCAAGCCGCCCGGCGGGCGCTCGGCAGTGGCGCCCCCGAGCGACGGCAGCGGCATCCAGACGGCCGCGGCGAGCGCGGCGAGCGCCAGGGCTCCTCGTGGCCAGCGCCGCCAGGCGAGCAGCGCCGCGGCGAGGCCGAGGTAGGCGAGCGCCAGGCCCTGTCCGTCGAGGTGGACCCGTAGCTCGGCCCAGCGGGGCGCCGCGCACCACTCGGCCACCTGGGCGACGTAGGCGAGCAGCAGGGCGTTCAGCCAGTTGAGCGGCTCCAGCGGGATGCCGGGGAGCTGGGCCAGGGCGGCGGCGCACATACCCAGCCACATCGCCGGCGCCACCGCCGGCAGCGCCAGGACGTTGGCCGCCAGCGTCGTCGTGGAGAGGGTTTCGAAGTGGAAGGCGATTAGCGGCGCCGTCGCCAGCGTCGCGGCGACCGTCACCGCCAACCCCTCGGCGAGGGCGCGGCGCCAGCGCCCGCGGCCGAGGCTCGACTCGAGCCGCTCCCGCAGCGGCGCCGCCAGCAGGAGGATCCCGAGAACCGCCGCGAAGCTCAACTGCCAGCCGACGTCGGTGGCGACGCCGGGGTCGATCGCAAGCGTCACCAACGCCGCGACCGCCAGCGTGTAGAGGCGCGAAGCGCGCCTGCCCCCCAGCGTCGCAAGCAGGCCAAGAGCCCCCATCACCCCCGCCCGCTGGATCGACGGGCCCGCTCCCGCGACCGGCACGTAGACCGCGATCAGCGCCAGCACCCAGACCAGCCGCTCGCGCAGCGGAACCCCGAAGGCGCCCAGCAGCGGCATCGCCAGCAGCGCCAGGAGGGTGACGTTCTGGCCCGAGACGGCGAGCAGGTGGCTGAGGCCGGCGCGGCGGAAGTCTTCCTCCGTTTGCGCGTCGACCTCGTCGTCTTCGCCGAGCACGAAGCCGCGCGCCAGGGCCGCCTCGCGCTCGGGCATCCCCATGCCGAGCCCGGCGGCGGCCCGCTGGCGGATCTCGTCGCTGCTCCCCAGCGCCGCGACCGTCAGCAGGACGACGCCGAGCATGACCGGAAGCGAGGGCAGCGGCGACCTCACCGCTCAGGGCTGCAGCCGCGCCCGCAGCGACTCCATCGTCGCCGGGCCGATCCCCGCGACCTGGTCGAGCTCGTCGATCGAGGAGAGGCCGCCGTGTTCGTCGCGGAAGGCGATGATGTCGCCGGCGGTAACCGGGCCGATCCCCTCGATCTCTTCCAGCTGCTCAGCGGTGGCGGTGCCGAGGCTGATCGGGCCTTCTTCGGTCCCCGCCGCCGTCCCGCCGGGAACCGCTTCGGGCACGACCACCTGCTGTCCGTCGGCGAGCCTCGCAGCCCGGTTGATCGCTTCCAGCTCGGCCCGCGGCGTCGGTCCGCCGGCGCGGGCGAGGGCGTCGTCGACCCGGCTGCCCATCGGCATCCGGTAGACGCCCGGCCGCCGTACCGCGCCGGTCACGTCGACCACCACCTCCCCGCTCGCACCGGCGACCGAGACGCTCGCCCCGCCTCCGCCGCCCGAGTTCCCGGCGGCAAAAGAGGAATCCGTTTCTCCCTCGCCGCGGATCGCCCGCGCGCCGACCAGCAGCAGCGCCAGCGCCACCGCCGCGTAGATCACCACCTGGCTGCGACTCATCTCCGGCATCGCCATCGATGCTGGGCGATCCGGGCGCACGCGTGGCGCGCAGACTGCAAAATCTCATCGCCAGAATAGAGGCGGAACAGCGACTACGGGCTAGTAGTCGTCCTCGTCGTCATAGCCGGCCACCTCTGCGAGTTGGTCGCTGTAGAGCTCGGCGGCCGCGACCGGCGGGGACTGGATCGAGACGCAGGTCAGCTCGACGTCGCCCTCGTTGCCGATCGAGTGCTCGGTGGCGGGCGGGACGAGGATCAGATCGCCCTCGGCGACCTCCTGGGTGTCGCCGGCGACCGACATCGTGCCGCTGCCGCGGACGACGACGTAGGCCTGCTCGGCCTCGCCGGAAGAGTGCAGCGTCTGCTTGACGCCGCCGGGGACGGTCACCCAGGTCACCGAGAGATTGCGCGAGCCGAGTTCGCCCGCGTCCATCAGGACGTGGGCCCGGAGACGGTGCCACTCCTCGACCGCAGCTTCGTTGAGGCGTCTGACCAGCATTCGGCGGCTTTCTAGCAGAACGGTCGGGCCCGGCGGCGGGCCCTACCGGACCACCAGGTTGACCAGCTTGCCTGGAACTACAATTTCCTTGACTATTTCCTGCCCGTCGAGGTGCCTGGCTACCTTCTCGCTCTCACGGGCCAGCCGCAGCAGCTCCTCCTTCGGCGCCTCGGCCGGTGCCTCGATCCGGTCGCGCAGCTTGCCGTTGACCTGGACGACGAGGGTGACGGTGTCGCTGGCGAGCAGATCCGGGTCCGCCTCGGGCCACGGCTGCTCCCAGACCCGGGCACCGGTCAGGCGCTCGTAGACCTCGCTGCCGAGGTGCGGGGCGAAGGGAAAGATCAGCGAGGCCGCGGTCGCAGTCGCGAAGCGCAGGGCAGACACACCGTCGGGATCGTTGAAAAGACCGTCTTTGAGGCGGTAGGTGTCGTTGACCAGCTCCATCACCGCAGCGATTACCGTGTTGAACTGGAAACCGCGGTTGAAGTCCCGGGTCGCCTTGTCGATCGCCCAGTGCGCCTTGCGCAGTAGCTCGAACGCCTCTTCCCCTCCTTCTCTGGGATCCCAGTCGACCGGATTCGTTCGCTCCTCCACCTCCTCGCAGAGCCGCCAGAGCCGCGAGAGGAAGCGGTTGACGCCCTCGACCCCCTCGTCGGTCCAGTCGCCGCCGCGCTCCGGCGGTCCCATGAAGCAGACATACGTACGAGCGGTGTCGGCGCCGTAGCGCTCGACGTAGTCGCCGGGGCTGACCGTGTTGCCCTTCGACTTCGACATCTTCGCCCCGTCCCGGGTGATCATCCCCTGGGTGAAGAGGTTGGCGAACGGCTCCTGCACCCCGACGTGTCCGAGGTCGGCCAGCGCCTTGGTGAAGAAGCGCGCGTACATCAGGTGCAGGATCGCGTGCTCGACCCCACCGATGTACTGGTCGACCGGCATCCAGAAGTCGGCCGCCCCGCGGTCCCAGGCGGCCGCGCCGTTCTGCGCGTCCAGGTAGCGGAGGAAGTACCAGGAGGAGTCGACGAAGGTGTCCATCGTGTCGGTCTCGCGGCGGGCGGCGGCGCCGCAGCGCGGGCACTCGGTCGCGACCCACTCCTCCGCTGCGGCCAGCGGGCTCTTGCCCTGCGGCGCGTAGTCCTCGATCTCCGGCAGCTCAACCGGCAACTGCTCCTCGGGCACCGGGACGATCCCGCACTCCGCGCAGTAGACGACCGGGATCGGCGCCCCCCAGTAGCGCTGGCGCGAGACCAGCCAGTCGCGCAGCCGGTAGTTGACCGCGGGCTTGCCGCGGCCCTCGCCCTCGAGCCAGGCGACGATCTCCTCGTAGGCCTCGCGGTTGTTCCGCCCGTCGAAGCGGCCGGAGCCGGTCATCTCACCGTCGCCGGGATACGGCAGCCCCTCGTCGTCGCGCGCCGCCTCGGGGTCGCTCCCCGCGATCACCCGCTTGACGGGCAGCCCGAACCTCTGGGCGAATTCGTAGTCGCGCGAGTCGTGGCCCGGCACCGCCATGATCGCCCCGGTCCCGTACTCCATCAGCACGTAGTCGGCGACGAACATCGGGATCTCCTCGCCGTTGACCGGGTTGACGACCGAGCGGCCCAGCGGCACGCCGGTCTTCTCGCGGTCCTCCGCCCCCCGTTCCTCGGCCGACTCGCGGCCGACGCGGTTGACGTACTCACGCACCTCCGCCTCAGCCGGGATGCCGGCGACCAGCCGCTCCAGCTCGGGGTGCTCGGGCGCCAGCACGAAGAAGGTGGCGCCGAAGAGGGTGTCGGGGCGGGTGGTGAAGACCGGGAAGTCGAGGTCGAGCTCCTCGCAGCGGAAGACGACTTCGGCCCCTTCGGAGCGGCCGATCCAGTTGCGCTGCATCGTGATCACGTGCTCGGGCCAGGACTCGAGCGCCTCGAAGTCGGCGAGCAGCCGGTCGGCGTAATCGGTGATGCGGAAGAACCACTGCTCCAGGTTGCGCTGCACGACCTCGGTGCCGCAGCGCTCGCAGCGGCCGTCGACGACCTGCTCGTTGGCCAGCACCGTCGCGTCTTTCGGGCACCACTGAACCGGGGCCTCGGTCCGGTAGGCGAGCCCTTTCTCAAAGAGCTGCAGGAAGATCCACTGGGTCCAGCGGTAGTACTCGGGGGTGTGCGTCGCGAGTTCGCGCGACCAGTCGATCGAGATCCCCCACTCGCGGAACTGGCGCCGGAAGGACTCGATCGAGCGCTCGGTCGCGACCCGGGGGGCCTCGCCGGTTTTGATCGCGTTGTTCTCCGCCGGCAGGCCGAAGGAGTCGTAGCCCATCGGGTGGATCACCTCGAAGCCGTGGCGGCGGCGGAAGTGCGCAATCGCGTCGCCCACCGCGTAGCACTTCAGGTGCCCGACGTGGGGCTCGCCGGAGGGGTAGGGCAGCATCTCCAGGACGTAGGACTTCGGCTTGCCCTCCTCGTAGCCTGGCTGGCCCGGGTTGGCGACCTCCCAGGTCTTCTCCTCGGCCCAGACCGCCTGCCACTTGCGCTCGATCTCGTTCGGCTCGTATCCGCTCATCGAGCGGCGATCTTACGGAGCGGGCGCGAGCCGGCGCGTCGGGACTAGAAGGAGAGCGGGCGCAGGCCCGGCGACAGCTGCTCCAGGATCTGCGGCCAGACGTAGACCTCGATCGCGGCGGCGGCGATCAGGGTCGGGATCGCCAGCGTCACGGTGATGAAGGTCGCGGCGAGCAGCTGGTTCCACTCGCCGCGGCGGCTGGCGATCAACCAGGCGGCCAGCGGCAGGAAGAGCGCGGTCAACTCCGGGATCGCGTGCGGGAGGACGCTGAGGATCAGCTCGAAGCGGCTGATCTGCAGCTGGTAGGCGATCGAGGAGCCCTGGAAGCCGAGGAAGAGCGCCTGGGTGGAGAGCGAGAAGAGGGTGACCGCGCAGACGAAGAGGATCGCGAACTCGCCGGCTTTGACGTGGATCCAGCGGCTGAGGCCGGTCCGCTGGGCGGCGGCGATCGGCATCGAAGCGCCGGCGATGAAGCCGGCGATGCAGGCGGTGCCGTGCAGGGCAAGGACGAGCGAGTTGCGCCAGAGGATCGGCAGCATGTCGTCAGGCTGGGAGGGGTAGGTGAGGCCGGCGATGTGGACCGGGGTCAGGTCCGGCGTCAGCAGCCCGGCGACGAACCAGGTCGCCGTCAGCAGAGAAAGCGCGATCGCCAGGCTCAGCGCAAGCCATGCCCGCAGCACCTGCCAGGGCCGTTCGCTCCACGCTTCGAGCGTCGCCCGCGTATCGCTCATCCCGTGGCTGAAGACGTGCTGATTGGCGGCGCTCATCGCCTTGACCATCGGCAGATCCGCCCGCCGTTTTGAGCAACTTGGTTTGACCTCATCGATTTTTGGTAGAAGAACGCCATGCGGCAACTGCGGAGGTGGCTCGTCCCGGCGCTGATCGCCCCTGCCGCCCTCCTCTTCGCCTCGCTGCCGGCGGCGGCCGCGGAGATCGGCACCAACGCCACCGGCGCCCCCTGGCAGGGCCCCACCCCCTACGGCGAAGTCGTCGGCACCGTCGACGGCCACAACCACGTCACCGCCTACGAGTTCCTCGGCGGCGACGCCCACTGCGGCGAACCCTGGAACCCGGCCGGGCCGCAGGCGGCGCTGGTCGACTGCCCCGACCACTACCCGGACGGCTCCGCCGCAGTGCTCGAGAACGCGCTCTACGGCGACCCGCTGCACAAACACGACCCGGTCGGCTGGCCGACCTTCAAGGACTGGCCCTCGCCGCCCTCGCTGACCCACGAGCAGACCTATTACCGCTGGATCGAGCGCGCCTACCTCGGCGGAGTGCGGATCATGGTCAACGACCTGGTCGAGAACGTCGCCCTCTGCGACGTCTATCCGATCAAACACAACAGCTGCGACGACATGACCAGCGTCCGCCTCCAGTACCGGCGGATCCACGAACTGCAGGACTACATCGACGCCCAGTCCGGCGGGCCCGGCAAGGGCTGGTTCCGGATCGTCCGCGACCCCTTCGAAGCGCGACAGGTGATCAACGAAGGCAAGATGGCGGTCGTCCTCGGAATCGAGACCTCGGAGATCTTCGGCTGCGGCGGCTCCGAAGCGCTGCCCCGCTGCAGCCGCGACCAGATCCTCGCCGGGCTCGACGAAATCCAGCGGATGGGGGTCGCCTCCTTCTTCCCGATCCACAAGTTCGACAACGCCCTCGGCGGCGTGCGCTTCGACAGCGGCACCTTCGGCGCCGCGATCAACGCGGCCAACTTCAAACAGACCGGCCACTTCTGGGAGATCGAACCGTGTAGCGGGGCGGGTGAAGACAACCCCCAGGACACCGCCGTGCCGGAGACCGAAATCATCGACGCCGGCCTGCTCTCCTTCTTCCCCAAGGGCCTGGTGCCGGTCTATCCGCCGCCGCCCCACTGCAACGCGCTCGGCCTCACCCCACTAGGCGAATTCACCGTCGAGCAGATGATCGACCGCGGGCTGATGGTCGAGGTCGACCACATGAGCCTGAAGTCGGCGACGCGGGCGGTGGAGCTGGCCGAAGCGCACCGCTACTCAGGAGTTCTCTCCTCGCATTCCTGGATGGACCCCCACCTGCGCTCCCGGGTCTACGCGCTGGGCGGGTTCATCGAGCCGATCACCAGCAGCCCCGAGAGCTTCATCGACGAATGGCGAGCGCTGCGGGCGGTCGCCGACCCGCGCTACAAGTTCGGGATCGGGTTCGGCGCCGACGCCAACGGGTTCCACGCCCAGCCGCCGCCGCGCGGCGCCGACAAGCCGAACCCGGTCACCTATCCGTTCACCTCGCTCGACGGCCGGGTCAGCTTCGACAAGCAGGTCTCGGGCCAGCGCGTCTACGACGTCAACACCGACGGCGTCGCCCAGTACGGGCTCTACCCCGACTGGATGGAGCAGCTGCGGCTGCTGGCCGGCAAACCGATCGCCGACGACCTGATGAGCGGCGCCGAGGCCTACCTGCAGACCTGGGAGCGGTCGATCGGCGTCCCGGGCCCCGGCTGCCTGACGCCGCCGCGCCGCCTCGGTCGTAAGGGCTTCGGCCCGCTGCGCCGGGGCCGGAGCGCCGAGCAGGTCCTCTTCGCGGCGGGCCAGCCGCAACGGCGCGCCGGCCGCAGCTTCTCATGGTGCGCGCTGACCCGCGCCGGCAAGCGCCGCGGCACCGTGATCGCCAGGTTCGACCGCAGCGGCAGGATCGCCTCGGTCAGGCTTCGCCTGGCGTGCGCTCGAACTCCTCGGCGAGCGCGGCGAGCTGCGCGAGCGGGATCTTCAGGCCCGCGGATATCCGCCGCACGTTGCCCCAGGTCGGGTTGATCCGGCCGGACTCGATGTGGGAGATCCAGGTCGGGTGGATTTCCGCCCGGTGGCCGAGCGTCTCCTGGCTCAGGCCCGCCTCCTGGCGGAGCTTCCGAATGGCCTTTCCGAGACCGATCTGGGGGTCGTCGCGCCGCGGCATCTAGGGCAGGGAATTGGGCGACCACGCCCAGGTCCATAGAGGTGAGCTCAACCGCGGTACAGGAACCCGCCATATGCGCTTTCCGGTACGTCCGGAGGCGGCTAGGGCCGAAAGGTAAGCCGGCGCCGCCGGGCTGGTGGGCCCGGGGGCAGAGTGGAGCTGAGGGGGCTCGAACCCCTGACCTCATCGCTGCCAGCGATGCGCTCTTCCAGCTGAGCTACAGCCCCATGCACGAAGCGAAGTTTAGCGACGCTACGCGGCGCGTTGCTCTGGGCCCTGGTCCTCGTCGACATCGAGGATCAGGTTGTCCGCGGCGGTGCGGCGGACCTTAAACTCCACGTTCGAGAGCTCCTCGAGCTCGCGCAGCAGGTCAACCGGCTGGTCGAGGTTCATCGAGAGCGTCGCCCGCCCCTCGGAGAAGCGCTCAACCGAGATTTCCGAGGCGCCGATCTGGCCGACCGCGTCCTCGAAGCCGACCAGCTGGGAGAAGTCGTCGAGCGGCCCGATCTCGATCTTGACGCGGCCCGCCTGCAGGCTCTCGTCGGCCGGCTCCGGCTCCGCTCCGTTCGCGCCGGCCTCGATTTCGGCATCGGTCAGCGCCTTCACCTTCTTGCTCACCTCGACCGCCTCGCGCAGCGCTTTCATCCGGATCCTGGTCGCCTGCCCGCGGGCCTGCGCCTCAAGCTCTTCCAGCCGGGCGGTGATCGAGTCAAGCGAGGCGATGCTGCGGTCGTGGCACTCGTTGGCCTCGCGCAGCCGCTGGTCGAGGACCCGGATCTCCCGCTCGCGCTCCAGCACCATTCCGGAGAGCGTCGTGGTCTCGCCGTCGAGCTCCTCGATCGTCGCCCGCTGGGCGTCGGCCTTCAGCTCCAGGCCGAGGATGCGGGCGTCGCGGAGGGACATCGCGTCCTCCACGTCCGTGCGGCGGTACCCCAACAGCGCGCGCCTGAACCGATTCATCAGCCGGCACCGTATGGGGGCGCTCGGACGGTATTCCGTCACATAGCGGCGGAGGACGCCTCGGGGGCGTCGAGGTCGAGCTCCAGGCGCGGCGCGTCGCGCCACAGCTCCTCGAGCCCGTAGCGCTCGCGCGCCTCCGGGGTGAAGACGTGGAGGACGCAGTCGAGGTAGTCGAGGATCGTCCACCCCGCTTCGCCGCCGCCGTCGACGCCGCCCGGCAGCAGGCCGGATTCGCGCTTGATCCGCACCCGTACCTCGTCGACGATCGCCCGCGCCTGGCGTTCGCTGCGCGCGGTGCAGATCGCGAGGAAGTCGGTGTAGGCGACCAGCTCGCGCATGTCGAGGACGACCACCTCCTCGGCTTTTTTCGAGTCGGCGATCGCGGCCAGGTTGCGCGCCAGCTGTTCGGACTGCGCCTGGTTCACCGGTAGATCCCCTTCCGCTCGATGTACTCGGCGACCGGCGCGGGCACCAGGTAGCGCAACGGCCGGCCCTGTCCGGCACGTTCCCGCACCGCCGAGGAAGAAACCCCGAACTGGGGCATCTCCAGCGTCGTCGCCCGCTGCTCGCAGCCGAGGCTGCGCATCGCCGTCGCCACGTCGGAGTCGGAGACGCCGGCCCTCCTCGCCACCGCCAGGCTCGCCAGCTCGACCACCCGCTCCGGCTTGCGCCAGGTCTCCAGGCCCACCGCAGCGTCCGCCCCCATCACGAACACCAGCTCCCTGTCGGCCCGTTCCTCTGCAAGTGCTTCCAAGGTCTCATACGCATAGGACGGCCCCTCGCGGTCGACCTCCAGCGCGGAGACCGAGAAGCGCTCGTCGCCGGCCGCCGCCAGCCGGGTCATCTCCAGCCGCTCCCCCCGTCCGGGGTCGTCGGCGATGCGCTTGTGCGGAGCCTCTCCGGTCGGGACGAGGATCACCTCCTCCAGGCCGAGCTGCCAGTGGGCCTCCTGGGCAAGCGCCAGGTGACCGAGGTGCGGGGGGTTGAAGGCCGACCCCAGCACGCCGATCGCGGCGCCATCGGCCTCATTCACGAATCTGGCCGTCGCCGCGCGCCACGTACTTGAAGGTCGTCAGCTCGCGCATCCCGATCGGGCCGCGGGCGTGCAGCTTCTGGGTCGAGTTGCCGATCTCGGCCCCCATCCCGTACTCGAAGCCGTCGGTGAAGCGGGTCGAGGCGTTGACGTAGACGGCGGCGGCATCGACGCCGGCGACGAACTCCTCGGCCGCCTCCTCGGAGGCGGTGACGATCGCCTCCGAGTGGCCGGTGCCGTGGGCGTTGACGTGCTCGACCGCGTCGGCAACCGAGTCGACGACCGCGACCGCCATCTTCAGCCCGAGGTACTCGCTGTCCCAGTCCTCGTCGCTCGCCGGACCGACCGCGACCTCGCCCGCGGCGGCTCGGGCGCGCTCGTCGCCGACCAGCTCGACGCCGTTTGCGGCGAGGTCGGCGAGGATCGCCGGCGCGACCCGCTCGGCGATCGCGGCGTCGATCAGCAGCGTCTCGACGGCGTTGCAGACCCCGGGGCGCTGGACCTTGGCGTTGACCGCGATCCGTCGCGCCATCTCCGGGTCGGCTTCGGCGTGGACGTAGACGTGGCAGTTGCCCGCGGCCGCGTACATCACCGGCACCGTCGCGACCTTCTTGATCGCCGCCTTCAGGCCTTCGCCGCCGCGCGGGATCAGCAGGTCGACCAGACCCTCCTGCCGCGCCAGCTCGGCCAGCTCCTCGTGGCCGCCGCCGCCGAGCGAGAGCACCGCGTCCTGCGGCAGGCCGGCCTCGGCGAGCGCCTCGCGGACCAGCGCCGCCAGCGCCGCGTTGGAGCGCTCGGCGTAAGAGCTGCCGCGGAGGACGATCGCGTTACCGCTCTTGATCGTCAGCGCCGCGCAGTCGATGGTTACGTTCGGGCGCGCCTCGTAGACGACGGCGACGACCCCCAGCGGGACCCGGACCTTCCGCAGGTCGAGGCCGCTGTCCAAGACTTTGTGTTCGAGCTCCTCGCCGACCGGGTCGTCGAGGGCGGCGACGACGCGGACGCCGTCGGCCATCGCCTGGACCCGCTCCGGCGTCAGCCGCAGGCGGTCGCGCAGCGCCTCGGTCAGCCCGGCGGCGCGCTCGTCGGCAAGGTCGCCGGCGTTGGCCTCAAGGACGTCGGCCGAGCGCTCCTCCAGCAGCCGCGCGGTCGCCTCCAAGGCGGCGTTCTTCGCCTCGGTGGAGGCGCTCGCCAGCCCCCGCGCGGCGCGCTTGGCAGCGGCGCAGCTCTCGGCGACGGTGGTCTCGGTCACGGCCATCGGATAAGGGTACCCAGACCCTGCTCGCGTGTTCCTTATCCGTCTCGGGCAACGATAAGGAACAGACGAATCAGAGCAGGACGAAACGGTCGCGGTGGACGACCTCGTTGGGCGCGTCGGGGAAGTGCTCCTGCAGGTAGTCGCTGTTGCGGCCCATGATCCGGCTCACCTCGAAGCTGCCGAACTCGGTGATCCCCTTGCCGACCGTCTTGCGCTCCTCGTCGACCACCGCCACCGCGTCGCCGGCTTTGAAGCTGCCGCCGATCTCGACAATCCCCACCGGCAGCAGGCTGGAGCCGCGACTGCGCAGCACCGAGGCGGCGCCGCGGTCGACGTACAGGGTCCCGGTCGGCTGCTTCGCGTATTTGAGCCAGAGCTTGTAGGGGGAGAGCGCTCCTTCCCGATGGGCGGCGACCCGGGTCCCGACCCGCTCGCCCGCCGCGGCCGCGCTCAGCGCCCCGGGCTGAATGCCGCTGCAGATCACCACCGGGACCCCGGACTCGCTGGCGACCCGGGAGGAGGCGATCTTCCGCTCCATGCCGCCGCGGCCGAACTGGGAGACCGAGCCGACTTCGACCGCGTCGAACTCCCTGGTGTCCTCGATCTCGGTCAGCATCCGCGCCTGCGGATCGACCCGCGGGTCGGCGGTGTAGACGCCGTCGGTATTGGTGAGGAGGACGAGGAGACGGGCCCGCAGCAGCACCGAGACGAGGGCGGCGAGAAAGTCGTTGTCGCCGAAGGTGATCTCGTCGGTCGACGTCGTGTCGTTCTCGTTGATCACCGGCACCACCCCCCAGGCCAGCAGCCGCTCGAGCGTCTGCCGCGCGTTCAGGTAGTGGGTCCGTTCGGAGACGTCGGAGAGCGTCAGCAGGACCTGGGCGGCCTTGACGTTGTGGCCGGCGAGCCGGCTCTCGTAGGCGCGAAAGAGATCCCCCTGGCCCATCGCCGAGGTCGCCTGCAGTTCGTCCATCGCCGTCGGCCGCGCGGCCATGCCCATCAGCCGCATCCCGCGGGCGATCGCGCCGGAGGTGACCATCACCACCCGCTCGCCGCCCTGCTCCAGTTTCGCCACCTGCTCGCAGACGGAATCGAGCACGTCGGCGCGCAGCTCGCCGTCGTCGGCGGCGACGATCGAGGATCCGAGCTTGACGACCAGGGTCATGGCGGGGAAAGTAGCCGAGATGGGGTCCGCGATCGGCTGGGGCGCACTGGCCGCAAGCTCACTGGTCATCGGCGCTGCGCTCAGCTTCGCCCGCCGCTGGCCGCAGCGGCAGGTCGGCTACGTCCTCTCCTTCGGCGCCGGGGCGCTGATCAGCGCCGTCAGCTTCGAGCTCGCCGCCGAGGGGATCGCGATCAGCGGCGCCGGCTATACCGGCGCCGGGCTCGCGGTCGGCGCCGTCACCTACTACCTGCTCGACGGCGTGATCTCGCGGCGGATGGCGACCGGACGCGGTCGCAAAGGGCGGAGCGAAGGGAGCGGCAGCGGCACCGCCCTGGCCCTCGGCGCCTTCCTCGACGGGATCCCGGAGCAGCTGGTGCTGGGCATCGGACTCGCCGGCGGCGCCGGGGTCGGGGTCTCGCTGCTGGTCGCGATCTTCGTCTCCAACCTGCCCGAGTCCCTCGGCTCGGCCGACGACATGCGCAAGGCCGGCCGCAGCCGCGAGGCGATCCTGCGGCTCTGGGTCCTGGTGGCGGCGATCTGCGCCCTGGCGACGGTGGTCGGCTACCTGGCCGCCGACGCGGTCAGCGCCGACGCGCGGGCGGCGATCGACGGTTTCGCCGCCGGAGCCCTGCTGGTGATGCTGATCGACTCGATGATCCCCGACGCCCGCGAAGACGCCGGCCGCGGCGCCGGCCTGGTAACGGTGCTCGGCTTCGCCGTAGCCGCCACCCTCTCCAGCCTCGACTAGCTCAGACGGGGCAGGACCAGCGCAGTCCTGGGAAGCGCTCGAAACCACGGTCGGCAGTCACCAGTTCGCTCCCCGACTCGATCGCCAGTGCAGCGAGGTATGCGTCGGGGATGTCATTGCCCCGCGCCCCTACGGCCGAGCAGAGACCGGTGAAAAGAGCCCAGTGCCGCTCGCCGGGATTCATGTGGATCGCGCCGGGCTGCTCTCGCAGGTCTTCGACCGCCTCGAAGGCCATATGGAGCGGGGTCGGCTGGTCGAAGATGCGGCCGTTGGTGACGACCCGGACAAAGCCCGTGAGGGTGGCGTCGCAAAGGGCATAGCTGCGGCCGGATTCGATCTCCTCTCTGAGCCAGGCCGAGAAGCGATCATGCTGAGGAAGGTCCTCGCGGTGGGCGTAGACGAGGACGTTGACGTCGGCCAGAATCACGTCCGGTCGGCCGCCCTCTCGGGCGAGAGTGGAAAGTCCTCGTCCATCAAGTCCCGGGTGGCACGGTTGTCATCCAGATTCACTCCCGGCCGGACCCCGCCTTTCCCGTAGGTGGTGAGCCGAAACGGCTCGACGCGCATCCGAGGCGGCTGCGCGGAGAGTCGCGCACGCAAGGATTCGTCGAGAAGCTGCGTAAAGGAAATGCCCTTCTCCGCGGCATGCACCTTTGCCTCTTTCACGAGCGCATCATCGAGTCGCACCGTAGTCCTCATATGTCAAAGCATATTGCTTATGACATATATATGTCAAACGTAGAGCTCGAACTCGTGCTCGCCGATGCGGACGTCGTCGCCGGGCTCGAAGCCGGCTCGGTCGAGGGCGGCGAGCACGCCCATCTCCTTCAGTCGCTGCTCCAGATAGGCGAGCGCCTCTTCGTTGCCGGTGTCGTGGCGTTCGAAGAGCATCTCGACGCCGCGGCCGAGGACGCGGAAGGCGCCGTCCTCCTCGCGCTCGACCCAGTAGCCGCCCTCGCCGGCGGGGCGGTAGACCCGATGCTCGGCCTCGAACTCCGCCTCCGGAGCAGTCGAGGCGCCCGCCGCCGGAACCGGAGTCTCCGGCAGGTCGGAAAGGATCCGCCGGCGCAGCTGGTCAAGCCCCTCGCCGGTCGCCGAGGAGATCGAGAGGACGCCGAGGACGCGGTCGCCGAGGCGCTCAGCCCAGGCGGCAAGCTCCGACTCGACCTCCTCGGGGGGCAGCAGGTCGCGCTTGCTCAGCGCCACCAGCTCGGGCAGCCGCTCCAGCCCGGCGCCGTGCGCCGCCAGCTCGCCGCGGACCGTTTCGTAGTTGGCGACCGGGTCGCCCTCGATCGGTGCGAGGTCGACGAGATGGACCAGCATCGAGCAGCGCTCGACGTGGGCGAGGAACTCGTGGCCGAGGCCGGCGCCCTCCGCCGCGCCTTCGATCAAACCGGGGATGTCGGCAACCACCGCCTGGCGGTCCTCCCCCTCGATCGTCCCCAGGGCCGGCGAGATCGTCGTGAACGGATAGTCGGCGACCTTCGGCGTCGCCCGGGTCAGGCGGCCGAGCAGCGAGGACTTGCCGGCGTTCGGCAGGCCGACCAGGCCGACGTCGGCCAGCAGTTTCAGCTGCAGCTCGATCCAGTCGGCTTCGCCGCCGCTGCCCTTCTCGGCGAAGCGCGGCGCCTGGCGGGTGGAGTTGGCGAAGCGCTTGTTGCCATGCCCGCCGCGTCCGCCGCGGGCGACGACCGCTCGCTGCCCGGGAGTGATGAGGTCGATCAGGCTGCCGTCGACGGCGCCCGCCTGCGTCCCCGGCGGCACCGGGATCTCCCGGTCCTCCCCTCGCGCTCCGTGCCGGTTCGAGCCTTCGCCGTGCCGGCCCCTCTGGGCGCGAAAGTGCTTGCTCCCCTTCAGCGCCCCGAGGTCGCGCCGCGAGGGATCGCAGACCAGCACCACGTCGCCGCCATGACCGCCATCTCCCCCATCGGGCCCGCCGCGAGGAACATGGGCCTCACGCCGGAAGCTCCTGCTGCCGTCGCCGCCAGCGCCGCCCTCAACCCATATTTTCGCCTTGTCGAACATCAGCAACCGAGCTTAAAACCCGAGCGTTCCGGCGGCCCGAGTAGGAGGGGTGGATAGCCCCTCGCCAGACACTCAACATCGAGCCGAAGGCGAGATGTGTCTGGAGAGGGGCTATCCACCCCTCCCCCAAACCACCTACTCAGCCAGAACGCTGATCGTCCGCCCCTTGCGGGACGGCTTGAAGGCAACGCGGCCTTCGCGGGTGGCGAAGATCGTGTGGTCGCGACCGATGCCGACGCCCTCGCCGGGCCAGAAGCGGGTGCCGCGTTGGCGGACGATGATCTCGCCGCCGCTGACCTGCTGGCCGGCGAAGACCTTGACGCCGAGCATGTTCGGGTTGGATTCGCGGCCGTTACGGCTGGAGCCCAGACCTTTCTTGTGTGCCATGCCTAGGCCTCCTCTTTCTCGGCTTTTTTCGCTTTGGCTTTGGCTTTGACGCCTTTCAACGCCGTCACCTCGAGCCGGGTCAGCTCGGAGCGGTGGCCGGCACGGCGGCGGTAGCCCTTCTTCGCCTTGTATTTGAAGACTTTGATCTTCGGCCCGCGCAGGTGCTCGGTGATTTTCGCCTCGACTTTGACTTTCTCCAGGTCTTTCGCCCCGGCGACGACGTCGTCGCCGCGGAAGAGGACCGGGCGGAGGTTGACTTTGTCGCCCTCCTTGGCATCGAGCCGATCGACGAGCAGGGACGTGCCCTGCTCGACTTTGTACTGCTTGCCGCCGCTCTCTATGACTGCGTAATCGCTCATTCGTCCTTGCTGCCTTGATTGGCGCGCGAACGCCCACGGCCGCCCCGGCGGCCCCTGCGTTTGCGCGAAGAGGCGGAGGATTCTAGCTGGGAGCCGTTTTCCTCGCCTCCTCCGGAACCGTTGGGCGACTCGCCCCCCAGCAGCGAGGCGACCGCCGCCGAGCGCTCGACCTCGTCGATGCGCACCAGCTTGCGCTCGCCGACGTAGCGACCGCCGCCGGTGACGCTGACTATGTAGGAGTCGATCCGGGCGACGGCGTCGTCGGCGTTGTACATGTGCGGCTCGTCGATCTTGACCAGCACCTCCTCGCCGACCTTGAACGGCAGCGCCCGCTCCTCGATCTCGGCGCGGCTGCCCCGCTCGACGACCTCGAAGGTGTCGATCGGCAGCGCGTCGCCGCCCTCGAAGTGGAACCGCTTGCCGGTCTCCTCCTCGACCTCGGGCAGGCCGCTGTCGGGGTCGGTCAGCTCGTGCGCGACCTTGGGGTTGACGCGGATCAGGAACGCTTCGGCCTCGCCATTCTCGGCGGCGATTTCTTTCATCTTCCGCAGGCCCTCCAGGGCGACGGTCTCGGCGGAGAGGACGACCCCCTCGCCGGCACAGGTCGGGCAGGGCGCGGTGAGGATCTCCCGCACCCCGTCGGTGACGTTCTGGCGGGTCATCTCGACCAGGCCCAGCGGCGAGACCTCGACCACGTAGCTCTTCGACTTGTCGGCGTCGAGCGCTTTGCGCATCGTCTTCAGGACCTTGTCGCGGTTACTGGCCCGGGCCATGTCGATGAAGTCGATGACGATGATGCCGCCGATGTCGCGCAGCCGCAGCTGCCGGACCGCCTCCTCGGCCGCCTCGGTGTTGACCTTGGTGATCGTCTCCTCGAGGCCGCCTTTGCCGCGGCCGGTGAAGGAGCCGCTGTTGACGTCGATCACGGTCAGCGCCTCGGCGTAGTCGATGATCAGGTAGCCGCCGGAAGGTAGGTCGACGCGTCGGTTGAGGGTCGACTCGATCTCCTTGTCGATCTTCCATTTCTCCAGCAGCGGCTTTTTGCCCTCGTAGAGCTCGACCCCGTCGACCAGCTCGGGGGCGGTCCGCTGGAAGAAGTTCGTCACCCGCTCGAACTGCTTGGGGGAGTCGATGATCGCCTTCTCGAACTCGCTGAGGAAGACGTCGCGCAGGACGCGGATCGAGAGGTCGGCCTCCTGGAAGACCAGCGCCGGCGCCTTGGTGCCCTCCGAGCGCCGCTCGAGCACCTCGTTCAGCTTCTGCAGGTAGCTGATCTCGCGCACGAAGTCGGCTTTTTTTGCTCCGTGGGCGGCGGTGCGGACGATCAGCCCGCCGGGCCCTTTGTAGGTGCGGTCGACCATCTTCCGCAGCCGGTCGCGCTCTTTGTCGGTCAGCCGGCGGCTGACGCCGACGCCGCTTCCGGTCGGAGCGAAGACGAGGTAGCGGCCGGCGATCGAGACGTTCATCGAGAGCCGGGCGCCCTTCGTCTTCAACGGGTCCTTGACCACCTGGACGAGGATCTCCTGCCCGGGCTTGATCAGCTCGTTGATGCGGCGGCCGCTACCGCGGCCGCGCCTCGGCGCCGCTTCCCCGTTCGGGAGGACGATCTCGTCGACGTGGAGGAAGCCGTTGCGCTCGAGGCCGATGTCGACGAAGGCGGCCTCCATTCCGGGCAGGACGTTGTCGACCTTGCCCTTGTAGATGTTGCCGACGATCGAGCGACGGCCCCGCCGCTCGATGTAGAGCTCGGCTACGTCGGTCTTGCCGCCTTTCTGTTTTGCCTCAAGGACGGCCACACGGGTCTCACCGCGCTCGGCGGAGACCAAAATCGTTTTTTTCATTAGTTGTTCAGCTCAGTTCGAAGTAGGTACGCAATGCCGGACCCCATTCAAGAGATCACCAGGCGAACCTTCCCCTCTGGCTGAGATGCGCTTGGACGTTGATGCTCTGAAGAACGCCGACCGCCAACAAGGTAGCGACGACGGAGGACCCTCCGTAGCTCATCAACGGCAGGGGGATCCCGGTGATCGGCATGATCCCGAGGTTCATCCCCACGTTGACGAAGGTCTGGAACAGCAGCGTGACGGCGATGCCGCCCGCCACCAGGGTCCCGTAAGTGTTCTTCGAGAGCGTCGTAATCCGCAGCGCCCGCCAGAAGAGCA
Source organism: Solirubrobacterales bacterium (assembly GCA_035634815.1). Classification (GTDB taxonomy): domain Bacteria; phylum Actinomycetota; class Thermoleophilia; order Solirubrobacterales; family 70-9; genus VAYN01. Next base: position 13,991 of record DASQCF010000013.1, on the reverse strand, counting down.
GGGCGTAAAGGGATAGGACGAACGCGGCGCCCATGAACCCGTAGCGCTCACCGATCACCGCGAAGATGAAGTCGGTGTGCCGCTCCGGGACGAAGTCGAGCCGCGTCTGGGTGGCTTTGTCGCCGCGGCCGGTCAGCTGACCGGAGCCGGTGGCGATCTTCGATTGGTTCTGCTGATAACCCGCGCCGCTTTCGTGTTCGTCGGGGCTGAGGAAGGACGTCAGACGTTCTTCCTGGTAGCCCTTGAGCACCGGCACCCCGGCCGCCGGAGCGGCGACGAGGACCAGCGCGACGAGCGCGACGAGGGCGGCGCCGATGACCGCGAAGTGCGTCCAGGGGACGCCTCCGAAGTACATGACGCCGAGGGTTGCGGCCCCGAACACCAGGGAGGTGCCGAGGTCCGGCTGCAGGAAGACGAGAGCAGCCGGCGCCAGGCCGAGGCAGAGGTAGCGCACCGTGCGCTGGACCTCTGAGCCGCGTCTGGCTCCATCGATCACGAACCCGGCAAGCGCAAGCACAAGCAGGAGCTTGCCGAGCTCCGATGGCTGGAAGGAGAAGAAGGGAAGTTCGAAGGAACGCCGCGAGCCGCGGGCGGCGAAGCCGAAGACGAAGACCAGCGAGATGCTGACGCAGAGGAAGGTGTAGATCCCGACCCGCAGCTCGCGGAAGCGGGAGTAGTCGATCCGCGTCAGCAGCACCATCCCGACGATCCCGAGCAGGCCGTAGATCGCCTGCCGCTCGAGGTAGTAGTTGGGGTCGCCGGGAACGTCGCTCTGGGTCGCCTCGCCGAGGACGAAGACGCTGAAGGCGACCAGGGAGAAGGCGGCGATCGTCAGCGGCCAGTCCATGTGGGCGAGGCCGAGGCGCTCGCCGATGCCGACGTGGACCGAGAACGGCTCGGGCCGGGCGGTTCTGGTTCGGGTCGCGTACATCGTCATTCGTTTCCACCGGCGCTGGAGACGGCCGAGGCCTGTTTGTCGTAGATCGCTTCGAGGATGTCCAGGACGACAGGCGCCGCGGATTCGGCTCCGAAGCCGCCTTCCTCGACGGTGGCAATGGTCACGATACGCGGGTTGGGGTACGGAGAGAGCGCCGCGAACCAGGATTGGTCGGCGTGCCCGGGCCGTTGGGCGGTCCCCGTCTTGCCGGCAATCGGGATCGGGAAGCCGCCGAAGACCCCCGCCGCGGTGCCGTCGCCTTCCTGCGCGGCGGCGTGCAGGCCTTCGAGGATGACCGACCTGTAGCCGGGGTTGATGTGGAACCGGCGCTGGGGTTTGAACTCGAATTCCTTCAGCACCCGGCCCGCCTCGTCCTCGACTTCGAGGCCGACGTGGGGGGTGACGATCTTGCCGCCGTTGCCGAGCGCCGCGTAGGCGAGCGCCATCTGCAGCGGGTTCGTCTGCAGGTCCCCCTGCCCGGTCGCGAGCTGGATGTTGTCGCCGGCCGACCAGGGGCGGTCGGTCAACCCTTCCTTGTAGAGCTGATTGCGCCACTGCTTGCTCGGCAGCAGGCTTTCGCCTTCCTCGGGCAGGTCGAGGCCGGAGGGTCGGCCGATGCCGAGCTTGTGTGCCCATTCCTGCAGGTCGTTGGTCTTCCACATGTCGAGGCCCAACAGGTAGAAGTAAACGTCGGAGGAGACCTGCAGCGCCCGCCGCATTTCGACCGCCCCGTGGGCCACTTCGCCGGCGTTCGTAAATTCCTGGGTGCCGACTTCGATCTTGCCGTTGTCCTGGATCACCTCGTCCGGCGTGATCACCCCGTTTTCCAGCGCCGCGAGGGCGGTGATGATCTTGAAGATCGAGCCCGTCGGGTAGGCCGATTCGGTCGCCCGGTCGACCAGCGGCGCCAGCACTTCGTCTCTATACAGTTCGTTCACCTGCGCCTGGCTCGGTTCGATCAGGTCGCTCGGGTCGTAGGTCGGGTTCGATCCCATCGCCAGGATCTGGCCGTTGTCGATGTTCATCGAGATGAAGGCCCCCGGCAGGCCGCGGGCGCCGAGGCCGGCTTCGCCGGCGGTCTGCACGTCGCCGTCGATCGTCAGCTTCAGGCTGTTCCCCGGCGTCGGAGGGGTCGAGACCAGCTGCCCGTTGGGCGTCGGCTGGCCCAGCGCGTTGACCTGGATCCGGGTCAGCCCCGGTTGGCCGCGGAGGTACTTGTCGTAGGCGTACTCGGCGCCGGCCTGGCCGATCTCGTCGCCGGGCTCCAATCCTTTGTACTGCGGTTCCTTCAGCTCTTCTTCTTCGATCTCGCCGACGGTGCCGAGGATGTGCGCGGCGCGGCTGCCGTCGGGGTAGTGACGGACGAAGACCCGCTGCACGGCGACGCCGGGGAACTCGTCCTGGTTCTCTTCGACGTAGGCGACCAGGTCGTAGCCGACGTCCTTGCGCAGGGTCACCGGCGCCCCGGCGGCGACCTCTTCGCTTTCGGCGATCGTGCGGCGGACCTTGCGCACGGTCATGTGGGTGAGCTGCCCCAGCCCCGCCAGCTCGGCCCGTTCTTCGGCCGCGTCCGCGGGCAGCTTCTCGGTGTTCAGCTGCAGCGCCAGGCTGGTCCGATTGTCGACCAGGACTTCGCCGTTGCGGTCGAGGATGTCGCCGCGCGGGGCGATCACTTTGTACTCGCGGGTGCGGTTGTTCTTCGCCTCGGCGAGGTACTTGTCGCCGGAGAGGACCTGCAGGTTCCAGAGCCGGAAGAAGAGAACGGCGAAGAGGGCGACGGCGATGCCGCCCATCACGGCGACCCGCAGCGAGAGGCGGCTGCGCCGGGGACGGGGGTCGTTGCTCAGATCCATGCTCTCAGGCTCCCAACACGCGCGGGCGCCTGCCGCTGCGCCGCCCGCCGAGGTCGTCGACGAGAGCCGGCCGCAGAGCCCGCCGGACACCGACGTAGATCGCCCAGCCGCCGAAGAAGGCGAAGATGCACTTCAGCAGGATGTCGCGGACGATCAGGGTGCTGACCGGCGCGTCGAAGCCGAGCATCATCTCGACCGCGCCGAACCCGAGTTCGGCGAACAGGGTCAGCCCCATGCAGAGCAACGGCGCCACCAACGGGCTGTGGATCTCGAAGCGCTCGCGGAAGAGCCCGGCCAGGTAGCCGGTGGCGAGGAGGACGAGTGAGCCGCCGCCGAGCGGGACGATCAGCAGGCAGTCGAGCAGCAGGCCGGCCGAGAACCCGCAGACGGCGCCGGTCAGCGAGCCGCCCAGCAGGCCGAGGACGACGATCAGGGCCGGTAGCAGGTCCGGGCTGACGTCGAAGAGGGTGACTTGCGAGAAGAGCGAGAGCTGCAGGATCACGCCGCCGACGACGGTCGCGACCAGCCGGACGAGGATGTTCGGGGTGAGGATCACCCGCGCGAGCCCCCGGTCAGGACCTGGACGAGCTCGAGGTCGCGGAGATCGGCGAAAGGCCGGACGTGAACCTGCTGCTGTGCCTCCTGGACTTTCAGCGAGGCATCGTCGACTTCGCCGATCGGCAGATTCGGTGGGTAGTGCGAGCCGATGTCCCCTCGGCGCCAGCCCAAGGTGACGACCGACTGCCCCTTGCCCACCCGTTTTTCGGAGCTGAGGAAATCGAGGATCAGGTCTTCGGGGTCGCCGACCGAGGGTTTCATCACACCCTGGATCCCGCCGGGGACGATTTTCGCCGAGACGGCGCTGGAGTGGTCGACGATCAGCGTCACCCGGGCCGAGCCGCCGGTGACGGCGGCGACGTGGCCGACCAGCCCGTCGCCGTTGACGACCGGGTCGTCGACCTCCACCCCGTCGCCGGAACCGACGTCGATCTGCACGTCGGCGAACCATTCGGTCGGCGAGCGGCCGATCACGCGGCCGGTGACCGTCGTGTATCCGCCCGGGATCGCACCGCTGTCGTCGAGCTCGACCAGTTTCTTCAGCTGCCTGTTTTCGGCCAGCGCCGACTGCGCTCCCACCGCCTGCTTGCGCACCTGTTCGAGTTCGCGGTGCAGACGGGCGTTGCGCCCCTTCGCGTCGAAGGTCTCGTCGAACCAGTTGATCAGGTCGCGGGCCGGCTTCAGCGCCCGGTCGGCGACCGACTGGATCGGGCTGAAAATGGCGCTGACGCCGCGCTGAAGGCCGTTCGAGCCCTGGCCGTAGGTGACAGTGAGCAGGGCGAAGGAGCCCACTATCAGCAGCGCCAGCACCGCCCGGCGGCGGCGTACTTGCTTTCGATACACGGTTTGGGACCTAAAGCTCTCGGGTGGTTCGCATCGGCGATGGCCGGGCTAGCGCCGCGGCCGCGCTCCGTTGTTCTTGGCGCGGTGGATCGTCTCGACCTCCTCGAGCGAGATGCCCGAGCCGACCGCCACGCACGTCAACGGCGACTCTGCCAGTTGGCACGGCATCTGGCACTCGTCGCGCAGGCGCTGCTCCAAGCCTTGCAGGAGCGCGCCGCCACCGGCCAGGGTGATGCCGCGATCCATGATGTCGCCGGCGAGCTCGGGCGGGGTGCGGTCGAGCGTCTCCTTGACCGCGGCGACGATGTGGCTGACCGGCTCTTCGAGCGCCCCCCGCACCTCCTCGGAGCTCAGTTCGATCGTCTTCGGCAAGCCGGAGACGAGGTCGCGCCCGCGGATCTCGGTCCGCACCTCTTCCGGCAGCGGCGAGGCCGAGCCGGCCTCGAGCTTGACCTCCTCGGCGGTCTGGGTGCCGATTGCCAGTTTGTAGTTCTGTTTGCAGTGGGCGACGATCGCCTCGTCGAGCTCGTCGCCGCCGACCCGGATCGACTGCGAGACGACGATGCCGCCGAGGCTGATCACCGCCACCTCGGTGGTGCCGCCGCCGATGTCGACGATCATCGAGCCAGTCGGCTCGGCGACCGGCAGCCCGGCCCCGATCGCGGCCGCCATCGGCTCCTCGATCAGGTAGGCCTGGCGAGCGCCGGCTGAGAGGCAGGCCTCCTCGACCGCCCGCTTCTCTACCCCGGTGACGCCGGAGGGGACGCAGACGACGACCCGCGGATGGGCGAAGCGGTTGGAGTGCACGGCGGCGATGAAGTGCCGCAGCATCTGCTCGGTGACGTCGAAGTCGGCGATCACCCCGTCCTTCAGCGGACGAATCGCGGTGATCGTCCCCGGCGTCCGTCCGAGCATCCGCTTGGCTTCAACGCCGACCGCGTGGACCTGGCCGTTGAGGGAGTCGATCGCCACCACCGAGGGCTCGGAGAGGACTATGCCGCGCCCGCGAACGTAGACGAGCGTGTTGGCGGTGCCGAGATCGACGGCCATGTCGCGGCCGCCGAAGCGGATCAGACGACTGAACAAGCCCATTTGCATGCCCTTTGCGGATCGGCGCAATCTTCCAGTAGACGGATCATCGCAGAGCCGCAATTTCGCTCTTTACAGGGCGAGGATCTCGTTTTACCATCGGATAACCGCAAGTACTTGAGAAATCCATCTCGATTTCGGTTCCCACGCAAATGACGAAGCCCGATGTCGCAGTCCTCGCGATCGATCATGACCCAGAGGTCCTGCAGGAAGTGGAACTGGTCCTCGGCGAGCGGTTCCGGTGCGAGGCCGTGGCGGACGTCAACGCCGCCCGGGAGAGACTGGCGTCGGATGCCTTCGACGCCGTCCTCTGCGACCTCGAGATGCCCGGAGAGGCGGGGCTCACCCTGGTCGAGGACCTGCTGACCGAACATCCCGACCTCGCCGTCATCCCCGTCGCCGGGGCACAGGACCCGACGGTCGTCGAGCGGGCGACCGAACTCGGCCTCTACGGCTACCTGCTGAAACCGTTCCTGCCCAACCAGCTGCTGATCACCACCCAGGCCGCCCTGCGCCGCCGAGCAGGGGAGGCCGCCGAGCGAATCCGCGAGCGCGACCTGCAGGCACAGGTCGCGCTGGCGCTCGACGCCGCCCCGATACCGATCTTCGTCAAAGACCTGGAACGTTGCTACCTGTTCGCCAACCGCTTCGCCCATGAAATGGCGGGAGTGGATCGCGGCTGGATGACCGGCCGCACTGACGCGGAAATCTTCTCTCCGGAGGCCGACGCGGTACTCCGGGAGAGCGACCTGAGCGTACTCCGGGACGAGGTGTCCAGCTATCGCGAGGAGGTCGTGCAGATGGGTGGCCGCGAGCGAGCCTTCCTCACTGTCAAGGTGCCCTATTTCGACGGCGAGGGTGATCTGGCGGGGATCATCGGCGTCTCCACCGAGATCGTGGGCCCGCGGGACTGACTCAGCCCCGCGCGAACAGCGCCGGGGCCAGCTCGGCCAGCAGCCCCACCGGGAGGCCGACCACGTTGGAGACGCTGCCCTCGAGGCGCTCGACCAGGGAGGACCCGAGGGTCTGGATCGCGTAGCCGCCGGAGCGCCCCTCCCACTCGCCGAAGGCCACATAGCGATCCTTTTCGCTCTCGCTCAGATGCTTGAACACGACCGTGGTGACCTCCACCCCCGATCGAACCTCGCCGCCGTCGACCACGACCAGGCCGCTCAACACCGTGTGCGCCCTGCCGCTCATCCGCTCGAGGTAGGCTCGCGCCTCCCCCGCGTCGGCCGGCTTTCCCAGCACCTCGCCGTCGAGGACGACGTCGGTGTCGCAGGCGATCACCGTCTCGCCCGCGACCGCGGCCGCCTTGCGGCGGGCGTTCTCGACGACGAGAAGCTCGGGGTCGCCGGCGGTCAGCTCCTCGACGCCCGGAACGACGACCTCGAACTCGACCCCCAGCTTCTGCAGGATCTCCCGCCGCTGCGGGGACCCGGATGCGAGGACGACCTTCAGAGAGCCTCTAGGAGAGCTCGGGGAACCAGATCCCGATCTCGCGCTCGGCCGACTCGTCGGAGTCGGAGCCGTGGACCATGTTGAAGGTCACCTCGAGGGCGAAATCGCCGCGGATCGATCCGGGGGCGGCCTCGACCGGGTTGGTCGCGCCGATCAGTTGGCGGGCGGCCTTCACCGCTTCGGCCCCTTCGAGGACCATCGCCACCAGGGTGCCGCCGGTGATGAAGGAGACGAGCTCGCCGAAAAAGGGCTTGTCGGTGTGCTCGGCGTAGTGCTCGTTGGCGATCGCCTCGTCGGCGCGCATCGACTTCAGGGCGGCGATCCGCAGCCCCTTGCGCTCGAAGCGGGCGATCACCTCGCCGGTCAGGGCGCGTTCGAAGGCGTCAGGCTTGACGAGGATCAGGGTCCGGCTCACGGCGGGGGCTCCTTTGCTCTTTGGTTACCGAGTCCCCTTGGTCGGCCTCCGGCGGCGCTTTGCGGCGACGCGGCGGTGCCTGGCGTTTCTGCTGCGCCTGCTGCTGCTGCGGCGGCGCCTGGCGCTCATCGGGGTCCCTACGTTTGCGGCGCGGTCTCTCTCCACCGCCGCCGAGATTGGTCTCGCAGTACGGGCAGAGGCCCCAGCGCGGGTCGACCGGCTTGTTGCAAGTCGGGCAGGGGTCCTTCAGCCGGCGCTGGCAGTTCGGGCAGCGCAGGTAGTTGCGCTCGACCGGGTACTCGCAGTTCGGGCAGCTCTGGTCGCGTAGCTGCCGCACCCGCAGCTCGGCCGCTTTGATCTCCAACTCGCGCTCGTGGGCGTCCTCCAGGTACTCCGGCGGGCGCACGATCGCGTAGACGGCGGTGCCGATGAAGGGGAAGAAGGAGGCGACCGTCGCGCAGGCCACCAGGAAGGGGTCGGAGATGCGGCGACGCGCGTCGAGGTAGGTGTAGACGATCAGCGCCAGCCAGAGGACGACCAGCATCAGCAGGAAGAGGGTGGCGACCAGATTGAGGCCGTCGTTGGTGATGCCGAAGATCGCTAGGGGCATAAGAAAGATTGGGTAATACGGGGCGCGCTGAGGGGCGGCAGTCTACTTCGCCGTGGCCGACGCCAACCCTGTTTCTAGAGAAACAGCCTTCCGAACAGGTAGCCGACCCCGAAGAAGACGAGGATCACGATCGCGACGACGGCGGCTACCAGCCCCATCATCGAGAGCAGTTCGGCACCGGCGCTGCGGGGACGATCCATGCCCGAATCCTCGCACAGTCAGGGCACGATCAGCGCCCGTGCGGGGCCGATTGCATAGTGGGAACCGGTCACCAGGACCACCCCCGGCGTCGCCGTGGAGGCGGCGATCCCGGCGGCGCGCTGGAGCGCCGCGCCGAAGTCGGAAACCACTTCGGACGGAAGCCCGGCCGCGTCGCAAAGCAGGGCCAGCTCGGGGGCGAGCCGGGAGCGCGCGCCGGGGCGCCCGTGGCCTTCCAGGGCCGCCGCGGGGAGCTCGGTGCAGATAGCCCGGTCGAGGACCGGCGCCAGGGCCGCGATCATCCCCCCCGCGTCCTTGTCGGCGAGGATCGCCAGGCAGGCGACGACCGGGCGTTCGGCGGCGAGGTCGGGCAGCGACCGCGCCAGCGCCGCCGCGCCGTCGGCGTTGTGGGCGGCGTCGACGAAGATCGGAGGGTGCTCGGCGATCCGCTCGAGGCGGCCCGGGACGGTGACCGTCCCCGCCACCTCCAGGACTCGCCCGGCGTCGAGCCGGCGCTCGAGGAACGCTTCGGCGGCGGCGCAGGCGATCGCGAAGTTCCGGCGCTGAAAATCCCCCACGGCCCGCAGCCGCACCTCCGGTCCCGGGTCGGCGGCGGCCCGGACCAGCCTCGCGCCGCGCTCGCGGGCGGTTTCTTCGGCGAGCCGCTCCACCCCGTCGGAGACCTCGCCCAGCACGAGCGTCGTCTGGTCACGCAACACCGCCAGCTTCTCCGCCGCGATCTCCAGCTCGGTCTCCCCCAGCCACTCGGTGTGGTCGAGGCCGATCGAGGTGAGCACGGTGACCTTCGAGGGGATCGTGTTGGTCGCGTCCAGCCGCCCTCCCAGGCCGGCCTCCACCACCGCCACCTCGACCCTGGCGCTGGCCAGCGCGACGAAACTCGCCGCCGTCGCCGCCTCGAACTGCGTCACCGCGTCGCCCTCGTCGAGGCTGCGGTCGACGCCCTCGGCGGCCTTCGCCACCTGTTCGACCGCCGCCGCCCAGGAGTCGGCGTCGATCTCGGCGCCACCGACCAGCGTCCGCTGCGACCAACGCTCGGTGTGGGGGGAGACGCAGGCGCCGGCCCGCAGGCCGTGCGCCTCCAGCAGCGCCGCGGTCATCCGGGTGACCGAGGACTTGCCGTTGGTGCCGACGACGTGGACCGAGGCGAAGCGGTGCTGGGGCAGGCCGAGCGCCGTCGTCAGCTTCCGCATCCGCTCCAGGCCGAGCCGCCAGCCGACCGGTTCCAGCGAGTCCAGGTACGCGTCGGGCTCGATCAGCTCAGCTCGGCGAGTTCGTTGCGGTAGCGCTCCAGCTTCCCCCGCTCCTCCTCGACGACCTCGGCCGGCGCCTTGGCGACGAAGCCCTCGTTGCCGAGTTTGCGCTCGCCGCGCTCGACCTCGGCCCGCAGCTCCTCGCGCCGCCTCTCGAGGCGCTCGGCGACCGCGGCGGCGTCGAGCTGGTCGGAGTCGAGGACCCGCACCGGGCCGATCGAGGCGACCGGCTCGGCGCCGACGCCGTCGAACTCGAAGCGCGAGAGGCGGGCGACGAAGCCCGGAGGCTCGACCCCGTCGATCACGGCCGGCAGGGTCGCGGCGGCCGGCACCCCGGCGAGGTCGCGCCAGGCGCGCAGGCGCTGGGTCAGCCGGATCCCGCCCTCGACGTCCTCCTCGGCGGCGGGGTCGACCAGGGACTCGTCGGCGGTCGGAAAGGCGTGGACGGCGAGGTGCCCGCGGTGCGCCGGGTGGAAGCTCCAGACCTCCTCGGTGACGAACGGCATCGTCGGGTGCAACAGCCCCAGCACCCGCTCCAGCGCGTAGAGCAGCGTCGCCGAGACCTCCTCCTCGCCGTCGTAGAGGCGCGGCTTGACGATCTCCAGGTACCAGTCGCAGAGGTCGCGCCAGAAAAAGGAGTAGGCCTCCTGGACGGCGTGGGCGAAGTCGTAGGTCTCGAGCTTCTCGGTCACCGAGGCGATCGTCCGCTCCAGCCGCGAGAGGATCCAACGGTCCTCGACGCAGGTGGGCCGCGGCGCCGGCTCGACCTCGGCGGCGTTGAGCAGGATCAGGCGGCTGGCGTTCCAGAGCTTGTTGGCAAGGTCGCGGCCTTGCTGGACCTTGGCGTCGGAGAAGCGGACATCCTGGGTCGAGGACATCGCCAGCAGCCCGAAGCGCAGCGCGTCGGCGCCGTGGACGTCGATTTCCTCCAGCGGGTCGATCCCCGTCCCCAGGCTCTTCGACATCCGCCGCCCGTCGCGGGCCTGGATAACCGAGTGGACGTAGACGTCGCGGAACGGGATCGCGCCGGGGAACTCGAGTCCGGTCATGATCATCCGCGCCACCCAGAGGAAGAGGATCTCCCGCGCCGTGGTCAGGAAGCTGGTCGGGTAGAAGGCGCGCAGCTCGGGCGTGTCGTCGGGCCAGCCGAGGGTCGCGAAGGGCCAGATCGCCGAGCTGAACCAGGTGTCCAGCACGTCCTCCTCCTGGCGCAGCTCGCCGCCGCAGGAGCCGCAGCGCTCGGGCTCGGCCTCGGCGACGATCGTCTCCTGGCAGGCATCGCAGTACCAGACCGGGATCCGGTGCCCCCACCAGAGCTGGCGGGAGATGCACCAGGGGCGGATCTCCTCCATCCAGTCGAGGTAGACCCGCTTCCACTGCCCCGGGGTGATGCGAACCTCGTCGCGTTCGACGACCTCGATCGCCGGCCGCGCCAGCTCGTCCATGCGGCAGAACCACTGCAGCGAGATCAGGGGCTCGATCCGCTCGCCGGAGCGGTGCGAGAAGGGGACCGAGTGGACGTAGGGCTCCTCGGCGCGCAGGCGGCCCTCGGCGCGCAGCGCCTCGACGACCGCCTCCTGGGCCTCGGCGGCGGTCATTCCGGCGAACTCGCCCGCGTCGGAGGTCATCCGCCCGTCGGGGCCGATGACGCCGATCTCCTGCAGGCCGTGCTGGCGGCCGATCTCGAAGTCGTTGGGGTCGTGGCCGGGGGTGATCTTCAGGGCGCCGGTGCCGAACTCGACGTCGACGTGCTCGTCGGCGATGATCGGGATCCGGCGGCCGACCAGAGGCAGGATCACGTGCTGGCCGACGAGATCGGCGTAGCGCTCGTCGCCGGGGTTCACGGCGACCGCGGTGTCGGCGAGCATCGTCTCCGGGCGGACGGTGGCGACGGTCAGCACCTGGTCGGAGTCCTCGACCGGGTAGTCGATCGAGAAGAGGGCGTCCTCGACCTCGCGGTTCTCGACCTCCAGATCGGAGATCGCCGAGCGGGAGCCGGGGTCCCAGTTGACCATGTAGTTGTCGCGGTAGATGTAGCCCTTGTCGAAGAGCTGCTTGAAGACCCGGTAGACGGCCTTGACGTAGCCCTCGTCGAGGGTGAAGCGCTCGCGCTCGTAGTCGCAGGAGGCGCCGAGCCGCTTGTACTGCTCGACGATTCGCGAGCCGTACTCCGCTTTCCACTCCCAGACCCGTTCGACGAAGGCCTCGCGGCCGAGGTCGTGGCGGCTCTTGCCTTCTTTGCGCAGCTCTTTCTCGACCACGGCCTGGGTGGCGATCCCGGCGTGGTCGGTGCCGAGGATCCAGAGCGTGTTCTTGCCGCGCATCCGGTTCAGCCGCACCAGCGCGTCCTGCATCGACCCGTTCAGCGCGTGCCCCATGTGCAGCGCCCCGGTCACGTTCGGCGGCGGGATCGCCACCGAAAAATTTCCCTCCGAGTCGCCCTCCGCCGCGGGGTGGAAATAACCCCCGTCCATCCACTCGGCAAAGATCCGCCCCTCTACCTCCGAGGGGTCATAACGAGTCGTCTCCTCGAGCTTTTTGCGCCGCGCCTCGTCCACGGCGGCGAGTCTAGATAAGCGCTGGCCCTTAAGCGGGTGCCGGTGGGGTGAGTCCCGAGGGAGGGCCTCCGCCGGCCGGGCAAGCCGGTTCGGAACTTGCAGCGGGCGCTAACCGCGAAGGAGCGACAAGAACTCGGACACTACGTTGTCGGCGTCTGCCCAGCAACGTTCCGCGCCGTAGTGCTCTACCACGCGGACGCCGTGCTTTTTGAAGACGCGGGAACGATCCTGGTCCTCGGCCGCCCGGCTCGGCGGGTGGAAAGCCTCACCGTCCACTTCGAGGATGCCGAAGCGCCCGCCATCGCAGACGAGGAAGTCGGCCTCCCGGTTCCCCCGCTTGTCTTCAGCGAGCCCGAGCCGCGCCATGCAGTTCGGCCAGAACAGAACCTCGGCGCGGTCGAGCGCCTGCGCCATCTTCATCTCCGTCTTGGACCGGAACCTGAGGTTCTTCCAGGCGTAGAGCGGTGCGTCCCGGATGGCGACACCCTGGTTGGTGACGCCGCGGCCGCGGGCAATCTCCAGCAGCTCCTCCCGCCAGTCGGCGTCTATGTCCACCATCTCGGCCTTCACGGTCAAGTGCTTGACGTAGTAGCCGCCCGGCAGCACGGCCCCCAGGGCGGCCTCAACCGCGGGCTTGACGATCGGCGGGAGTTCGGGCTTAATCGCTTCCTCCACCATGGTCGGGCGGCGCTCGGGGTCTTCCCTCATCGAGCGCGGGACGCCAAAGTAGTCGTCGTGCTGGTCCAGGAGGGTCTCCCGGTTCAGCGCATCGTAGGCGGCACGCGGGCCAGTGAGCTCTACATGGACCGCCTCATGGACCTCGTCACCGACGAACCAGCTGTCTCCGGAGGTCCAGACCTCAACGCGACAGGCCAGGAGGACGCTAGCGGCGTCCTCTTCCCCGCCGTCAATCAGGAAGCGCGTCGCGCTCGCCTGTATCCGGTCACCGTCCAGTAGCTCGGTCATGACCGAAAGGTAGGAGATGGGGCGGCGGGCGCACGTGCGTCCTGCCGCCGATGTGCGGATACGGCGACGAGCCCGGTCCCTATCAAACCCGGTCGCTACCGGTGATCATGCAGCCCCTAAAGCAATCCTCCCCGCCAGCAGCTCGCTGCCGAAACCGCAAAAAGCTGTCGTATAGACGTGATTTTGCGGCTTCGGCGAAGGAGGCGCGGATCAGGGAGGTGCGGGGCACCCCTCCCGGGTACTCAGCATGGAGCTGAGCCAGTCAGGTCCGGGGCCCAGCCGATCCCCGCTCCTCTCAGCGGAGGTGCTCCCGGGAGGGGTGCCCCGCACCTCCCCACCAACCAGCTTCTAGGCCGTTTCTTCGTTCAGCCCTGGGTCAGCCGGCCCGATGTCCTGCTGGACCGCCTCGGTGACGAGCGTTGGGCGGCGGCCCTCGGTGATCGTCTCCCTGGTGACGACGCACTTGGTGACGTCGCGGCGCGAGGGCAGCTCGAACTGGACGTCGAGCAGGGTCTCCTCGAGGATCGAGCGCAGGCCGCGGGCTCCCGTCTCGCGCTCCAGCGCCTTGTCAGCGATCGCCTCGAGGCTGTCCTCGGCGAAGACCAGCTCGATGTCGTCGAACTCGAAGAAGCGCTGGAACTGGCGGGTGAGCGCGTGGCGGGGCTCGGTCAGGATCGTGCAGAGGTCGTCGCGGCTGAGCTGGTGGATCGCGGTGATCACCGGCAGGCGGCCGATGAACTCGGGGATCAGGCCGTATTCGATCAAGTCCTCGGGCAGCACCTGCTCGAACCACTCGCCGGCGTCCTTCTTCTCGCGCGAGGAGATCGCGGCGCCGAAGCCGACGCCGCGATCGCCGACGCGCCGCTCGATCACCTTGTCGAGCTCGGCGAAGGAGCCGCCGCAGACGAAGAGGATGTTGGTGGTGTCGATCGTCAGGAACTCCTGGTGGGGGTGCTTGCGCCCGCCCTGCGGCGGCACCGAGGCGGTCGTCCCCTCGAGGATCTTCAGCAGCGCCTGCTGCACGCCTTCGCCGGAGACGTCACGGGTGATCGACGGGTTGTCGGCTTTGCGCGCGATCTTGTCGATCTCGTCGATGTAGATGATTCCCGTTTCAGCCTTTTTGACGTCGTAGTCGGCGGCCTGGATCAGCTTCAGGAGGATGTTCTCGACGTCCTCGCCGACGTAGCCGGCCTCGGTCAGTGCCGTCGCGTCGGCGATCGCGAAGGGGACGT